>NZ_JBSFVT010000007.1:0-108949 GCF_053592455.1 Streptomyces sp. NPDC002676 | reverse complement strand
GAACCCGCCACAGCCTCCGCCCAACCAAGCCCCCCCGACAACACCCGCCAGCCCCGCCGAGGCCGACCCAGAGCACAGCCCACGCCGAACCCGCCACAGCCTCCGCCCAACCCAGCCCGACCCAGCGACACCCGCCAGCCCCGCCGAGGTCGATCCAGGCACAGGCCACGCTGGGCCCGCTGCGGCTTCTGCCCGCCGAGCCCGACCTGGCGATCCCCGCCGGTCCCGCTCGGGCCGACCCGGGGGCCCCACCACCTGAGCCCGCGCGAGGCCCGGCCTCGCCGAGGCCACGCGGGGCCGTCGGCCGCCTGAGCCTCATCTGGCGAAGGTCCGGTGCCGCCGAGCTCAGCCCACGCGGACCTCTGGCCGCCCGGGGCCCCAGCCACACTGAGCCGGCCCGGCTGATCGCTCGGGCCGGTCCTGGTTGGATGGGTGTATGGACCCCGCTGAGGAGATTCTCGACGTCGTCGACGAGCAGGACCGGGTCGTCGGGCAGGCGCCGCGTGGTGAGGTGTATGCCAGGGGGCTGCGGCACCGGTGTGTCTTCGTGCAGGCGCGGGACGCGGACGGGCGGCTCTTCGTGCATCGGCGCACGGCGACCAAGCTGGTGTTCCCCTCGCTGTACGACATGTTCGTCGGCGGGGTCGTGGGCGCCGGCGAGTCCTACGACGAGGCGGCGCTGCGGGAGGCCGAGGAGGAGCTGGGCGTACAGGGGCTGGCCCGGCCGGAGCACCTCTTCACGTTCCTGTACGACAACGGGGACGGGCAGAGCTGGTGGTCGGCGGTGTACGAGGTGCGCTGCGAGCTGCCGGTGCGCCCGCAGGCGGAGGAGGTCCAGTGGTACGGCTTCCTGCCCGAGGAGGAGGTCGAGCGGCGGCTCGGCGACTGGGAGTGGGTGCCGGACGGGCTCGCGGCGTACGAGCGGCTGCGGGCGTTCCGGGCGGCCCGCTGACCCGCCGGTAGGGTCCTGAGGCGTGATGGGATTCGTACGGAACCTGCGGCTGTGGTTCGCACCGGAGCAGGTGCGGGCGGAGGGCGGTACGCCCGACTACCGCTTCTCCCTGGCCAACGAGCGCACGTTCCTGGCCTGGCTGCGCACCGCGCTCGCGCTGATCGGCGGCGGGTTCGCGGTGGACCAGTTCCTGCCGCACCTGCGCTGGGCCTGGCGGGCCGGGCTGGCCCTCGCACTGCTCGGCGCCGGGGTGCTGTGCTCCCTGCGCGCGGTGAACCACTGGGTGCGCTGCGAGCAGGCCATGCGGCGCGGCGAGGATCTGCCCGCCTCCCGCTTCCCCGCGATGCTGAGCCTGGTTGTCGCCGTGGTCGCCCTCGCGATGGTCGTCGTGGTGCTGGCCGGATGGGCGGGGTAGCCCCGGCGGGCGGCCGGGACCCCGGGCTGCAGCCCGAGCGCACCCGGCTGGCCTGGCGTCGTACGACCCTGTCCGCCTCCGTAGCCGCCGTACTCGCCGGGAAGACCGCGCTGCACGGCGGTGCGACGCCCCTCGGCGTCGTGATGTGCGCGCTGATCTCCGTGCTCTGGCTGGGCTTCCTGTGGGTGGCCCACCGCCGGATCCACGCCCTCGCCGCACACCCCCGGCCGCCCGTGCTGTCGCCCCGGTACGCGACGGCGGCGGTGCTGTGCACGGTGGCGACGGGGGTCTGCGCCGCCGTACTCGTGATCTAGCTCATGGTGCGGGCCGTACTCGTGCGCTCAGTCCTCCCACTCGACCGTCACGACGATCTTGCCGCGGGTCCGGCCCTCCTGGCTCACGCGGTGCGCGTCCGCCGTCCGGTCCAGCGGGAAGGTCTCCTGGACGTGCACGGACACGACTCCCTGTTCCGCCAGCTCGGACAGGTGCCGCAGGTCCTCGGCGTCGGGGCGGACGAAGCAGTAGCGACCGCCGTGGCCCACCACGTCCGGGTCGGCGATCGAAGCCATCCGGCCCTCGGGGGCGAGCAGCTCGGCCGAGACCCTCAGCGTCTCGCCGCCGACCGAGTCGAAGACCGCGTCCACGCCGCCGGGCGCGAGGCCGCGCACGCGGTCGGCCAGGCCGTCGCCGTAGGTCACCGGCTCGCCGCCGAGCTGCCGTACGAAGTCGTGGTTGCGCTCGCTCGCCGTGCCGATGACCCGGGCGCCGAGGTGGGCGGCGATCTGGACGGCCAGGGAGCCGACCCCGCCGGCCGCCGCGTGCACCAGCACGGTCTCGCCGCGTCGGAGCTCCAGCGCCTTGACGAGCACCTGGTAGGCGGTGAGCCCGGCCAGCGGCAGTCCGGCGGCCTCCTCGAAGGAGAGGTTGCGCGGCTTGCGGGCGAGAGTGCGCAGGGGCGCGGCGACGTACTCGGCGAAGGTGCCCCGGGACAGGAAGTCCTCGCGGACGTAGCCGATGACCTCGTCGCCGACGGCGAACTCCGTGACGGCGGCGCCCGGCTGCACCACCACACCGCTGACGTCCCAGCCGGGGATCACCGGGAAGACGGCGTCGAGGAAGGGGTCGAGATAGCCCTCGCGGCACTTCCAGTCGACCGGGTTGACGCCCGCCGCGCGCACCTTGACCAGCACCTGGTCGGGGCCGACCTTCGGGTCGCGCACCTCGCCGTAGTCCAGCACCTCGGGTCCGCCGTAGTGGCTGTAGCTGATGGCCCTCATGGTCTCGACCCTCCGGGGTCGGCGCATGTCACGCAACCGGTGTGCCCCGGAGTACGGCCGTCATGTACGCCGTCGGCCTATCGTGGCCCCGGTCACGTTTGCCGTCCTGTTCGCCTCGCCCACTGGACGGCATACCGACCGGTCGGCATCATGAGTCGGGTCGTGTACACCCGTCCGTAGGAGTGATGTATGAGCGCCGACCACCCGCCCGGGCTCGATCTCGACCGGCTGCGCGCCCTGCTCGACCGTGAGCGGCCCGGCCTGGTGAACGGCCCGCTGACCGGACGGCTGATCGAGGGCGGACGGTCGAACCTCACCTACATGCTCTCCGACGGCACGTCCCGGTGGGTCGTACGGCGCCCGCCGCTCGGACATGTCCTGGCCACCGCACACGACATGAAGCGCGAGCACCGGGTGATCAGCGCGCTGCACCCCACGCAGGTGCCCGTCCCGCGTCCGGTGCTGCTGTGCGAGGACGAGGAGGTGCTCGGGGCGCCGTTCTACGTCATGGAGTTCGTCGAGGGCACCCCGTACCGCACGGCCCAGCAGCTCGCCCCGCTGGGCGAGGAGCGCACCCGGAACGCGGTGCTGTCCCTGGTGGACACGCTGGTCGAGCTGCACGCGGTGGACCCCGCCGAGGTGGGCCTCGCGGACTTCGGCCGGCCCGAGGGCTTCCTCGACCGCCAGCTGCGCCGCTGGGGCAAGCAGCTGGACGCCTCCCGCAACCGCGAGCTGGCCGGCATCGACGAGCTGCACGCGGCCCTCGGCCGCGCCCTGCCCACCTCCCCGGCCCCGGCCGTCGTCCACGGCGACTACCGCCTCGACAACGTCCTGATCGGCGCGGACGACCAGATCAAGGCCATCCTCGACTGGGAGATGTCGACGCTAGGCGACCCGCTCACCGACCTGGGCCTGCTGGTGATGTACTCCGCCCCGCTGGGCCTGCTCGACTCGCCCGTCTCCACCACCGCCGAGGCCCCGGGGCACCCCTCCCCGCGGGAGCTGGTCGAGCGGTACGCCGCGCGCTCGGGGCGCGACGTCTCGGCCGTCTCCTGGTACACCGCGTTCGCCTGGTTCAAGCTCGCGGTGATCCTGGAGGGCATCCACTACCGCTACACGCAGGGCAAGACGGTCGGAGGCGGCTTCGACCGGATCGGCGAGCTGGTGCCCGTCTTCATCGACCACGGACTGACCACGCTGCAGGAAGGCTGACGGACATGCACTTCGCGTTCGACGCGCGCACCGAGGAACTGCGCGCCAAGCTCCTCGCCTTCATGGACGAGCACGTCTACCCGGCCGAGGCCGTGGCGGAGGAGCAGCGGGCCGCGCTCGCCTCCCCCTGGGACACCCCGGCCGTGGTCGAGGAGCTGAAGGCCGAGGCCCGCAGGCAGGGCCTGTGGAACCTGTTCCTGCCGGACGCCGAGTACGGCGCCGGGCTGACGAACCTCCAGTACGCACCGCTCGCCGAGATCACCGGCCGCTCCCCGCACCTGGCGCCCACCGCGACGAACTGCGCGGCGCCCGACACCGGGAACATGGAGGTGCTGGCGCAGTTCGGCAGCGAGCAGCAGAAGAAGCAGTGGCTGGAGCCGCTGCTGGCCGGTGAGATCCGCTCGGCGTTCGCGATGACCGAGCCGGAGGTCGCCTCCTCGGACGCCACCAACATCACCACGCGGATCGAGCGAGCCTCCGACGGCACGGACGAGTACGTCATCACCGGCCGCAAGTGGTACATCTCCGGGGCGATGAACCCGGACTGCAAGATCTTCATCGTGATGGGCAAGACGGACCCGGACGGTGCGGACATCCGCCGCCAGCAGTCCATGGTCCTGGTCCCGCGCGACACCCCGGGCGTCACCGTGAAGCGCGCGATGCAGGTCTTCGGCTACGAGGACCACTCGCACGGCGGCCACGCCGAGGTGATCTTCGACCAGGTGCGCGTGCCGATGTCTAACCTGATCGGCGAGGAGGGCGGCGGCTTCGCCATCGCGCAGGCCCGGCTCGGCCCCGGCCGCATCCACCACTGCATGCGGCTGATCGGCATGGCCGAGCGGGCCATCGAGCTGATGTGCCGGCGCGCGGTGTCCCGTAACGCCTTCGGCAAGGCGCTGGCCCAGCAGGGCGTGGTCCAGGAGTGGATCGCCGACGCCCGGGTGACGGTGGAGCAGCTGCGGCTGCTGGTGCTGAAGACGGCCTGGCTGATGGACACCGTCGGCAACAAGGGCGCCCACACCGAGATCCAGGCCATCAAGATCGCCACGCCCCGGGCGGTCACCGCCATCCTCGACCAGGCGATCCAGCTGTACGGCGCGGGCGGCGTGAGCCAGGACTTCCCGCTGGCCGAGCTGTACGCGGCGGCGCGCACCCTGCGGCTCGCCGACGGCCCGGACGAGGTGCACCAGCGGTCGCTGGCGCGGCGGGAGCTGAAGAAGTACCTCTGACGTCCGCTACGGGCGCAGGGCCCGCATGAGCAGGTCGGCCAGGTGGTCGGCGACCTCCTGCGGGCTGAGCGGGCCGTCGGGGCGGTACCAGGTCGACAGGTGGTGGACGGATCCGAAGTGGTAGTCCACCACCAGGTCGGCGGGGGTCGCGGTGGAGAAGACGCCCTCGCGCTGGCCCTCCTCGACGAGCGCGCGGAAGCGTTCGTGGTAGCGCCGGCGCTCGGCGCGCACCTGCTTGCTCTTCTCCGGGCTCAGGTGGTGCATCGAGTAGAAGAAGATCATCGTGTCGTCGAGGTTCTCGATCGTCGTGACGACGACGTCCGCCGCCGCGTCCCTGAGCCTCTTCTCCACGGGCGCGTCGGCGTTCGCGAACATGTCCAGCCGCTCCTGCTGGAGGCGCAGCACGCGCGCGTACACCTCGTGCAGCAGGTCGTCCTTGGAGCCGAAGTAGTGGTACAGCGCCCCCTTGGTGACGCCGGCCGCCTCCACGATCTCCTGCACCGAGGTGCGGTCGTAGCCCCACTCGGCGAAGAGGCGGGTGGCGGCGGCCAGCAGCCGCTGCGGAACAGGCGTCCCGTCTCCGTCCGTCATCCTGGGCACTGCCGCCACCTGCCTTTCCGTGAGTTTCTGCCGAGCGTGGTCTACGAGGTCGGCCGATCGTCGTGCGCGCGGGAACGCAGTTCCCGTCGGAGGATCTTCCCACTCGCCGTCATGGGCGGGTCGGGCAGGATCTCCGCCTGACGCGGGTACGTGTATGCGGCCAGTCTCTCCCTGCAGTACACCGCGAGTTCATCCGGGTCCGCCCCGGGGCCCGGACGGGCTCACCGGGCTGCCTCCCACTTCTGCTGGATGTGGTTCATGTTCGCCAGCCAGCGGTCGGGAGTGCCGGCCC
Organism: Streptomyces sp. NPDC002676; assembly: GCF_053592455.1. Classification (NCBI taxonomy): domain Bacteria; kingdom Bacillati; phylum Actinomycetota; class Actinomycetes; order Kitasatosporales; family Streptomycetaceae; genus Streptomyces; species Streptomyces sp. NPDC002676. The sequence goes on along the minus strand of NZ_JBSFVT010000007.1, from coordinate 102,972 downwards.
GCGCCTGGTAGTACTCGGCGACCTCGGGGTGCGGCAGGATCAGGAAGCGGTCCTCCGCCATGCCCCGGAACAGGGCCTCGGCGACGTCCTCCGGCTCGATCGCGGTGGGCCGCAGGACCAGGTCGCCGACGGTGCCGGTGGCGGCCAGCATGTCGGTGCGCACGCCCTGCGGGCAGATCGCGTGGACGCTGACGCCCCGGTGGCGGTACGTCAGCGACAGCCACTCGGCGAAGGCCAGCGCGCCGTGCTTGGTGACGCTGTAGGAGGGGGCGCCGATCATGGTGAGGAGTCCGGCGGCCGACACGGTGGACACGAACCGGCCCCGGCCGCGCTCCAGCCAGTCCGGCAGCAGGGCGTGGGCCGCGCGCACGTGCGCCATGACGTTGACGTCCCAGGACAGCGCCCAGGACTTCTCGTCGAGGGGCTCACCGGGGCCCTGGTCCTCGAAGGCGACGCCGGCGTTGGCGCAGTAGACGTCCACGGTGCCGCCGAGCGCGTCGCGGGCGGCGCCGACGACAGCGGAGGCGTCCCCGGGCACGGCGATCCCGCCGATCTCCTCGGCGACCGCCTTCGCCCTGTCCCCGTCCAGGTCGTTCACGACGACCCGGGCCCCTTCCTCGGCGAACCGTCGCGCCAGCGCGGCCCCGATCCCCCCACCGGCTCCGGTGACGACCACTCCCGCGTCCTGCACGGCTTCCACCATCGGTCTCCTTACGACACGAGCTCGCGCGACGCTCGACGCGCGACGACTGTGGCGGCCCAGACTAACCAGTCGGTATGTCGCTGGGGAAGGGTTGACACCCCGGGGCGCGGGGCTGTGTCGATATGCGGCTCCGCCGCGCGGGCAGGACCAACCACATACGGCCCGCACGTTCCCACACACGGAGGTCCCCCCATGCACCTGTCCCGACGGAGCCTTCTCGCCTCGGCAACGATGACGGCCCTGCCGGCAACACGCGCCACGGCCGAACCACGCGAGCGACTGCACACCGGCTTCGAGCGCCTCTCGGCCGACGGCTACTCCCTCCTCGACGGCCAAAAGGTCGGAATCGTCACCAACCCCACCGGCATCACCCGCGACGTCCACCACATCGTCGACGTGATGCACGCCGACCCCCACGTCAAGCTCACGGCGGTGTTCGGCCCCGAGCACGGCTTCCGCGGCACCGCCCAGGCCGGCGGTTCCGAGGGCCGTTACGACGACCCGGCGACCGGACTGCCCGTCTACGACACGTACTTGAAGAGCGGCAGCGCTCTCGCCGACGTGTTCACCGCCTCCGGCGTCGACACGGTCGTCTTCGACATCCAGGACGTGGGCGCCCGCTTCTACACGTACATCTGGACCCTGTACGACTGCATGGAGGCGGCCCGGCTCGCGGGCAGGCGGTTCGTCGTGCTCGACCGGCCGAACCCGGTGACCGGCCGCTCCGCCCAAGGGCCGGTCCTGCACAAGGAGTTCGCGACCTTCGTCGGCCGGCAGCCGATCGCGCAGGCGCACGGCATGACGGTGGCCGAGCTGGCCCGGCTGTTCAACGGGGAGTTCCTGGGCACGCCCGTGCAGCTGGAGACCGTACTGATGACGGGCTGGAAGCGCGATCACTTCTACGACGCCTCCGGGCTGCCCTGGGTGCCGCCGAGTCCCAACATGCCCACCCCCGACACGGCGTTGGTGTACTCCGGCACCTGCCTCTTCGAGGGCACCAACCTGTCGGAGGGGCGGGGCACGACCAGGCCCTTCGAACTACTCGGCGCCGAGGGCATCGACGGACGCTGGGCCGCCGCCGTCGGCGAACTCGGGCTGCCGGGCGTGCGGTTCAGAGAGGCGTACTTCGCTCCGGCCTTCTCCAAGTTCCAGGGCAGGACGGTCGGGGGCGTACAGATCCATGTGCACGACCGGGCCGCCTACGACCCCGTACGCACCGGGATCGCGCTGCTCGTGACCGCGAAGAGGGTGTGGAGCGGGTTCGCCTGGCGCTCGGACAACTGGATCGACAAGCTCACCGGTTCCGCCGGGGTACGCACGATGATCGACGCGGGAGCGGGCACGGACGAGGTGGTCGGCGCCTGGCAGGAGGAACTGGCCGCGTTCCGGAGGGTTCGAAAGGAATATCTCCTGTACAGCTGAGCCGTACTGTATGGCCAACCTCGCCCCGCCGCGGGACGATGCGCCCACAACGCACCGTTTGCGGGGTCGAGGGAGCCTGGCATGGCGGATCCGGGAATGAGCGTGACTCCCTACTGGGAGCTGACCTTCGATGCGGACGGGGACGTCGACGGCCCCGAACGCGACCAGCTGCTGGCGCAGGTCACGGGCCGCGGTGTCCGTGACCTGATCGTCTTCGCGCACGGCTGGAACAACGACCGTTCGGACGCGACCGCGCTGTACCGCGCCTTCTTCGCGCCGATCCCCGCGCTCGCGCCGAATGCGCGGATCGGGTACGCGGGCGTGATCTGGCCGTCGATGCGGTTCTGCGACGAGCCGATCCCGAACTTCCCCAGGTCCACGGTGGCCGCTCAGGCGGTGCCGGGCCCGGCGCTGGACGCGGACACCCGGCAGGCGCTGGCGGCGGCCTTCCCGGGCCGGGCCGGCGTACTCGACCAGGTGGCCCGGCTGCTGGTCGAACAGCCGCGTGGGGACGCCGCGTTGGACGAGTTCGGGCGGCTGGTGCGGCAGCTGGTCGAGCCCGCGGCGGACGGCCCGCGCGTGATGGGCGCGGCGGACACGGCGGGGCCCGCCGAGGAGGGCGAGCCGGCCGTGCTCCGCGGGGACGCGGCGGCTGTGTGCGAGACGTTCGCGCAGGCCCTCACCGGTCTCGAATCCGCGGGCGCGACGGCCGAGTTCAGCCTGCCGAACCCCTGGGAGGGGGCCAAGGAGGTGCTGCGGCAGGCGACGTACTACGCGATGAAGCGGCGCGCGGGGACCGTGGGCGAGCGCGGACTCGGGGCGTTCATCGGACGGTTGGCCGCTGCGGCGCCCGGGGTCCGGGTGCATCTGGTCGGGCACAGCTTCGGCGGGCGGCTGGTGTCGTTCGCGCTGCGCGGGCTGCCCGACGGGGTGCGCACGGTGAAGTCCGTCACGCTGCTCCAAGGGGCCTTCTCGCACTACGCGTTCGCGCAGCGGCTGCCGCAGGACGCGGACACGGCCGGTGCCCTCAAGGACTGGCAGCGGCGGATCGACGGACCGCTGGTGTGCTGTCACTCGCACTTCGACCAGGCGCTCGGCACCTTCTACCCGCTGGCCTCGCGGCTGGCGGACGACGACCGGTCCCTCGCCGGGGAGCTCGTCGGCGAGGTGCTGGGCGCCCGGTGGGGCGCCATGGGCCACGACGGGGTGCAGGCGGTGCCGGGCACCACCGGCATCGACCTCGCCGCGGCCCTGAACGGCGGGCTGCCCGCGTCCGGCTGTGTGAACGTCGACGCCGCCGCGGTCGTCCGGCGCGGCGGCCCGCCGAGCGGGGCGCACAGCGACATCGTGCACCCGGAGCTGGCGCGGGTGGTGCTGGCGGCGGGCCGTATCGCCTGACCCGCCGCCGGCACCGGCACCGGCTGGTACGTCACCGGTGTGAGGTGTACTCCACGACCTGCTGGAAGGTCGGCCGGTTCTGCCAGCTGATCCTGCCGTGCTTGATGCCGCCCAGGACGCGCTGGGCGATGGAGTCGGCGCACCACTGGTCGCCCGCCGAGCACTGGTCGTCGCCCGGGTAGACCTGGGCGGCGGTCAGGCCGGCGGCCTGCTTCAGGGTGCTGATCAGCGTGTCCCGGCAGGCGCTGAGGCTGCCGTCGCCGCAGTACTCGTGGGCCAGGCCGCCCTGGACGTTCTCACCGAGCACGGCCCGGATGTCCTTGTCGACATAGCTCCACCAGCCGTACTGGAAGGCGCTTCCGGCGTGCGAGCCGGTGGGGCCGTGGCCGGCGGACGGGGACTCGTCCACGGGCAGGTTGCCGGTGAACGCGCTGTACAGGTCGCTGCCCAGGCCGGGTTCGAACTCGGCCTTCACCAGCAGCGGCCACCAGGCGTCCAGGATGCGGATCGCGTCGGCGTTGGCGTACGCCTTCGAACCCGCGGAGGTCTCCGTGCGCTTGGCGCCCGCGGTCAGCCACGCCTGGAGCTTGTTCACGGCGTCGGCCGCGCTGGTGTCGGTCACGGGCGAGGAGTTGATCACCTTCAGCAGCTTCGGCAGCACGTCCTCGGCGCGCAGGTCGGCGAGGGCCGCGTCCGCCATGGCCTGCACCAGCTTGGCCCGGGTCACGCCGCCGGCCGCGACCAGCTTCTTCACCCGGTCCTCCAGCAGGTTCCCGCGGTGCACGGAGCCGTCGCCCCAGGATGCGGTCGTGTAGTCCCTGGCCTGCTTGTTGTTCCAGGAGATGTAGTAGTCCTGGTCGATGGAGTTGGGGTGGCTGGCGGGAGAGGTGTAGTCGGCGGTGTTGGTGGCCGGGTTCCAGTTCCGCCACTCGTACGCGGGCTGCGCCCAGACCGGGAACTCGGCGTCGACGCCGCTCGCCCGGACCGGGTTGTCACCGCTGTTGTAGTACGCGGTGTGCTGGGAGTCGGCGTAGAACCAGTTGAAGGTGTAGTTGATGTGCTGGGCCGCGCTCTGGAAGTCCTTCGGGCCCTTGACGTAGTCGGGGTCGTTCAGCATCTGAAAGCCGATGATGGAGTCGGCCTCGTGCAGGTAGGAGGAGCGCAGGGTGGTGTAGGCGACCTTCTTGCCGCCGACGGTCGCGCGGTACTCCACCGGCCCGTACTTCGTGCGCCATACGCGCATCGTGTACGACCCCGCGGGCGTGCCGTCGGCCGTGGTCGGTGACCAGGAGTTCTTCTGCTCGACCTGGTCCATGGCCGTGCAGGTGCCGTGGTACAGGTAGTGGTAGTCGTCCTGGCACAGCTCGACGGCGTAGGTGTCGATGATGTCCTGGCCGGAGGTGGTCGCACTCCAGGAGTAGTCCTGGCCGCGGCCGAGTTCGACGTACATGCTCAGGCCCGCGAAGGAGGCGCCGCGGGCGCTGATGCCCGGGCCCTGGATCTCCTGGAGCAGGAGGAGTTGCGGGGCGAAGTAACCGGTCTGGGGGCCGAAGACGGCGATGGGGTGGCCGCCGGCGGTGTACTTGCCGCTGACCACGAGGGCGTTGGACATGCCGCGCCGGGCGGAGCCGAGGGTCGCCTTGGCCGCCGTGGTGGAGGTCTTCTTGGCGCTCGCGGTGGCTGCGCTGCCGGTGCGGTCGTAGACGAGCGGTTCCTGGGTCACCGAGCCGGCGTCGGGCAGGGCCTGGCCCTGTGCGGTGGCGGGCTTGGCGCCGTACGGGAAGCTCTCGCCGTTGTGCAGGGTGAGGACGGCCTCGGGGTCGTTGCGCTCGCGGAAGGACTCCCAGACCTTGGTGCCCTCCTCGACGCCGTACTTGGACTGGGCGGCGAGCAGGGACATGGCGTTGCTGACCTCGCCGCCGCCTCCGGAGCCGAAAAGGGAGCCGATGACGGAGGCCAGCGCCACCAGGTCGGTGACCTTGAAGTGGGCGATGGTGCCGGCGTTGGTGATCGGGTCCTTGTGGCCGGTCAGGTCGTACTCGCCGGGGAAGTAACGGCCGCTGTCGGAGGCGTCGATGTAGGAGTTGATGCCGGCGAGGTAGGCGTTGACGTCCGCGAGGGCCTGCTGGCCGCGGGCGCCGTTGTTCGCGACGGCATTGTCGATCTGCGCCTGGAGGTCGGCCTCGGTGTACGGCGCGTTCCGGTAGAACTCCTGCTCAAGGCCCTGGTTGGCCGCCGCGCCGCCCGCGAAGGAGGTCAGCTGGCCGCGGCCCACGTGCCGGAAGACGTCCATCAGCCACAGCCGGTCCTCGGCCGCCGCGTATCCGGCGCCGAACTCGGTGCCGTACCGGGTGGTGCCTGTGATGTGCGGCACACCGGCCTTCTTGTCGCGGACGATCGTCACGTCGCTGCGGCCGGCCGGCTTCTCGGTGGAGGCGACCTGGTCGGAGGGGACACCGAACGAGGCGTCGTTGAAGAAGGTGTTGACCGTCGAGTCGGTGAGGCCCTTGTAGCCCGTGGCCAGGTTGGCGTACGGGCCGAGCTGGTCCTCGGCGTGCGAGGGCTGGGTGCCGAACATCTGGTTCAGCAGGATCTGGGCGAGGGTCGCGTTGCCGTTCTCGCCGGGCGGCAGGATGTCCGAACACTGGCCGCCGCAGTAGTCGTTGGAGGCCGTTGCGGTGGCGGCGGAGGCCGCCGCCTGGCCGAGCGGGGAGAGCAGACCGGCGACGAGGACACATACGGACGCGGTTTTCAGGAACCCGGGGAATCTGCGAGACGTTCTCAGTCCGTCAAGGGCGATGCGTGGGGTTCGCCGTGGCATGGCAGCTCCTACCGACGTGGGGTGCGCAGACGTTACCGCCGGTATCCCCGAGTTTGAAGATGAACATGCGTCATGTTTTTGGAGTCGACGAAAGAAGAGGAAGAACAGATGGAGCCGAATCGCCTGTCGATACGTCTATTCGCCGACGTCGTGCGAAGTCCGTGCAATGACGCCGAAGTGACCGAAGTACAGGTGCAGGTGTAACGGAGGTGCAAGGCGATGGCCGGTTTCCGGAGTCTGGCGAGACAGGTACGCGACCCGGACTGTGATCTGGCGCTGCGGCGGTACTCCCTGCGCAAGTGCCTTGAGAAGTTCGCCCCTTACGGGCATCGGGCGACCTGGGACCATCTGTGCTCCCGGGCGGGTTTCGACCCCGAGGACCGCTCCCCCAACCCCGTGCGGCTGGTGGCCGCGCTCGAGGAGCTGGAGGAGGCGCGTACCGTCTGGCTCGCCTACGAGACCGAGTTCACCGAGCGCCGCAGGCGAGAGAAGCACGACGGGCTGCGGCGGCCGGGCAGCGTGGACGACTGGCACCGGCTGACCTGGGGCGGGTTCGGGGTCGCCTGGTGCGACGATCCGCGGGTGCATCCCGACGAACCCCTGGCTGAGGTGCTGCGCCGGCTGATCGCCGCCCTGCGGCGGGTACCGGGCGCGTGCTGCCCGGTGTGCGGCGGCGAGCGCCTCACCTGGAAGTACGGCCTGGACCACGAGCCTTCGTCCGGTCCGGTCTGCACGGACTGCGGAATCCTGGTTCCCCGTCCCGTGCTCACACCCCAAGCCCTGGCCTACGCCAGGCATGAACGGCTGCTGATGTCCGCCTGACCAGCGGATGGAACCGGGGGTGCGCCGGGGGAGGCACCCCTTGTCAGCGGTGTCCTTGTCAGTGCTGTCCGGCACCATCGAGTCATGGTGCAGGTATGTCTCAACGGCCGCCGCACGGCCGCCGACGGCGCGCGGGTGCCGTTGTCCCCGCAGCACATGGCCGGGTCGGCGGCGGAGGCCGTCGCGGCCGGGGCCACGGAGATCCATGTCCACCCCAAGACGCCCTGCGGACACGACAGTATGTCCCCGCGGGTGCTCGCACCGACGCTCGACGCGCTACGGGCGCGGGTGCGCGTGCCGGTCGGGGTGACCACCGGCGCCTGGGCCGAGCCCGACCCGGACGCACGGCTCGCCAGAGTGCGCGGCTGGTCCGTGCTGCCCGACTTCGCCTCGGTCAACTGGCATGAGCCGGGCGCCGAGAAGCTGGCCGAGGAGCTGCTCCGCCTGGGCATCGGCGTCGAGGCGGGCCTCAGATCCGGCACCGACGGGGCGGAGCGGTTCGCGCGCTCACCGCTGGCACCGAGGATGCTGCGGGTGCTGGCGCAGGTGAGCGACCCGGACCCGGCGACCGCCGAGGCCTCGGCCCACGCCCTGCTGGCCGCCATCGGCACGGCACACGGCCGCCCGCTGCTGCTGCACGGCGAGGAGGGCGGCACCTGGCCGGTGCTGAGGCTGGCCGGACGCCTGGGCCTGGCCACGCGCATCGGCCTGGAGGACACCCTGGTCCTGCCGGACGGCCGACCGGCCCGGTCCAACGCCGAGTTGGTGAGGGAGGCGCTGGCGCCTAGGCTCTGTCGTCGCGGGGCAGGCGGGAATTTGACGACAGAGCCTACCCCTCCACCATGAGCCGCGACCCGGACTGCCGTTCACCGAACACGTCGTCCGGGTTGGACAGGACACAGGTGTCCAGGGACAGGCACCCGCAGCCGATGCAGTCCGTCAGGTGGTTGCGCAGGCGGTTGAGCTGCTTGATGCGCTCGTCGAGTTCCGAGCGCCACACCTCGGAGAGACGGGCCCAGTCCTCACGGGTGGGGGTGCGCTCCTCGGGGAGCTGGGCGAGGGCCTCGCGAATCGTGGCCAAGGGGATCCCGACCCGCTGAGCCGCCCGGACGAAGGCCACCCGGCGCAGGGTGTCACGGCTGTAGCGACGCTGGTTGCCGGAGGTGCGGCGACTGCGGATCAGGCCCTTGGCCTCATAGAAGTGCAGGGCGGACACGGCGACGCCACTGCGCGCGGACAACTGGCCGACGGTCAGCTCGTGGATCTTCTCGGGAAGCTGGGGCACTCCTCCAAGACTACCCACCGGTTCGGGCGAAGAGCCGTTGACATCGACCCCCCACCCGAGCATGCTAAGCAGTCGCTTAGAGATGCGAGCGCGAGCGAGAGGCCGGGAAGATGGCAGAACCGAGGACCTTCACCTCCCCCGACGAGCTGAAGGCCGCCGTGGGCGAGCAACTGGGCTACACGGACTGGCTGGAGGTCGACCAGAAGCGGATCGATCTGTTCGCCGAGGCCACCGGGGACCACCAGTGGATCCACGTGGACCCGGAGAAGGCCGCCGCGGGGCCGTTCAGGACGACCATCGCGCACGGCTACCTCACCCTCTCCCTGCTGCCGATCTTCGGCCCGCAGCTGATGCAGGTCGAGGGCGTGAAGATGGGCGTCAACTACGGGACGAACAAAGTCCGTTTCCCCGCCCCCGTCCCCGTGGGCTCCCGGCTGCGCTCCACCGCGACGATCACCGGCGTCGAGGAGGTGAAGGGCGGCGTCCAGGTGACCGTCACCTTCACCGTGGAGCGCGAGGGCGGCGACAAGCCCGTCTGTGTCGCGGAGTCGGTGGTCCGGTACTACGTCTGAGGGGCGGCCTGGCTCGACCCCACCATCCGCAGCACGAGGTCGGCGTAGAGCGCGCCGACCTCCTCGGGGGTGCGCGGGCCGTCCACGGTGAACCAGCGGGCCACGTCGATGCACAGCGACAGCACGGCGAGCGTCGTGCCGTGCACGTCCAGCACGTCGAATTCGCCCGAGGCCACGCCGTCCTCGATGATCCCGCGCACCTCGGCGTCGACCTGGCGACGCAGCGCGACGATCTCCGCGCGGGCCTCCGGGCCGAGCGCGTCCAGCTCGTACTGGACGACCCGCGCAGTGGTGCGCCGTCCGGCGTGCCAGCGGACGAAGGAGCTGACGGCGTCGGTCAGCCGCTCGGTGGCGCTGCCCTCGCGCCGCGCGGCCGTGCGCAGGATGTCGAGGGCCTTGTCGTGGCCGATCCGGCTGATCCGGTGGAGCAGCTCTTCCTTGGTCTTGTAGTGGATGTAGAGCGCCGCCGGGCTCATGCCGGCGCGGCCGGCGATGTCACGGGTCGTCGTCGCGTGGTAGCCGCGCTCGGCGAAGGCCTCCACCGCGGCGACGAGCAGCCGCCGGGCCGCGTCAGGGGTGACCTCGTCCCACGGCTCGACCTCGCCGCCGGTCGTCTCCTCCGCCGTACTCATCGCTCGCTCGCCCCTCTCGGTCAGGAGCACCACCATACCGCCGAAGGTGAGCGGGCGCTTAGCGTGGCCGCCGGGAGCGAGGCGAAAAGATCACCCAATACGTGTCGGAGCCTTCAGATCTTTTCGAAGGGGTCGTGCTCGGCGAGGAGCTTCTCCAGCCGCGCCTGGTCGACGCGGCTGGCGATCTGCCCGGCCTCCTGGCGGTCGCGGATCACCTTGGCGAGGGTGAAGGCGGACGTGACGAGGTAGAGGACGGCGATGGCCAGGAAGGCGCGCACCCAGGCGTCGGCGCTCAGCTGGTAGATGCCGACGGCGGTGGCGGCCATGGCGACCGAGAAGGACGCGACGGCCTGACCGTAGAAGGCGGCCGTGTTCTGCTGCTTGACGGGTGTGTCACTCATGGGACGAGCATCCGCCGGACGTGGCCCTCGCCACATCCGCCGGGATACTCAGACACGTACTCAAGTACTCACGCACTCACCTGCTCAGAACGCCGAAACCCCGGTCAGGGAACGCCCGATGAGGAGCTTCTGGATCTGGCTGGTGCCCTCGTAGAGGGTCATCACGCGGGCGTCGCGCAGGAGTTTGCCGGCCGGGTACTCGTCGATGTAGCCGTAACCGCCGAAGACCTGAAGGGCGTTGTTGGCGGCGCGGACGGCGGCCTCGGAGGCGAACAGCTTGGCCTTGGACGACTCGACGGCGAACGGCTGCGCGCGGTCGATCAGATCGGCGACCCGCCAGGTCAGCAGGCGCGCCGCGTCCACGTCGACGGCGATGTCGCTGATCAGCTCCTGCACCAGCTGGTGGTGGGCGATGGGCTTGCCGAACTGCTCCCGCTGCCCGGCGTACCGGACGGCCGCGTCCAGCGCGGCCTGGGCCAGGCCGACACAGCCCGCGGCCACCGACATCCGCCCCTTGGCGAGCGCGGACATGGCGACGGAGAAGCCCTTGCCCTCCTCGCCGAGCAGCGCCGAGGCGGGCACCCGGACGTCCTCCAGCACCAGTTCGGCGGTGGCCTGGCCTCGCAGCCCGAGCTTGCCGTGGATGGCGCGGCGGCTGAGGCCGGGGGTGGCGGTGGGCACGAGGAAGGCGGAGACGCCCTTGTGACCGGGGGCGTCCGTGGAGCGGGCGAAGAGTACGACGACGTCGGCCCAGGTGCCGTTCGTGATGAACATCTTGCTGCCGTTGATGACGTAGTCGTCGCCGTCGCGCACCGCGCGGGTGGTGAGGTTGCCCGCGTCGGAGCCGGTGCCGGGCTCGGTGAGCCCGAAGCAGCCGACGTAGGCGCCGGCGGTCAGCCCCGGCAGCCACCGCCGCTTCTGTTCCTCGCTGCCCCAGGCGGCGACGGTCTTGGCGACGAGGCCGAGGGAGACGGACACGATCCCGCGCACCGACGAATCCCCGCGGCCCAGCTCCTCGGTCACCAGGCAGTACGCGAGGTGGTCGCCGCCGGAGCCGCCGTACTCCTCGTCGATGGTCAGGCCGAGGAAGCCGACCTCGCCGAGCTTCTTCACGATGCCGCGGTCGACCTCCTCGGCGCGGTCCCAGGCGACGACGTGCGGGGCGATCTCGCGCTCCACGAAGTCCCGGGCGAGCTGCCGGACGGCGGCCTGCTCCTCGCTCAGCTCCAGGTTCACCACGTGATCACCCCACACCAGACGATCTTGAAAGCCGGACATTTAAATTAGCACTGCTAGTTTGCGTGTGCAGCCCTACTATGTGCGCCATGGCCCGACCACGCAAGCCCCTCCTCAGCACCGACCGGATCGTCGAGACGGCACGGGAACTCGTGGACACGGAGGGCCTGGCGGCCGTCTCCACCCGGCGGCTCGCCGCCGAGCTGGGGGTGAGCGGGCCCTCGCTGTACAACCACTTCCGCACCAAGGACGAGATCCTGGAAGCGGTCGCCGACTCGGTGAGTGCACAAGTCGACCTGTCGATGTTCGAGGACGGCCGGAACTGGCGGACCGCGCTGCACGACTGGGCCGTCTCCTACCGGGCCGCCCTGCGTGACCACCCGAACATCGTCCCGGTCCTCGCCCGGGGTCCCGGCCGCCGTCCCGCCGCGCTGCGCCTCGCCGACGCGGTGTACGGCGCGATGGTCGAGGCGGGCTGGCCGGCCGCCCAGGCGACCTCCATCGGCGCGCTGATGCGGTACTTCATCATGGGCTCCGCGCTCAGCTCCTTCGCGGGCGGCTTCGTGGACGACGCGAGCGCGTACGACCCCGCCGACTACCCCCACCTCGGGCAGGCGCACCTGCTGGCCGAGCAGCAGGAGAAGATCGACGCCCGCGCCTTCGAGACGGGGCTGACGGCGCTGCTGGACGGGCTGGCGCAGCAGTACGAGCAGGTACGGCAGGGCGGGTAGCCGCCGTCACGAAAATCCGGCGACCGCCGAAGTGTCCGTACCCCATGCTGGGGCGCATGACCGCCAAGACGAACGCCGCCCCACGTCAGTCGATCCTCGCCGCCGGTGCGGCAGTTGTCTCCGTCCTACTGTGGGCCTCCGCCTTCGTGGCGATCCGCAGCGCGGGGGACGTCTATTCGCCCGGCGCGCTGGCGCTCGGGCGGCTGCTCGCGGGGAGCCTGGCGCTGGGGGTCATGTGCCTCGTACGGCGGGAGGGGTGGCCGCCGAGGTCCGCGTGGCGGGGCATCGGGGTGTCCGGGGTGCTGTGGTTCGGGGTCTACATGGTTGTCCTGAACTGGGGCGAGCAGCAGGTGGACGCCGGTACGGCGGCGCTCGTCGTGAACGTCGGGCCGCTGCTGATAGCCCTGCTCGGCGCCCGGTTGCTCGGGGATCCGATGCCGCCCCGGCTGCTGGCGGGGATGGCCGTGTCGTTCGCCGGTGCCGTGACCGTGGGGCTGTCGATGTCGGCCGGGGGCGGGTCCTCGGTGCTCGGGGTGGTGCTGTGTCTGCTCGCGGCGGTGACGTACGCCGCCGGGGTCGTCGCGCAGAAGCCCGCCCTGGGGGAGGCCGGCGCCCTGCAGGTGACGACCTTCGGGTGTCTCGTCGGGGCCGTCGTCTGTCTGCCGTTCGCCGGGCAGTTGGTGAGCGAGGCGGCCCACGCGCCCGCGTCGGCGACCCTCGACATGGTGTATCTGGGCATCTTTCCGACCGCTCTCGCCTTCACGACCTGGGCCTACGCCCTGGCCCGGACCACCGCCAGCCGGCTGGGCGCGACGACGTACGCCGTTCCGGCGCTGGTGGTGCTGATGTCCTGGCTGGCGCTCGGCGAGGTGCCGAAGGCGCTCACCCTCGCGGGCGGGGTGCTGTGTCTCGCGGGCGTGGCGGTGTCCCGGTCCCGGGCGGGCGGGCAGGAGCGGCGGGTCGCGGCCGGGGAGCCGCGACCCGAGAAGGTGTCCTGAGCCGTCAGAACACCACCAGCGCCCGGCCGCCCTTGCCCGCGAGCATGTTGTCGAAGGCGGCCGGGATGCCCTCCAGGCCGATGCGTTCGGTGACCAGGGCGGACAGGTCGAGGCGGCCCTCGCGCACGTGCTCGGCGAGCACCGGAACGTCGCGGGCCGGGTCGGTGTTGCCGTAGACGCAGCCGGACAGGGTGCGGCCCCAGTGGAAGAGCTCCAGGGCGTTGAAGGTGACCTCCTGGTCCTTGCCGCCGATGCCGACGACGGTCGTACGGCCGCCCCGGCGCGTGGAGTCCCAGGCGGCGCGGATGCTGACCGCCCGGCCGACGCACTCCACGGCGACGTCCACACCCTGCTTGCCGGTGAGGGCGCGGATCTCGCGCGCGGTGTTCTCGGAGGCGAGCACGAAGTCGGTGGCGCCGGCCGCGCGGGCCAGCTCCTCCTTCGCGGGGGAGACGTCGACCGCGATGATCCGGGACGCGCCGGCGATACGCGCCGACTGGAGGGTGGCCAGGCCGACACCGCCGACGCCGAACACCGCGACCGTCTCGCCGGGTTGGACCCGCGCCGAGTAATGGACGGCGCCGTAGCCGGTGAGGACGGCGCAGCCGAGGAGGGCGGCGTCGGTGAGCGGCACCCCGTCCGGCAGGGGCAGCACGCAGGACGCGGCGACCACCGTCTCCTCGGCGAACGCGGCGACGTTCAGGCCGGGGTGGAGGTCGGTTCCGTCGGTGGTGCGGGCGTAGACGTCGGCGGCACCGTTCATCGCGTTGGCGCACAGCCAGACCTCGCCGAGCCCGCAGGCGTGGCAACGCCCGCAGGAAGGCGCCCAGTTGAGGACCACGGGGGCGCCGGGGGCCACGTCCGTGACCCCCTCCCCCACGGCCACGACGGTGCCGGCGCCCTCGTGGCCGAGGACCGCCGGGACCGGCACCCGCATGGTGCCGTTGGACAGGGACAGGTCGGAGTGGCAGACCCCGGCGGCGGCGAGGCGGACCCGGACCTGTCCGGGGCCCGGGTCGGGCAGCTCGATGCCGGTGATTTCCAGCGGGGCGCCGATGGCGGGCAGGACGGCGGCTCGTACGGCCATGGCTCGCGGACTTCCTTAGAACTGGAGGGACTTGGTCTGGAGGTACTCGGCGAGTCCGTGCGCGCCGAGTTCCCGGCCGACTCCGGACTGCTTGTAACCGCCGAAGGGGGCAAGGGGGTTGAACCGGCCGCCGTTGATGTCGACCTGGCCGGTGTCCATGCGCCGGGCGAACGCCACGGCCTCGGCCTCCTCGCCGGCCCAGACGGCGCCGGCGAGGCCGTAGACGGTGTCGTTGGCGATGCGCAGGGCCTCGTCCTCGTCCTCGTAGCGGATGATGCTGAGGACCGGGCCGAAGATCTCCTCCTGCGCGATCGTCATGCCGGGTGTCACGTCGGCGAAGACCGTCGGGCTGACGAAGTAGCCCTGCTCGCGGGGTGATTCGGGGCCGCCGGCAACCAGGCGGGCGCCCTCGGCGATGCCCTTCTCGATGTAACCGCGCACGCGGGCCTGCTGCTTGGCGCTGACGACCGGGCCGATGCGGTCGCCGTACTTGGCGGCGGCGGCCACGGCCAGCTCGACCGCCTCGTCGTACCGGTCGGTGTGGACCAGCATGCGGGTCCAGGCGCTGCATGTCTGGCCGGAGTTGGACATCACGTTGGCGACGCCGACGTTCACCGCCTTGGCGAGGTCGGCGCTCGGCAGGATCACGTTCGCGGACTTGCCGCCGAGTTCGAGGGCGACCTTCTTCACGGCCGCCCCCGCCACCGCGCCGATCTGCCGGCCGACCGCCGTGGAGCCGGTGAAGGAGACCAGGTCGACGCCCGGGTGCTCGGCGAGCGCCTGCCCGGCGACCGGGCCGTACCCGGTGACCAGGTTGAACACACCGGCCGGGACGCCCGCCTCGTGCACGGCCTCGGCGAAGAGCTGGGCGGTGAGGGGGGTGTCCTCGGCGGGCTTGAGGACGATCGTGCAGCCCGCGGCGAGCGCCGGGGCGACCTTGGCGACGATCTGGTGCAACGGGTAGTTCCAGGGGGTGATCGCGCCGACGACGCCGATCGGCTCGTGCAGAACGGTCGAGTTGCCGACCCGCTCCTCGAAGGAGTGGGCCGCGGCCAGTTCGGCGTAGGAGCCCGCGACGGCGATCGGCACGCCCGCGTGCACGGTCTGCGAGAACGGGAGCGGGGAGCCGAGTTCGGCGGTGACGGTCTCGGCGATCTCGTCCTTGCGTGCCACGAGCGCGTCCCGCAGCGCAGCCAGGCGGGCGGCCCGCTCGGCAGGGGGCGTGGCCGTCCAGCCGGGCAGCGCGGCGCGCGCCGCGCGTACGGCGGTGTCGACGTCCAGGGCGCCGCCCGCCGGGACCCGTGCGATGACCTGTTCGTCGGCCGGGTTCACGACCTCGATCACGTCCCGGCTCTCGGCGGGTCGCCAGGCGCCGTCGATGTACAGCCCGTCGTGTGCCTTCATGCTGCTTTCCTCCCGGCGTGCTCACCTCGTCCGACACATAAACTAGCGACGATAGTTTTTCTGCGCCAGACGTACCAGGCCATCATCGCCAGGGCGCCGGGCGATCACTCCTCGGGGTGGGGTTTCAGTGTGCGCCCGCCGCGCGGACGGCCACGAGGTGGGCGAAGACGACCACAGTGCCGGCGTGGCCGGTGCGGCGGTGGTAGGTGCCGCCGCAGGTGATCAGCCGCAGTTCGGGGCGGCCCCGGTCGCCGTAGACCTCACGGTCGGGGAAGTGCGACCTCTCGAAGGTGCGGACGGCGTCCACGGCGTAGACGGCGGTACGGCCGTCGGCACGCCGGACCTCGATGACGCGACCGGGGCTCAGCCGGGACAGGCCCGCGAAGACGGCGGGTCCGGTGTCGGTGTCGAGATGGCCGACGGCGACGGCGGTGCCCCGCTCGCCCGGTGAGGGGCCGTCCTGATACCAGCCGACCAGCTTCGGATCGTCGTCCGGCGGGGCAGTCATGCGGCGCTCACGGTCGAGGCGGAGGCCCAAGACCCGGGCCTGGACGCTCAGATAGGGGATGGCGAGGGCGCTGGCGCGGGAGCGGGGCAGGGGGCGGGGACTGGGGGTGGGGGTGGGGGTGGGGGGACGAGGGGCCGGCGTGGCGGGGGCGGTACTTGGCCGCCCGGCGGGGGTCGCGCTCGCCTGCCCGGTCGGTGCGGGGTCCCGCGGAGGTTGCTCACCGCCCCGGGCGTCCGCGCGGACGGTCGCGCCGGAGTCCGCGGCTGGGCCGTCGCCGCCGCCCGCGCACCGGGCGCCGCTCACCACCAGGACGACGGTCAGGGCGGCCGTGCGGGCCAGGCGGTAGGCGCGCGTCCGGTGCCACGGCCTGCGAACCGGACTACGCGGCGCCATGCGGGCGGCGGCGGAGCCGGAAATGGTCCAGGTGACCTGCTGGTTCCGGTCGAAGTCGAAGGCGTCGGGTCATCGACGGGGTCGGCATGAACCACACTCCGAATCAGGCGATTTTCATACAATCTGCCTTGCCTGACTCTGTGTCACCGGACCTTCGCCCGCCCGGAAGCGGTGCCGAGTCCCCGTCAGAAACCGCTCGGATATCGCTCTTCCGGCTCAACGACGAGCGCGCCCCCGATCCGCTCCCCGGTCCGCTCCCCGGCCCGCCCTCCGCTCCGCCTCCGCCGCCTCCCGGCCCGCGGCGGGCTTCTTCGGCGACCGCAGCGCCACACCCGAGGACAGCAGAAGCAACGCCCCCAGCATCACGAACGGCGCCGCGACCCCGGCCACTCCCGCGACCATGCCGGCGGCGGCCGGGGCGGCGACCTGGCCGAGCCGGTTTCCGGTCAGGCGCAGCGCGAGCGCGGTGGACCGGGCGTCCTCGGGGGCGGCCTGCACGACCGTCGTCATGGACAGCGGCTGCCCCACCCCGAGACAGAAGCCGAGCGCGGTGAGCAGGACCCCGAGCACCCACACCGGCACGGGCAGCGCGACCCCCGCGCACAGCAGGGCCGCGAGGAGACAGGTCACGGTGAGCAGCGCGGGCCGGCCGAGCAGCCGTAGCAACGGGGACAGGACGAGCCGGCAGGCGATCGTCGCACCCGCGCGCAGGCTGAGCAGGACGCCGATCACCGCGGGCGCGATGCCCCGGTGCTCGCCGACCACCGGGAGGTAGGCGGTGAGGACGTCGGTGGCGGACAGCACGGACAGGCTGATGAGCATCCCCGCGGGCACGCCCCGGGCGCGAAGGATCCGTCCGACCGGCACGCGCCCGCCGCGCGGGGGACGGGGGCCCGCGACCGTACGGTCCTCGATGCGCCACAGCGAGGTGAACGCCACGGCGGCGCCCGCCCCCGCCACCACGAGCGCGAGCGCGCTGCTGCGGGCCATGTCGGGGCCGCCGATCAGGGCGCCCGCGGCGGCCGGGCCGATCAGCTGGCCGAGGGAGGCGCCGATGGTGAAGTGGCCGAAGTTGCGGTCCTGTTCGTGCGGCGCGGACCGGCGGGCCACCAGGGACTGCGCACCGATCACGAAGCAGAGGTGGCCGAGCCCCATCACCCCGCTCCACAGAGCCATCCCCCAGAGGGATTTCACGAGCCCGCTCAGCACGCAGCCGCCGGAGATGAGGACCACGCCCAGCGGGAGCAGGGGCGCGCACCGGCCGTGGTCGGTACGGCGGCCGAGCGGTACGGCGGCGAAGAGCGGCAGCAGGGCGTACACCCCGGCGATGACGCCGACCGCGCGCTCGTCGGCGCCCAGCGCGAGGGCCCGGTAGGACACGGCGGGCCGGGCCATCGACACCGCCCCCTGCGCGAAGCCGAAGGCGATGACGAGGCGGAGCAGCCAGCCGCGGTTCCCGCCGGGCCTCATGAGTCCATCCTCCCCCTTGTGCGTCCTGCGGCGCGCCGAGGACGACCAGCGAGGTCAGCGCCGCCCGCAAATAGGCGCAGAACTCCAGGTCACGGCCTTGCGGTGAGTGCGGCGACCTCGACGGGCACCCCGTTGAGGACCGCGTTGCCCGACAGCGGGTCGAGCAGGCTGCCGTCGAGGAGCTGGTTGACGTTGACGCCCGGGTCGGTGGCCGCGTGGGTCAGGCGGGTGCCGGGGCGGTCGTGGCCCCAGCCGTGCGGCACGCTCACCACGCCCGGCCGGACGCCGTCGGTGACCTCGGCCGGTGCGATCACCTCTCCCCCGGCGCCCTTCACGCGTACGTCCGCCCCGTCCTGGACGCCGAGGCGTGCCGCGTCCTCGGGGTGGATGTGCACGGTGCAGCGGTTGCTGCCGCCGGTCAGGGCGGGCACGTTGTGCATCCAGCTGTTGTTGGAGCGCAGATGGCGGCGGCCGACGAGGAGCAGCCCGGCGGGGCGTTCGCGCAGGGCCGCGTGCAGCCGGGGCAGGTCGCCGGCGATCGGTCCGGGCAGCAGCTCTATCTTGCCGCTCACGGTCTTCAGCGGCTGCGGCAGGCGCGGGCGCAGCGGGCCGAGGTCGATGCCGTGCGGGTGGGCGAGCAGCTTGTCCAGGGTCAGCCCGTCGGGCCGGGCGCCGAAGCCGTCGCCGTACGGGCCGAGGCGCAGCATCAGGTCGAGCCGCCGCTCGGGACCGGTGTCGCCGGTGAGCTGCGCGGCCAGCTCCTTCGGGTCGCGGCCGTGCACCGGGGAGTGGGACTCCCGGACGGCCTTGCCGAGGGTCTGGTCGATCACCATCGCGTCGACGGCGGCCGGGTCGGCGCCGTGCATGCCCGTAGCGGCCAGGATCAGCCGGGCGAGGATCTCGGACTCGGCCATGCGGCCGGGCTCCAGCGGGACGGCGGACCGGGTGTAGCGGACCTGGTTGCGCACGGCGAGGGTGCTGAAGGCGAAGTCGTGGTGCGGGCTCTGGGAGGGCGGGGGCGGCGGCAGGACGACGTCCGCGTGGCGCGAGGTCTCGTTCAGGTACGGGTCGACGCTGACCATGAAGTCCAGTGAGCCCAGGGCCTTGTCGAGGCGGTCGCCGTCGGGCGCGGACAGCACCGGGTTGGCGGCGAGGACGATGAGCGCGCGGACCGGCTCGCCCTCGTCGCTCGCGGTGTCGATCTCCTCGGCCAGCGCGGAGAGCGGCAACTCGCCCTTGGCCTCGGGGTGTTGCCGTACCCGGGAGTGCCAGCGGCCGAGCGTGAAGCCGCGGCCGGGGCCGGCCGGGCGGGGCGTCTTGTCGGTGGCGGCCTGCGGGAAGAGGGCGCCGCCGGGCCGGTCGAGGTTGCCGGTGAGGATGTTGAGGACGTCGACCAGCCAGCTGGCCAGGGTGCCGTGCGGGACGGTGCAGCTGCCGATGCGGGCGTAGACGGCGGCGGTGGGGGCGGCGGCGAGTTCGCGGGCGAGGGTGCGGATGAGGTCCGCGTCGACGTCGCAGGCACCGGCGACGGCCTCGGGGGTGAACTCCCGCAGGGCGTCTTGTACTTCGTCCACTCCCTGCACGTGCGGTGCGAGGTCCTTGAGGTCGGCCAGGTTCTCCTCGAAGAGCACGGTGGCCATCGCGGCGAGCAGCAGGGCGTCGGTGCCCGGGCGGATCGCGAGGTGCCGGTCGGCGAGTTTCGCCGTGCGGGTACGGCGCGGGTCGATGACGGTGAGGGTGCCGCCGCGCGCCCTGAGCGCCTTGAGCTTGCCGGGGAAGTCGGGCGCGGTGCACAGACTCCCGTTGGATTCCAGAGGGTTGGCGCCGATCAGGAGCAGATGGTCGGTGTGGTCCAGGTCGGGCACCGCGATGGCGTTGGCGTCGCCGAACAGCAGCCCGCTGGAGACGTGTTTGGGCATCTGGTCGACCGTGGAGGCGGTGAACAGGCTGCGGGTGCGCAGCGCGCCGAGCAGGACCGGCGGGTAGAGGGCGCCGGCCATGGTGTGCACGTTGGGGTTGCCGAGGACCACGCCCACGGAGTCGGCGCCGCACCCCTCCAGGACCGGGCGCAGCCCGGCGGCGACGGCGTCGAAGGCCTCCTCCCAGGTGGCCTCGCGCAGGGCGCCGTCCTCGCGGACGAGCGGGGTGCGCAGCCGGTCGGGGTCGCCGTCGACGGCGCCGAAGGAGGCACCCTTCGGGCAGATGAACCCCTTGCTGAAGACGTCCTCGCGGTCGCCGCGGGCTCCGGTGACGCGGGTGCCCTCGATGGTGAGGGTCAGCCCGCAGGTGGCCTCGCACAGGGGGCAGATTCGCAGGGCGGTGCGGGACACGGGTCCTCCCGGTTGTCGGCGGCGGTGCCGGGCGAGCACGTTCAGGCAGGCTCGGGGGTGAGCATACCGACCAGTAGGCATGGAGGGGAGCCCCTGCAGCCACCCCGCGCAGAGGCTCAGTCGAGGACGCGCCCCAGGTACGCCCGCAGCAGCTCCCGCGTCTCGCCGATGATCGCCTCGTCCCCCTGGGGGTCGAGGCGGAACGCGAGCTGCACCAGGGTGTCCGCGCTCTCCACGGCGACGAGGAAGACGCGGCGCAGGTCCTCGTCCGGGGTGCGGCCGAGGTAGCCGGAGAGCAGTTCGGTGAGGCGGTCGGCGACCCGGATGTTGGGCTCGGCCAGCCGGACGCCGACCGGGATCTGGTTGCCGAAGTCCACGAGGCAGAAGCCGGGCGCGGTGCGTTTCATGGTCAGGTACTCGTCCAGCACCGCGTCCATGGCGGCCCGCCAGTCGCCGTCGCGCACCTCCTTCAGGCGCTCGGTGACCCGCTCCGCGTACCGCTCCAGGTTGCGCTGGGCGAGGGCGTCGGCCATCTGCCGTTTATTGCCGAAGAAGCGGTAGACGGAGCCTATGGGCACTCCGGCGCGCTGGGCGACGGCCCGGGTGCTCAGGGCGTCGTAACCGACCTCGTCCAGCAGGTCGGCACAGGCGTCGAGGATTCTGGTCAGCCGCTCGGCGCTGCGGCGTTGGACGGGGGCGCGGCGGAGCGAGGTGGCGTCGGACACGGACCTCATGATGCCTTTCCGCCGGGATCCGGTGAACCTCGTCCCAGAGGGTGAACCGGATCCGCGTCCGCGCCGGACGCCGTTATGTCGGCGGTGCTCTCGACCTTCCTGCCGTGCACGGCCCACACGGTGTCGTCGTCGGCGTACAGGCGGGCGGTGACGTGGTGGGTACCGCGCGGGACCAGGCGGCCGGCCAGGTGGAATTCGGGGGTGTGCAGCCGGGCTACGCGTCGGCCGTCGACGAAGAGGCAGGCGAGGCCGCGCCCGGACACCGCCTTCGGCTTCGCGCCGGTGGCGGAGAAGCGGAAGTGCTGGAACGTCAGCCGGACGTCCCAGCCGCCGACGGAGTCGGGGGTGACCTCGACGCCGACCTCGGGCGCGTCGTGCTTGCCGACCTCGCGCAGGTGCCGGCCGGTCTCGTCGGTGTCGTCCAGGACCTTGCCCACCGGTGAGGAGGACACGGCGCCGCCGCTCCCGTGCGCCTCGCCGGTCCCGCAGCCCGCCGCGCCGAACGGCAGCAGGAGGCAGACCGCGAGCACGGTGAGGGAGCTACGGGTCCATGACGTCCATGACATGCACCGGAGACTAGAACACCCCTCCGACACCCGAATCCCCCTGAAGTCTGGTTCTCCTCCTACCCCGGAGGGAGGAGCAGAGGTCCTCTTGCGTCCGCACTCCTACATTCCTACGGTGATACATAGGAATCAGTCAGGTATCACCGTCGCAAGGTCGCAAGGGAGCGAGCATGAGCGCGGACGCGCGGAAGACCGCCGAGGGACTGTCGTATCTGTCCGGGTTCGGCAATGAACACGCCTCGGAGGCGGTGCCGGGCGCCCTGCCCGAGGGCCGCAACTCGCCGCAGCGCGCGCCGCTCGGCCTGTACGCGGAGCAGCTGAGCGGTACGGCGTTCACCGAGCCGCGCGCACACAACCGCCGGTCCTGGCTGTACCGCATCCGCCCGTCGGCCGCGCACCCGGCGTTCACCCGCACCGACAACGGCGCGATCCGCACGGCCCCCTTCACGGAGGCGGTGCCCGACCCGAACCGGCTGCGCTGGAACCCGCTGCCGGAGCCGCCCGCGGGGACCGACTTCGTCGGCGGTCTGTGGACGCTGGGCGGCAACGGCGACGCGGCCCAGCGCACCGGCATCGCCGTGCACCTGTACCACGCCAACTCGTCGATGGAGCGCGTGTTCAGCGACGCCGACGGCGAGCTGCTGATCGTGCCGGAGCGCGGCGGGCTGCTGCTGCGCACCGAGTTCGGCCTGCTCCACGTGGAGCCTGCCCATGTGGCGCTGATCCCGCGTGGGGTGCGCTTCCGTGTGGAGCTGCTCGATGAGTCGGCTCGCGGTTATGTGTGCGAGAACTATGGGGCGCCGTTCCAGCTCCCCGATCTCGGGCCGATCGGCGCCAACGGGCTCGCCAACGCCCGCGATTTCCGGGCGCCGGTCGCCGCGTACGAGGACGTGGAGGGCCCGGTGGAGGTGGTGAACAAGTTCTGCGGCAATCTGTGGACGGCCACGTACGACCACTCCCCCCTCGATGTGGTCGCCTGGCACGGCAACCATGTGCCGTACGTCTATGATCTGCGCCGTTTCAATGTGATCGGCACCATCTCGTACGACCACCCGGACCCGTCCATCTTCACGGTCCTGACGTCCCCGTCCGACACCCCGGGGCTGGCCGGCGTCGACTTCGTGGTCTTCGCGCCGCGCTGGCTGGTGGGCGAGGACACGTTCCGGCCGCCGTACTTCCACCGGAACGTGATGAGCGAGTACATGGGCCTGATCGAGGGCGCCTACGACGCGAAGGCCGAGGGCTTCGTGCCGGGCGGCGGCTCGCTGCACAACATGATGTCGGCGCACGGCCCGGACCGCGAGACCTTCGACCGGGCGAGCGCGGCCGAGCTGAAGCCGCAGAAGATCGACGACGGCCTGGCGTTCATGTTCGAGACCCGCTGGCCGGTGACCCTCACCCCGCAGGCCGCCGGGGCGGACCACCTCCAGCAGCGCTACGACGACGTGTGGCAGGGTCTCGAACGGCACTTCCGCATGCCGTGACCACTCCGTCCGCCGGCATTGCGCTGACCGTTCTTCACCAGATACGGATAGCCCAGTGACCTCATTCGCTCCGGATTCGATCGTCCTGAACCGCAAGCTGCCGCTCTGGTATCAGGTGTCGCAGTCGCTGCGCGCCTCGATCCTCGGCCGCTCCCCCCGGGACCCGCTGCGCCTGCCCACCGAGGAGCAGCTGGCGGAGCACTACGGCGTCAGCGTGCTGACCATGCGGCAGGCGCTGAAGGAGCTGGAGGACGAGGGGCTGATCAGCCGGCACCGGCGGCGTGGCACGTTCATCGAGCCCGACGTCCGGCGCGCCGCCCCCGTGCGGCTGCTGGGCTCGGTGGACGCGATCGTGGCCCAGCAGTCCGGGATGACGACCGAGCTGCTGGACCACGGCACGGCCCCCGTGCCGGGCGAACTCACCGAGTACTTCCCGGACCTCGCGGAGGTGGCGACGTACCACCGGCTGCGCAGCGACGAGAAGACCGGCGAGCCGACCAACCACGCCGTCAACCACGTCCGCCCCCAACTGGCCGCGCGCATCGACCTGGAGGATCTGGTCCGCTGGCCGATGACCAAGGTGCTGCGGGACGTCGTCAAGGCGGACATCAGCCGCATCACGGACACCGTGGAGGCCCGGCTCGCCGACCCGGAGACCGCCCGGCTGCTCCAAGTGCCGCTGCTCAGCCCGATCCTGCACTACACGGGCGTGACGTACGACACCGACGGGCGGGTGCTGGACGTGGCAGTCATCCATTATCGGGGCGACCGCTTCTCCTTCACGGTCACGCTGGACGCCACCTGATCCCGCGGCGCAGTCAGGCCTTACCATGCCCAGCGTGACGCACGACGACGCTCCGCCGCTGGCGGACCTCATGCCGTGGTCCGTCGCACCCATGCGGCCGGGCCGCGCCTGGCCGCTGGCACCCGACCCGGCTTCCCTGAAGGCCCGCTGGGACGCCCTGCTGAAGGCCGAAGGCCCGGACCGGGAGGTCCTGTTCGGGCCGACCCGCGCCCGCACGCTCCACTCGGCGGTGGGCCAGCTGCCGGGCCGCTCCGGTGGAACGGAGCGGCTGGCACGCGCCGAGGGCCCCTGCGCCGAGCCGGTACGGGTCCTGGCGGCGCCCTTCGACGAGCAGTGGCTGATCCCCGACCACCGGCTGATCGACTCGGCCCGGCCGGAGCTGTGGCGGGTGGCCGACGGGCAGCAGGTGTTCGTCGCCGAGACGGCCGGCGAGGAGCCGGTGCTCGCGACCGCGCTGCTCCCCACCCTCCGCACCGGCCGCGTCCGCCCGCTGTACCGCCGCCCCGGCGGCACGGAACCCAACCTGGCGCCGGGCCTGCTGGACCACCTGACGGCCAGGCTGGGCGGGCCGGTGACACCACCGGACGTGCTGGCCTGGATCCTCACCGCGATCCGCCCCGACCTCTCCGTCCCGCTCACCGGGGACGCCGAACTCTGGGCGAGCGGCGTGGAGTTGGGCCACCGCACACTGTGGCTGCTGCGCCGTGACGGCGAACGCCCCAAGCTGCCCGGTGGCCGCCGCCCCTACGTCCGTGCACCCCTGCCCACGCTTCCTTCGACCCTCCACTACGACCGCGACGAGGAGGCCCTGCACCTGGACGAGGGCCGCGTCTCCCCCGTCCCGCCGACGGCCTGGGACTACGAGGTGGCCGGAGTCCGCGTCCTGGAGGCCTGGTTCGCGGCGCGCACGGCCCCCGCCGAGCCGGGCACCCTCGCCGCGATCCGCCCCGCGACCTGGCCGCAGACCTGGACGTCGGAACTCCTGGAACTGATCACGGTCCTGGCCCTGCTGGCGGAACTGCGCCCCCTGAGGGCGGAGTTGCAGGCGAAGACGACCTCGACCCTCACGACGACCGAACTGAGCCGCGCCGGCATCCTCCCCCCGCCGGACTCGTCCCGCCGCCCCGCCTCGGTCCTCGACCACCCCGAGGAGGGCCCGGAGGGCCAGTTCGCGTTGCTCTAGCGGCTGCGCAGGGCGGCCTCCAGCCGGGCGATGTCCTCGGCGTCCTTGGCGCGGCGGGGCCGGGAGGGATCCCAGACCGGCATCATGCGCTTGATCTCGATCTGGGCGTGCGGGCTGACGATCGGCACCACCAGCTCGCCGATACGCCCCGGCCCGGCGTCGAGCAGCCCGTCCGGCCAGGGCGTTCCGGCCCAGGGGCCGCCGGCGACCGTCACGCGGCCCGCGGCGCCCCGGTCCAGCAGGGTGAAGCTGCTGTCCAGGCCGTCCCTTACGAAGTCGAGCTGGAGGTCGGCGGGCGGGCCGGGCACCGGGCGGTGGCCGAGGCCGGTCAGGGCCGCGCGCAGGGGTGCCGCGTCCAGGGCCCAGGCGAACCAGTCGATGTCGCCGTGCTCGCGCGTGACCTCGCCGAGGAAGAAGTCCATCGCCCAGCCGCCGCGCAGCCACAGCTCGATGCCGCAGCGGCGGGCGGCCTCCAACGTCTCCGCGATCAACGCGAGTTGACGACCGGAGCGGTCCTGGCTCACCGAGCTCCCCGCTCCGGGTCGAACCCGTCGAGGACCCGTTCCAGCGCCCGCTGGAACACCGCCTCCATGTCGACCGGACCGGGGTCCGCCGTGAACGCCGCCGCCAACCTCGGATACGCGCCGGAGGCGATCTGGCTGCCCAGGTAGGCCATCCGGGCCGCGCTCTCCTCCTCCTCGGACCACGGCAGGGCGCGGACCCGTTCGGCGGTGTCGAGTTCGTTGCGGACATAGGCCGTCACGACACCGTTGAGCATCGCGATCAGTTCCAACTTGGCACCGGAGGACGCCTTCAGCGGGTCGAGGCAGGCCAGGCAGTGCTCCAGGTAGCGCAGAGCGTGCGGACTGAAGCCGTAGACCGGGGACATCAGGCGCGGCAGCCACGGGTGGCGGTGCATCAGCGCGCGGGTCTGGTGCGCGACGCGGAGCAGGTCGGCCCGCCAGTCGCCGCTCGGCTCCCACGGGGCGTGCTCCGCGCTGACCGCGTCCACCATCAGCTCGTACAGGTCCTCCTTGCGGGGGACGTAGTTGTACAGCGACATGGTGCCGCAGCCCAGTTCGGCCGCCACGTGCCGCATCGACACCGCGTCGAGCCCCTGCGCGTCGGCGATCCGGACGGCCGCTGCGGCGATGTCGTCGCGCGTGTACGCCGGCTTTGGCCCCCTGCCCGTGCGCTCGGGGCGGGCCCAGATCACCTCGGGTACGGCCCCTCGGACTGCCATCGGTCATCACCTCGGCCACCATCGTAGTTACGTACACCGTACGTAGTGCGCTATGGTCACCCCATGACTACTACGTACGCTGTACTTAGTGAAGGGCTGGAGAAGCGCTTCGGCGCTGTGCGGGCCGTGCAGGGCCTGGATCTGGCCGTGGCCCGGGGCACGGTGTGCGGGCTGCTCGGGCCGAACGGGGCGGGGAAGACGACGGCCGTGCGGCTGCTGACCACGCTGCTGCGGCCGGACGGGGGCTCGGCCCGGGTGGCGGGGCGCGATCTGGTGCGGCAGGCGGCGGCCGTACGGGAGCGGATCGGGGTCACGGGGCAGTACGCCTCGGTCGACGGGGACCTCACCGGCCGGGAGAACCTGCGCCTGTTCGCGCGGCTGCACCGGGTCCGGGGGCCTGCCGAGCGCGCCGGTGAGCTGCTGGAGCGCTTCGGGCTCACCGAGGCGGCGGACCGGAAGGCGGCCACCTACTCCGGCGGCATGCGGCGCCGGCTGGACCTCGCAGCGAGTCTGATCCGGCGGCCCGAGGTGCTCTTCCTGGACGAACCGACCACCGGACTCGACCCGGCCAGCCGCAACCGTATTCACGAGGCGGTCCGGGAGCTGAAGGCGGACGGAACGACCGTGGTGCTGACCACGCAGTACCTGGAGGAGACCGACCAACTGGCCGACGACATAGCCCTGATGGACCGGGGCCGGATCGCGCACACCGGCTCGCCCAGCGAACTCAAGGCGCTCATCGGGTCGTTCGCCCAGGCCGTCGTCGCCCATCCCGAGGCGCTGGTGCGGGCAGCCGCCGTGCTCGATCAACTCACGGGCAGCGAGCCGGTGTTCGACCGCGAGCGCAACTCCGTCGGCGTGAACACCACCGATCCGACCCTGACCCTGCCCCGGCTGGTGCGCGAACTCGACGCGGCCGGTGTGCCGTTGCTGGACGCGAGCCTGCGCCCGCCCACCCTCGACGACGTCTTCCTCCGGCTCACCGGCGAACCGGCCGACGGCACGGAGCACGGCAGCAAGGAGCGTGCGGCATGAGCGCGTTGGCGTACGACGGTCTCGCGATGACCGGACGGCAGCTGCGGCGGGTCCGCAACAGTCCGGGGCTGGCCGTCCTGACCCAGATGATGCCGATCAACATGCTGCTGTTCTTCGGCTATGTGTTCGGCAGCGCGCTGGCGATGCCCGGCCGCGAGTACCGCTCCTTCCTGGTCCCCGGTCTGCTGGTGGCGACGGCGGCCGGCGGGCTGATGACCGGCATGTTCCAGGCCGCCCAGGACACGCACCGGGGGGTGATGGACCGGTTCCGCACGATGCCGGTGAGCCGGGCCGCCATCCCCCTCGGGCAGGCGGTCGCGGACCTCGTCGTCACGACCGTGGGCACCGTCCCGCTGCTGCTGGCCGGGCTCGCCGTGGGGTGGCGGATCGAGGGGTCCGCGCTCGCGGCGGCCGGGGCGGTGGGGCTGCTGCTGCTCTTCCGGTTCGCCTGCACCTGCGCCGGGATCTTCCTGGGGCTGCTCACCCGCAGCGAGGAGGCGGCGGGCCAGCTCGGCTCCTCCTCCTTCGTGCTGCCCCTGCTGTCCAACGCGTACATCCCGACCGGCAACCTCCCCGCCTGGCTGCGCACGCTCGCCGAGTGGAACCCGATCAGCGCGGTGACGACGGCCCTGCGGCACCTGTTCGGCAACACGCCTGTCCCGGCGGACTCGGCCTGGCCTGTGGCGCACCCGGTCGCCGGGTCGCTGGCGTGGAGTCTCGCGCTCATCGCCGTGTTCCTGCCGCTCGCGGTGCGCCGGTACGCACACGGCGAACGCTGACGCTGACGCGAGCACGGGCACGGGCACGGGCACGGGCACGGGCACGGGCACGGGCACGGGCAGGCGGTGAGGCGTACCGCACGCGGTACTGACAAGGGCGCCGGTCGCGGGACATGATCCAGCGCATGGAACAGGCCATGGATCATGTCCCGCTGCCCCTGGAGGGCATCACCGTCGTCGCCGTCGAGCAGGCCGTCTCCGCACCCTTCGCGACCCGGCAGCTCGCCGATCTGGGGGCCCGGGTCGTCAAGGTGGAGCGGGTCGACGGCGGCGACTTCGCGCGCGGCTACGACACCGCGGCCCGCGGTCTCGCCTCGCACTTCGTGTGGTGCAACCGGGGCAAGGAGTCCATCGCCCTCGACCTGAAGGACCCGCGCGGCCTCGATGTCGTACGGCGGCTGATCGCGGACGCGGACGTGTTCGTGCAGAACCTCGCCCATGGCGCGGCGGCCCGGCTCGGGCTGGACGCGGCCACGCTGTGTGCCGCGCATCCGCGGCTGATCGCCGTGGACATCTCGGGCTACGGCGGCTCGGGACCGTACGCGGACAAGCGGGCGTACGACATGCTCGTGCAGTGCGAGGCCGGGCTGGTGTCGGTGACCGGGACGCCCGGGCAGCCGGTGAAGGCAGGGATTCCGGCGGCGGACATCGCGGCGGCCATGTACGCGTTCTCCGGGGTGCTGGCCGCGCTGGTGCGGCGCGGCACGACCGGGCGGGGCGGGCCAGTGGAGGTGTCGATGCTGGAGGCGCTGGCCGAGTGGATGGGGCACCCACTGCACCACGCGATGCACGGGGGCGAGCCCCCGGCCCGTACCGGGCTCGCGCACGCCGTCATCGCGCCGTACGACGCCTATGCGACGGCGGACGGCGGACGGGTGCTGCTGTCGGTGCAGAACGACCGGGAGTGGCGGCGGCTGGCCGAACAGGTCATGGGCAGGCCGGAACTGGGGACGGATCCGGCATACGCGACGAACGCGGCACGGGTGGCGAACCGGGAGCGCACCGACGAGCTGGTCGCGGGGGCACTGGGCGCACTGGACGCCGAGGAGGCGCTGGCGCGGCTGGAGAAGGCGGGCATCGCGTGCGCCCGGCTCCGGGATCTGCCCGAGCTGGCGGCGCATCCGCAGCTCGCGGCCAGGGAGCGGTGGCGCGAGGTGGGTTCGCCGGTCGGGCCGTTGCGGGCGCTACTGCCTCCCATCACACTGCCGGGCGGGGACGAGGCACGGATGGGTGATGTGCCCGCGCTCGGACAGCACACCGAGGCGCTGCTGCGTGCCGTGGGGATGACGGACGAGGAGATCGCAGCGCTGCGCCGGGACGGCGTGGCGGCCTGAGCGCGGGCCCCTCAGTGGCCGCCGAACAGCGAACGGCGCAGTCGGCGCAGCGGCGCGAACAGGGAGACCCCGCGGACACGCGTACCCCGGTCGCTGTGCTGACGCACCGTGTCACGTGCGGTCAGCTCGAGCATCAGCGACGTCGCCTCGATCGTCTTCTGCTGCGGTATGGCGGGACCCGCCAGCACCGACAGATGACGGTCCAGACGCGAACTGGTCGCGCTGCTCCCGCAGGTGATAGCAGGGACCCTCGCCCTGCTGCGCATCGTTATCTGCTCCATGTCACTCCCCACCCGTACGAGTCCACCCGGCCCGGGCAGAGTAACCCTATCGCCTGGGCGGAGCACGCGTGTATCACGGTCACAGGATTCACCTTCCCTGTAAGGCGGTTGACCAACCCGCTATGGCTACTCTCCGAATCCGACCGATTTCAAGGTGAGTTGGACAACCGGCTGACCAGTTGGCCGCACTGAGCCACCATCAGGCTCGACGGTTACGGCGAGTGACATCGAGGACTTCTCCAGCCCCTTGGCGACCAAGGGCGTGTCCCCCGCGAGGAGCCCGAGGGAGCGCGGTTGCACATGGGGGCGCAGGAGCCACAGCTGACGGACGCGGCCGGCGGGCGCGGTGCCGTATCCGCTCAGGGTGACGACGGCCCGTCCTTGCGATACGGAAGCAATCACTCCGATCTTGCGGCCGCGGGCGTCCTCGCTGCCGGCGGCGCGGGCGTCGGGAGCGGCGAGAACGTGGGCGATCTCACGTGCCTGAGCCCGCTCGGCGTCGAGCCGGTCCTGGGTGCGGTGCGCCTGGACCGCGAAGAGGGAGGCGACGACGAGGGCCGCCGCGGCGGTCGCCGTGGCGAGCGGCACGAACAGGGGGCGCGTCCGGGGCGTACGGGGGCGTGACGGCGGAGGCTGGGTGCCCCAGACGTGCGGCGGCAGTCGCCGGGCGCGCCCGCGGGCCGGGGTCTGCTTCCGGGCGGGCTCCCGGGCGGGTGTCTGCTCCGGCGAGTCCTGCGGGGTGGTGCGTACGGCGGCCAGGACGCGGTCGCGCAGTGCGGGCGGGGCCGGCGCCGCCGTGGACCAGGCGAGGCGCACCGCGTCCTCGGACAGGGCCCGCACGTCGGCGGCGCAGCGCTCGCAGCGGGCGAGGTGCTTCTCGAAGCGGCGCCGCTCGCCGGGTTCGAGGGCGTCGAGGGCGTAGGGCGCGGCGAGGGAGTGCGGATCCTCCCGGCGCAGCAGCCGGCCGAGGACGCTCATGCGGCACCTCCCAGGCACTCGCGCAGCCGCGTGAGTCCGTCGCGCATCCGGGTCTTGACCGTGCCCAGCGGCAGCGAGAGCCGCTCGGCCACCTCACGGTAGGTGTAGCCGTCGTAGTAGGCGAGGGTGACGGACTGACGTTGCAGGGCGGTGAGCCGCTCCAGGCAGCGGCGCACCCATTCGCGTTCCAGCCCGGCCTCGACCTCCTCGGCGACCTGGTCGAAGGCGGGTTCACCGGCGCGCAGGGCCTCGCGCTGCTCGCGTTCGCCGGCCGCGCGGGCGCTGCGCACCCGGTCGACGGCCCGCCGGTGGGCGAGGGTGAGGACCCAGGACAGGGCGCTGCCCCGGCGGGGGTCGAACCGCGCGGCGGAGCGCCAGAGTTCGAGCAGCACCTCCTGCGCGACCTCCTCGGACTGGGCGGGGTCGCGCAGGACCCGCCGTACGAGCCCGTACACCGGGCCGGACACCAGTCCGTACAGGTCCTCGAAGGCTTTCTGGTCGCCGCCCGCCACGAGCACCAGAAGCTCGTCCGCCTCCACCCGTGCCCCCTCTCCGTGGCCGCAGCCGGCCCGTCCTCTGATCCCACGCATCCGCACCGAACGCACACCTCCCGCGGGTGATACGGATCAGCGGGCCGAAACCGCGGGTGCGGCGTGCGAAAAGAAAAATTCCGAGACCGGCCAATCCGGCCCCGCGCCGGCTCCGAATCCCCGGGCGTCAGGCAAGTTGGCACTGAGGACGGACGGCATGACACCTCTCTTCTCCAGGCTCCTGTCCAGGAGCGGCGCGGGACGCAAGGCACTGGTCCCGCTCCTGTGCGGTGCGCTGGCCGCCGGGGGGCTCGCAGCCGCCGGCGTCGCCACGCTGGAACCCGGGGCGGCCTCCGCCTCCTCGCACCGGGAGGCCCCGCTGATCTCGGGGACCCCGCAGTACGACAACACGGACCTGTACGCGTTCGTCAGCCCGGACAAGCCGGACACGACCACCATCGTGGCCGACTGGATCCCGTTCGAGGAGCCCGCGGGCGGCCCCAACTTCTACACGTTCGCGGACGACGCGCAGTACGACATCCACATCGACAACAACGGTGACGCGCAGGGCGAGTTGCTCTTCCGCTACACCTTCAGCACGCACACCAAGAACGGGAAGACCGTCCTGTACAACACCGGCCCGGTCACCAGCCTGGCCGACCCCGACCTCAACGTCACGCAGACGTACGACCTCGACCTGATCCGGCTGAAGAACCAGCACGTGGTGTCGAAGACCAAGCTCGCCGACGACGTGCCGGTGGCGCCGTCCAACGTGGGCAAGGCGTCCATGCCGGACTACGGCAAGCTGCGCGCGCAGGCCGTGTACCGGACGGCCGGCGGGGCCACCACCTTCGCCGGGCAGGCGGACGACCCCTTCTTCCTGGACCTGCGGGTCTTCGACCTGCTGTACGGCGGCAACCTCACCGAGGTCGGCCGGGACACGCTCAAGGGCTACAACGTCAACACCATCGCCCTCCAGGTCCCGAACGACCTGATCCGCGAGTCGTCCGGGCAGCCCGTCGTGGGCATCTGGTCCACCACCCAGCGCCGGAACGCGCAGGGGTACTACTCGCAGGTCTCGCGCCTCGGCAACCCGCTGGTCAACGAGGTGGTCAACCCGCAGCAGGACAAGGACCGGTTCAACGCGTCGCAGCCCTGGTACGACGGGCAGTTCCTGAAGAACGTCACCAACCCCGAACTGCCGAAGCTGATCGAGTCCATCTACAAGATCAAGGCGCCCGCGGAGCCCCGCAACGACCTGGTCGACGTCTTCCTCAAGGGCGTCAAGGGCCTCAACCAGCCCCCGAACGTGCGTCCTTCGGAGGAGTTGCGCCTCAACACCTCGATCAAACCGAGCATGCATCCGAAGCGGCTCGGGGTGCTGGACGGCGACAACGCGGGCTTCCCGAACGGCCGCCGGCTCACCGACGACGTGGTGGACGAGGCCCTGCAGGTCGTCGAAGGCGAACTGGTCGGTTCCAAGAACGACTTGGGCGACGCGGTGGACCAGAACGACAAGAAGTTCGAGAAGTACTTCCCGTACGTCGCCGAGCCCACCTCCGGCTCGCGCGGCCCGCTCGCCAAGGGCACGACCTCGGGTACGGACGTGCGCAGCCAGCTCGGTGACGCGTTGCGGCCGGCGGCCGGGACGTCCTCGGGCGGTACGAGCGACACCGTGCTGATCGCGGGCTCGGCGGCCTCCGGCGCGGCCGGAATCCTGCTGATCGGCACTGCCTTCGCCTGGTGGCGCCGGCGCATGCACCGCCCGTACTGACCCCCCACCCCACCGACCGGCGCGGCCCGTACCCACTCCCCCACGGCGGGCCGCGCCATTCCCCCTTCCGACCACCACCAGGCGATCCAGGAGCAGGCATGGCACCGCGTACGAGAGACGAGGAGACCGGCGGGCGACGGTGGCGCCGTCTTCAACTCGCCAGCACAGCAGTACTGTTGGCCGTGGCGCTGACGGGCGGGGCCATCGCCGTCGGGGCCGCGCGGGACGCGGCGCCCGCAGCCGCGGTGACCGCCTCCGGTGCCGTCGATCCCGCGCTGCTGAGCGGCGGCGACCTGGACGCCGGTATCGCCGCGCTGCAGACGCATCTCCGTGCCCAGCCGAGGGACTCCGGCGGCTGGGCCACGCTCGGCCTGGCCTACGTCGAGCAGGCGCGGACCAAGGGTGACCCGTCCCGGTACCCCCAGGCGGAGAAGGCGTTGCGGCGGTCCCTGACGCTGACCCCGGACAACGACCAGGCGCTGGCGGGCCGGGCCGCCCTCGCCGCCGCCCGGCACGACTTCCGGGGCGCCCTGACCTACGCCGACCGGGCCCTGAAGCGGAACCCGTACAGCGAGCGCGCACTGTCCTCCCGTATCGACGCCCTGGTCGAACTCGGCCGCTACGACGAGGCGTCGAAGGCCGCCGGGACCGCCGACGCGCGCAGGCCCGGGGTCCCCGTGTTCACGCGGTACGCGTACGTGCGCGAGCTTCGCGGCGACGTGGCGACGGCTCGGCGCGTGCTCAAGCAGGCCCTGTCCGCCGCGACTTCGCACGGAGACACGGCGTACGTCGCCACCCAGCTCGGCCAACTCGCCTGGACCCAGGGCGAATACGGGACCGCGCTCGGCTACTACTCCCGCGCCCTGGCCGCCGACGACGGCTATGTCCCGGCGCTCGAAGGCCGGGCCCGCGCCCAGGCGGCGAGCGGGCGGCGGGCCGAGGCCGTCAAGGGCATGGAGGCCGTGGTGGCCCGCTATCCGCTGCCCGGCCCGCTCGTGGAACTCGGCGAGCTGTACGAGGCGCGCGGCGCGGCGGGCGACCGGGCCAGGGCCCGCGAGCAGTACGCCCTGGTGGCCGCCTGGACCGCTCTGGCCCGCGCCAACGGCGTCGACGTCGACCTCGACACCGCGCTGGCCGCCGCCGACCACGGCGACCGGGCGACCGCGCTGCACGCGGCCCGCGCCGAGTGGGCCCGGCGTCACACCGTGCACACCGCGGACGCCCTCGCCTGGGCACTGCACGTCAACGGCCGCGACCGGGAGGCCCTTGCGTACGCGCGCCGGGCCACGGCCACCGGCTACCGCAACGCGTCCTTCCGCTACCACCGCGGCATGATCGAGCTGGCCACGGGCCACCGGGCGGACGGCCGCGCCTGGCTGGCGGCGGCCCTGCGGCTGAACCCCGGCTTCTCCCCGCTGGGCGCCGCCGAGGCCCGCAGGGCGCTGGGAGGCGCGCGGTGAGGCTGCGGCTCGTGTTCGTGCTCGCCGCCGTGGGTGTCCTCGCGCTCCTTCCCGCCGGCACCGCGAGCGCGCATCCCCTCGGGAACTTCACCGTCAACCGGTACGACGGCCTCGTCGCCGCCCCCGGCACCCTCCGCGTCGACCATGTCGAGGACCTCGCCGAGATCCCGGCGACGCAGGCCAGGCCGGACATCGAGCGGCTGGGGATCGCCGAGTGGGCCCGGCGGCGGTGCACACAGGCCGCGCGGCGCAGCGAGGTGACCGTCGACGGGCGCGCTGCCCCGCTCACGGTGCGCGGCAGCCGGGCCGCCCTGCGCCCCGGCCAGGCGGGCCTCAACACCCTGCGCGTGGAGTGCCGTTCGACCGCTGCGCTCCCCAGGGGCCGCTCGCTCGCCCTCGGCTTCCACAGCGCGGTGACCTGGTCGGGACCCGGCTGGCGGGAGATCACCGCGCGCGGGGACCGGATGACGCTCACCGCGTCGGACGTACCGAAGACATCCGTCTCCCGCGAACTCACCTCCTACCCCAGAGACTTGCTGTCGTCCCCGGCCGACAGCTCCACCGCGTCGCTGCGCATCCGCCCCGGCGGTCCCGCCCTCGCCGCGCGGCAGCAGGACGCCCCGGCCGCCTCCGTGCTGCCCCGGGGCGCCGACCGCTGGACGCGGGCCCTGGACGACCTGGTCGCCCGGCGTGACCTCACCCTGGGTTTCGCCGCCCTCGCCCTGCTCGTCGCGGTGGGCCTCGGCGCGCTGCACGCCCTGGCGCCGGGCCACGGCAAGACGCTGATGGCGGCGACCGCGGCGGCCCGTGGCGGCAGGGCCCGGCCCCGGGACGTACTGCCGCTCGCCGCCTCCGTCACGGTGACCCACACCCTCGGCGTCGTCACCCTCGGCCTGCTCGTCACCGCCGGGTCCGCCGCCACGCCGTCGGTGATCGGCTGGCTGGGGCTCGCGAGCGGCGCCCTGGTCCTCGCGACGGGCGCCCACCTCGTACGCCGGGCCTGGCGCAACCGCGCGCACGAACACGCGCACGAACACCACCACGCCGCGGAGCACACTCATGGCAGCCACACCCATGGCGGACACACCCACGGCGGGCACACCCACACCCACCCCGCCGTCCCCTCCCTGCGCGGCACGATCCTGCTCGGGTTCGCGGGCGGGCTGGTGCCCAGCCCGTCGGCCGTGGTCGTACTGGTCGGTGCCACGGCGCTCGGGCAGGCCTGGTTCGGGCTGCTGCTCGTCGTGGCGTACGGGGTGGGGCTGGCGCTGACGCTGACGGCGGCCGGGTTCGCCGTGGTCCGGCTGGGGTCGAAGGTGACCCGGATGCTGGAGCGGCGCCCACGCCTGACCGCTCACCGGCCGGTCGCGCTGCTCCGCCGGACCGCGCCGCTCGCCTCCGCGCTGACCGTGCTGGCCCTGGGTGCCGGATTGGTGCTCAGGGGGGCCGCATCCGCCCTCGGCTGAGCTACTTTTGTGGAGAAATCACGCGAGATGCCTTGGGGGGCGCCCGTGTCCGAGGAACCGGGCCGTGAACGTGTGATCGCGGGCCGCTACCGCCTGCTGTCCGCGCTGGGCGAGGGCGGCATGGGGACTGTGTGGCGGGCCCGTGACGAGGTGCTGCACCGCGAGGTGGCCGTCAAGGAGGTGCGGGCCCCGGCCGGGCTGCCGGCCTCGGAGGTGGAGCGGCTGTATGCCCGTCTGGAGCGCGAGGCGTGGGCCGCGGCCCGGGTCGCACACCGCAATGGGGTCACGGTGTACGACGTGGCGGCGGAGGCGGGCCGCCCGTGGATCGTGATGGAGCTGGTGCGCGGACTGTCGCTGGCGGACCAGTTGGCGGCGGAGGGTCCGCTGTCCCCGCAGCGGGCCGCGTACATCGGTGCCGAGGTGCTGGCCGCGCTGCGCGCCGCGCACGCCGCCGGGGTGCTGCACCGGGACGTGAAGCCGGCCAATGTGCTGCTGGCCAACGACGGCCGGGTGGTCCTGACCGACTTCGGTATCGCCTCCGTGGAGGGCAGCTCCGCGCTGACCATGACCGGCGAGGTGGTCGGCTCGCCGGAATTCCTCGCGCCCGAGCGGGCGTTGGGGCGTACACCGGGCCCGGAGTCGGACCTCTGGTCGCTCGGGGTGCTGCTGTACGCGGCCGTCGAGGGCGGCTCGCCGTTCCGCCATGACACCCCGATCAGCACCCTGCGCGCGGTGGTGGAGGACGAGTTGCCGCCGCCGCGCCGGGCCGGGCCGCTGGCCGGTGTCATCGCGGGGCTGCTGCGCAAGGATCCCGCCGGGCGGCTCTCCGCCGAGCGGGCCGAGCGGGAACTGCGGCTGGTCGCCGCGGGCGGCGCTCCCCGGGCGGACCCCGCGCCGTACACCTCCTCGCCGTACACCGCGCCGACGGTCATGGCCCCGCCACAACAGCCGTACTCCACACCGCCGTTGCCGCTGCGGTCCGGGGCGCCCACGGAGCCGCCGTACGGGCCCGACGAGCCTCGGCGTGAACGCCGGGCCGGCATGGTGCTGATCGCGGGGGTGCTCGCGGTCTTCCTCGCGCTGGCGGGGCTGGCGTACGCGCTGCTCCACCACGGCAACGGCAGTGACCATGCGGCCAGTGGCGGCAGCTCGCCGGCTGCCGGTGCGAACTCATCGGCAGCGGGTGGCAGTTCGGCTTCGTCGAGTACGACGCCGTCATCGCCGCACGCCGGCACCTCGGAGAGCAGTCGGCCCGCCGCCCCGTCCGTGCGGGTGACGCTGACCGGCGCGCACACCGCGTACTCCGGGACCTGTCCGCCGCCGGACGCCCAGGCGCCCGCGTTCACGGCGACATTCACGGTGGGGCAGGTGCCCGCGCAGGTGGAGTACCGGTGGGTGCTGGACCACGGCTCGGTCTCCGACCCGGGATGGAAGACGCTGTCGTTCCCGGCGGGCGGCGCGTCGACCCGGCAGGAACAGCTGATCGTGACGGCGTACGAGGACGGCGGGACGGTCGAGAACGCGGTCAGTGTGGAGGTGCGCAGTCCGGTGCGGACGACGTCCGATGCGGTGCCGCTCTCGGTGACCTGCACGACGGGCACCGCAACGGCGACGGAGGCCCCGCCGTCCGGCGGGGCCTCCGTTTCATCCGGTCCAACTCCCTGACGGGTCAGGCATTGTTGGTGAAGACCGGGAGGTAGCCGCCGGAGTGTCCGGCCGCGGTCGGGTGGTACGACACGCCGATGTCCAGCCAGTTGAGACTGTGCAGCCAGGAGTCGCCGGAGCAGATCTCGTGGGCGGAGAACGCGGGACGGACGTCACCCCAGACGAAGCTGTGGGCCAGGGCACGCTTCTGGATGGCGTTGTCGATGTAGTCGGCCGCGCTGTTGATCGCGGTGCGCTTGGTGTCCGAGAGGCCGACGCAGATCTGGCCGGTCAGGTAGAGGCGGGGGTAGCCGATCACGACCACGCGGGCGTTGGGGGCCTTGGACCTGATGGCGTTGTAGACGGTGTCGAGCTTGCCGGGGAGCGTCGAGTCGACGTACGCCTCGGCGGTGGCGACGTCGGACAGGCAGTCGCTGTCCGACCCGAGCACACAGTCCG
The DNA here is from genome assembly GCF_053592455.1 of Streptomyces sp. NPDC002676. NCBI lineage: Bacteria > Bacillati > Actinomycetota > Actinomycetes > Kitasatosporales > Streptomycetaceae > Streptomyces > Streptomyces sp. NPDC002676. The sequence goes on along the minus strand of NZ_JBSFVT010000007.1, from coordinate 65,004 downwards.
TCATGACGTTGGAGAACCCGGCGTCGTTGCCGCCGATCGTGATGGACACCAGTGAGGTGGAGGAGTTCAGCGAGCCGAGCTGGTTGGCCATCACGTCGTCCGTCTTGGCGCCCGAGCAGGCGTTGAAGGCGAACGAGGCCGGGGAGTGGGCCGCGTTCCACAGGTAGGGGTACGCGTTGGTGCTGCGGTCGCAGCTGCCGCTGGAGCTGATGTAGCTGCCCGCTCCGACTCCCGAGGAGTAGGAGTCGCCGAGTGCAACGTAGCCGCCGGTCGCGGCCGTTGTCGCCTGTGCGGTGGCGGCCCCGGAGAGGCCGAGGCCGGCGGCAAGGAGGAGCGAAGTAACTAATCCGGTAAGTCGGAAACGTCTCATGGTGCCTCCCTATAGCAGGATCTCTGCCGCAACTTTGGTAGCAGCTACGCGTGTTGAGTGGAAGTGTTCATGCCAAAACTGTTGCGATCTCAACCGGCTCGACCCGAGACGTTTCCACCCAGACTGTTACATGTTCATGTCATTCAAGTTGACAGGCCTTCAGCCCTGAGGGCGGGACGGGTTGCGGGGAGCGGGCAGGACTCGGGAACACCCGGAACAAGGTGCGGAAATGCCGTGCACGCGGCGCACCTGTGCCCGATCATGGCGGCATGTCTGCGAACCCACACGACGCTCTGCCGATCCGGCTCAACGTCGACGACTCCGACTCGCCGTCCGACGTCGTCGACGCGCTGTTCCTCGGCCGCTTCGCGACGGGCGAGCAACCGTACTCGCACGCGGCGAACATCGACCGCGTGCGCTCCGCCGCGACCCTGCTGCCGGACGGCGCCCGCGTGCTGCGCATCGCCCGCGACGACGACCGCAGCGCGACCCTCGCCGAGGGTGACGGCTGGACCCTGCTGGTCTCGCGCTGGAACCGGGGCGCGGACGTCACGGTCACCGCGACGACCGCCGAACTGGCGAAGCAGGTCCTCGACCAGGCCACGGACGGCGCGGCGGACGAGCCCGAACCGCAGCCGGAGAACGTGTCGATGGGCTTCTGGTACGTCTCCCCGAGGCGCGGCCCGTACCGCACCACCCGGCAGATCTCCGCGGGCACCTGGGACGAGATCCGCCCCAACTACACGGCTCCGGTGGCGGATGCGATGGACCGCCTGATGAAGACGACCCCGGAGGACATCGCCGGCCGGCTGCTCCTGCTGCACGGCCCGCCCGGCACCGGCAAGACCTCCGCGCTGCGCACGCTGGCCCGCTCCTGGCGGGACTGGTGCCAGGTGGACTGCGTCCTCGACCCCGAGCGGCTCTTCTCCGACGTCGGCTATCTGATGGACATCGCGATCGGCGAGGAGGATGCGGCCGGCAAGGGCCGCTGGCGTCTGCTCCTGCTGGAGGACTGCGACGAGCTGATCCGCGGCGAGGCCCGGCACACCGCGGGCCAGGCCCTGTCCCGGCTGCTCAACCTCACCGACGGCCTGCTCGGCCAGGGCCGCAACGTCCTGGTCGGCGTCACGACCAACGAGGACCTGGAGCGGCTGCACCCGGCCGTCGTCCGCCCCGGCCGCTGTCTGGCCCGTATCGAGGTGGGCCCGCTGACCCGCCGCGAGGCGGCGAACTGGCTCGGCACCGAGGAGGGCATCGGCCGGGAGGGGGCGACGCTGGCCGAGCTGTACGCCCTGCGCCGGGGCACGGCGCCGACGTCGGTGCCGGGCGCGCGGGAGGGGGCGGACGCGGGGCTGTACCTGTAGGACTGCCGCTCGGGTGCTTTGATAGAGGTATGCCCCTGTTCGTCGGCACGTCGGGGTGGCAGTACAAGGACTGGCGGGGCGTCCTGTACCCGGCCGACCGTCCGACCCGGCTGTGGCTGGAGGAGTACGCGGCCCGCTTCGCCACGGTGGAGATCAACAACGCGTTCTACCGGCTGCCGACGCGGGAGAACTTCGAGGCGTGGCGGGACCGTGTGCCCGAGGACTTCGTGGTCGCGGTCAAGGCCAGCCGCTTTCTGACCCACATCAAGCGCCTGAAGGACCCCGCGGAACCGGTCCACCGCCTGATGACCCACGCGGCCGGCCTGGGCGACCGCCTGGGCCCGGTCCTCCTCCAGCTCCCGCCCACGTTGCGCGTGGACCCGCCCCTGCTGGACGCCTGCCTGGCCTGCTTCCCGTCCGGTACGAGGGTCGCGGTGGAACCCCGCCACGACTCCTGGTGGACGCCGGAGGTGCGCGACGTCCTGGCGTCCCGGGGAGCGGCCCTGTGCTGGGCTGACGTCCAGGCCCACCCGGTCACCCCGCTCTGGCGCACCACCGACTGGGGCTACGTCCGCTTCCACGAGGGCCGCGCCACCCCGTGGCCCCGCTACGGCCGCCGGTCCCTGGAGACGTGGGTGGACCGCATCGCGACCACCTGGTCCGACAAGCACGACGTGTACGCGTACTTCAACAACGACCCCGGCGGGGCGGCGGTGGCGGACGCGGTGACGTTCGGGAGGACGGCGGGGAGGGCGGGTCTGACGGTGACACGCATTCCGGAGCCCGCCGTACACCGCTGATTCGCTCAGCCCTCCCCATAAGCGGCCCGCAGCGCATCCCGCACAGCGGCCAGCGCATCCTTCTCGTCCAGCCCAAGTCGCCGCACCCGCTCCACATAGGCCTGCGCAGCAGCAGCAGCCTCCCGCTCCGCGGCCGAGCCGGCGGCAGCCACGAACGTTCCGTTGCGGCCCCGCGTCTCGATCACCCCGTCCGTCTCCAGCGCCCGGTATGCCTTGGCCACGGTGTTCACCGCGAGACCCAGCGACTCGGCCAGCCCCCGCACGGTCGGCAGCCGGTACCCCACCGGCAGCGCCCCGCTCCGCGCCAGCTCGGAAATCTGCGCCCGCACCTGCTCGTACGGCGGCGCGCTGTCATCGATGTGGATCTTCAGGCTCACAGGCCGATTGTCCCGCACCCGCCGGAAAACCGAGAGACGGAAAGCGGGAGACGGAAAATGGGAGGCACCCTGACGGCTCGCTGCGTACGGTGCCTGCACATGACCGTGATCGTGCGCGCTCTGCGCCCTGACGTCACAGCCGAGACCGAGGGTTTCACCCAGGTCCGTCGGCTCGCCCTGCCGTTCATCCTGACCACCCCGGACTCGGTCCGCCACAACGCCACCCACATGCACCCCGACGCCCGCTTCCGTCCGCTCCTTGCGGAGGAGGACGGCGAGGTGATCGGCACGGCACAGGTGCACCTGGCCTACGACAGCCCCGAGCCGGGGCAGGGCTACGTGAACGTGTACGTGCGCCCGGACCGCACCCACCGCGGCGCGGGCCGGCTCCTGGTGAAGGCCGCCGAGGAGTACCTGGCCGCGCAGGGAGCCACCAAGCTGTTCAGCTGGGTCCTCGACGAGCCGGCCAACCGCGCCTTCGCCGAGCGGCACGGCTACACGAGCAGCCGTTCCGCCCACTTCCTCCGGCTGGACCTGGAGAACGGCACCCTGCCCCCGCTGCCGGACGTCCCTCCCGGCGTCGAACTGCGCACCGCGGCCGACTTCGCGGACGACCCCCGGCCGCTGTTCGAGCTGGACGCGGAGACGGTGTCGGACGAACCGGGCGACGTCGCGATCGAGTTCACTGACTACGACACCTGGGTCGAGGAGAGCTGGAAGCACCCGCTGCTGAACCGGGAGCTGACCATGGCCGCGGTCGTCGACGGCCGCCCGGTCGCGTTCAGCGTGGCGTACACGGACGGCCTCGGCCACTACGCGTCCGCGATGACCGGCACCGCCCGCGCCTACCGGGGCCGTGGCCTGGCCAAGCTCGCCAAGATCCACTCCCTGTACCGGGCCCGCGCCGCCGGTGTCACCGAGGCGTTCACGGGCAACGACACCGGGAACGGCCCCATGATCGCGATCAACAAGTGGCTCGGATACGAGATCTGTGCGACGGAGGTGCGCTATGTCCGCGAACTCGGCTGAGACGCCGGTCGAGGTGGAGGTCGTCCTGGTCAAGGCCGGCCGTACGAAGATCCGTTACGCCGCGCAGCTGATCGACGACGACGGTACCCGCGTGTCGGTCCGGGCTCCCTGGGCGGGCGAGGGCGTCCGGGACTTCGGCTTCGTGCGCTTCGAGCCGGGCGATGTGTTCACCGAGCACTACTGGCGGGACCGCTGGTACTCCGTGAAGGAGGTGCGCGCGGCGGACGGCTCGGTCAAGGGCTGGTACTGCGACATCACCCGGCCCGCGGTCCTCTCCGGCGCGGAGCTGGTGGTGGAGGACCTCGACCTGGACCTGTGGCGCTCGGCCGACGGCAGGGACGTACGACGCCTGGACGAGGACGAGTTCGCCGCGAGCGGGCTGGCGGAGTCGGACCCGGAGGCCGCGTCCGCTGCCATGGCCGCCCTCGACGAACTGGAGGCGCTGGCCCTGGGCGGCGACTTCGAGAAGCTGCTGCCCTGATCCCGGCACCGGCCCGGGCCTCCCGCCAGTGCCGCAGGGCGCGGGCGGGGTCGGGGGCGGGCAGCGTCCACAGCACATGCCGGACGAGCACGACGTCGTCTCGCTCGTCATGTCCGAAGAGTGACACCCGCCACTGACAATCCGGCATCGATGAGGAACCCTCGCCGAAAGGGTCTACCTCCGTGACCGTCCGGATCTCGGGTAGGCACTGAAGGAGGCAGCCATGCGCCGGATGACCGTGCAGAAGCCCCTGAAGAAGACCGACAGCCGCCGGATCCGCGAGACCCGCGAGGCGGCGGAAGAACGTCCCACGGGACGCCCCGAGGTGCGGGGTGACATCGCACGCACCTGGTGGCCGGACGGCTGACGCCTCCGCCGCGCCCCTCAGCCCAGCCGCTTGCGGTAGTGGATGCGGTCGTAGGGGCCGTCGACGCGGCGTTCCACGACCTCGTAGCCGTACCGCGGATAGATCTTCTGGTTCTCCCACATCAGCGCGTTGGTGTAGAGCCTGATCTCGCCGAGCCCCAGCTCCCGCGCGCGTACGTCCACGAAGTGCAGCAGCCGCCGTCCCACCCCCTGGCCGTGCGCGTCGGGGTGGACGGCGATGCTGTCGAGGAACAGGTGGTCGTCGTGGGCCTCGATGACGACGAGCCCGGTCACCGGCTCGCCCGTGACGAACACCTTCTCCGCGGCCACGTTCACCGTGTGGTCCGCCTCCATGGGCTGCGGCACCACACCGATGCGCTCGATGTAGTGGTGGTACGCCGCGTCGGTCACGGACTTCACGGCCGGTACGTCGGCGGGGCCGGCCGGGCGGATCAGGTCGTCTGTCATGCCGCGCACGGTACCTACCTGAGCGCAGCCTCAGCACTCCCTTAAGCCGGCCATAAGCAGGGGATTTCACGGTTCCTGGGGGCTACCTTCGTCTCACCCCAAGGGATTCGGCCGCGGGGCCTGTCCGGCGGCTCAGGCCGGACAGGCCCCGGGCGCGAGTAGTCCCGAGGTCAGCTGAAGACCGACGCGCAGGTGGTGGCGGAGGCGCCCGCCGGGTCGAGCGCGTTGGCCACCTCGTGGAAGGCGATGCGGTCGATCGTGCCGATCGCCACGTGCTCGGTCAGGTCGAGCGGACACAGGTCCTGGAGCAGGACGTTGTGGACGTCCGGGCCGTTCAGGTACTGGCTCTGCCAGGGCGTGGCCACCTCGTCGTACTTGGTGGCGATGACCGTGTAGTGCACTCCGGGGACGGTGTCGCCGCCCGCGTTGAGCTTGGTGAGGAAGTCGGAGCCGGGGATCTGGTCGGCGAGGCCGGGGGTGGTGGCCTTGATCAGGTCTCCCGCACCGGGGAAGTACGGCAGGAGGTTGGTCAGACCGCTGAGGGTGGCGCCGTGGTTGTCGGGGGCGAGGCCGACGAGAGCGTTCACCTTGGCGGCCCCGCCGAGGAACTTCAGGTAGTAGCGGGGCATCATGCCGCCCTGCGAGTGGCCGACCAGGTCCGCCTTGGGGGCTCCGGTCGCGGCGAGCACCTTGTCGACGAAGTCGGACAGCTGCTGCGCCGACTTGTCGATGGGGCCGAGGCCGTAGAAGACGGGGACGCCGGGCAGTTGGCCGTAGTCGAAGGAGTAGACGCAGTATCCGCGGCTCTCCAGGTACGGGGCGAGGGACAGCCAGTTGTCCCAGGAGTTGCCCAGCGTGCCGTGGACGAGCACGACCGGACGGGGGTGTGCGGCGGAGGGCTGGCAGGACCAGTCGTTCCAGCCCTTGCTCGGGGCCGCGTCGGCGGCGTGCGCGGTGGCGGCGGGTACGGCGGCGACGGCGGCGGTCAGCAGCAGCGCGGCAAGCGGTCTGAAGAGTCGCTTCCAGGGCAGCATCGAGTGATCTCCTTGCGGCTCAAGGGAGGTGGGGCGGCTCAACCCAGTGATCCGGATCACGTGGATGCTGTTCACTCGTCAAGTTACGGGCGAGTAGTACGGATGTGAAGTTACGCGTCGGTAAAAACTGCGGGTAACATCCGGAGGCGCTCTTGCCACCTGCGCATCACTGATGTTCAGTCACCGGACTTACCAGGCGGGCCTGATCGGACCATAGGGGGCGATGCGCGCCAAACGGTCCCCCAACGCGCGCACTTCACCCTCGCCCAGCAGTTCGGCCCACGCCCCCACGACCTCGGCAGCCGCCGCCTCCGCCGCGCGAGTACAGGCCCACCCCTGCTCGGTCAGCACGATCAGCCGGGCCCGCGCATCCTCGGGATGCGGCCGCCGCTCGGCGTAGCCCTTGCGTACGATCTCGTCCACCAGCTGGCTGGCGGCCTGCTTGGTCACCCCGAGGTGCGCGGCGAGATCGGTGACGGTGGCGCCGTCCGGGGCGAGCCGCGCGAAGGCGAAACCGTGGGCGGGCCGGATGTCCGTGAAACCGCGGGCCACGACCCCGTCATTGATGCGTTGCGTCAGGTCGCCGGCTGCGGCGAGCAGGGCGGCGGACAGGGCCATGGCTTCGGAGTTGTACACAGAGGCAATGAAACACCCTTGACGGATTAGTCAAGCAGCTTGACCATAGAGGGTGGATAGTCAAGCAACTTGACCAATCGAACGGAGTTCACCGTCATGCCCGTCGTCCGCGCATCGGAGTCCGTGACCCACGAGATCCACGGCGCCCGCTTCGTCTCGTACGCCTCCCCGCTCACCGGCAGCAAGGAACTGTGCGCCTGGCGCGGGGAGATCCCCGCGGGCACCAAGGCGCCCGCCCACACCGTCAGCCGGGAGGAGATCTTCCATCTGCTCCTCGGAGAACTGCTGATCACCCTCGACGGCCGCACCGAGCGGATCTCCGCGGGAGACACGGTGATCATCAACCCGGGCGCGACCCTCGCCGTCGAGAACCCGACCGACCACACGGCGATCTCCTGGGTCACCACCTCCGTCGGCCTCACGGCGGAAATGGCCGACGGCACCCGCATCACGCCGCCGTGGGCCAACTGACCGCCGACCGAAAGGAGTTAAGCGGCCAGCGTGCCCGGCAGCACCGCCCGCGGTCCGAACTTCGCCCGCGCGCGGTCCGCGACCTCCTCGATGCGGCGGACCTTCTCGTCCACGGGGTCGAGGGTGAGCTGGTACGACGCCTGGTCGGCGGGGGTGAGCCCCTCGGCGCGCAGGGCGAGTGCGCGGACCCGGGCGCGCTGGAGGCCGAGGGCCTCGTACATGCCGTAGGCCGTCTTCGTCAGGGCCGCCGAGTGTGCGGTCGGCTCCTTGAGGGTGCGGCTGCGGGTGGTGGAGGAGCGGTCGGCGTAGCGGACGGTGAGGGTCAGGGTGCGGCAGACCTTCTCCACCGTGCGCAGCCGGGCGCCCAGTTCCTCCGCGGCGGACAGGAGTGCCCTGCGGTGCCGGTCGGGGTCCAGCTCGTCCAGCTCGAAGGGGCGTTCGGCGGCGAGGATGGGGGTCCCCCCGCTCGAGCGAAGCCGAGAGTGGGGGAGGGAAACCGCGTTCGGGACGACCCGGCCGCGGTCGACGCCGTTCGCCTTCTCGCGCAGCTCGCGGCCCGCCTTCGCGCCGATCAGCCGCTGGAGCGTGGACAGCGGCGCGGCGGCGACGAGACCGAGGGTGTCCAGGCCGTACTCGCACAGGGTGCGGGCGGTCGCCGCGCCGACGCCGGGCAGCGCGGACACGGGCCGTGCGGCGAGGAACTCCGCGACGACGTCCGGCTCTTCGGGTACGGCACAGGTCACCCCGGGCCGCGCTTCGCGCAGCGCCATACAGGCCAGCATCGGGCCCGGCCCGGCGCCGATCACGCAGTCGACGCCGTACAGCGCGAGCGCCCGGACGCGGATCACCGCCGCCAGTTCGACGGCGCTGCGCCCGAAGTAGCGTTCGGCGCCCCGGAGATCGGCGAGCGCCCCGTCCGGGGGCAGCGCCTCGACGACCGGGGTGAACTCCTCCAGCAGGCCGAGCAGCCCGGGCAGGGCCGCCTCGTACATCGGCGGCAGCTGGAAACGTACGCAGAGAATGGTCATCCCGCACTCCCCGGACTCTGGTGCCACAACTTCCGTGTCGTAGAAGGCCCTTGTGAGGCCTCCTGACCCGCCGGGCGCAGATCGGCCCACGGGTGCAGTTCGTATCCGGTCGGCAGCTGGATGCGGCGGCCGTGCGTCGGGTCCCCGCCCGTCGCCCCCTCCGGCACGGGCGCCGCCAGCCGGGCCGCCACCTCGTCCAGGCCGCCCTCGGCGCGCAGTTCTGCCAGTTCGGCGAGGTTCCAGGCGGCGGAGCCCACCACGCTGAGGCTGCGCGGGCCGCGCCGCTGTACCACTCCGCGCACCAGCAGCAGCCAGGAGTGGAAGACGGTGTGCGCGCAGGCGTCGTGGGAGTCGTCGAAGAAGGCGAGGTCGACCAGGCCCGTGCCGTCGTCCAGCGTGCTGAAGATGACCCGCTTGCCGGACCGGATCGGCGGGGTCTGGGTGGCCGCCTTGGTGCCCGCGACCAGCACGGTCTCCCCGTGCCGGGCCGCGCGCAGCCGGCGTGCCGAGACCACGCCCAGCTCGTCGAGGAACTCCCGGTGGTCGTCCATCAGGTTGCGCGAGGCGTCCATGGACAGCACGCCCAGCTCGGCGCTGAGCCGCTCCGCCGAGGTCAGGTCGGGCAGCCCGGCCGAGGCCGTCTTCCGGCCGCCGGCGAGAGGGAGCTGGCCGCCGCCCGCACCCCGGGCGCCCCGGTGCAGCTCGGTCAAGTGCAGTTGCAGATCACGGCGATTGGCGCCGAAGGCGTCCAGTGCGCCGACCTGAGCAAGCCGCCCGGCCAGCGGCCGGCTCGGGCGGGCCCGCTCCCAGAAGTCCAGCAGGGAGGAGTACGGCTGCCCGTCCGCGATCCGCTTCGCCTCGGCCTCGCTGATGCCGTGCACGTCGGAGAGGGCGAGCCGCAGCCCCCACATCCGAGGGGGTTCAGACACCAGTTCGATACGGTGTGCGACCCCGGACACGTTCACGTCCAGCGGCAGGATCGGCACCCCGCGCCGCCGCGCGTCCGCCAGCAGCAGCCGCTTCGGGTACATCCCGGGGTCGTGCGTGAGCAGCCCGGCGTAGAAGGCGGCCGGATGATGGGCCTTCAGCCACGCCGACTGGTACGTCGGCACGGCGAAGGCGACCGCATGCGCCTTGCAGAAGCCGTACGAGCCGAACGCCTCGATGGTCTCCCAGGTCCGCTGAATCGTTTCCGCGTCGTATCCGTGCGCCGCCGCGTGCTGCGCGAACCACACCTTGATCCGCCCCTGCGACTCCGGGTCGGACAGCCCGCGCCGGACGCGGTCCGCCTCGCCGCGCCCGCAGCCGGTCATGATGGCGACGATGTCGATGATCTGCTCGTGGAAGACGACGACCCCGTACGTCCCCTTCAGCGGCCCCTCCAGGTCCGGGTGCGGATAGCGCACCGGCGCCCGGCCGTGCCGCGCCTCGATGAACGGCCGCACCATGTCGGCGGCGACCGGGCCGGGCCGGAAGAGCGAGATGTCCACGACCAGGTCGTGGAAGGTGGCCGGCTGGAGCCGTCCCACCAGGTCCCGCTGGCCCGGCGACTCGATCTGGAAGCAGCCGAGCGTCTCGGTGGAGCGGATGAGCCCGTACGTCGCCGGGTCGCCCGGCGGCACCGCGTCCAGGTCGATCCGCTCGCCCGTCACCCGCTCCACCTCGGCGACCGCGTGCGCCATCGCCGACTGCATCCGCACACCGAGCACGTCGAGCTTGAGCAGCCCGAGGTCCTCCACGTCCTCCTTGTCGAACTGCGACATGGGAAAGCCCTCGCCGCTGGTCGGCACCACCGGCGTACGGGCGAGGAGGGAGGCGTCGGACAGCAGCACCCCGCACGGGTGCATGGCGACTCCGCGCGGGAGGGCGTCGAGGGCCTCGACCAGCTCCCACAGCCTGCCGTACTTCTCCTTCTCCCCCGCCAGCTGCCGGAGTTCGGGCAGCTCCTCCAGCGCGGCACGGGCGTCCCGGGCCCGGATGTGCGGGAAGGACTTGGCCAGGCGGTCGATCTCGGCGGGGTCCATGGACAGGGCGGCGCCGACGTCCCGGATGGCGTGCCGGACGCGGTACGTCTCCGGCATGGAGACGGCCGCGACGCGCTCGGTGCCGAACCGGCCGATGATCGCGCGGTAGACCTCCAGGCGGCGCGCGGATTCCACGTCGATGTCGATGTCCGGCAGCACGACCCGCTGCTTGGACAGGAAGCGCTCCATCAGCAGTCCGTGCGCGACCGGGTCGGCGTGCGCGATGCCCAGGAGGTGGTTGACGAGGGAGCCGGCACCGGAGCCGCGCGCGGCCACCCGAATACCCATCGCCCGTACATCATCGACAACTTGAGCAACGGTCAGAAAGTAGGAGGCAAAGCCGTGGTGGGCGATGATGTCCAGCTCGTGGTGCATCCGCTCCCAGTACTCCCGGCGGCCGGCGTAGCCGTACCGCAGCATGCCCGCCGCCGCCCGGGAGGCGAGCACCCGCTGGGCGGTGCGACGGCCGGCGCCGACGAGGTGCGCCTCGGGGAAGTGGACGGTCCCGATACCGAGATCGTCCTCGGGATCAACGAGACACTCGGCCGCCGTGGCCAGGGTCTGCTCCAGCAGCCGGTGGGCGGTGTCGCGCCGGTAGCCGGCCGCCTCCACCACCCGCTCGGCGAGCTGGAACATGGCGTCCGCGCCCTTCAGCCAGGCCTCGCCGGAGTCCAGCTCCTTGCCGGGGTCGATCGGGACCAGGCGGCGGGCGGCGTCCAGGACGTCGGCGACCGGGCCCTGGCCGGGGTCGGCGTACCGGACGGCGTTGCTGAGCACCGGCCGGATCCGCTGCTCGGCGGCGAAGCCGACGGTACGGGCGGCCAGGCGCAGGGAGCCGGGCCCGGTGCCCGTGCGCCCGTGGCAGACGGCCTCCAGGCGCAGGGCGTCGCCGTAGACCTCGCGCCAGGGGGCGAGCAGCTTCGCGGCACGGTCGGGACGGCCCGCGGCGAGGGCGCGCCCCACGTCGGAGGCGGGCCCGAGCAGGACGGTAAGACCGTCGGCACGATTGCCGGACCAGGGAAGAAGCGGCGCGCCCTCGACAGCGTGGGCGGCGGTGACCAGGCGGCACAGGTCCGCCCAGCCGCGGGCGCCGTCCCGGGCGAGGAAGGTCACCCGGGGTGCCGACTCATCGACAAAGGCACCGCCACGCACCGGGGTACGGCGCTGCTCACGCCGTACGACCTCCGGCTCGGCCACCGCCAGGTTCACACCGAACAGCGGACGGACGCCCGCCTCGGCGCAGGCCTTGGCGAAGCGGACCGCGCCGCCGAGGGTGTCGCGGTCGGTGAGGGCGAGGGCATCCATGCCCCGTTCCCCGGCGCACTCGGCCAGCCGCTCCGGGTGCGAGGCGCCGTACCTCAGGGAGAACCCGGAGACGGTGTGCAGATGCGCGAAGCCCGGCACACGCACCTCCCGCACTCGCGAGCCCCGAACGGCTCTCGAACATCAGTTCCAACATCCCCACCCCCACCATACCCTCATTTCCGAACACGTGTGCGACATCCACTCCAACGCCTCCCACCTGCACAAACGCCCGGCCGACCGGGCCGTGGGGGACGCCGAAAAGTCCCGCCCCTCGCGCGCGGGGCGGGACTCCGTGGAGCGGGGTGGTGCGGGTGGTGCGGGTGGGTCAGCCGATCTGGGTGCCTGTGGCTTGCAGGGCCGCGGTGACCGGCTGGAAGAAGGTCTCGCCGCCGTTGGTGCAGTCGCCGCTGCCGCCGGAGGTCAGGCCGATGGCGTTGCTGTCCGAGAAGAGCGAGCCGCCGCTGTCACCGGGCTCGGCGCAGACGTCGGTCTGGATCAGACCGTTGACCGTGCCCTCCTGGTAGTTCACGGTGGCGTTCAGGCCGGTGACCTTGCCGTCGTGCACCTTGGTCGTCGAGCCGCTGCGGCTCACCTTCATGCCGACGGTGGCCTCGGCGGCGCCGGTGATCTTCTGGCTGGAGCCGTTGTACAGGTCGACCTCGCTCGGGTGGTCGACCTGCGAGGTGTACTTGACCAGGCCGTAGTCGGTGCCCGGGAAGTGGGACTCCGCGTTCTGGCCGATCTCCTTGCCGCTGGAGTCCGTCCAGGTGGAGATGGCCTCGGTGCAGTGGCCCGCGGTCAGGAAGTACGGCTGCCCGTCCTTGACCACGTTGAAGCCGAGCGAGCAGCGCCCGCCCGAGCCGGTGATGGCGTCGCCACCGGCGATGAAGGACTTGAACTCTCCCTGGGATCGCTTCAGTTCGGCCTTGCCGCCGAGCCCCTCGACCACCTTGCCGAGCTTGGCCCACTGGGCACCCGACACCGTCCTGTCGGCGGTGACGACGACCTTGTTCGTGACCGGGTCGGTGGCCCAGGACGTGCCCGGGATGGTTGCGTCCTTCTTCAACTCCGTGCGCGCGCCGTTCAGTTCGGCCAGCGAGTTGGCGACGATGCGGGCCTTGGCGCCGGCCGCCTCGACGGTCTTGGCCGCCGTGGCGTCCAGCACGTTGACGACGAGGCTCTTGGCCTGGGCGTCGTAGTAGCTGCCCGCCGCGTCGGAACCGAGGTCCCTGCTCAGGGTCGAGGCGAGGTTTCCGGCCGCAGGGGCCGACAGCAGCCGCGGCTGCGGTGTGGACTTCGCGGACTCACTGGCGTTCGCACTCTGCAAGCTGACACCCGCTGCGACCAGAGCGGCGATTCCCGCGCCGATCACGGCGGCCCGCCGCCCGGGTATGCGTCGGTGCTTCAACTCATGTCCTCCTGTGGGGGGTCGGCCCAGGAAGTTGTGGGGACCTCGAGGACCGGAAGGCTGGTTGACGGGCGCCTACTATTCCGAGGTCCACAGCGGACACACAAGGCCGGATTCCGGACGCGCGGACGGGCACGCCGCACACACTCGACACGCTCGACTCACTTGACCGAGGACAGTCATCCCAGGGGAATTCGCACTGCAAACACTACGGGCGAGTAACTCTTCACCGGACGGTCACCGTTACCCTTGGCCTGAATTCGCCCTCCGGTCGAGGATCGGCAAGAGAAAGCCCCCGTACGCCGGTTGCGTACGGGGGCTTTTGCGAGGTTCGTCAGCCGACGCTCACGCCGTACTTGCTCAGCGCCTCGGTGACCGGCTGGAAGAAGGTCGTACCGCCGGAGGTGCAGTTGCCGCTGCCGCCGGAGGTCAGGCCGTAGGCCACGCTGCCCGCGTAGAGCGGACCGCCGCTGTCGCCGCCCTCGGCGCAGACCGTGGTCTGGATCAGGCCCTTGACGATGTCACCGCCGCCGTAGTTGACGGTGGCGTTCAGCGCGGTGACCCGGCCACTGTGCGTGCCGGTGGTGGAACCGCGACGGTAGACGGTCTGGCCCACGCTGGGCGTGGCCGCGCTGGAGATGGTCTGGTTGCCGACCGTGCTCGGGTGCGAGATGGAGGAGTTGGTGTAGCGCACCAGGGCGAAGTCGTCGCCCGGGAAGCTGTAGCCCACGTTGGTGCCCAGCACCGTGCTGTGGCTGGAGTTGCTGTACCAGGTGGAGGCGACCTGGCCGCAGTGGCCGGCGGTGAGGAAGTAGTACGTGCTGCCGCTGTGCACGTTGAAGCCGAGCGAGCAGCGGTACTGGCCGCCGTAGATGGCGTCGCCGCCGCTGATCAGCTTGTTGAACTTGCCGGAGGTGTGCTTGATGGTCAGCGCGCCCGCGTCGGCGCCCGCCTGCCGCTTGATCTTGGCGATCTCGGCCTTGGACACCGTGTTGTCGACGGTGACGACGACACGGTGGGTCCTGCCGTCCACCACCCAGGCCGTGCCGGGAACGTCCGCCTTGAGGACGGAGTCGCTCGCCTTGCTGAGCTGGGTCGCGCTGAACGTGTGGGCGTCGCTCGCGTTCGCGGTGGGGGCCGCGAACGCGGCTGCGGCCAGGAAACCGCTTGCCACGGCGATCAGCCGGGTCCGTCTCGCGGTACCGCTGTGGGGAGTGGTGCGCTTGATCCTCACTTTTCGTTCCCTCCCAGGGGAAGTCGGGGGCCCGCGTGGGGTCGGAGGCCCGTGAGTCGCAGCCAGAGGCAGGGCCGGGATCCCCAGCACGTACGCCCCTGACAAGCGCTGAGGGGGAGTATTCGGCCGAACGGCCGGTTGCCACAAGGGTGCCTTTCGGCCGTGAACTTTTGAACCACCTTGGGCGCACCATTCCTTGACGCCGGCTCGGGACGCGTCCCGCCATCGGCTCAGGTCCTGTCCGGCGAGGGTGAAGGCCGGTTGTCAGGCCGTCGGCCTCGGTGACCGTCAGCACCACGGCGTCCCCGTCGGCCACCCAGATCCCGGGAATGTCCGGAAGTCACCCCTCCGGATAGTCCTCCAGCCAGTGGGCGGAGGTCAGTAGGTCAGGCCCAGATGCTCGCGCAGGGTGCCGCCTCCGCAAGGACGGCGACGGCGTCCAGCCGTCGTAGCGTTCAAGCGTTGACCGTCAGCAGCCGTCACAGGGGCAGCAGCAGTCGCACCCGTCGCAGCAACCGCCGTCACACCCGTCGCACGGACAGTCGCAGTCCCGGCAGCAGCCTTCCCGCTTCTTGCGCGACCAGGGTCCTTCGTACTCCTCGGCGCAGCACATCTGGCACGAGCAGCACAGCAGCAGGAACATCCCGCAGCCGGGCAGGAAACTCCGGGGCTCCTTGGGCTTTTCGGAGTGGTGCGGGGCACCGGGGATGTACGGCCCCGCCGGACCCGGCTGATGCGTCGCGCAAGCCGGCACGGTGCCGAACGCCCGGTCCACCGAGCGGCCCAGCTCGTGCACGAGCAGCAGATGGGCGAGCCTGCCGTCCGCGAACTCGGCCTCCCGCAGGGCCAGTCGGATGCCATGCAGAGCATCGTCGGCGAGCCGGCGGGCCTCGGCGAGGGAGGTGCCGGTGGCGGCCAGGGGGTTCCAGGCGCCCGTCTCGGCGTCGGCGTGCCGGTCCTCCACGGCGTCCAGGAGGTGGGCGAGCCGCCCGAAGAGCCGCCCGGCCTCGGCGAGGGGCTCCGCGTTGGCCGGCCGCCCGGCGAGCACCGCGGTGTGCGCGAACGCGGCGGCGGTCGCCGTCTCGGTCGGCTCGGTGACCGTCAGGATCGGGGTGCCGTGACCCGCGAGGGCCTCGATGCCCACCTGCCGGTCCACGGCGTCGACGAGCAGCCCGGTGTCGAACCCGACCGCCGAGCCGCTCCGTGCCCCGGCCCGGCCCCAGCTCGCGGCGACCCTGCGCGCGGCAGCCGCGACGGGCGCCCGCGCCAGCAGCCCGTCCCGGTCCACGACATGGTCGCGGACCTTGGCCGAGGCGAGCACCAGCGAGACGGCGGCGGCGAGCCGCGCTCCCTCGCCCTGGGCGACCGAGGCGGTGCGCATGCCGCGCAGTGCGCACGGCCCGGCGGTGCGCCGCGATCCGCTTGCCCGTCCCGCCTGAGCCTCCGTCAAAACGGATATGAGAAGCCCGTCATAGTTCGTCACAATACGAGCGAGCTGTCCGTGGTCCCGGCGCAGCGCGAGACACAGTCCGCACAAATGCGCCATCCACTCGGCCTTGAGGCTCTGCCCCAGCCGGTGACTGCATGGCCTGACGATCCCGAACACCGTTGATCCCCCCGTGACCTGATGAGACGTTCACCCGGACGCACCGCGTCTCACCCATCCGCCGACAACAATCATATTTCACTCACAGTCAGCAGCCGTATGTGTCACGCCCCTTGGGACACAAGGACTCTCGACGTTTGGGCTGTGCACCAGTACCGTCACAAACCCCCCGCGCGGCGACTATCCACTTGGCGCGCCGTCCGCATCATGGATGACCATAGGGATGCGATAAGCAAGAGAGACCGCTGTGAGAGGAGGCGTCCATGGGATCGGTACGCAAGGCGAGTGCGTGGCTCGGCCTCGTCGACGACAACGATGACGAGCGCTACTACGACGACGACTACAACGAGGGGACCGAGCCCGGCGATGCCTGGGTCACCGACCCCCGGGTGAAGGTGGCGACGGACGTCGCCGAGGAGAAGGGCCGCCGGATCGGCACGGTCACCCCGGACAGCTTCCGGGACGCGCGCGCCATCGGCGAGCTGTTCCGCGAGGGCGTTCCGGTCATCATGAACCTGACCGCCATGGAGCCGGCCGACGCCAAGCGCGTGGTGGACTTCGCGGCCGGACTGACCTTCGGGCTGCGGGGCACGATCGAACGGGTCGCGACGCGGGTCTTCCTGCTGACGCCCGCGAACACGGAGATCATCACCGGCGAGCCGGCGGCCCGCCGCGAGGACGGCTTCTTCAACCAGAGCTGAGGCAGGGCCGCTCACCGGCCCTGCCCCGCTTCTGGGGTCAGTGGAAGGCGTCGAGCCCGGTGAGCGCCTTGCCCAGCACGAGCTGGTGCATCTCGACGGTGCCTTCGTAGGTGAGCACCGACTCCAGGTTGGTCGCGTGCCGCATCACGGGGTACTCCAGGGAGATCCCGTTGGCACCGAGGATCGTCCGCGCCGTACGGCAGATCTCGATCGCCTCGCGGACGTTGTTGAGCTTGCCGAAGCTGACCTGCTCAGGACGCAGGCGGCCGGCGTCCATCCGCCGCCCCAGATGGTGGGCGAGCAGGATCCCCTTGTGCAGCTCGACCGCCATGTCGGCGAGTTTGGCCTGGGTGAGCTGGAAGCCGCCGATGGGCCGCCCGAACTGCTCCCGCGTCTTCGCGTACTCCAGGGCCGACTCGAAGCTGCTGCGCGCGGCGCCCATCGCGCCCCAGACGATGCCGTAGCGGGCGTGTGAGAGGCAGCTGAGCGGGCCGCGCAGGCCGATGCCGTCCGGCAGGGCGGCGGTGGCGGGCAGCCGTACGTCGTCGAGGACGAGTTCGCTGGTGACGGAGGCGCGCAGGGACCACTTGTGCTTGATCTCGGGGGCCGAGAATCCGGGGGTGTCGGTCGGTACGACGAAGCCGCGGATCCCTTCCTCGGTCTGGGCCCAGACGACGGCGACCCCGGCCACGGACCCGTTGGTGATCCACATCTTGCGGCCGTTGAGAACCCAGTCGTCGCCGTCGCGCTTGGCGTGGGTGCGCATGGAGGCGGGGTCGGAGCCGATGTCGGGCTCGGTGAGGCCGAAGCAGCCGATCACCTCGCCGGCGGCCATGCCGGGCAGCCACTCCTGCTTCTGCTCCTCGCTGCCGAACCGGTGGATCGCGTACATCGCGAGGGAGCCCTGCACGGAGACCAGGGAGCGGATGCCCGAGTCGGCGGCCTCCAGCTCAAGGCAGGCGAGGCCGTACTGGACGGCGGTGGCCCCGGCGCAGCCGTACCCGGTGAGCGACATGCCGAGGGCGCCGATGCCGCCGAGTTCGCGCGCGAGTTCCCGGATCTCGGGCAGCTCGCCCTTCTCGTACCAGTCGGCGATGTTCGGCAGCACGCGGTCGGCGGCCCAGCTGCGGACCGTGTCCCGGACGGCCAGGTCCTCCGGCTCCAAAAGGTCGTCGAGCCCGAGCGGGTCGGCGGCATCGAACGGGGGCAACTTCGCGGACGCGGACATGGAAACACCCTCCGGCACACTGAGACACAGTGAAAACTAGCGACGCTAGTTACAACTCGCGGCCGACGTTACGGTGCCACGTCCCGCACGTCCAGAGCCGCCACGGGGACCCTGGGCTGCACAACCTCCACCGGCGCGACCGCGGCCTCCCGCGGGGCCGGCAGCTCCATCTCCGGCTGCTCCCCGCACTGCATGATCCGCGGCAGCCGCAGGGCCATCACCGCGCCGAGCAGCAGCAGGCCGGCGCTCACCAGCAGGGTGACATGGAGCCCGTGCACGAAGGAGTCCCGGGCCGCCTGCCGCAGCGCGGCCCCGGCAAAGCCGCCGAGCCGGTCGGCGACGTCGTAGGCCTCGCCGAGCGAGTGCCCCGCCGAGGCCGAGGCCGACGCCGGGACGCCCGGCACCGAGGCCAGCCCGGGGGCGTAGGCCGCGTTCATGACGCTGCCGAGCAGCGCGATGCCGATGCCCGCGCCCAGCTGGTACGAGGTCTCGCCGATCGCCGCCGCCCCGCCGGCCTGCTCGGCCGGGGCCTCGCTCAGCATCGACTCGTAGGCGCCGAAGAGGGTGGTCTCCAGCCCGAAGCCGAGCAGCACGAAGGCGGAGAGCAGCAGGGCGGCGTTGTCGGTCGCGCCCATCTTCGTCAGCACGAGGACCGCGGCAGCGGTGAGGCAGAAGCCGAAGCACACCATGCGGCGCGGCCCGAAGCGGCGCAGCATCCGCGCGCCGGCCAGCCCCGCCGCCATCGCCGCGAAGGTCAGCGGCAGCAGCCTGAGGCCCGTCTGCAGCGGGGAGAGCCCGAGCACCAGCTGCAGGTACTGGGCCGCGATCAGCTCCAGGCCCACCAGCGCGAGCATCGCCAGCACGATGCAGCCCACCGACGTGCTGAACGCGGGCCGCCGGAACATCCGCAGGTCGACCAGCGGATACGTCCGCCGGCCCTGCCGCCGTACAAAGAAGAAGAGGAGCGCCGCACCCGCGAGCAGGGGCAGGAGGGTGAACGGGCTCGCGGCCGGCTCCCCGCCGCCGAGCCGCTTCACTCCGAGAACGACACCGAACAGGCCGGCCGCCGCCATCAGCGCGCCGACCACGTCCCAGGGACCGTTGCGGTCGCCGCGGGACTCGGGCAGCAGCATCCGGCCGACCGGCAGGCTCACCAGCATCAGCGGGATGTTGACCAGGAAGACCGCGCCCCACCAGAAGTGCTCCAGCAGGAAACCGCCGAGCAGCGGCCCGACCGCCGCGCCGACGGCGGCCACCGCGCTCCAGATGCCGATGGCCAGCGCGCGCTCGCGCCGGTCGGGGAAGACCTGGCGAAGGATCGACAAGGTCGCGGGCATGATCATCGCGCCGCCGACACCGAGCAGCGCGCGGGCGAGGATCAGCATCTCGGCGGTCTGTGCGAAGGCGGCCCCGGCGGAGGCGACGCCGAAGAGGGTGTAGCCGAGCAGCAGGACGCGTCTGCGGCCGACCCGGTCGCCGAGGGTGCCGAAGAGGATCAGCAGCGAGGCGCAGACCAGCGGGTAGATGTCGACGATCCAGAGCAGTTCCACGCCGCCGGGCCTGAGGTCCTCGGTGACGGCGGGGACCGCCACGTGCAGCACGGTCGCGTCCAGGGCGACGAGCAGCAGGCTGACGCAGAGGACGACGAGCACGACCCAGCGGTTGGACCCGAGGTGGGCACTGGCCCCGGCCGCCCGACGGCGCTGCCGCACGGCAGCCGTGGTCGTCCCGGACATGTACGTACCTCCCAGATGTTCCCTCGCGCGGTGCGGGCCGACGGGGTGGGGAAGCCCTGTCGTACGGCCGGAGAGGAGCGGTGTCTCCGGCCCGCGCAAACCCACGCGGGTGACTCGCCAATGTACGCGAGTTCGCCTGGGGCACGCGTGGCGGACCTCTCACACGCGCGACCGAACCCGTGTGGCGTACGCCACTGCAGCGACCCTTGACCGCGCCCCGCCGGACGGTCCGCTCCCCCGGTCCGTCGATAATCGAGCCCGTGACCGATCTTGCGACGCCCCTGTCCCCGCCCCGCGCGACCCTGCTGCGCCGGGCGGTCCCGGCTCTCCTGGGCTACGCGGCGGTGCGGTCCCTGGGCCTGATCGTGCTGGCGGTGTGGAGCGCCGCGCGGGGCAAGAGCGCGCACACCTTGCTGACCGCGCGCTGGGACGCCCTGTGGTACTCGCGGGTCGCCGAGCTGGGCTACGGCTACGAGGTGCGGCTGCCGAACGGCGACGTCCACTCCAACCTGGCGTTCTTCCCGCTGCTGCCCTGGCTGGAGCGGCTGCTGCACGCTCTCACGCCGCTGTCGTACGCCGACGCGGGCTTCGCGGTCGCCCTGCTCGCCTCGCTCGCCGCGGCCGGGGGGATCTTCGCGGTGGCCGAGTGGGTCTACGGCCCCCGGGTCGGCGTCTTCGCGGTGCTGCTGTGGGCGGTGCTGCCGGTCGGGATCGTGCAGTCGATGGCATACAGCGAGTCCTTGTTCACGGCGCTGGCCGCGTGGTCGCTGTACGCGGTGCTGACCGGCCGGTGGGTGAGCGCCGGACTGCTGGCGGCGCTGGCGGGGCTGACCCGGCCGGTGGGGGCGGCGGTGGTCGCGGCGGTGTGGGTGGCGGGCGCGGTCTCCTTCGTGCGAACCCGGGGCACGGCCGTCCCGCAGGGCGCGCGGGACGGCGAACGCGCCCCTGCCCCGGAGGGCGACGCCTCCGACGGGCGCACAGCGACACCGGACGGCGTGCACGACCAGCCCCGCGCCCCCTCCTCTTCTACTGGCGCACTCCACACCACGCACGCCTCTTCCGATCCCACCAGCGCGCACCGCTCGACACGCGCCTGTTCCGTCACCCCCGGCGCACAGGATCCGACACGCGCCCCATCCCCCACCCCCAGCGCCCCCGGGTGGCGTCGCGTCCTCGGCATGGTGCTCGCACCGCTCGGCGCCGCCGGATATGTCCTGTGGGTCGGGAACCACACGGGCAAGGGGCCGCTCGGATATCTGGACGTGCAGGCGGGATGGCGCAACGGTTTCGACGGCGGGTACGCCTTCGCGCGCTTCGTCGGCGACAAATTCACGTCATTTCCGTCGGCCCTGGCCGGCGCCGGACTGGTCATCGGGGTCGCCCTGCTGATCTGGCTCTACGTGACCGGCGTACGCCGGCGCCAGCCCGTCCCCCTGCTGGTCTACACGGGTGTCGTCCTGGCGCTCGCGCTGTGCGCGTCGAGCTACTTCGGCTCCAAGCCCCGGCTGCTGCTGCCCGCCTTCCCGCTGCTGCTGCCCCTCGCCCGCGCCCTGGCCCGGTCGCGCACGCCCCGGTCGGTGCTGGTCACGGTGGGCGTGGCGGTGGCGTCGGCGATCTACGGCGCGTTCTGGCTGAACGGCTCCGGCCCACCATGATCAACTTTCGCTCAGGGTGAGCGGGCGGAGAATTCCACCCCATGATTCGGTGAACGAATTTATAAGCGCCTTATAACCGACACCGGCATGATCAAAGGAATTGAAGGGGTCGGCCACACAGGATTGCGGAATCCTTGGAATTAAAGGCACAGCTGAGACGTTTCCCACATCACATCGTCATCACAAAGCCCCTGTTTCGACCGGGCGCACAGCTCACTCGCTGTAACGTCGATTGGGTGCGTACCGAACGAAACCTCACCCGGCGTCTGGACCGGGTGTTCGCCAGGCTGGACCGCGAGCCGGAACGAGCGGTTCAGATCGATGTGCCACGGATGAGCCGGCACCGGGTCGTGCTGTTCTCCGCGACCCTGGCTTTCTACCTGGCGATCGTATGGGCCGTGATCACCACCTCCTGGCTGGTCCGGCTCGACTGGCAGGTCATGTTCTTCCGGCCGTACCAGCAGTGGCCGCAGATCCACGCCTTCCTCGACTACTACGTGGTGCTCGGCCAGCGCGGCCCCACCGCCGTGATGGTCGCGGCCTGGCTCGGCTGGCGCTCCTGGCGGCAGCACACCCTCCGCCCGCTGCTCACCCTGGCGGCCTCACTGCTCCTGCTGAACGCCACGGTCGGCGCCGCCAAGCTCGGCATGGGGCGGCTCGGTCCGCACTACGCCACCGTGATCGGCTCGAACGAGATGGGCCTCGGCGGCGATATATTCCCCAGCGGCCACACTGCCAACGCGGTGGTGACCTGGGGAATCCTGGCGTATCTGGCCTCCACCCCGAGAGCGCGCCGCTGGCTGTCCGCGCTGTCGGCGGTCACTTCGCTCGGCGTCGGCCTCACCACCGTCTACCTCGGTACGCACTGGCTGAGCGACGTGCTGCTGGGCTGGGCCGCGGGTCTGCTGATCATGCTCGCCCTCCCCTGGTTCGAGCCGCTGATCGCACGGACGGAGGCGTGGCTGTTCGACCTGCGCGACCGTTGGCGCGCGCGCCGCGGCCGGCCGGTCCCCGTGCCCGCCGTGCCGGTCACGCCGGTGGCGCTGCTCAAGCAGCGCACCACTGCGGCCGAGCCGTCCGTCCCGGAGCGCGAGCCGGTCGCCTCGACCCGTGCCTCCCGGGGCACGATCCATCTGGCGGCAGGCCCGCACACGGCCCGCTCGGAGCGCACCCCGGTCACGCCGGCGGGCAGCAGACGCCCGCCGCACCCCGCCGGTGTCCCGCGCGGCACGACCCAGCCGGCCCGCCCCCTGACAGGCGGCTGACGGCTCGGAGGGCGACGGGGCCCGGTACGCACCACCACCCCCGCGCCACGACGAAGGCCCCGCTTCCCGAGAGGGAGGCGGGGCCTTCGTCGTCCGTACGGCCACGCGGCGAGCAGGGGTCAGCCCTTCCAGGCGCGGGCCACGCGGCCGTCGCGCACCACGAAGTTCAGCCGGCCCACCAGGTACTCCATGGTGATGATCGCGTCGGGCGGAAGGGACCGCACCGTCGACCATCCCCGTTCCCGGGCGAGCTGTTCGGCCTGGCCGGCGTCGAGGCCGACGTACCCGTCCGGGCTGTCCTGGGGCTCCGCCGGCGGAGTGGGAATCGGTGCCATGCGGCCACGCTAGGCGGTATCCGGCGGCGGCGGAAGCCGGGCACCGCCGGGTAAGAATCGCATCAGAAGCCGGTCACACTTCTGTCACAGATTCCCGGCACCCGGTCTCACTCGAACTCCGTCACACGAACGAGGGTTTCCGTACGGCTTACCGGCGTAATCAAGCGAAATTCAAGCGCGCCGGAGCCCCTCGTCCAATTGTCCGGCGGAAAGCGCCGGGAGGAGGATCGGCGCCGGACCGGGGCTCATTCCCCGCCGGAATCCGGGGCGGTGTCACGGGAGCTGACACCGGATGGGAAATTCACGGTTCCCGCACATACGGCCGTGCGCCCCTTGTCGGCGCGGACCGGGCCAGAGCCGCGTCGAGCCGGTCGCGCACCGTCCTGATGGTCTCGGTCAGCTCGGCGGGCTCCAGCACCTCGAACGGGAAGCCGAGCATCATGACGTGAATGACCATCACCTCCAGGTTCGCGGCACCGCTGCGCAGGATGCACGCGTCCGTCCCGTCGGCCTCCAGCGTCCCGGCGGACGGTGAGATCCGCTCGGCGGCCTCGTGCAGCGGGACCAGCAGCCGGACGGTGGAGTGCGTGGCGTACGCGCGCGTGGAGACGCCCTGCGAGACGTAGGCGGCCAGGTCCTCGGCGGGCGCCTCGCGCGGGGTGAAGTGCGGTCCGTGCGGCGGCCTGGGGGTGATGCGGTCGACGCGGAACGTCCGCCAGTCCGCGCGGTCCACGTCCCAGGCGACCAGGTACCAGCGCCGCTCGGTGCACACCAGCCGGTGCGGTTCGACCGTACGACGGCTGGCGGTGTCCATGGGGGTCCCCCCGGTCGAGTCTGTTCGAGACTGGGGGAGGCTGCGGTACTCGAAGCGCAGCCGCTCGGCGTCCCGGCACAGGTGGGCGAGTTCGGTGAGCAGGGCCGGGTCGACGGCACCGGCGGGCGGGCCGCCGCGCAGCATCGGCACGGTGAAGGCGTTCAGCGCGCTCACCCGGCGGCGCAGCCGGTTCGGCAGCACCTGCTCCAGCTTGGCGAGGGCGCGTACGGAGGTCTCGCCGATGCCATCGATGCCCTGTCCGGCGGCGGTGCGCAGGCCGACGGCGACGGCGACGGCCTCGTCGTCGTCCAGCAGCAGCGGCGGCAGCTCGGCGCCCGCGCCGAGCTGGTAGCCGCCGCCGGTGCCGGGGCTGGCGTTGACCGGGTAGCCCAGCTCGCGCAGCCGGTCCACGTCCCGGCGGACCGTGCGCGGGGTGACGCCGAGGCGCTCCGCGAGTTCGGCGCCGGACCATTCGCGGTGGGCCTGGAGCAGCGAGAGCAGACGCAGCAGACGTGCCGAGGTCTCCAACATGGGCGCGAGTCTGCCAGTGGATGCGGACAGCCGCTGTCCTCATTCGGGACAGCGGCTGTACCAGTCGGGCGATCGGCTCTCGCCGCCCGCTCAGAGGGCGAGGCGCTGGCCGGGCACGATCAGGTTCGGGTCGTCGCCGATGACCGGCTTGTTGGCGGCGTAGATCCGCTGCCAGGTGGTGCCGTGCCGGGCGGCGATGGCGCTCAGGGTGTCGCCCTCGCGGACGATGTAATCGCCGTGGGACGGGCGCTCCGGCGCCTTCGCCGGTCGCTGCGGGGCTGCCTTGGTGGTGGCGCTGCTCTCCGTGGCGGTGTGCTGCGTGGCGGCGCTGTGCCTCGTCGCGCTCTGCTCGGCCGTGCTGTGCTCGGGCGTGCTCTTGCGGCCCGTCCCGGAGGACGAGGTCGACGGTGCGGTGCCGGAGGCTCCGGCCCGGGCCGCGCAGACCGGCCAGGCGCCCCAGCCCTGGGCGTGCTGGACCTTGGTGGCGACGGCGATCTGCGCGCTCCTGGAGGCCTGGTCGGCCCTCGGGGCGTACGCGGTGCCGCCGTACGCGCGCCAGGTGCCGGCGGAGAACTGGAGCCCGCCGTAGTAGCCGTTGCCGGTGTTGATGTGCCAGTTGCCGCCACTTTCGCACTGGGCGATGCGGTCCCACACTCCGTTGTCCGCGGCGGCGGCGTTGCCGGTCGCGGCCAGCAGCCCCAGCGGGGCGAGCAGCGCCGCTCCGGCGAGAGCGGCCGTCGTACGGCCCTTGCGGGCGCTGTCGGGACGAGCGGTGCAGCGGTTGGTATCGGCACACTCGGACATGTAATTCCCTCTCCACGAACCCGGGCTCCCCCAGGACGCAGCGCGTCTGCCCGCGCAGGACCGCGGTTCCTCGCGCCCGTCCCCGTCCGCCGCGGCCGGTGCCGTGATCATGCTCTTCCGGTGCCGGCCGGCGGACGTACCCGAGCGGTGCTCGTTGCACACGGCCGAGGAATCTAGGGAGATCGGGTGGGCGGTTTCAACCAACTCCTTGTCCTTCCAGGCCAGTTAGGAGTTACCGCGGGTAGAGGCAATTTTCGGACACCCATTTCATTCGCTGATTTCATGATTTGTCGACCACCTTCACAGGCATCCTGTGACTGACGTCACCCGTTCAAGTTCCTTGAATCCGCAAAGAGTTGACGGTGAGTGGCCAATTTCGCGCCGTAGGTGACCGTGTGCGGTGGATGGTTCGATTCCGTTCCGCTCGGAGCGTGACTCCCACCACAGGACGTCCGTTGTCTTCTTCATGAGCCCGGAACCCCGGGGCTCAGCCGCCGGGAGCCACCCGGCCGCCCCAGCACGCATCCCGAGGGAGCCACCGTGCCGCGCATGCTCGACGTCAGTGACGCCGTACGCGCCGAGATCGGCGACGAAGAAGCCGACCGGCTGCTCGCCGGAGAGAACGCCCCTGGCAGTTACGACTGCACGTCCTGTCGCACCCCGGGCGACTCCGAGCAGGAGCGCACCAGCACCGTTCTGTTCGTGGGCGAGGAGACCGCGGTCCTCGCCTTCGCCCACGCCGGCTGCCTGCCCTCGCAGGTCGTCCAGGTCACCGAGGAACAACTGCGCGGCGCCGTCCGGTCCATCGGCGGGGACGCCTCGGTCGGCGGCCGGCCGCAGCAGGCCGTGCCCGAGCAGGCCGTGCTCGGCGTGACCAGCGGACTCGTCCTGATCGACGGCGAGTTGCACCCCGGGCTGGTCGTCGAGCCGACCACGCCCATCGTGCGTCCGGGCTCCGCCGGGACCGGCGACGACTTCCTCCCGCTCCTCATCGAGCAGGGCTTCATGCCGCTGACCGAGCTGGCCTCGGTGCCGCCGGTGCTGCACGGCTGGTCGGTGCTGCTGGCCGCCGGCCAGCTGCACGCGGTGCTCCAGCCGGGCGCCAACGGGGGGCAGCCGGTGGCGTGGTGGCAGGCGCATCAGCCGCTGCAGGTGACGGACCCCTGGCGGGCTGCCGCCAACAAGCACCAGCAGGTGCTGATGTTCGCGGCGCCGGTGGGGTGCATCGGGCGGCAGCCTCGGGAGGATCTGTTGCGGGACGCTCTCGACAGGGCGGCGGCGAACGGAAAGCTGGTTGCCGCGGCACTGCCTCTTGCCGGGGTCTGAGCTTGCCCAAGGGGCATCGCGCCCACGCGGCGGAGCCCCGTATCGAGCACAGCTCCGTACCCCTAAGGAGTCGTACGACCGCATCTCTTTGACGTTCCGGTCGTTTGCACATACGTGCACGCATACGACACTCCTCTTCCCCGCCGGGCCCTCTTCTCCGCCGTTCCCTCCGCTCGGGCGGGTCAGGACGTCGGTGTTGGGCCATCGGCCACGCCGATCTACGACTCGCTCTCCGCGGAGTGGGTCAAGGCCTTCCGTACGCTGCCGGGTGACCGCAGCGGTGAGGAGGAGCTGGGCTTCACCGCGTTCGGGAACATGGACCGTACGAACTCCTTCGGCGGTCACCGGCCGGGGTCGTTCAGCAGCTCGTACAGCGCCTACAGCGCGGGGGCCTACAGCGCACGGCAGCAGTCGCAGTCCCAGTGGCAGCGGGTCGGCACGCTCGGGCGGCAGCAGGACTCCGGGACGCAGTACGTGCCGGCGCTGCCCCCGGCCCCGCGCCGGGGGGCGTGAGGTACGGCGAAGGGCGGCCCTTGATCTGCAAGGGCCGCCCTTCGCGTCGTACAGCGGTTACTTCTTCTTCGTGCCGCGCTTCTCGCGCACCCGCACCGAGATGTGGAGCGGGGTGCCGTCGAAGCCGAACTCCTCGCGCAGGCGGCGCTCGATGAAGCGCCGGTAGCCCGCCTCGATGAAGCCGGAGGCGAACAGGACGAACCGCGGGGGCTTCGTGCCGGCCTGGGTACCGAAGAGGATGCGCGGCTGCTTGCCGCCCCGGACCGGGTGCGGGTGGGCCGAGACCAGCTCGCCGAGGAAGGCGTTCAGGCGGCCCGTGGGGACGCGGGTCTCCCAGCCGGCGAGGGCGGTCTCGATCGCGGGGACCAGCTTCTCCATGTGGCGGCCGGTACGCGCCGAGACGTTCACGCGCGGGGCCCAGGCGACCTGGCCCAGCTCGGTCTCGATCTCCCGCTCCAGGTAGTAGCGGCGCTCCTCGTCGAGGGTGTCCCACTTGTTGTAGGCGATGACCATCGCGCGGCCGGCCTCGACGGCCATGGTGATGATCCGCTGGTCCTGCACGGAGATGTTCTCGGAGGCGTCGATCAGGATGACCGCGACCTCGGCCTTCTCCACGGCCGCGGCCGTGCGCAGGGAGGCGTAGTAGTCGGCGCCCTGCTGGAGGTGGACGCGCTTGCGGATACCGGCGGTGTCGACGAACTTCCACGTCACGCCGCCCAGTTCGATCAGCTCGTCGACCGGGTCGCGGGTGGTGCCCGCCAGTTCGTTGACGACGACGCGCTCCTCGCCGGCGACCTTGTTCAGCAGCGAGGACTTGCCGACGTTGGGGCGGCCGATGAGGGCGATGCGGCGCGGGCCGCCGACGGCGGTGCCGAAGGCCTGCTCGGGGGCCTCGGGCAGCGCCTCCAGGACGGCGTCGAGCATGTCACCGGTGCCGCGGCCGTGCAGGGCGGAGACCGGGTGGGGCTCGCCGAGGCCCAGGTTCCACAGGTAGGCCGCGTCGGCCTCGCCGCTCGGGCCGTCGACCTTGTTGGCGCACAGCACGACCGGCTTGCCGGCCTTGCGCAGCAGCCGGACGACCGCCTCGTCGGTGTCGGTCGCGCCGACCTTGGCGTCGACCACGAAGACGACCGCGTCGGCCGCCTCGATCGCGTACTCGGCCTGGGCGGCCACGGAGGCGTCGATGCCGAGGACGTCCTGCTCCCAGCCGCCGGTGTCGACGACCTTGAAGCGGCGGCCGGCCCACTCGGCCTCGTAGGTCACGCGGTCGCGGGTGACGCCCGGCTTGTCCTCGACGACCGCCTCGCGGCGGCCGATGATCCGGTTCACCAGGGTCGACTTGCCGACATTGGGGCGGCCGACGACGGCGAGCACGGGCAGCGGACCGTGGCCCGCCGCCTCGATGGCGCCCTCGACGTCCTCGATGTCGAAGCCCTCTTCGGCGGCGAGCTCCATGAACTCCGCGTACTCGGCGTCGCCGAGAGCCCCGTGGTCGTACTCGTGCGCGCCCTCGTACGCGTCCGAGCCGTCGGGCTGGATCTGGTCGTTCATGAAGTCCGTACCTCGTTCGTTCGTGGTGATCGGTGGGCCGCGCCCCGGTGGGCCGGACCACTACTCAAGTGTCGCTTAGCGCCCGGTCAGGCGCCTGGCGTTTTCCAGGTGCGCGGTGAGCTGCTTCTGGATGTGCTCGGTCGCCGCGTCCAGCGCCGCGCGCGTGCGCCGTCCGCTGTCGTCGCCGGCGAAGAACGGCTCGCCGAAGACGACGTCCACGCGGGAGCGCAGCGGCGGCAGTCCCTTGACCAACCGTCCGCGCCGCTCGGCGCTGCCCAGTACGGCCACGGGCACGATCGGCGCCTCGCCGCGGACGGCGAAGTAGGCGAGCCCGCTGCGCAGCGTGGCGAAGTCGCCCTCGCCCCGGGTGCCCTCCGGGAAGATGCCCAGCACGCCCCCGGCCTCCAGCACGCCGAGAGCCTGGCTGATGGCCGCGCGGTCGGCGGCCCTGCGGTCCACCTTCAGCTGGCCGATGCCGGTCAGGAAGGAGCCGAGCGGTCCGACGAACGCCTCCTTCTTGATCAGGAAGTGCGTCGGCCGGGGCGACACGCCCATGACCATCGGGCCGTCGATGTTGTGCGAGTGGTTCACCGCGAGGATCACCGGGCCGGTCGCGGGCATCCGCCAGGCACCGATCACCCGTGGCTTCCACAGCCCGTGCATCAGGCCGACGCCGATGCGCCTGCCGACCTCGGCCCCCCGCTCGGACGGAAGTGTCACTTCCCGGCTCGCTTCTCCTGGACCAGGGTGACGACGCACTCGATGACCTGGGGCAGGGTGAGCTCGGTGGTGTCCACCTCGACCGCGTCGTCGGCCTTGGCCAGCGGCGAGGTCTTGCGGCTGGAGTCGGCCGCGTCCCGCTTGATCAGCGCCTCACGGGTGGTGTGCAGGTCCACGCCCTTCAGCTCGCCGCTGCGGCGGGCCGCGCGGGCCTCCGGGGACGCGGTGAGGAAGATCTTCAGGTCGGCGTCCGGGAGCACGGTCGTACCGATGTCCCGGCCCTCGACCACGATGCCCAGCTCCGCACCGGCGGCCAGCGAGCGCTGCAGCTCGGTGATCCGGGAGCGCACCTCGGGCACCGCGCTGACCGCGCTGACCTTGGAGGTGACCTCCTGGGTGCGGATCGGTCCGGCCACGTCGACGCCGTCGACCGTGATGGTCGGGGCGGCCGGGTCGGTGCCCGAGACGATCTCCGGCTTGCCGGCGACGGCCGCGATCGCGGTCGGGTCCTCCAGGTCGATGCCGTTGTTCACCATCCACCAGGTGATCGCCCGGTACTGGGCGCCGGTGTCCAGGTAGCTCAGGCCGAGCTGCGCGGCCACGGCCTTCGACGTGCTCGACTTGCCCGTGCCGGACGGGCCGTCGATCGCGACGATCACGGGCTTGGCGGTCGGGGCGGCGCCGTTTTCCACGGGAGGGCACCTTCCTGGTGAAGGGTGGTGGATGGGGTGCGGGGCGTAAGGGCGCCCCGCACAAGGTTACCGGCCCTCGGACGACGCTCTCACCGGGTTACTGGCGCAGCGCCCAGCCCCGCTCGCGCAGCGCGTCCATCAGCACCGGTGCCGCCTTCGGCTCGACCATGAGCTGCACCAGACCGGCCTGCTGGCCCGTGGCGTGCTCGATCCTGACGTCCTCGATGTTGACCCCGGCCCGCCCGGCGTCCGCGAAGATCCGGGCCAGCTGGCCGGGCTGGTCGTCGATGAGCACGACGACGGTCTCGTAGACGCGCGGGGCGCTGCCGTGCTTGCCGGGCACCCGCACCTGGCCGGCGTTGCCGCGGCGCAGGACGTCCTCGATGCCGGCGCTGCCCTCCGCGCGCTTGGCCTCGTCGGAGGACTGCAGGGAGCGCAGGGCCTGCACGGTCTCGTCCAGGTCGGAGGCGACGCCGGAGAGCAGGTCGGCGACCGGTCCCGGGTTCGCGGACAGGATGTCGATCCACATCCGCGGGTCGGAGGCGGCGATCCGGGTCACGTCCCGGATGCCCTGCCCGCACAGCCGTACGGCCGCCTCCTCGGCGTGCTCCAGGCGCGCGGCGACCATGCTGGACACCAGGTGGGGCATGTGCGAGACGAGGGCGACCGCGCGGTCGTGGGCGTCGGCGTCCATGACGACCGGCACGGCCCGGCAGTGCGAGACCAGCTCCAGGGCGAGGTTCAGGACCTCGGTGTCGGTGTCCCGGGTCGGGGTGAGCACCCAGGGGCGGCCTTCGAACAGGTCGCCGGTGGCGGCCAGCGGGCCGGACTTCTCGCGGCCCGACATCGGGTGGGTGCCCAGGTAGCGGCTCAGGTCCAGGCCGAGGGCCTCCAGCTCGCGGCGCGGGCCGCCCTTGACGCTGGCCACGTCGATGTAGCCGCGGGCCAGGTCCCGGCGCATGGCGTCGGCGAGCACGCCGGCCACGTGCGCGGGCGGGGCGGCGACGATCGCCAGGTCGACCGGGCCCTGCGGGGGCGCGTCGGTGCCGGCGCCCAGGGCGGCGGCCGTACGGGCCTGCTCGGGGTCGTGGTCGGCGAGGTGGACGGTGACGCCCCGCTGGGTGAGGGCGAGCGCGGCGGAGGTGCCGATGAGGCCGGTGCCGATGACGAGTGCGGTTCTCACTGGGCGATGTCCTTGCGCAGGTCGGCTGCGGCGCCGAGGTAGACGTGGACGATGTCGGCGCGGGGCCGGTCGGACTCGATGTGCGCGAGGACCCGGACGACCCGGGGCATGGCGCCCTCGATGTCCAGTTCCTGGGCGCAGATCAGCGGTACGTCGACGATGCCGAGCCCCCGCGCGGCGGCGGCCGGGAAGTCGCTGTGCAGGTCGGGCGTGGCCGTGAACCAGATGCTGATCAGGTCGTCGACGGTCAGTCCGTTCCGCTCCAGGACGGCGGTGAGGAGGGACCCGACCTGCTCCGCCATGTGTCCGGCCTCGTCCCGGTCGAGCTGGACGGCCCCCCGGACCGCTCGTACCCCCACGGCCGTGCTCCTCTCCGACATACATAGCGGTTCTTGGTGCGCTGGTGCGTCCAGCCTAGTCAGCCCGCGGCGGGCCGGGCGCGCGGCGCCCGCCCGTCGCGGGCACTCGATGCCAGAATGCCGGGGATTGTGCGTTTTCCCGATATGTGCGGATTGAGATGGACTGACGCTGTAGGGAGTGATGACATGACCCAGGGCGCGACACGGCGCACGATCCTGGCGACGGGCGCGGTGGCGCTCGGTGCCGGGGCGGCGGGGTGCGGCAGCAAGAAGAGCGACGCGAGCGAGCCGAGCACGCCGAGCGAGTCGGAGCTGGCGAGGACGAGCGACATCCCGGTGGGCGGCGGCAAGGTATTCAAGGAACAGAAGATCGTCGTCACCCAGCCGACGCAGGGCGACTTCAAGGCCTTCACGGCGATCTGCACGCACCAGGGCTGCAC
The DNA here is from genome assembly GCF_053592455.1 of Streptomyces sp. NPDC002676. NCBI lineage: Bacteria > Bacillati > Actinomycetota > Actinomycetes > Kitasatosporales > Streptomycetaceae > Streptomyces > Streptomyces sp. NPDC002676. Next base: position 33,150 of record NZ_JBSFVT010000007.1, on the reverse strand, counting down.
GGTGAACAAGGTGGCGGACGGCACGATCGACTGCCCCTGCCACGGCAGCAAGTACCACATCACCGACGGCTCGGTGGCGCACGGACCGGCGCCCCGGGCGCTGGCCCCCGAGCCGATCAAGGTGGAGGGAAATTCGATCCGCCTGGCGTGAGCTGTCCGCGTACGCTCCGGGAATGCAGCCCGAAGACCTCGTACGCGAACACACGATCTACGCCTGCGTCATGGGTTCGCGAGCCTTCGGCCTGGCCACGGACACCAGTGACACCGACCGGCGGGGCGTGTTCCTCGCCCCCACCCCCCTGTTCTGGCGGTTCGAGAAGCCGCCGACACATGTGGACGGGCCGGGCGAGGAACGGTTCTCCTGGGAGCTGGAGCGGTTCTGCGAGCTGGCGCTGCGCGGCAACCCGAACATCCTGGAGTGCCTGCACTCCCCGCTGGTCGAGCACGTGGACGACACCGGCCGCGAACTGCTTTCCCTGCGCGGCGCGTTTCTCTCCCGCCGCGTCTACGACAGCTTCACCGGCTATGCCCTCGGCCAGCGCCGCAAGCTCGACGCCGACGTCCGTACGACCGGCGCCCCGCGCTGGAAGCACGCCATGCACCTGCTGCGCCTGCTGATGAGCGCCCGCGAGCTGCTGCGCACCGGCGAGCTGCGGATCGACGTCGGCGAGCAGCGCGAACCGCTGCTCGCGGTGAAGCGGGGCGAGGTGCCCTGGGCGGAGGTCGAGGCGCGCATGGCCCGGCTGGCGGCGCAGACGGAGGACGCCCTGCGGCACACCCCGCTGCCGCCGGAACCGGACCACGCGCGCGTGGCCGACTTCGTCTACCGGGTACGCCGCACGTCGGCCCTGCGGTCCGTCGGGGCCTAGTCAGGCGTCCCAGAGGGCTCCCAGGGTCACCAGGTCTCCCCTGTACTCGATCCGGTCGGCCCACTCGGTGGGCCAGGCGTCCGCGCCCAGCCACGCGCCCGCGAAGGCTCCGGCGAGGCAGGCGATGGAGTCCGAGTCGCCGGACGAGCAGGCGGCGCGGCGCAGGGCGGTGACCGGTTCGTCCGGGAAGAGCAGGAAGCACAGCAGCCCGGTGGCGAGGGCCTCCTCGGCGATCCACCCCTCGCCGGTGGCGAGGCACGGGTCGGTCTCCGGGGAGTGGGTGCGTACGGCCTCCTGGAGGCGGGTCAGGATCTCCAGGCACTCGTCCCAGCCGCGCGCGATGAAGTGCTCGGGGCTCGGGTCCTGGGAGCGGGTCCACAGGTCGCCGAGCCAGGTGTGGTGGTAGCGGGTGCGGCTGTCGAGGGCGTACGAGCGCAGCCGGCCGACGAGCCCGGCCGGGTCGGCGCCCTGGGCGAGCAGGTGGACGGCGTGGGCGGTGAGGTCCGAGGCGGCCAGCGCGGTGGGGTGTCCGTGGGTGAGCGCGGACTGCAACTGGGCGGCGCCGGCGCGCTGTTCGTCGCTGAGGCCGGGGGCGAGGCCGAGGGGGGCCACGCGCATGTTGGCGCCGCAGCCCTTGGAGCCGATCTGGCTGGCGTCCTGCCAGGCCCGGCCCTCCTCCTTCAGCAGGGCGCACGCGGTCAGGCAGGTGTTGCCCGGGGCCCGGTTGTTCTCCGGCGACTGGTACCAGTCCACGAACTCCTCGCGCAGCGGGCGCTCCAGCCGCTTCGGGGCGAGCACACCCCGGTCCATGGCGGTCCGCAGGGCGCGGCCGAGGGCGAGGGTCATCTGGGTGTCGTCGGAGACGCGGGCGCGCTGCGACAGCTCCATCTCCCGCCAGGGCCCGAACATCGAGAGGATCAACGCCTCGGTCTTGAACTCGGTCGGGTAGCCGAGGGCGTCCCCGAGGGCGAGGCCGATCAGGGATCCGGTGGCGGCACGCTTGTGCGCCGGGCTCTTGGTCATGCGGGGCGTCCTTCCCGGGGCGGTCGGAGCAGGGGCGGGTGCAGCGCGGTGGCGGGGCCGGCGCGGTAGAGGGCGGCCGGCTTGCCCCGGCCGCCGGTCAGCCGGGCGGCGCCGGGGACGGGTTCGACGAAGCCGGGGGTGGCGAGCACCTTGCGGCGGAAGTTGGGCCGGTCCAGGGCCGTGCCCCACACCGTCTCGTAGACCTGTTGCAGCTCGCCGAGGGTGAACTCGGGCGGGCAGAAGGCGGTGGCCACGCAGCTGTTCTCCAGCTGGGCGCCGACGCGCTCGTGGGCGTCGGCCAGGATCCGGTCGTGGTCGAAGGCGAGCGGACCGGCGGTGTCGTACGGCAGCCAGCGGGCCTGGGCCGCGTCACCGCCGCCGTGCGGCTCGGGAGGGTCGGGCAGCAGCGCGGTGAAGGCGACCGACACGACCCGCATCCGGGGGTCGCGGCCGGGCTCGCTGTAGGTGCGCAGCTGCTCCAGGTGCAGTCCGGAGGCGTCGGCGAGGCCCGTCTCCTCGGCCAGTTCGCGCCGGGCCGCCGTCTCGGCCGACTCGTCGGGCAGCAGAAAGCCGCCGGGCAGCGCCCAGCGGCCCGCGTACGGCTCCTGCCCGCGCTCGACCAGCAGCACGTGCAGGGTGCCCGCGCGGAGGGTGAGGACGGCGAGGTCGACGGTGACGGCGAAGGGTTCGTACGCGTACTTGTCGTAGCCGTCCACGACTTCCACCCCCTTTAATAGTCGCACTGACTATAAAAGGGGGTGGAGGCGGGTGACAAGGTTTAGAGGTCGACTTCCTTCATCAGCATGCCGACCTCCGTGTTCGACAGGCGGCGCAGCCAGCCCGACTTCTGGTCGCCCAGGGTGATCGGGCCGAAGGAGGTGCGCACCAGCTTCTCGACCGGGAAGCCCGCCTCGGCGAGCATGCGGCGGACGATGTGCTTGCGGCCCTCGTGCAGGGTCACCTCGACCAGGTAGTTCTTGCCGGTCTGCTCGACCACCCGGAAGTGGTCCGCGCGCGCGTAGCCGTCCTCCAGCTGGATGCCGTCCTTCAGGCGCTTGCCCAGATCGCGCGGGATCGGGCCGACGATGGCCGCGAGATAGGTCTTCTTGACGCCGTACTTGGGGTGCGTGAGGCGGTGCGCCAGCTCGCCGTGGTTGGTGAGCAGGATGACGCCCTCGGTCTCGGTGTCCAGCCGGCCGACGTGGAAGAGCCGCGTCTCGCGGTTGGTGACGTAGTCGCCGAGGCACTGCCGGCCCTCGGGGTCCTCCATGGTGGACACCACGCCCGCCGGCTTGTTCAGCGAGAAGAACTGGTACGACTGCGTCGCGACCGTCAGGCCGTCGACCTTGACCTCGTCCTTCTCCGGGTCGACCCGGCGGCCCTGCTCCAGGACGATCTCGCCGTTGATCTCGACCCGTGCCTGCTCGATCAGCTCCTCGCAGGCACGCCGGGAGCCGTAGCCCGCGCGCGCGAGGACCTTCTGCAGCCGCTCGCCCTCCTGCTCGGCGCCCGGGAAGGTCTTCGGGGGCTTGATGTCCTTCTTGCCCGCGTACCGCTCGCGGTTGCGCTCCTCGGCCCGGGCCTCGTACTCACGGGAGCGCCCGGGCGCCGTACGGCCGCCACCGCTCTGCTGGGACTGCTTCGGGCCGCCCTTGGCGCCGCCGCGGGCCGCGCCGCCGCGCCCGGACTTGGGGCCGTCCTTCGTGGCGCCGGGGCCGACGTCGTAGCGGCGCTCCTCGGGGCGGGGCTTGCGGGGACGGTCCTGCCCCTGGCGCTCGTCCCGGTTGTTGCCGGCGCCGCGGTAGTTTCCGCGCCCGCCACTCTTTCCGCTGCCGCTGCTTCGCATCAAAGTTCCGTCTTAGTCGTCCGCATCCTGACCGCCGGGCGCGTCGGGCGCGTCCGGGTCGAACGACGGGACCCCTTCCTGGGTCTCGGCCTCGATCGCCTCAGCCTCCGGGAGGAAGGGCGCCAGCTCCGGAAGCTCGTCCAGGCCGCGCAGGCCCATCCGCTCCAGGAAGTAGTTCGTCGTCCTGTACAGGATCGCACCTGTTTCGGGTTCCGTGCCCGCCTCCTCGACCAGACCGCGTTGGAGGAGGGTGCGCATGACCCCGTCGCAGTTGACTCCGCGTACGGCGGAGACGCGGCTGCGGCTGATCGGCTGGCGGTAGGCGACCACCGCGAGGGTCTCCAGCGCGGCCTGGGTGAGGCGGGCCGTCTGGCCGTCCAGGACGAGCCGCTCGACGGCGGGCGCGTACTCGGGGCGGGTGTAGAAGCGCCAGCCGCCCGCGACGAACCGCAGCTCGAAGCCGCGGCCCTGCACGGTGTACTCGTCGGCCAGCTCGCGCAGCGCGTCGGCGATCTGCCGCCGGGGGCGCTCCAGGATCTTCGCCAGGTGCTCCTCGGTCGCGGGCTCGTCCACGACCATGAGGACCGCCTCCAGGGCGGGCTTGAGGTCGAGTCCGGCGACGCCGCGCAGCCCTGCCGGGAGTTCCGCGGTGTCCTCGCTCATGCCTTCTTCTCCTTCTCGGACTCCTGGGACTCCTTGAACTCCATGGACTCCGTGGACTCCGTGGGCTCCCTGGGTTCCTCCGGCGGCCGGTCGAACTCGTCGGTGACCCTCGGCGCCGTGTCCCCGTCCCCGCCGGTCCAGCGGACGGTCAGCTCCCCGAGCGCGGCCTCCTGGTCCAGGGCGACCGCCTTCTCGCGGTACAGCTCCAGCAGCGCGAGGAACCGGGCGACGACGGTGAGCGTGTCGTCGGTGTCCTCGATGAGCACGCGGAAGCTGGCCTCGCCCAGCTCCTTCAGCCGCGCCACCACGATCCCGGCCTGCTCCTGCACGCTGACCAGCGGAGCGTGGATGTGGTCGACGTACACGGTCGGCTTGGCCTTGGGCTGCATCGCCTTGACGGCGAGCCTGGCGAACCCCTCGGGGCCGATGCTGATGACGACCTCGGGCAGCAGCTCGGCGTGGTGGGGTTCGAGGCCGACGGTACGGGGGTAACGGCGGGCCTCGTCGTCGAGGCGCTGGTTGAAGATGTCGGCGATCTGCTTGTACGCGCGGTACTGGAGCAGCCGCGCGAACAGCAGGTCCCGGGCCTCCAGCAGCGCCAGGTCGGCCTCGTCCTCGACCTCGGCGGCGGGCAGCAGCCGGGCGGCCTTGAGGTCGAGCAGCGTGGCGGCCACGACCAGGAACTCGGTCGTCTGGTCCAGGTCCCAGTCCGGGCCCATGGCCCGGATGTGCGCCATGAACTCGTCGGTGACCTTGGAGAGGGCGACCTCGGTGACGTCCAGCTTGTGCTTGGAGATCAGCTGCAGGAGCAGGTCGAAGGGGCCCTCGAAGTTGGCGAGCCGGACCTTGAAGACTCCGTCGGGAGCAGGCTCTGGCTCCGTGGTCTCGGGTTCGGCGGGCTCGGGTTCGGCGAGGACTGGCTCGGGTTCAGCGAGGACTGGCTCGGGTTCGGGCAACGCTGGTTCAGGAACCTCGACCTCGACCGCGACCTCAACCGCGACCGGCACAACCGGCTCGGCCACCGGAACCCCCGGCCCGCGCCCCAGCGCACGTCGACGCCCCGGAGCCGGGCCGGAAGCGGGGGCGGGAAGGTCGGACGAGGTCATAGCCCCCGCAGGCTACCCCTACCGCCCCCGCAGGCGGCGTACGAGGATGCTCGCGTCCCCGCGGGACTCCAGGTCGGCCAGGACCACGGCCACCGCCTCGCGCACGATGCGCCCGCGGTCCACCGCCAGCCCGTGTTCGCCGCGGAGCACCAGGCGGGCGTGCTCCAGGTCCATCAGCTCCTCGGCCGACACGTACACGGTGATCTTCTCGTCGTGCCGCTCACGCCCGCTGGGGCGCCTGTTGGCCGCCCGCCCGCGCTTGCGGGGCTGTGCGGCAGCGGGGGCGGCAGAAGAACCTTCCTGCGCCGTCTGCCGCCGCGCCGGGCGGGTGCGGGCCTCCCCGGCCTCCGCCGGTTCCGGCTCGGCCGCCGCCACGTGCTCCGCGCCGTCGCCGTCGCCGCCCTGCGCGGGCACCGACTGAGGCGCGTCCTCCGCCGCGGCCGGCGTCGGGTCGCTCTCCCCCGCGGGAGCCGGCACCCGGGCCTCGCCGTTGGCCGCGCGGCGGGGCGTGGACGGCTGGAGTGCCATCCCCCCCGTCGTACGGAACAGTTCGTCGGCCCCGGGCAGACTCACTCGGCGTGACACCGGGCGAGCACCTCCCTGGCGAGCTGGCGGTAGGCGGCGGCACCGACGGAGTTGGAGGCGTACGTGGTGATCGGCTCACCGGCGACCGTGGTCTCCGGGAAGCGGACCGTGCGGCCGATGACCGTGTGGTAGACGTGGTCGTCGAACGCCTCGACCACACGGGCCAGCACCTCGCGGCTGTGGACCGTGCGCGAGTCGTACATCGTGGCGAGGATGCCGTCCAGTTCCAGCTCGGGGTTGAGCCGCTCCTGGACCTTCTCGATGGTCTCCGTCAGCAGGGCCACACCGCGCAGGGCGAAGAACTCGCACTCCAGCGGCACGATCACCTTGTGCGCGGCCGTCAGCGCGTTGACGGTGAGCAGGCCGAGCGAGGGCTGACAGTCGATCACGATGTAGTCGTAGTCCGCCATCAGCGGCTTCAGGGCGCGCTGCAGCGTCGACTCGCGGGCGACCTCGGAGACCAGCTGGACCTCGGCGGCCGACAGGTCGATGTTGGACGGCAGCAGGTCCATGTTGGGGACGGCCGTCTTCAGCAGGACCTCGTCCGCCGACATGCCCCGCTCCATGAGCAGGTTGTAGACGGTCAGGTCGAGTTCCATCGGGTTGACACCGAGACCCACCGACAGCGCGCCCTGCGGGTCGAAGTCGACGAGCAGCACGCGCCGGCCGTACTCCGCGAGCGCGGCACCCAGGTTGATGGTCGACGTCGTCTTGCCGACGCCGCCCTTCTGGTTGCACATCGCAATGATCTTCGCGGGGCCGTGGTCGGTCAGCGGGCCCGGGATCGGGAAGTACGGCAGCGGGCGTCCGGTCGGGCCGACGCGCTCACGGCGCTGGCGGGCCGCGTCGGGCGCGAGCGTGGCCGCGTACTCCGGATCCGGCTCGTACTCGGCGTCGGGGTCGTAGAAGTGCCCCTGGGGCAGTTCGTCGTAGTCGGCGAATTGGTTGTGGGGCGCGCCACTTCCGTCGCCGGCCATGGCGTTCACGTGATGGCCATCCATGCTCTGGTGTGCTGTCCGGGCGGTCTGCGGAACCGGACTCTGGTGGGCTGCGAAGGTGCGCACAGCTACGGAGCCGACAGCCTCGAATCCCGTGGGGCCCTGGCCCCGTACCGGCATTCCTGGTTGACCACCCCCGGGAGAAAATGTCGACTCATTCACAAGTCGTCTTACCTCCTTGGTGACCAGGAAACTTCTAGACAAGGTCAGCGTGGCACCATGCCGACGGTTGGCGACTCTATGGCGTGTCGGTGGTCCGCAGCAACACAATCCGCCGGACCCGGCAGGATGTGTCGGCAATGAAACATCGCGCTGTCAAGGGCGTACGGCCGTCGCACAGCAGGTTTCACCGGTGTGCGAATCGGTCGAAGGGTTACGTTCGAGGCGAGTTGACCGAGAGCCGCAAAGTGACCATACACACACCCGGCCGGACCTTGTCGGGCAAGGTCCGGCCGGGTGCGCGGTGTTGACGATGCGTATTGACGAATCGCCTTTCACCTGTTGGTGACTTAGTGACTCATGGGGTCACACAGGTCGGTCGGGCGTCAGCCGAGCAGGCTCTCCAGCTCGACGTGCTCCAGGCCGTGGGCCTCGGCGACCTCCTTGTAAACGACCTTGCCGTCATGGGTGTTGAGACCCTTGGCGAGCGCGGGGTCGCGGCGCAGCGCCTCGACCCAGCCGTTGTTGGCGAGCGAGACGATGTACGGCAGCGTCGCGTTGGTGAGGGCGTTGGTGGAGGTGTTCGGCACCGCGCCCGGCATGTTGGCGACGCAGTAGAAGACCGAGTTGTGGACCCGGAAGGTCGGCTCGGCGTGGGTGGTGGGACGGGAGTCCTCGAAGCAGCCGCCCTGGTCGATCGCGATGTCGACAAGGACACTTCCCGGCTTCATGCGGGACACCAGCTCGTTGGTGACCAGCTTCGGGGCCTTGGCGCCCGGGATGAGGACCGCACCGATGACGAGGTCGGCCTCGAGGACGGCCTTCTCCAGCTCGAAGGCGTTGGACATGATCGCCTTGACCTTCGTACCGAAGATCTTGTCGGCCTCGCGCAGCTTGTTGATGTCGCGGTCCAGCAGGGTGACCTCGAAGCCCATGCCGATGGCGATCTGGGCGGCGTTCCAGCCGGAGACACCGCCGCCGATGACGACGGCCTTGGCCGGGGTCACGCCCGGGACGCCGCCCGGCAGCACGCCACGGCCGCCGACCGGGGCCATCAGGTGGTAGGCGCCGACCTGCGGGGCCAGGCGGCCCGCAACCTCGGACATCGGGGCGAGCAGCGGCAGCGCGCGGTTCGGCAGCTCGACGGTCTCGTAGGCGATGGCCGTGGTGGCGGACTCCAGCAGGGCGTCCGTGCACTCCTTGGAGGCGGCCAGGTGCAGGTAGGTGAAGAGGATCTGGTCCTTGCGGAGGCGGTGGTACTCCTCCGCGATGGGCTCCTTGACCTTCAGCAGCAGGTCGGAGGTGGCCCAGACCTCGTCGGCGGTGTCCAGGATCTGGGCACCGGCGGCCACGTACTCGTCGTCCGTGATGGAGGAGCCGACGCCGGCGCCGCGCTCGATGACGACCTGGTGGCCGTTGCGCACCAGCTCGTGCACACCGGCGGGGGTGATGGCCACCCGGAACTCGTTGTTCTTGACCTCGCGGGGGATGCCGACCTTCACGTCGATCACGGTCCTTGGCTCAGAGGGTATGGGGGGTGCGTTACAAGACATACCCAGGCATGCCGGGGCACACCGGGAGACACCGCAGAGAGCGTGCGGCAGAGCCAGTTTAATGAAGGTGTTCCGCCTGTCTAGCCTTTCATTGCATCAATCTTCGCTTGGTGCACTACGGATTTCGCAGGCGTTAACGGTGTCTCCCCGTGTCACGGGGTCCTCTGGGGTGTCCTCCGGGGTGGATTCGGGGGTCTCCTCCGGAGTCTCCACCGGGGTGTCCTGCGGGGTCTCCTCCCCCAGCATGCGCCCGGCCGCCGCGCGGTGCAGTCGGGCCGCGGCAGGGTCGCCGAGGTGCTCCAGGGTGTCGGCCAGCCGGAGGTGCAGCGCGGCCTGGAGCCGGACGTCCTCGGCGCGCCGCGCCCACTCCACCGCCTCACGGCAGGTGTGCAGCGAATCCTCGGGGCGCCCGGCGTACTCCTGGACCCGCGCGAGTTCGCTCAGCGCGCGGGCGTGGGCCGCGACGTCGCCGTTCCTGCGGTACCCGGCGATCGCGGCGCGCCAGTTCCGCATCGCCTCGCCGTAGCGGCCCGCGTAGGTCTGTGCGGTGGCCAGCCGGCCGTACACCCGGGCGGCCTCCGCGCCCTCGTCCCGGGCCAGGCGCTGGGCGAGGGCCCGGCCGAACCAGTCGGCGGCCCGGTCGTAGTCCCCCAGCTCCTGGTACGCACCGCCTACGGATTCCATCGCGCGGCCGGTCGCATACGGGTCGTCCGCGACGCGTCCGGCGTCCAGCGCGGCCCGGTAGCGGGCCAGTGCGTCCCGGGTGCGGCCGGTCTGCGCGTCCAGATCGCCCAGGTTCAGCAGGGCCGCGGCCTGCTCCCGGGGCAGCCCGCGCCGTTCGGCGACATCCAGGACGAGGCCGTGGATGCCGTACAGATCCGGGGCGGCGGCCTGCGTGCCGAAGTGCGCCACCATGGCCCTGACCAGCTGGGACATCAGCCTGCGGGCCAGGGTGTCCAGCTCGCCGTCGGCCACGGCCAGCCGGGCGGCGGCCAGCAGGGCGGGGCGGCGGACGCGCAGCCAGTCGGCGGCGGCCCGCGGGTGCGGAAAGCGCAGCGCGCGCGGCAAGCCGTGGAGCTTCTCGCGGGCCTGCGCGCTGTCCGTCTCGGTGATCGCCCTGCAGGACTGGAGCAGCCGTACGGTGCGCTCCAGCATGCGGGCCCGGGCCAGCTGCAGCTCCCCCGGGCGGTCCTGGCCGACGGCGAGGGCGCGCAGCAGCGGCTGCAGGCAGCCGGGGACGTCGTACTCGGGCAGCGGCGACTCGACGGCGCGCAGCAGGCCGAGGGCGACGAAGTCGTCCAGGGTGGCGCGGGCGGTGCTCAGCGAGCAGCCGGCCAGGGCCGAGGCGGTGTGCGGGTCGACCAGCCCGGCCGGGGCCAGACAGAGCAGGCGCAGGATCCGGGCGGCCGGGCCGGGCAGCTCCTCCTGGACGAGCCGGAAGATGCGGCCCAGCGGGGTGCCGCCGGCGCCGACGGCACCGTCCTCGGTGGCCGCGTGCATGCGCTTGGCGAGGTCGGAGACGGCCGCCTTGGGCCGGGCGGCGAGCCAGCCGCCGGCCAGGGTGAGCGCGGCGGGCTGGCCCTGGCAGGCCTCGGCCAGGCTCTCGGCGGAGCGCGGGTCGACGGTGATGCGGACCGAGCCGGCGTAGCGGCCCAGGAACTCCACCGCCGACTTGGTGTCGAGCCCGCCCAGGGTGCAGGGGCGGACGTCCGCGATACCGGTGAGCGGGCCACCGGAGACGACCACGGCCAGGCTGTCCGGGCTGTCCGGGAGCAGGGCGTCGACCTGCTCGGCGCCGGCCGCGTCGTCCAGCAGGAGCAGCACCCGCCGCCCCGCCAGGGCGGCTCGCAGCGCCTCGCCGAGTTCGTCCGCGTCGGCCCCGGCCGGGGCCCGTACGCCCAGCTCGGTGAGCAGCTCGCGGGCGGTGGTCTCGACCGGGACCGGGGTGCCGTCGGGTTCGCTGAGCCGGGCGCGCAGCACGCCGTCGGGGTAGCGGTCCTCGACCTGCCGTACGAGTTCCTCGGCGAGGGCGGTGCGGCCGGAGCCGGGGCGGCCGGCGATGAGCAGTACGCGCGCGCGGGGGGCTTTGCGGCCGGAGATGGTGTCCAGGCCCGCGCGCTCGATGTCGGCGCGCAGTTCCTTCAACTCCCGTGTACGGCCCAGGAAATGGTCCTCCGTGGCCGGTTGCGCCGAGAGCCGGGCACCGCCTGCGTCCATCGCCTCATCCGTCACGGGCCACACTCCCGTCCCACCGCACGCGCAAGCCCGCCGGGTCTCCGAAACGGGCACGTGTAGAGCCTAGTTCACGCTCTGCAACGTTCACGGCGGAGCACCGCGGGGCGCGGCGGGCACATCGCCCGATCGGATCAGGCGATCGTCACACCGGTGCGCGAACGGGTGGGTTCAGGCCAAGTTCAGGACTCGAAGGGCCGCGCGGGCCACGGCGCGTCGGCCGGGCGCAGCGCGTCGAGGCCGTCCCCGGTGCGGGCGGCCACCAGGGAGAGCACGCCCACGACGAGGCAGTTGTTGTGCAGGTCCCCGGCGAGCACCCGGCGGACGAGTTCGTCGACCGGTAGGCGCGCGTACTCCATGTCGGTCTCCTCGTGCTCCGTCTCGAAGCGCTCGCCCTCGGCCTCGGACAGATTGCGGGCGAGGAAGATCCGTACGGCCTCGTCGCAGCCGCCGGGGGTGGTGTACACGTCGGTCAGCACCCGCCAGTCCTCGGCCTTGACGTGCGCCTCCTCGTACAGCTCGCGCTGGGCGGCGTGCAGCGGGTTCTCGCCGGGGACGTCGAGCAGGCCGGCCGGGATCTCCCACAGCTTCTGCCGCACCGGGTGGCGGTACTGGCGGATCAGCAGCACCCGGTCCTCCTCGTCCAGGGCGAGGACGGCGACCGAGCCCGGGTGGACCTGGTAGTCGCGGCGGACCACCGAGCCGTCGGGCATGACCACGTCGTCCGTGCGGACGGAGGTCTTGTTGCCCACGAAGGGGGTCTCCGTCGCCCGGATCTCCCACTCCTCGGGGGTGTCCTTGATCGTCATGCCCTGTCCTTCCACACGCCTTCACGAAGCCGGCCACGGAAAAGCCGGGGTGCTCCCTCCTGAAAGGTATGCACCCCGGCCACCGTACAACTGGTGTGTTACTTGGAGTTCTTCCGCTCGACAGCCGCCTTCACCAGGCCGGCGAAGAGCGGGTGCGGACGGGTCGGGCGCGAGCGCAGCTCGGGGTGGGCCTGCGTGGCGACCAGGTACGGGTGGACGTCACGCGGGTACTCGACGTACTCGACGAGCTTGCCGTCCGGCGAGGTGCCGGAGAACAGGATGCCCGCCTTCTTCTCCAGCTCCGCGCGGTAGCTGTTGTTCACCTCGTAGCGGTGGCGGTGCCGCTCCTCGATGTACTCCTTGCCGTCGTACACCTCGCGCACGATCGAGCCCTCGGCCAGCTTCGCCGGGTACATGCCCAGGCGCATGGTGCCGCCCATGTCGCCCTCGCCGGCGACGATGTCCATCTGCTCGGCCATGGTGGAGATGACCGGGTGGGCCGTGCCCGGGTCGAACTCGGTGGAGTTGGCGTCCGGGATGTCGGCCAGGTTGCGCGCGGCCTCGATCACGGTGCACTGCAGGCCGAGGCAGAGGCCCAGCAGCGGGATCTTGTTCTCGCGGGCGAAGCGGATCGCGCCGACCTTGCCGAGCACACCGCGGTCGCCGAAGCCGCCCGGGATGCAGATGCCGTCGACGTCGCCGAGCTGGGCCTTGGCGCCCGCCGGGGTCTTGCAGTCGTCCGAGGTGACCCACTTGATCTTCACGCGGGCCCGGTTGGCGAAGCCGCCGGCGCGCAGCGCCTCGGTGACCGACAGGTAGGCGTCGGGCAGGTCGATGTACTTGCCGACCAGGGCGAGGGTGATCTCGTGGTCGGGGTTGTGGACGCGGTCGAGCAGGTCGTCCCAGGTCGTCCAGTCCACGTCCCGGAACGGCAGGTCCAGCTTGCGCACGACGTAGGCGTCCAGGCCCTCGGAGTGCACGACCTTCGGGATGTCGTAGATCGAGCGGGCGTCCGGGCAGGCGACGACGGCGGCCTCGTCCACGTCGCACATCAGCGAGATCTTCCGCTTGATCGCGGTCGGCACCTCGCGGTCGCAGCGCAGCACGATCGCGTCCGGCTGGATACCGATGTTGCGCAGCGCGGCGACGGAGTGCTGGGTCGGCTTGGTCTTCAGCTCGCCGGACGGGCCGATGTACGGCAGCAGCGAGATGTGCACGACGAAGACGTTGTCCCGGCCGACCTCGTGGCGGACCTGGCGGACGGTCTCCAGGAACGGCAGCGACTCGATGTCGCCGACGGTGCCGCCGACCTCGGTGATGACGACGTCCACCTCGTCGGTGGCCATGCGCCGGATGCGGTGCTTGATCTCGTTGGTGATGTGCGGGATGACCTGCACGGTGTCGCCCAGGTACTCGCCGCGCCGCTCCTTGGCGATCACCGTCGAGTACACCTGGCCGGTGGTGACGTTCGCGGAGCCGTCCAGGTTGCGGTCGAGGAAGCGCTCGTAGTGGCCGATGTCCAGGTCGGTCTCGGCGCCGTCGTTGGTGACGAACACCTCGCCGTGCTGGAAGGGGTTCATCGTGCCCGGGTCCACGTTCAGGTACGGGTCGAGCTTCTGCATCACCACGCGCAGGCCGCGGGCCTTGAGCAGCATGCCCAGGCTGGAGGCCGTGAGGCCCTTGCCCAGCGAAGAGGCGACACCCCCGGTGACGAAGATGTGCTTGGTCGTCGTAGATTTCGGCGGCATGGCCAAGAGGGGGCTCCCGTGGTCGCTGTCTGTCGTGCGGAACGGCTACCGGTCCGGTCGCTTCCGGGGGTGCCATCGCTGCGGTTCGGGGGACCCCTTGCGGTTTTGTTTCCTTCGGGGGCATCACCGGTCCACGGGCTACCAGGGTATCAGCGCCGAGCGGGAATGACTTCCGGCCACGCTTCGCGCTCACTCCGACACGAGTACGGACACGGTACGGATCGGCTGCGGCCGGGCGTCGACACAGGCACGCGCCGGTTACACGGAAATCACTCGACGCTCACTCGTTCGGCCCACATCCGTTGCCCTCAGCGGCACGCAGATCATCTACGTGCGTCGTATCCTGCTCGGACACTCACTGCCGAGCCCGGCCGGCACGACGGCACACCCCCGCCGGCAAACGCACCGGAACAACGAGAGCGCGGCAGTTCGTTGAGCAAGGACTGCCGTGTTGCCTCAGGGCTCGGCGGGCTGTTTTGCTTCACCGCTCAACGACGCACAACAACGACCCCTTGACCGCACTAGCGACAGCCCCCTGCGCGGGGGTGACGTGGCCGTTCGACTGGAGTTGCACGTGGCCGGGCGCATCGAAGACTACGCACTCATCGGAGACATGCAGACCGCTGCCCTGGTCTGCCGGGACGGCACGGTGGACTGGCTGTGCCTGCCCCGCTTCGACTCGCACGCCATCTTCGCCGGCCTGCTGGGCACCGAGGAGCACGGCTTCTGGCGGCTCGGCCCGGCGCACGCGGCCGACTCGCCGCCGCCCACTGCGGCCCGGCGCAGCTACCGGGGCGACTCGCTGATCCTGGAGTCGGAGTGGGACACCCCGCGCGGCACCGTCCGCGTGACCGATTTCATGCCCCCGCGTGACGGCGCCCCGCAGCTGATCCGGATCGTGGAGGGCGTCACCGGCCGGGTGCCCATGCGGTCGGCGCTGCGGATGCGGTTCTCCTACGGCCGGATCGTGCCGTGGGTGCACAAGAACGAGGGCCGCACGGTCGCGGTCGCGGGTCCCGACTCGGTGTGGTTCGACACGGAGACCGAGACCTACGGAGAGTCGCTGACGACGTACGCCGACTTCACGGTCGCCCCCGGTGACCGGATCGCGTTCACCATCTCGTGGCAGCCCTCGCACAAGGAGGCGCCGCCGCTGCCGGAGCCCGAGGAGTCGCTGGAGGCGACGGAGGAGTTCTGGCGCGAGTGGGTCGAGCACTGCACGTACCACGGGCCGTACCGCGAGGCTGTGGTCCGCTCGCTGATCACGCTGAAGGCGCTGACGTACGCCCCCACGGGCGGCATCGTGGCGGCCCCCACCACCTCGCTGCCCGAGGACATCGGGGGCGTGCGCAACTGGGACTACCGCTACACCTGGCTGCGGGACGCGGCGATCACCCTGTCCTCGCTGCTGCGCACCGGCTACCGCGAGGAGGCCCGCGCCTGGCGCGAGTGGCTGCTGCGCGCGGTCGCGGGCGACCCGGAGAACCTGCAGATCATGTACGGCCTCGCCGGCGAGCGGGAACTCGGCGAGGCGGAGCTGGACTGGCTGCCGGGCTATGAGAACTCCGCGCCGGTCCGGGTCGGCAACGGCGCGGCCCACCAGCTCCAGCTGGACGTGTACGGCGAGGTCACCGAGGCGCTGCACCTGGCCCACATGACCGGCCTGGCCCGCCACGACTACGCCTCCCTGCTCCAGCTCAAGCTGATCCGCTACCTCGAGGACCACTGGCAGGAGCCGGACGAGGGCATCTGGGAGGTGCGCGGCCCGCGCCGGCACTTCGTGCACTCCAAGGTCATGGCCTGGGTCGCCGTCGACCGCACGATCAAGCTCATCGAGTCCGGCGACGCGGACGGCCCGCTGGAGCGCTGGAAGGAACTGCGCGACGACATCCACCGGGACGTGTGCGAGAAGGGTTACGACAAGGAGCGCAACACCTTCACGCAGTCCTACGGCTCCGAGGAGCTGGACGCCTCGCTGCTGCTGATCCCGCAGATGGGCTTCCTGCCGCCGGACGACAAGCGGGTCATCGGCACGATCGAGGCGATCCAGCGCGAGCTGTCCACCCCGGACGGGTTCATCCTGCGCTACCCGACGGAGGGCGAGGAGGAGGGCGTCGACGGCCTTCCGGGCGACGAAGGGGCCTTCCTGGCCTGCTCGTTCTGGATGGCGGACGACCTGGCGATGATCGGCCGGGTGGACGAGGCCCGCAAGCTGTTCGAGAAGCTGCTCGTGCTGCGCAACGACCTCGGACTGCTCGCCGAGGAGTGGGACCCGCGCCTGCAGCGCCAGGTCGGCAACTTCCCGCAGGCCTTCAGCCACGTCCCGCTGATCGACACGGCCCTGCGGCTGACGGCGTCCGGGGCGTACGGAGGCTGAGCCCGGCAGGGGCCCATGGAGGCCGAACGCGCCCGGAGCGTACGACTTCGCGTCTGCGGGCGCGACCGGGCGACCGCGCCCGCCTAGGCTGAGAGCCAACAAACCCCCTTTCCGGAAGGGGGCGGCCATGGCTTCCCTCTCGAAGGCGGGCGCGGCCCTCGCCGCGCTGCGCGAGGATCTGGTCGGCGACGTGTTCGCCCCGGGGGATCCGGGCTACGACGAGGCCCGCACGGTCCACAACGCCATGATCGACCGGCGGCCGGCCGTGATCGCGCAGTGCGTGGACGAGAGCGATGTCGTACGGGCCGTGCGCTTCGGGAGAGAGCTGGACCTGCCGATCGCCGTGCGCGGCGGCGGGCATGGCGTGGCGGGTACGGCACTGGGCGAGGGCGCGCTCGTGGTGGACCTGCGCCGGATGCGCGCGGTGACCGTCGACCCGGCCGACGAGGCGGCGCGGGTACAGGGCGGCGCCACCGTGGGCGAGCTGGACCGGGCCACCGCGCCGTACGGCCTGGCGACCACCGGCGCCCGGAACTCCACCGTCGGCGTCGGCGGTTTCGTCCTAGGCGGCGGCAGCGGCTGGCTGGACCGCGTCTTCGGGCTCGCCGCCGACAACCTGATCGGCGTGGAGTTGGTGACCGCCGACGCCGAGCGGGTGCACGCGAGCGCCGACGAGAACCCGGAGCTGTTCTGGGCGCTGCACGGCGGCGGCGGCAACTTCGGCATCGCCACCGCCTTCACCCTGGAGCTGCACGAACTCCCCGAGTTCTCGCTCGCGCTGTTGCTCTTCCTGCCGTTGTTCGGCTCCGACGTGGTGCGCACCTTCCGGGACATGGTCACCATGGGGCCGGACGAACTGGGCGGCGCGGTCATGTACCTGAGCGGCCCGCCCGCGGCGTTCGTACCGGAGCACCTGGTGGGCACGCTGCTGTGCGGCCTGCTGCTGACGTACGCGGGCGGTGTGCAGGCCTTGCGCAAGCTCGCCGAGCCGGTGCTCGCGCTACCGCACGAGGCGGAGCTGGTCGGCGCTCTGCCGTACGCCGAGGCGCAGGGACTGCTGGACGGGCCGCCCGGCCTGCGCAGCCACTGCTCGGCCGAGTATCTGAGCGGCCTGCCCGATCATGTGGTGGACCTGTTCTGCGAGCGCGCGGACAGCATGCCGGTGCCGACGGGCACCCGGCACATGCTGTTCCCGCAGGGCGGGGCGGTCGCCGCCGGACCCGCCGACGATCCGTTGGCCTTCCGGATCGCGCCCTGGGCGGTGCACCCCTACGCGGAGTGGACGGACCCGGCCGACGACGGACGGGCCGTCGCCTGGGTGGGGCGGGCCTGCGCCGACGTCCGGCCGTGGAGCACCGGCACCGTCTGCCTCAACCTCATCGGCGACGAGGGCCCGGAGCGGGTGTGGGCGGGCCTGGGCGCGGGGAACACCCTGCGCCTGGAGAAGGTGAAGCGGCGCTGGGACCCCGACAACGTGTTCCGCTTCAACCACAACATCCGGCCGGTGTAGCCAGGAGATGTTCTCGGGGCGTCCACGCAGGTAGCGTCCGCTTCATGGACAGGGGCACGGACAGCAGACTCGCCACTCAGGGCGCCGGAATCACCGTTCAGCAGGCACTGGAGCTGCCCGGGCTGCGCAGCGGGCTCCCGGAGATCCTGGCCGGCGGCGACCGGCTGGGGCGCACGGTCCGCTGGGTGCACGCGGGCGAGGTGCCCAACATCGCCTCGCTGCTCAAGGGCGGCGAGCTGCTGCTCACCACCGGCTACGGCCTCGGCACCCGCCCGGCCGAGCAACGGGCGTTCGTGCGCACGCTCGCCGAGCGCGGCATCGCGGCCCTGGTGGTGGAGTTGGGCCCGCGCTTCGCCCGGCTGCCCGCCGCGCTGGTGGACACCGCCCGCGCCGCCGGGCTGCCGCTGGTCCAGCTGCACCGCGAGGTGCCGTTCGTGACGGTCACGGAGGAGATCCACACCGAGATCGTCAACGGCCACTACGCGCTGCTCCAGCGGGCGGAGGAGGTGCACCGGCGCTGCACCGAGGCGCTGCTGGGCGGGGGCGGGGTGCCGCAGGTGCTGGGCATCCTGGCCGACTTCAGCGGCAACCCGGTGTTCCTGGAGACCGCCGACGGCCGGCTGCTGTACGCCGCCGGGTCCGGACCCGAGGGCGCGGACCCGCTCCAGGTCTGGGAGGGGCTGCGCGGCCCGCACAAGGAGGCGCCGCCGCCCGCCGGTTCGGTGCTGGTGGACGTACCCGGCGGCGGTCCGGGGACGGCGGGCTCGGTGCGGGCCCGGCTCGTCCTGCTGCCGGTCCGCTCGCCGCTGGCCCCGGTGCACCGGATCGCGGCGGATCGGGCCGCGGGCATCCTGGCCGTGGTGCTGATGCAGGCCCGGCAGGAGGAGGAGCTGGCGGCGCGGGGCCGGGGCGACTTCCTCACCGATCTCGCCGAGGGCCGCATCACCGCCGAGGACGCGCCCGCGCAGGCCCGGGTGCTCGGCTTCAAGCCCGGGGACAGCCCGCTGCTGCCGGTCGTCATGCGGGTCGGGGACTCGCTCTCCCCCGGCGGGGGCTGGGCGGTGCTGGCGCGTGCGGTCGCGGAGGAGCTGGCCGCGGTGGGCGTGCCGGTGCTGCTGGGCGTGCGGCCGGTCGAGGGCCGGGTGCCGGTGCTGCTGGGGCTGCGTTCGGAGTCGGAGCGGTCGGCGGTCGCGGACCGGGTCGCGGCGGCGCTGCGCGCGGGCGTGGAGCGGGCCGGGATGCGGCGGCCGGGGTCTTTGCCGCCGGTCGTGGTCGTGGGTGTGGCGGGCGGCTGGGCCGCCGCGTCGGCCGGGCTCCGGCACGCGGCCGAGACGGCGACCGCGGCCCAGGGCCTGACCGACCGACCCTGGTACGACGCCCGCCGCCTGGACATCGACCTGCTGCTGTGGCGGCTGCGCGACCACCCGGACCTGGCGGCGTTCGTGGACCGCGCGATCGGCCCGCTGCGCGACCACGACAACCGCTCCAAGCCGCCGCTGCTGCCCACCCTGGAGACCTATCTGGCGCACGCGGGCCGCAAGGCGGAGACCGCCCGCGAGCTGCATCTCAACCGCCAGACCCTCTACAACCGCCTCGCCCGCATCGGGGAGTTGCTGGGCACCGACCTCGACGACCCGCAGACGGTGCTGGCGTTGAGCCTCGCCCTGCGGGCCCGCCGGCACGTGCCGTAGGGGCTGCTACGCGAGGGGCCTGGGCTGGGTCAACTCGTCGTAGACGCTGAGCACTTGGGCGACGGTCTCGTCCTCCGTCGGCCAGGTCGCCGCCTGCCGTGCGCCCCGCTCGCGCAGCCGTTCCTGCCGTCCGGGGTCCGCGAGCAGCCCTACGACGGCGGCGGCGAGGGCGTCCGGGTCGCCGTACGGGACGAGTTCGGCCGCGTCGCCGACGAGGTCGGGGGTGCCGCCGACGGCGGTGGCGACGAGCGGCACGCGCGCGTGCAGCGCCTCCTGGGCGAGGACCGACCGCGACTCCCAACTGCTGGGCAACAGCGCCAGATCGGCGGCGGTCAGCAGCTGGGGCAGATCCTCGCGCTTCCCGATGAGCCGCACCGGCAGCTCCTCGTCCTCGATCCGCCGCTGGAGCACCGGGCGCAGCTCCCCCTCCCCCGCGACGACGACCAGCGGCACCGGGTCCAGCTCCCGCCACGCGCGTGCCGCGTCCAGCAGGACCTCGTAGCCGCGGTACCGGTCGAGGGAGCCGACCGCGATGAGCAACGGGCGGCCGGTGGCGCCCAGTTCGGCCCGCACCTTGGACCGCAGCCGGTCGGGGTCCTCCCGGTCGACAGGTGGGCGCCGGCCCGGCAGGGCCACGGCCGCGAGCCGGGCGTCCCTGGCTCCGCGGCGGCGGGCCCGGTCCACCAGGTCGGAGGTGGTGCCGAGCACCACCGCAGCCGTGCGCACCACACGCCGCTCCAGCAGCCGCAGCAGATGCGCCCGCGCGCCCTCGGCCCGGGCCCGGTTGTGCCAGGTGACCACCAGCGGGGTGGTGCGACCGCTGAGCGCGAGCACGGCACGGAAGGAGGCGTGCAGGCCGTGCGCGTGCACCAGGTCGGCCTCGGTGCAGGCGGCCCTCAGCGCGCCCACGGCCGCCGGGTCGCTGCTGCGTGGCACGTGTACGTGCTCGGCACCGGCCCCGGTGAAGTCGTAGCAGCGGTCGGCCTCGACGGGGGCGCACACGGTCACCCGCACGCCCCGCGCGACGAGCCCCTCGGCCAGGGAGCGCACGTGCGCGCTGCTCCCGGCGTTGCCTCCGCCCAGCACCTGCACGGTGCGCAGCGGCGACTGGCCGTGCGGTGCGTTGCTGCTCGCGAGGCTCACGTGGCCGGGGCTCCTGGTTCGGCGTGGGCGGTCGGCGGTCACGGGAAAACGTACAGAACGTAGCGGGCGAAGGGGCGCTGAAGGACTTGCCGTGCGCGCCTGCCGGCGATGCGGGTTCCCCGCCAAGCATGCCAGGCCGTACGGCTGTTCCGGCAATTACCGGGAGGCGCACAGCGCGGCGGGCCGGGGCAATGCGCCGGAGCACGTCACCCACACGGGTGAAGGAAGGCCCGGCACGGACGAACGGCCCGCGCCGCCGCACGTCGGGCCCGCGCCGCCGTACGGCGAGGTCAGCCGCTCACAGCTCGCGTGCCCAGGCGCTCACCCGGTCCCCGTACACGGCGGCGGCCACCACGGCGACGGCGTGCGCGAGCAGTCCCGCGCGCCGGTTGCCCGCGACGGCGGCGGCGCCCAGGGCCGCGCCGAGGGCGTGCGCCCCAGTGTCCCCGATCATCGCGCGCTCCCCCAGGTCGTCCGGCAGTACGGCCGCCGCGGCCCCCATCGCCACGGCGGACAGTTCGGCGGCGGGCCCGCTCCGCAGCAGGCCCGGCGCGCCCAGCGCGAGCACCGCGCCGGCGGCCCTCCCCGGGCGTACGTCCACGAGGTTGACGAAGTGGGCGGCGCCCGCGATGACGACCCCGGCGAGGAGCTTGTCGAACGGCCGCTCCTTCAGCAGCGCGCCCGCGACCAGCCCGGCGGCCGAGATCCCGAACAACTTCACGGCGCCGCTGGTGACTTCTCCCTGCCGCAGCGCCCCGAGGTGCGCCCGGAAACCGCGCCGGGTGTCCCCGGTGGCGTGGCCGACGACATCGTCGTACGCCCCGCAGACACCGGCGGCGAGTACGGCGGCCCCGGCGGCGGGGTGCACCCGCGCGGCCCCCACCGCGGCGGCGACGGCCGAAGCCGGCCCGGCGTACAGCTCGACGGTCCGCCCGGCGTAGTTCTTCCGCTCCCAACGAGCCCGTGTTCCGGGCGCGTCGGCACGCAGGGCGGTGATGCCGGCGCGGGTGACGCCGACGGCGAGAAGCAGGGCGCCGGCCCGGCCCCTCACCCGTCCGCCCGTGCCGTGGCCAGCAGCTCCTCCGCGTGGGCGCGTGCCGTCTCCGAGTCCTCCTGGCCGGCCAGCATCCGGGACAGCTCGCGGACGCGCTCCTCGCCCTCCAGGACCTTCACGCCGGAGCGGGTGACCGAGCCGTCGTTGGTCTTCTCGACCAGCAGTTGCCGGTCGGCGAAGGCGGCGACCTGAGGCAGGTGGGTGACCACGACGACCTGCGCGGTCTTGGCGAGCTTCGCCAGGCGCCGCCCGATCTCGACCGCGGCCTTGCCGCCGACGCCGGCGTCGACCTCGTCGAACAGGTACGTCGGCACCGGGTCCGTCCCCGCGAAGACGACCTCCACGGCCAGCATCACGCGCGACAGCTCACCGCCGGAGGCACCCTTGGCGATGGGCCGCGGCGGCGCGCCCGGGTGCGGGGCCAGCAGCAGCTCGACCTCGTCCGCGCCGGACGGCCCGTACGCGACCGTGCGCCCGCCGACCTCGACGCCGTCGGGGTCCTCGGTCTGCCGGATGTCGAAGGACACGCGCGCGTGGGGCATCGCCAGCGAGGCCAGCTCCGCGGTCACGGCCGCCGCGAACCGCTCGGCCGCCTCGGTCCGGGCGTCCGTCAACGCCTGGGCCAGACCGCCCAGTCCGACGCGCAGGGCGTCGCGTTCGGCGGTCAGCTCGTCGATCCGCTCGTCGTCGCCGTCGAGCTCGGTCAGCCGGGCGGCGCCCTGCTCGGCCCAGGCGAGGACGGCGGCGGTGTCCTCGCCGTGCTTGCCGTACTTGCGGGTGAGCGCGGTCAGCGCGGCCCGCCGCTCCTCCACGGCGGCCAGCCGCAGCGGGTCGGCGTCCAGGTCGTCGGCGTACCCGGCCAGCTCACCGGCGACGTCACCCAGCAGGATCCCGATCTCGCCGATCCGGTCGGCGAGCGCGGCCAGCGCCGGGTCGTGCGAGCGCACGGCCTCCAGCGCCCGGTGTGCGCCCGCGACGAGGGTGGCGGCGTCGATGCCCTCGGGGTCCTCGGGATTGCCTGCGAGAGCGGCGTGCGCGGCGGTCGCCGCGGAGGCCAGGGCCTCGGCGTGCCCGAGCCGCTCGGCCTCCTCGGCCAGCTCCACGTCCTCGCCGGCGCGCGGCTCCACGGCGGCGATCTCGTCCAGCCCGTAGCGCAGCATGTCGGCTTCCTGGGCCCGCTCACGTGCGCGCGTGGTGATCTCGTCCAGCTCGGCGGCTACGGCCCGCAGCCGCCGGTAGGCCTCGGCGTACTTGGCCAGCGGCACGGCGACGGCGTCGCCCGCGTACCGGTCCAGGGCCTGCCGCTGCCGGGACAGCTTCAGCAGCCCCTGCTGGTCGGTCTGGCCGTGCACGGCCACCAGGTCGTCGGCCAGCTCGGCGAGCAGCCCCACAGGCACGCTGCGCCCGCCCAGGTGGGCCCGCGAGCGGCCCTCGGCGGAGACGGTCCGGCTGATCAGCAGGGCCCCGTCGTCCAGCTCGGCCCCGGCCTCCTCGGCGCGTACGACGGCGGAGGCGCCCGCGGGTACGGTGACCCGCCCCTCCACGACCGCCTTCTCGGCCCCGATCCGCACCAGCGCCGGGTCGGCCCGCCCGCCGAGCAGCAGCCCGAGGCTGGTGACCACCATGGTCTTGCCCGCACCCGTCTCACCGGTGACGGCGGTGAACCCGGGCGACAGCTCGACGACGGCATCGTCGATGACCCCGAGCGACCGTATCCGCATCTCCTCCAACACGGAACAGACCATACGAGGTCCGGGCCCGGGAACGCACATGGCCCGCCTACATCACTCCCCGGAGTGGTGTGGTGCCCCCCGCCACCCGGTGGTCGGCAACGCGAACTTCGCCACGAGCCGGTCGGTGAAGGACGCGTGGTGCAGCCGCGCCAGCCGCACCGGCACGGCGCCCCGCCGCACCTCGACCCGCGCCCCGGGCGGCAGCTCGATGGTCCGCCGCCCGTCGCACCACAGCACGCCCGGCGGGATGTGCGGCAGCACCTCCACCGCGAGCACGGAGTCCGGCGAGGTCACCAGCGGCTTGGCGAACAGCGCGTGCGCGCTGATCGGCACCATCAGCAGCGCCTCCACCTCGGGCCACACCACCGGGCCCCCGGCGGAGAAGGCGTACGCGGTGGAGCCGGTGGGCGTCGACAGGACGACTCCGTCGCAGCCGAACCCGGTCACCGGGCGCCCGTCGATCTCCAGCACGACTTCCAGCAGCTTCTCGGCGCCGGCCTTCTGCACGGCCGCCTCGTTGAGCGCCCAGTCGGTGTGCACGATGTCGCCGTTGCGGTGCACGACGACGTCGACGGTCATCCGCTCCTCGACCTCGTACGAGCGCGCCACCACCCGGTCCACGACGCGGTCGAGGTCGTCCCGCTCGGCCTCCGCGAGGAACCCGACGCGCCCGAGGTTGACGCCGAGCATCGGCACCCCGGAGGCCCGCGCGAACTCGGCGCCACGCAGCAGCGTGCCGTCGCCGCCGAGCACGATCAGCAGCTCGCAGCTGTCGAGACACTGCGGGGTCGCCTCGGCGACGAGCTCCACCTCGTCCGGCAGCGGCAGGTCGCGCGCCTCCTCCGCCAGGACCCGCACACCGATCCCGCACCGCAGCAGGCCCTTGACCACGAGCTCCGCACTGCGTATGGCCGCGGGCCGGCCGGTGTGGGCGAGCAGGAAGACAGTACGCGCCTGGTTCTGTGTCAACGGGGCCCCTCCGCCACTGCACGGTCAACGTCGGCCGGGTCCAGTTCGGGGGCGCCGGACCGCAGCCACAGAAAGTACTCGACATTGCCCGAGGGCCCGGGCAGCGGACTCGCGGTGACGCCACGCACCCCGAGCCCCAGCTCCCAGGCCTTCTCGGCCACTGCTCGCACGGCCTCCGCCCGCAGCTGCGGACTCCGTACGACACCCCCGCTGCCGAGCCGTTCCTTCCCCACCTCGAACTGCGGCTTGACCATCATCACGAGGTCGGCGTCCGGCTTCACGCACCGCTTCAGGGCGGGCAGCACCAGCCCCAGCGGGATGAAGGACAGATCACCCACGACAAGATCCACAGCTTCCCCGTCGATCGCCTCGAGCGTCAACTCACGTACGTTCGTACGGTCCTTGACGGTGACGCGTTCATCGCTCTGCAGCGACCAGGCGAGCTGTCCGTACCCCACGTCGACGGCGACGACGTGCGCGGCGCCCGCGCGCAGCAGCACGTCGGTGAAGCCGCCGGTGGACGCCCCGGCGTCCAGTGCGCGCCGGCCCTCGACGACGAGCCCCTGCGGGACGAAGGCCTTGAGCGCGCCGGCGAGCTTGTGC
Organism: Streptomyces sp. NPDC002676; assembly: GCF_053592455.1. NCBI lineage: Bacteria > Bacillati > Actinomycetota > Actinomycetes > Kitasatosporales > Streptomycetaceae > Streptomyces > Streptomyces sp. NPDC002676. The sequence goes on along the minus strand of NZ_JBSFVT010000007.1, from coordinate 8,479 downwards.
CCGCCGCGGGAGACGTAGTCCGGGTCGCTGTCGTCGGACTGGACCACGATGGCCGCCGCCGTCTCCACCTGCGTGGCCGGCTTGGTCGCCACGGTCTTGCCGACGGTGACCCGCCCGGCGGCGATCAGCTGGCTGGCGTGCTCGCGCGAACGCGCGAGCTTCCGGCGGACCAGCTCCGCGTCCAGACGACGGCGTGCGACTCCTGCCACGTTCGGTTCAGCTCCTGCTCGGTTGGTACGACTGGTACGGCGATTCAAAAGGTGTGACCCGAAGGGTCTCGTTGAGGGGCGGCGGTCGGGTGACGGGTGGGAGCCGGAGGTTCCGGGCGGGCGTCGAGCGCGGTGAGCGCGTCGCGCAGCCCCCGATGTACATCCTCGTACACCCCGACGTGTCCGTCGGTGGCGAGGTGGTCGGCGTCGCCGAGCCGGTCCAGCTGGGCGTCCACCTCGGCGTTGCCGGTGGGGGTGCGCGGCACGTGCAGGGGGGCCGGGGCGGCGGGGTCGTACGCGGGCTCGGCCTCGGACCCCTGGGACGCCTCGGACACAGACTCGCTCATGCCCAGACGCTACCTCGAACCCCTGGGGTACCGTCGTGCGCGATGGCCACGATCGAGGAATGCCGCGCCGCGCTGGGACAGCTTTCGGACAACATGCAGGGCGCCGAGGGCGAGGTTCGCGCGGCGGCGGCGCTGGACCGCTCGGTGAGCTGCCACATCACCGATCTGGATGTCACCTTCGCCGGCCGGATGACGGGCGGCCGGATCGAGGTGGACGAGACCCACCCCGGGCCGCCGCGGGAGAAGGCGCAGATCAGGCTCGCCATGGCCGGGGACGACCTGGTGTCCCTGGTGGACGGCGAGCTGAATTTCGCGACCGCCTGGGGCAGGGGCCGGGTGCGCCTGGAGGCGAACCTGCTGGACCTGTTCCGGCTCAGGAAGCTGCTGTAACCCGCTCGACGCGGGCCTTGCGGGCCGCCGGCACCACCAGCGGGGTCCCGGTCTCGGGGTCCTCGATCACCTGGCAGCGCAGCCCGAAGACCTCCTCGACCAGTTCGGCGGTCACGATGTCGTTCGGGGCGCCCTCGGCGATCACCTTCCCGCCGCGCAGGGCGACGAGGTGGGTGGCGTACCGGGCCGCGTGGTTGAGGTCGTGCAGGACGGCGACCAGGGTGCGGCCCTGGGTCTCGTGCAGCTCGGCGCACAGGTCGAGGACGTCGATCTGGTGCTGGATGTCGAGGTAGGTGGTCGGCTCGTCGAGCAGCAGCAGGGGGGTCTGCTGGGCGAGAGCCATGGCGATCCAGACGCGCTGCCGCTGCCCGCCGGACAGCTCGTCCACGTACCGGTCGGCCAGTTCGGCCACGCCGGTCTGCCGCATCGACTCCCGCACGACCCGCTCGTCCTCGGCCGACCACTGGCGCAGCAGGCCCTGGTGCGGGTAGCGGCCCCGGCCGACGAGGTCGGCGACGGTGATGCCGTCCGGCGCGATGGATGCCTGCGGCAGCAGGCCGAGCGTGCGGGCGACCTTCTTCGCGGGCAGCGACTGGATGGCCTGCCCGTCCAGCAGCACCCGGCCCTGGCTGGGCCTGAGCATCCGCGACAGGGCCCGCAGCAGCGTCGACTTGCCGCACGCGTTCGGGCCGACGATCACCGTGAAGGAGTTGTCGGGGATCTCCACCGACAGCTGCTCGGCGATGACGCGCTGGTCGTAGGCGAGGGTGACCTTCTCGGCGGACAGGCGGTTCACGGTGCTCCTCTTGCTGTCTGACTCGGGGAGGGCCTCTGGGACGGCCTCGGGGACGGCGCTCATATCCGGCCCGCCCGGCGCTCGGTGACCAGCAGCCACAGCAGATAGCCGCCGCCCAGGACGCCGGTGACCACGCCGACGGGCAGCTGGTCGGCGCCGAAGGCGCGCTGCGCGGCCCAGTCCGCGGCGACCAGCAGGGCGGCGCCCATGCAGAGGGAGGGCACCAGGTTCGGCCCCGGTGAGCGGCTCAGGCGCCGGGCGAGCTGCGGGGCGGTGAGCGCGACGAAGCTGACGGGTCCGGCGGCGGCCGTGGCGGCGGCGGTGAGCAGCACGGCGCAGACCATCTGCACCAGCCGTACGCGCTGCACCCGCACCCCGAGGGCGCCCGCGACGTCGTCGCCCATCTCCGTCATCCTGAGGGCGCGCGCGCCCGCGAGGACCAGCGGGACGAGGACGGCGCACAGGATCGCCAGCGGCTCGACCTGGTCCCAGTCGCGGCCGTTGAGCGAGCCGGTCATCCACACGACCGCGCGGGCCGCGTCGACCAGGTCGGCCTTGGTGAGCAGATAGCCGTTGACCGCGGTGACGACCGCGTTGACGCCGATGCCGACCAGGACCAGCCGGTATCCGTGCACGCCCTGCCTCCAGGCGAGCAGATAGACGGCCAGGCCGGTCGCCAGGCCGCCGATCAGGGCGCCGACGGTGACCTGGGTGGCGCTGCCGGACATCAGCACGATCACGACCAGCGCGCCCGCCGTGGAGCCCTGGGACAGGCCGAGGACGTCCGGGCTGCCGAGCGGGTTGCGCGAGACGGACTGGAACAGGGCGCCGCCGAGGCCGAGCGAGGCGCCGACCAGCAGGCCGACCAGGACGCGCGGCAGCCGCAGCTCGTTGACGATGAAGTCCTGGTAGGCGGTGCCGTTTCCGGCCAGCGTCCTGATGACGTCGGCGGCCGGGATCTTCGCGTCGCCGGTGCCGATGAGCGCAATGCCCGCGGCGCCCGTGGCGGCCAGCAGCAGGACGACGACGAGCAGCGCGCGCACGTCCAGGCGCAGGGACAGCCCGCCGGGCGCCCTGAGGACACGGTTGGTCTTCACAGCTGGGCCGTCCTCCGCCGTCGTACGAGATAGATGAAGACCGGGCCGCCGATGAGCGCGGTGACGATGCCGACCTGGAGTTCCGAGGGGCGGACGACGACGCGGCCGGCGACGTCGGCGCCGAGCAGCAGCACGGGCGACAGGACCGTGGCGTACGGCAGGATCCAGCGCAGGTCGGGGCCGGTGAAGGAGCGCACGACGTGCGGGACCATCAGGCCGACGAAGACGATCGGGCCGCAGGCGGCGGTGGAGGCACCGCTCAGCACGGTCGCGGCCAGCATGGCCAGCGCCCGGGTGCGGCCCAGGTTCGCGCCGAGGGCGCGGGCGGTGTCGTCGCCCATCGCCACGGCGTTCAGCGGGCGGGCCAGGGCCAGGGCGAGGACCGTGCCGGCCGCGAGGAACGGCAGCACCTGCATGATCGTCGCGTCGGTGGCCGAGGACAGCGAACCCACCGTCCAGAAGCGCATCCTGCCGAGCGCCGCGTCGTCCGTGATCATCACGGCCTGGAGGTAGCCGTAGAGCGCGGCGCTGATCGCCGTGCCGGCGAGCGCGAGCCGTACCGGGGTGGCGCCCCTGCTGCCACCGAGGAACCACACCAGCGCGCCGACCGCCGCCGCACCGGCGAAGGCGAACCACACATAACCGGTGAGGCTCGTGACGCCGAGGTAGGTGATGGCGGTGACGACGGCCGCCGAGGCGCCCGCGTTGATGCCGAGCAGCCCGGGGTCGGCCAGCGGATTGCGGGTGAGCGCCTGGAGCACCGCCCCGGACAGACCGAGCGCGGCACCGGCCAGCAGGCCGAGGACGGTGCGCGAGAGCCGCTCGTCCACGACGACGTCGCCGTAGGTCCCCGAGGCGTGGAACAGGCCGTGCCAGACCTGGTCCACCGAGAGCGCCTTCGCCCCGATCGCGATGCTCGCCAGGGCGACGAGCAACAGGATCGCGAGGGAGAGCAGGAGCCCGAGGGCCCGTGCCGCCCGGCGGGTCGGGGGCGCGGGGGCGGTCTCCGCGCGCGGTTCCGGAGGACTGTCGATCACCACGAGGTTAGGTTAGCCTACCCTCGCTTACGAACTCGACCCCCGGCCCACACGCGGAGTCACGGTGCCCGGTCCCGGTGCTCTACAGTCCGAGCCTGGCCAGCGCCTTCCCCCCGTCCAGCGCGCAGGAACCCGTACCGGCCGCCGTCCAGGCCGCGGCGCACAGTGCCCGCAGCCCGTCCGTCGCCTCCCCCTCGCCCTCCAGCTCCAGCTGCTCGGCCCCGGCCCGGGCCGTCCAGCCGCCGCAACGGAACCCGTCCCCGTCCTGGGTGACCTCCGGCTGCCCGGTGAGCAGTCCGCGCAGGTCGGCGTCCACAAACGTCGGGCGGTGGTGCGGGGGCGCGGCAAGGAGCCGGGCGCCGTCGGTGACGCCGGTCAGCACCAGCAGCGAGTCCACCTCGCCGTTGAACGCGCCCTCGATGTCCGTGTCCAGCCGGTCCCCGACGACCAACGGCCGCTTCGCGCCCGTCCGCAGGATCGTCTCCCGGTGCATGGGCGGCAGCGGCTTGCCCGCCACCTGCGGCTCGGCGCCCGTCGCGATCCGTACGACCTCCACGGCCGCGCCGTTGCCCGGCGCGATGCCCCGCCCGCTCGGGATCGTCAGATCGGTGTTGGACGCGAACCACGGCACCCCGCGCGCCACCGCGTACGACGCCTCCGCGAACCGCCCCCAGGTCAGCTGGGGCCCGCCGTACCCCTGCACGACCGCCGCCGGGTCGTCGTCCGCCGACTCCACGGGCACCAGCCCCCGTTCCCGCAGCGCGACCCGCAGCCCCTCACCGCCGATCACCAGCACCCGTGCCCCGGCCGGCACCTGCTCGCTGATCAGCCGCGCGACGGCCTGCGCCGAGGTGATGACGTCACCGGCGCCCGTCGGTATCCCCAGCTCGGTCAGGTGCTCCGCCACGGCATCCGGTGTCCGCAGCGCGTTGTTCGTGACGTACGCCAGATGCATCCCGCCCGCGCGGGCACGGGCCAGCGAGCCGACGGCGTGCGCGATCGCGCTCCCGCCCGCGTACACCACTCCGTCCAGATCGAGCAGCGCCGTGTCGTACGCCTCGCTCAGGGGACGGCCGCTGCCCTCGGGCCTCGTCCTGACGCTCTGGCTCATTCCACATCGCTCCTCGTTCGCTCGCTTTCCCACATCGATCATCCCGCACGGCACTGACACACGTACGATGCCGGGATGAACACTGCAGGTCACTCGGAAGCAACGGCGCGCCGAGGCCTGGAACTGACCCCGTTCCGAGGCCTTCGCTACGACCCCGACCGGGTCGGCAGCCTCGCCTCCGTCACGTCCCCGCCGTACGACGTCGTCGTACGCCCCGACGGTGTCGTTCACCTCCAGTCGGCCGACCCGTACAACATCGTCCGGCTGATCCTTCCCCAGGCCGGCACCCCTACCGCCCGCAACGAACAGGCAGCCGACACCCTGCGCCGCTGGCTCGCCGAGGGCGTCCTGACCGCCGACCCGGACCCCGCTCTGTACGTGTACGAGCAGCGGGACGGGGGCGGCATGCTCCAGCGAGGTGTCATCGGCGCTCTACGCGTGTCAGAGCCCGCGGAGGGCGTGGTGCTGCCGCACGAGGACGTCATGCCCCCGCTGGTGGCCGACCGCGCGGCCCTGATGCGCGCCACCCGCGCGAACCTGGAGCCGTTGCTGCTCACCTACCGCGGCAACGGCAGCGCGGCCGAGGTCGTCGAGCGCACGGTGCAGGGTCCCGCGCTCCTGGACACGACCACCGAGGACGGCTTCCACCACCGCCTGTGGTCGGTCACCGACCCCGCCGACATGGCCCGCATCCAGTCCGACCTGGCCCACCACCAGGCCCTCATCGCCGACGGCCACCACCGCTGGGCCACCTACCGGATGCTCCGCGCGGAACAGCCCTCCCCGAGCCCCTGGGACTACGGCCTGGTCCTCCTGGTCGACACCGCCCGCTACCCGCTGCGCGTCCGCGCCATCCACCGCCTGCTGCACGGCCTGCCGGTCGCGGACGCGCTCGCGGCCGTGGAGGGCCTGTTCCGGGTACGGCACCTGGAGGTGCCCCTGCCGGAGGCCCTGGAGGCGCTGGCGGACGCGGCCTGCGCCGGCAACGCCTTCCTGCTGGCCGGCGACGGCGCCTTCCACCTCATAGACCGCCCCGACCCCGGCCTCCTGGCCCGTACGATCCCCACGGACCGCCCGACGGCCTGGCGCTCCCTGGACGCGACCGTCCTGCACGCCGCGCTCCTGGACCACGTGTGGTGCATCCCCGAGGACTCCCCCGCCCACATCGCCTACATCCACGACACGGCCGCGACGGTCGCGAAGGCGGAACAGGACGGCGGTACGGCCGTGCTGCTGCACCCCGTCCGCGAGGAGGTCGTACGCGAACTGGCCCGGCAGGGCGTGACGATGCCCCGCAAGTCGACGTCCTTCGGCCCGAAGCCGGCGTCGGGGCTGGTGCTGCGGGCGCTGGAGATCTGAGCCGTTCACATGCGAAAGGGCGGGACCTCGTCGGTCCCGCCCTTCGTCATGCCGTCACCGGCTCACATCAGTCCCGGTCGTCAAGGTCGCCCTCGGCGCCCTGGTCGCCCTCGTCGTCCTTGTCGCCCTCTGCGGAGGTGTCCTCGGCGTCCGTGTCGTCCTCGCTCTCGTCGAGGGCGTCCACGAACTCCACGCCGTCCAGTTCGGCGAGCCGGTCGGAGGCGTCCGTGCTGCCGTCCCGGTCGGCCTCGACGGCCTTCGCGAACCACTCGCGGGCCTCCGCGGTACGACCGCCGGCGAGCAGCGCGTCGGCGTAGGCGTAGCGCAGGCGAGCGGTCCAGGGCTGCACGGAGTTGGAGGCCAGCTCCGGGCTCTGCAGGGTCACGATGGCCGCGTCCAGCTGCCCCATGTCACGCCGGGCACCGGCCGCGACGAGCCGCATCTCGACCTGGCCGGCCTTGTCCAGCCTCTGCACCTCCGGGGCGCCGGCCATGTCCAGCGCCTTCTCCGGCCGGCCGAGACCACGCTCGCAGTCGGCCATCACCGGCCACAGCTCCGCGGTGCCGGTCATCCGCCGCGCGGTCCGGAACTCGGCGAGTGCCTCGCTGTACTTCTGGTTGGCGTAGGCGGCGAAGCCGGCGGCCTCGCGCACGGCGGCCACGCGGGACGCGAGGCGCAGCGCCACCTTGGAGTAGCCGTAGGCGCCCTCGGGGTCCTCGTCGATGAGCCGCGCGACCATCACCAGGTTCTTGGCGACGTCTTCCGCGAGCGTCTTCGGCAGGCTCTGCAGCTCCTGGCGGACGTCCTTGTCGATCTCCTCGCCGGTGACGTCCTCCGGGATCGGCAGCCGCTTGATCGGCTCCCGGTCACGGTCGCGCTCCCGCTCCTCGCGGAAACGGCCACCGCCACCACGCCGGTCGTCACGTCCACGGAAGCCTCCGGGGCGACCACCGCGGTCGTCCCGACGGGGCCCACGGCCGCCTCGGTCGTCCCGGCCCCGGAAGCCACCGCGCTCACCCCGGCTGTCGTCCCGCCGGAAGCCGCCGCGCTCCTCGCCCCGGCGGTCGTCGCGGCGCTCGTCACGACGGTCACCGCGGTAGTCGTCGCGGCGCTCGTCACGACGGTCGTCACGGCGCTCGTCACGACGGTCGTCACGGCGGTAGTCATCGCGACGGTCATCGCGGCGGTCGTCGCGGCGGAAGGCCGGGCGGTCGCCGCCACGGTCGTCGCGGCGGAAGCCGCGGTCACCGCGGTCGTCCCGACGCGGCCCACGGTCGCGGTCGTCACGCTGGAACGCCGGACGCGAACCACGGTCGCCCTCACGACGGTCATCACGGCGGTCGTCACGACGGCCGTAACCACCACGGTCGCGATCGCCATAGCCACCACGGTCGCGGTCGCCATAGCCACCGCCGCGGCGGTCATCGCGGCGGAAACCGCCACGGTCACCGCGGTTGTCGTCACGGCGGTCGTCACGGCGGTCGTCGCGGCGGTCGTCGCGGCGGAAGGCCGGGCGGTCGCCGCCACGGTCGTCGCGGCGGAAGCCGCGGTCACCGCGGTCGTCCCGACGCGGCCCACGGTCGCGGTCGTCACGCTGGAACGCCGGACGCGAACCACGGTCGCCCTCACGACGGTCATCACGGCGGTCGTCACGACGGCCGTAACCACCACGGTCGCGATCGCCGTAACCACCACGGTCGCGGTTGTCGTCGCGGCGGAAGCCGCCACGCTCGCCGCGGTTGTCGTCTCGGCGGTCATCGCGGCGGAAGCCGCCACGGTCACCCCTGTTGTCGTCACGCCGGCCGTAACCACCGCGGTCGCCACGGTCGTTGTCGCGACGGAAGCCGCCGCGGTCACCGCGGTAGCCGCCACGGTCACCGCGGTCACCACTGTCCCGTCGCCGCTGGTCGCGCTCCGGTCGATCCTCGGGAGAGTTGGTGGACATGGGTGACTCCTGTCTTCGGTACCGCAAGCATTGTAAAAACAAAAGGACCCCTGGTCCCAGCTGAACGCTGGGACCAGGGGTCCTCCAAAGATTGTTCGGCGGCGTCCTACTCTCCCACAGGGTCCCCCCTGCAGTACCATCGGCGCTGTGAGGCTTAGCTTCCGGGTTCGGAATGTAACCGGGCGTTT
>NZ_JBSFVT010000006.1:0-485904 GCF_053592455.1 Streptomyces sp. NPDC002676 | reverse complement strand
CTGCCTCCAGCACCGCAAGTTGTTCGACGAAAACACCGCCTTTCCCACCGAGCTGGCCGCCGCAGCTTGACCGCATAACAACGTGAGGTGTCTCACCCCCTACCTGGACGCCCTCGCCGCGGCTCAGACTCCGGCAGAGATCGAAGCAGTCACCGACCACTTCCTGGACGCCGCCGAACCTGCACTGCGCGCCGTGAGCGACTACCTCGTCGCCGCCGCCCGGTGGCGGCGGGAAAACCGCGGTGCGGCCAAGGGATCTCCCTCAAACCTGCTGATGACGGCGGCCAGCCGGGCGCTGTCGGTCCTGGCCCTCGCCGACGAGGCCAGCCTGAGCAGGCTGCGCGCCGCCTACGACCCGGCCCCCACCCCCGCGACACCGACCGGCTGCCAGCCTGGGGCCAGCGCAGGTGTCCCACCCGCTCCTCCGTCCCCCGGCACCGCGCCCCGCCGATAGCTCTCTCTGCGATTCCAGTCCCGCCCGACTCTCGCAAACGCGATTGCGAGGGACCACCACTGTTGATCGACACGGCACCGCCACCGCCTGCACACGGAGTCCTCTTGAAACGTCCCCCTCACCTGAACCCCACCGAATGGGCCGAATACCAACAACGCCGAGCCGAACTCGACGACCTCATGGCACAGGTCGCCGACCAGGAAGCCCAGATGGAACACGACCTGATCGCCACCCACGACGAGTACGAACTCGGCTTCAGTCAGGAGTCGCAGCCGGGAGTCACCCCCGCTGGACGGACGCCTCCACCGCACCGATCGCCCGCCTCCTCCCGCGGGAGGAACCGTGGCCGCTGACGAAGCGAGCACCCCAGACTCCCGCCGCGTCGCCTCGCTCGCACCGCTTCCCGACCACCGCAACGTGGACACCCCGTGGTGGCAGGAGCTGTGGCGTCGCCACGCGCACATCACCACGCCGCTGCGGGCGCGCGGCCTGCAGTGCGACATCGAGTTCGGCCTCAGCGCCTACATCGTGCGCGTCTCGCTCCCCGACGACAGTTACCTGATCATCGGTCCGCCGCAGGAGCCGTCCTCCGAGCGCCCGCCCGGAGACCCCGAGGGCTGGATCGCGACGCGTGAGCACCCCGACGACCCGTCACTGTTCGAGGTCCTCTACGACTCGGCCCCCTCCGACGACCCCGGTGCTCCCCAGCGGCCCGAAGCCCGCCACGGCGGCAGCGCCCAGCCCCTGATCGAGACGATCAACCACCGCCTGACCCAGCTCGGACTGCTGCCGCACCCCGTCTTGCCCGGCGAAAGCCCACACGTGCACTCAGCCCAGCCGACGCCCCCGCCCCAGGCCCGTGACGTCCCCGGCACACCCGACGACGCTCCCATCTACATCTACGGCGACGCGCTGCGCGCTCTGACCGACCGGCTCAATGGAGCCGAGTCGCATGCGGATGCCGCTGCCCTGCTGCACCAGATCCTGGAGCCCACCGACGGCCTGCTGGCGCAACTCGGCGAGTTCTTCGAAGCAGTCGGGGAGAAGGCCAAGGAAGCGGAGGAGGACGACGGCTTCGACCTGTCCTACGACCTCGCCGACGCCGCCGCCGAGATCCGCAACCTCGCAGAGGTCCTGCACGTGGCCGAGGACCGGATGCGGGCCCTCACCCCGCTCGCGTCGGCGCCGCGACTGCCCTCCAGCCCGGCCCGTACACCGTCCCTTCCCCCGCGAGTGCTCCCGCCGGCGCAGCCGCGGAACGCGCGCTGACCCGGACCATCGCTTCCCTCCAGGAACACATGACCTCACCCCCCACCGACCTGGCCGCCTTCGCCGCCGGCCTTGCCGCGCGCCTGCCCGGCACCTGGACCAGCGAGTACCAGTGCCACGCGCAGTACGCGGACCAGTTCCCCCGTACCGAGCAGCTCTGGGACACCGGTCACGTCGACTATGTCGTCAGCCAGTACGTCCTCACCCACGACGCCGTGCTCCACGGGCCGGCCGACCAGAGGCTGTACGTGGCCAACCGTCCCCGCTATCTGCACCAGTTCGTCGTCGCCCCGCTCACACCCGACAGCACGCACATCAAGCCCCACCACTTCGCCGGAGTGGAGGAACCCAACGGCATCGCTGTTCCCAAGGACCCCGCACGCGCGGCAGCACGAGTCGCCCGGCGGCTGCTGCCCCGCTACGGAGAAGCCCTGCAGGCCGTCCTCAACAACGCGGCGCACCAGCCCCGGCCACCGCACCGGCCCCAACCGCCACAGGTCGACCAGATCCTCACGCTGACCCTCTACAGCGACGGCGCCCTCGGCGCACCGTACGAGAGCGTGCCGGTGGATGCCCGCATGACCCTGTACACCCACGGCTTCCAGTACCACCCGCACCAAGCAGCGTTCCTCCTGCCCACCGCCTACGGGGACACCGGTCGCGCCCTTCGCGTCCACGCCGTGGTCCAGCAACTCACGGCCAAGGGCATCGGCGTGAACCTGCGCCACTCGGCGCCCACCACCAGCGCCGCCCTTCCGCCGGCCTCAGCGAAGGCCGCGTCCCCGATCCGCCGTACGCGCTGACCCGCCCGCCGCCCTCAAATCCTTGGAGTCTCCATCCGCATCACCCGCCGCACCCTGCCGCTGTTCGCCGGCGCCGCCTGCCTCGCCCTGGCGCTCACCGGTTGTGCCACCGACAACGATGCTGCCGTCGCCAAGCAGACGCCCAGCGCCAGCAGCGCGCCGCAGCCGGCGCCTGCCCTCAGCGCCGCCCAGGCCCGCGCCGTCATCACCCACTACTCGCAGATCAACAACGAGGCCAACGCTGATCGCAACCGCGCCCTGCTCGACACCATCGAGGACGGCCCGCTGTACGCCATGTCCGTCTCGGACTACACCGAGACCGAGGGACTTCCCGCGGCCGACCGCACGCCCTACAAGCCCTGGTCCTACGACACCGCCAGCACCAAGCTGTACATCCCGCGCCTGGCCGCCGGACAGGACCGCTGGTTCGCCGCCGCGCTCTCGGACGACAAGGGCAAGGCCCCCTCGCGTCTGGCGGTGTTCGCCGAACGACCCCAGCACAAGCGCTGGGAGATGGTCTCCGTCGTCGACCTCGACAGCCCGAAACTGCCGGACATCGCACTCGACCACGACGGGTACGCGACGGCCGTCGCCGCCGACGGCAACAAGCACCTCGCCGCCGACGCCAGCGTTCTGCGTGCCGCGGTGCTCGACAACTTCGCCACCGGCGGCACGCACACCGGGACGAAGGTCTTCACGCCGACCACGGCGAGCAAGCGGCAGATCGAAGTCCACGACAAGACCGGCACCCGCTACGGGTACCAGGGCACCACCGTCTTCGCCGGCGCCGACAACCGCTACAAGGACGCCTACGCCCTCAAGACCACCGACGGCGGCGCGCTGATCCTCTTCTCCCACATGCACACGCAGACCGACGCCGTCGCGCACTCCGGCCTGCAGATCAACCCCGGCAAGGAGGACCGGGCCTGGCTCCACGCCGTGCCCCGCACCTCCATCAGGTACACGTTCGTGTGCAACGACGCCGCCACGGTCCCCGCGAAGGCCGCCCCGTCCCGCCTGATCGGCTACACCTGCGCCCGCACCGACGCCTCCGGCCCGCCGGTCCCGTCCTGGTCGGACCGCGCGTAGACGCACCCGCGCGCCACCTGATGGCCGCCGACCGTTTCCCGCCCCCTGCTTGCTGCGGAGAATTCCCTGTCCACTCGCTCCTTCATCGCCCGCCCCACCGTCGGCACGGGGTACACCGGCATCCACGTCCAGCTCGACGGCGTGCCCAGCCACCACCTCCCCCTGCTGCTGGCCGCCTACCAGTACAAGTTCGGACGCAACGTCGAGGCCATGTGGCGGCACCTCATCGACGACGTCGCCGTCGGCTGGGAGGAACTCGGCACCGATCTCCTCGACGATGCCCCGCCCGCACTCGTGGCCGCGCTGACCGGCGGCGAGCACTGGCCCAGCCGAACCCTCGACCAGCTGGTCACCCCGGACGGCTCTCCGCCGGTACGCATGTCGGTCACCGACGAGACAGCCGATGCGCAGGACATTGAGTGGGGGTACGTCCTACACAAGGAGGGCGTCGAGGTGATCAGCCTCTTGCACGAGGACATCGGCCCCATCGTGAGCTGGTCCATCGACCCGCGCACCGCCTTCAACGACCACCCGGCGGCCTGGTCCTCCCGCGCCTCCCCGCCCGCTATCCGGGCATCGCGCAGCACGCCGACTCCGAGCGCTCCTGCCGCAGCCCCGGCGAAGGCCGGCCCCTCGCGCCCCACCGCCCGCCGCTAGCTTTCCCTCGTCTTCCCGGAGCCTTCCCTGCCCCCGCACACCACGCCCCTGATCACCGTCGTCATCGCCAGCCGCCTGCGCGAAGACCGGCTCGACTACCTGACCGCCATGCACGCGAGCCTGACCCGGCAGTCCGTGCCGTGGGAGGCCGTGATCGCACTCGACGGTGCCTCGCCCGACCGCCTGCCGGCCCCGCTCGCACAGGATGCCCGCGTTCGCACCCTGTCGCTGCCCCGGCCGGTCGGCGCCGCCTGCGCCCGCAACCTGGCCCTGAACCACGTACGCACCCCGTACACCAACTGGGCGGATGACGATGACGAGTTCACCGACGATGCGATGGCCGTACGGCTGAACACCCTGGAGTCGACCGGGGTCGGCTGGTGTGCGGGCTGGAGCGAGGACCACTACCCCGACGGCTCGACCACCCTGTGGCGCTGCCCCACGCCGCCCGGCCGGCACGCGGCCGGCGACGTGTGGACGTACTGGAAGTCGCCGGCGGACACCATCCCCATCGGGCCGACCACGATCCTCGCCCGCACCGACCTCGTGCGCGCCGCGCCGATGGGCGGCCTCGTCCAGGGCGAGGACTACTGCGCAGCCCTCGGCGTCACCGCGCTCGCGCGCGGGATCCTGCTGCCAGTGCCCGTGTACAGGTACCGCAAGTGGAACGGGCAGATGACAGCCCAGGTCGGATACGACCAGCTGGAGGTGGCGGCCCGCGAGCACGCCTGGGCGTACGGCCGCAGCCTGCGCTCCGTCCTGCACGGCGAGGACCTTCTAGGATCCGCGAATTCGTGAGCATTTCCGCGTGATCATGAGCACTGTCCGAGCAAATCCAGGTGATCATGAGCATTGGCAACGTTCAGTAGTTGTCACTTTCCTCAAGCCCGGGTGTTAGCGCGGGCGCGGCCGACCTCCTCCTGGATGCGGTCGCGCAACCAGGGCGGCATGTCCACCGGGGCACCCTCTGCGTCAGCGAGATAGATGCAGAGTTGCCCACGCATCTCGTCCTGGCGCGGATGACCGAAAGCCTCGACGACCCGACGACCCACCTCATTGAGATCTTGGTGTGGAGCATCCACGTCCGACTGGTCATAGAACATGTGCAGGCCGGGAACACCGGGCAGGGGTCGAGTCACCTTCGGCCCCGCGTCCCCGACAATCCGGCTCTCGGCGTCCCAGTACCGGATGAAGCGCAGGTTGTACGCGCTAACGACGGCCAACATCGCCAGGTCGCTCATAGCCAATCTCCTGCCTCGCAAGGGAGTTTGGACTCTAGCCGCCGCGCCGACCTGCTGGGCCGAGAGCGACCTGGTCCACCAGCGTCAAGGCCGACCCTGGTTACCGGAACCAACGTTCACCGCGGCCATTAGTACCTCACTCGCCGTTACCTATCCGAGCTAGGAGAACCACCGATTGCTCAATCTGCACCTACAGCGCCACGGCTCACTGCGTGCGGATTTCGATGTTTCCGCGGGAGCCCGTGCTCACGAAGTCGCGCTCCCTACAGACCTGGTCCATGGCTGAGGCGCAGATCATCCTGACGCACAGCCGGGAGTCCGGGATCGTCGCCATCGCCTCGGGCGAGCAGTACCCCTGGGCGCACACCGCCCTCGCGGAGAACGGCTTCCAGCGGGACGACGACGGCGTCTGGCACCTGCCCGCGGACGGCACCAAGACCACCGTGGTCGACCTGATCAGGTGCGCGAAGCGGCACCGCACCAGCGTGCACACGAGCAGCCGCCGGTTCATCGGCGACGCCGCCCGCGACCTCACGCGCCTCCTGCCCGGCCAGTGGCGCGCCTCGGTCGAGATCTACTCGCACCCCGCCTGGCAGGAAGACCTCGTCCCCTGGATCTGGGACAGCGGCGAACTCGGCCGCGCCGTCCAGAGCGAGCGAATCCCCTACGCCGCGCTCCTCACCGACGCGGTGCAGGGCACCACGCTGCTGTTCATCGAACGTCCCGGCCGTCAAGTCGACTACCTGGTTGGAGCCTTCTCGCCCGAGGGACTGGAAGGGGGCTACGGCGATCCCCACGCCCCGCGCAGCATCGTCCTGCCGCCGGTTGCCGGGCGGGCTGCCCAGGCCCTCACCGGCCGGTACCTCCCCGCCTACGAGCAGGCCGTCCACGCCCGCCAGACGGCGGCCATCGCCGCCGTGCTCGGGGACATCCGCTGCGAGCACGACACCTGGCAGGCCATGAACGCCTCCGGCCGCTACAGCGACGCCACCCCGCTGAGCGCCGCCGCTCTCGGCGCCGCGACGGAGTTGTTCCTCGACCACGCCTGGCGCCGTTTCCTGACCGTCGTCGACCACGCCCCGGCGCTGCTCGACCGGTGCCGACCCGCGAGCAGCCCGTGGCCCGACGACGCCGCGGCCCTCTCCCGTCTGGCCGACGCCGTGATCGATGCCGAGACCCTGGTCGACGAGATCGTCCACGGCGGTTTCGTGCCGGAGCAGGAGCGCCGAGCACGCGCGTGGCCGGCCATCGAGACCTGGCTCACTGACGGCGAAACGTTCTTGCGGCAGGCCCGCATCAGCGCACCCCACCGCCGCCCGGCCCTGCCCGTCGCCGCGCCGGCCCGCCCCTTCACCACGGCCCGGCCCGCGCACCGCGGCCCCTGACCCCTTCCGCCCCACGCCCCGAGGAGAACACTGCCCCCTTGCACCCCGGCACCCACTTCGCCTTCGGCGACCACGAGGAACACGGCTTCGTCGCCTCCTTCACCGCGTCTATGCCCGCGCACCTCGCCCACTGGTACCTGGAGCGCGAGCAGTTCGAGCCCGTTCCCGGAGAACCCGGCCTGTACCGGCTCAGCGAGCCCGAGCGCGACGGAGTCCGCCGCACCCGCCAAGCCGTCCACGACCTGCGCCGCCAGGGCTACACCGTGCAGGCCGACATCCGGCTTGACCCGTCCCTCTCGGCCGGACCGGCACACCCCGCCCGGCCCCACGGACTCGAGGAGCGCCGCAGCCGTCTCGCCCGGGCCGCCGCCGGCCGGACGACGCAGCGCTCTACACCGCCCACCACCTCCCCGCCAGCGGCCCGGCCGATCCCGCCGAAGCCCACCTACGCTCCGACCGTCCACCTGACGGCCGCGACCGGCGGGCGGTCCCGATGACTCCCGCGAGCAGTCCGGCCCCCGACGGCCCCTTGCCGACCGCTCCCGAACTGGCCAACGCGGCACGCGACTTCCGTTTGCGGCTGGCGGTCATCGACCGCGAGACCGAGGCCGCGCTCGATAGGACACGCGACCGCTACGGTCGTACCGTTAACGCGGGCGCCGCGGCTGCCGCACGAGCCCACCGCGACAAGGCCGCGGTGGAGGCGTACGCCGCCCACCTCGCCCCGCACGCCGAGGCTCTCCTCGATGCCGCCCGCCTGGTGCTCGATGAGCTGCCACCCGCTCGGCACCTGGCCGGGTGGCGGGCCGTCCTGGACGGCCTGGCCGTTTCGGCCGCCGAGATCCGCCGGGCGCTCGACCGGCCAGCCGCCCCCGGTTCCCCGGCCGCGCGCGCTCAGCACGCGGCCCTGTGGCCGCACCTGGCCGCCTGGGCGGACCACGGCTCCATCGCCAGCAACCTCGCCGACCAGCAGGGCGGCCAGCACCACAAAGCTCCGCTGACCGACGAGGAACAGCAAATGTGGACCAAGAAGGCCCAGGCCGCGCAAAGGCGCGGCGAGCTGGAGCTGACCGAGTCGTGGTACGCCGCCGACGGGCAGCCGATCACCCTCGCCTATTTGGTCGAGGATGACGACTCGACGGTGGTCGCGCTGCGCGGCGACCCGGACGCACCGGGCTGGCAGGTTGTCGGGCACTACGCCCACGAGTACGAGGCGGGCAAGGTGCTGCCCGCTCCGGTTCCGCCCGGCGTGCTGCGCGCGGACGTCTCCCGGTTCAACCGCCCGGCACCGGTCCCGGAGGTGTCCCTGCAGGACCTCATCCGCGATGTCGTCGAAGGCCACAGTGCCGGTGACGCCTCCAACGCGCTTCTCAGCGCTGTCCAGCGCGGCTATGACGCCGGCCCGATGGTCCGCCTGCAGGAACTCCTGGAGACCAGCGGCCAGTTCGCCAGCGCCCTGGAGACCGTGCAGGGCCGCCAGATCGCCGCCCGCCTGGCAGCGCTGAGCCGACAGATCGAGTTCCTCACCCGCGAAGTCGAAGAGGCGGCCGAGGACCTCGACGCGACCGTCGCCGTCCTGCCCCCGCACCGCACCCCCGTGCTGCGCACCCGTCCGCGCCCCGCCGTGGACACCACACCGCCCAAGCCGCCACCCCGCGCCAGCACCACCGCCCGACACCGCTAAGCCCATGTCCCACCTGGTCTTGACGAACACGAGCCCATGGAGCAGTACGCGATCAACCTTGCCCTCGCAAAATACGAGCACGATCGTGAGCTGTCTTGAGCGCCCACGGCCTAGGGGCGGCCATGCCAGCCGCCCCGGAGCAGCGGCTACTGCTGACGCTTACTCACGTGTGACACGGCGGTCATGCCGGCGCCGTAGGTGAAGGCAAGGACCGCACCGCCAGAAGCGACGGCGGTGAGGGCAGGCTGCCCCAGAACAGCGGAGCCGATCCCCGCAACCAGCCCAGCGATGACGGATACCAGAGCAACGACGACAACGTGATACACGCGGTGGTCACAGGTAGAAGTGGTGGCAGACAAGTAGGGCCCTCCCATACTCCGTCGGAGCGCCGTCACCTGAATCAGGGCAGGGTGCAGCCTGCGCTGGATTCACGTCACAGCGTCGCCGCCCAGCGGGCGTCGCGATAGGGAAGCGCCGGCCAGGCGCGCCTATCGCTCCTCGGATGGAGCGCCGTAGCGGTTGGCCATCATCACCAATGCACCATGCCTTTCAAGGATCTCGTCAACCACGTCCATGGTAGCCAACCCCACTGACACCCAGGCAAGTTGGTAGCCGTTTCTTGGGGGCCCAAGCTGCAGCGACTCCCACTCACCTGGTCTTCACGCGCGAAGCCTCGTTGCAGGCACACCTCTCCTGGTGGCCGTGATTCCTGGCCAAGCATCCCGCCCGCCGCGCCGCCCTCGCCGGACACCTCGCCAAGCAGCCGCTCGCCGGCCCGGCGCTCCCTGGCACCGGCGCGGCCTTCGCTCTCACCGTCCTTCTCGCCGCGCGCCGACATCTGGGCTCTGCGGGCAGTCGCGGTGCGGCTGGCGCCGGTGCCTGCTCCGTGGCCGGTACATGACGCCCTGATCAGGGCGCAACCCCACTACTTCCAACCCCTTTGAGGAGATCGAATTATGGCCGTGCGTACGCACTGGACCGTGGAGCACGCCTGCTCCCACCGAGTGGATCACGACCTGTCCAACCGCCCTGCCGACAAGCGGGCCAGCTTCGCCCGCTGGCTCGCGTCGAAGGACTGCACCGACTGCTGGAAGGCGGCGCGCGACGCCGACACCGGGTCCAAGGAGGAGTGGCTCGCGGCCAAGCGGGCCGAGGAGCAGCAGGCAGCCCTCGCGTGGGCGAAGCAGTTCGACATGCCGCAGTTGGAGGGCCCGGCCAAGGCCCTGGACTGGGGTGAGCGCTCCCGCCACCAGCTGATGACATCCGCGCACACCGCACTCGTGGTCGAGGGCACGTGGGACGAGGCGGACTGGGCGGAGCTGGAGGAGAAGGCCCGCACCATCACCCGTGCCGGATGGTGGATCGACCAGCGCGACGCCGAAGGCACTGACCTGCTCGAACTCCTCGACGCAGCCGATGAGGCGGACCGCGGGACGGAGAACCCGTTCCGCTGACGGCGGGGCAACATAGCCGGAGAACGCCGGTTAGCCAAACCGGCGTTCCTCCGGACTATTGATGCTCCCACCCCGCCAGCATCTGCGTGGAAGGAACTCATGTCCCAGCCCCCGCCCACCTCGGCGTTCGCACCGACGCCCGACCCGCTCACCCCCGATCGGGACATCACTCACGCCCACTTCCAGGCCGGTGACACCGTCGTCGTCCTGAAGGGGATGGCCGGCGGCGAACTGTGGGGCGATGCGATGCGCGTCGTGGCCCCGTCCTGGCACACCCCGACCGACGAGGACGGCTGGCGGCTGCGTGATGCGACCGGCGGCGCCCAGTCCTACGTCACCGCCCACCCCCGCTACCTCGTGCACCTCTCGCGCCGCTGCCCGGACTGCCTGATCTACCTACGGGCCATGGAGGATGCCCTCCTTACGCGGTTCGCCAACCGCGACGAGCTGATCGACTGCGGCTGGTACATCACCACCGCCCTGGGCCAGCTCGTGCACATCGCGGACATCCGGAGTGGTCGATGACTTCCCCCACGCACCGTCCCGGCCGTTTCGCCGCGCTCGACAGAGCCAGGGCCCGAGCCACCGCATCTCCGGTCGATTCTTCCTGGCCGCTTCACCTGGCCGAAGACCTCCGCGACATCGAGGCCGACTGGAGAACTTCGGCCGAGGTGTGCGCGGATGCTGCCTGGGCGGCACGGTCGGCCGGCCACAGCGTCCTGGCCCTGCTGTCCCCGCAGGACGTCACCGCAATGGGCCTTGACCCGATCACCGCCCGCACCTTGGCTCATCTGTACCTGAGCGCCCTGCGGTTCGACTTCCGCTGCCCCACCCTCCAACGCCTCGTCGAACAACTCGCGGAAACCGCGCGTCAGCCGCTGGACTGCTACACGCGGACCTTGTACGCCTTCGCGCTGCTGGGCCAGTCCCGCCCGGAGGGCCTGGCGGTCATGGACGAGGTCCTCGCGGAGGCCGGGCAGCACACCAAGACCCTGCACGTCCTGCTGCACGGGCTGTGGCTCGGCCAGGACCTGGACCACGGCGCGGAGCGTCTCCTGGCCCTCAGCTCCCGTCCGGCCCTCGCCACCGGCAGCGACCCGATCGTCCTCTTCCGCGTGGCGGGTGCCCTGCGGCGGCTGGGCCGGTACGACGAAGGGCTGGGCGCCATCGACAGGGCGATCGACTGTCTCCCGCCGGGGGACACCTCGGTGCACGCCGACCTGGTCCGCGAGCGCTCCCTGCTCTGCATAGCCCGCGACCTTCATCAGCATCGGCCGCCCACCCGCACGTCGAGCGGGGTGCCGTCATGATCCCCCGCCTGCACGCGCGGACCCACTCGCCGCGCGACCCGCTCGCCGAGGCACTCGGGCGGCCCCTTTCCCCGAACGAGGGTCTGACGGAGTACACCATCGTCGCCCACTGGCCGGGCCTGGACTACTACACCCCGGATGACGAGCAGAGAACCTGGACGTCCGTTCAGTGGGCCGAGCACCTCGAAGATCCCTACCTGGAGCATCCGTTCACTGCCAGTGCGGACGACCACTGGCGGGCGATCCTCCATCTCGACATCCGCCTCCACCCGGACGACCGGGAGCTGACCGGTCCCGAGTGGGCCGAAACCGCTCACCGGTTCGCGCGAGCCGCCGGTATCGAGATACCCGGCGCCGCGGAGCACGGCTGGCGGTGGATCGCCGTCCAGGCACAGCCCGGGCGCCTGGACCTGATCGCCAACCTGATCCACCTCGACGGCACCTGGCGCACCCCGCCCTCAGACATACTGCGGCGCCTTGCGGACGAGGCACGCCGCATCGAACAGGACCTCAACTTGATCCCCGCCCGCACCGGACCCGCGATACGCCCCGCTGTCCGTACGGCGCCCACCGCATCCGCGCAGTTCGCGAGCGTCCTTACGCAGCTCGCCGACGAGCAGGCCGGCCCGCTGGCCACGGTCCGCGGACTGATCGAGCACACCGCTCACCGCATCGCCCGCCAGCCCGGAGCCGCCAGCATCGAAGCGGCACACGGTCTGGAGCTGATCGCCCGCCGGCTCCACGCGATCCAGCAGGACCTGGACACCACCGCGGCCCACCTGGTCCGCCGGTCCCGGATCGCCGCTGCACCGCCCGTTGCCCGGCACACCGCCCACAGATCTCCGTAGGAGCAACGCCTTCTTGCCCCATACCGGCCGCTTCATGGACATCCGCCGCGACTCGAAATCCAGCGAACTCCTCGCGCGCGGCGGGGACTTGGAGGCACACAGCATTCTCCAGCGCGCGGGATTCATCGCGGTCGTCCGCCTCCACGAGACCTACCACCGCGCCCCCGCCGGCCTCACCGAGGACGACGAGTCCCGTCTCGCCACCGATGCCGTAGCGCGCCTGCGGGCTGCCGGGTACCACGTCGACTGCGACGAACCTTTCGACACCGACGCCCGCCCCGCGCGCTATCCCACGCTCGGTACCTCGGTCTCCCACCTCGCCGAACGCCTGCGCGAAGCCACCGACACCGCCGAGGCAGCCGACATCCTCACCGAACTCACCGCGCCCCACGACGGCATCCTCGCCGGGTTGGAGGAAACCCTCGGCGCTCTGGCGGAGTTCTTCGACGAACTCGGCAACGCGACCGATCCGCACACCGCCCGGCGCCTGCGCTACCTCGCCGACGAATACGTCCGCGTCATCCACTCCGACCTCGCGTACACCCGCGAACGGCTGGCCGACCGGCACGCCCCTCACCCCGGCCGCCGCCCCTGCGCCGAGCAGGTGCCCGACCACGAGCCCGAACGCTCCGCCGTGTACGCCTGCCCACCCCCGCCGCGTGCACTGCCGGCCCCGGCACCGCCGCCCGTCGGTGCCACCCGCCTGCGCCGCTGAGCCCCTGCAACTGCCCAAGGACACCATGCACGACCACGACACCTCCGAGCACCTCGCCTCGTACGCCGACGTCCTCGCCGGTGAACTCCCCGATACCTGGACCAGCACGCACCTGACAGCCGACGCCAAAGACGACCTCGCCGAAATCGCCGACCGGATCTGGGACCTGGACCTGGTCGCCGCCTCCCTCGCCGAGCACCCGCTGACGCAGGCAGCCGTCCTGAGCCGCCCCGACGGCGCCCAGCTCGTCCTCCTGGACCGGCACGACGGACGCGACGGCTTCCTTCTCGCCGCCGTCGCCCCGCGCGCCCTGCCCGACGAGGCGTACCGGGCTGTCCCTGAGCCCAACGGCGTCGCCCTGGCAGACGACCCGTTCCTGAGTGCCGAGCAGGTCGCTGGCGATCTGCTCGCCCGCTACGACCGTGCGCTCGCACAGGTCCGGCACAACGCCCTGGGTGGCATCCAGCCCTCCCAGCCGGACCGGATCGTCCTGACCTGGCAGCCGGACGGCAGCGTCGCCACCGCCCCCGCCGACGACCGGGCCGGCACGATCCTCGTCGCCCACGGCTTTATCCAGGACCCGCAGAGCGGCATCTACCGCCTGGGTGGTGACGACACCCAGGTCCAGGCCCGCGCCCTACGCGAGATCGGCCCGCGCCTCGACGCGCTCGGCATCGGTACCGCCCTCCAGCACCCCGCCGGACGGACCGCGCCTACCTCAGCCCCGGCATCCATGCCGCCGACCCCGTCCGGCACCCGTACGCCAACCGCCAGGACTCGATGAACCAGGCGGAGGCCGACCTGGGCATCCCCGCCCTGCTCCTGACCGGTCATGACGTCAAGTGCACGCCCGGCGTCTTCGACGAAGCCGCCTGCCGGCTGGCCATGCACGGCCTCCGCACCAGAGCGGCCCGTCCCGCAGCGCAGCAACCGGCACCGGACGGCTCCCCGTCGCACTCCGCACCGGCCCGCCGTACCCCGTAAGACGCCCGAGCGGCCCCGGCACCACGCCGGGGCCGCCCAGCACACCGCCCGACTCCCGGAGAAACCCGTAGCACCCCGCACACCCCCACCGATCAGCAACCGTCTCAAGCCCCGGCTCGCCACAGCCCTGTTCCGCCGCTATCTGCGCGCTTGCATACCGACCGGTCCCGACCACGCCTCCCCGCTGACCGGCGCCCGCCCGGAGGGCGTCCTCACCGAGTCACAGCGCGTCGGGCAGCGCCACCACCACTGACCGTTCACCGCCCCGGAGGAGCATGTCCCACCCCGCCCCCTATCCGGTGAGACTGGCCGACGAGATCACCCGCCAGCTCGGCCAGCTCGCCGACCACCTCTCGCAGCTTCCCCCACCCCAGGCCGCGCAGATCATCGCCCGCGTTCTCGACCCGGACGCCGGAGTCCTCGGCGGCGTCACTCACCTCGTCGCCACCGGAAGCGTGTTCGCCAAGGACCAGGCAGAGCGCGGCGCGCTCCCCGCGGAGGTGTGGCTCGCTCTGGGCCGTGCCTCGAACGAACTGCACGACATCACCCTCGACCTGGACGAACACAAGGACGCCCTGGCGCACGTCAGCACCCAGCCCGCCACCACCGCGGCGAAGCGCCCAGTGCCCGCACCACTCGTGGTCCGGCGGCGCCGGTGAAGAAGAAGCAGTGGCAGGGCTGGGGGCCCGGCGAGCAGGCCGAGCAGCACTACCTCGTCCAGCCCCGTGCCCTGGCAGGCGGCGGCGACGTCCGGCACGTCTCGGAGTTCCTGCGCGCCTCGGGCTGGCGGGACAAGTCCAAGACCGGCGGCCCCTTGTTCATGGAGAGCCCGGACCGGACCGTCCGCGTCGCCTACGACCCTTACGTCCTTCCCGGCGGCTGGACCATCCACGGCCGGGCAGACGGGGCCAGCGGCGAGTGGTCGGCGCACCTGGGCCGTCAGGCCCCGGTAGAGATCGTCGCCGGCCTGACCGACGCCCTCACCCGTCCCCGCTCCGCACACGCCCCCAACGTCTGGGCTCCACTGCAGGAGCAGAACTGGCACACGCGTTTCGAGGGCGAACACTACGTCGCGACCAGCCCCGATGGCACCGCCTGGATGCAGTACCGCCAGAACCCCGACGGGGCGGCGATGTGGTGGAGCGGAGCGCAGGACAAGCAAGGCAACGGCTGGACGGCCCACTTCACGCCGAACACCCCGATGCACCTCGTGCAAGCCTTCTCCACCGAACTCGCCAGCCCCGACCCCGTGATGCGCCCGCGCGGACGCGTACCCCACAGCGCGCAGATCCGCACCTGGTCGGTATGCGTCAAGCCCTCCCAACTCAGCGCCTGGCAACAGGCCCGCATCACGGCCGCCCGAGCCGCCACCTGGGCCCGCAACAGCGCCCGAAGCACCAGACCGCGCACCACCGCCCGCGCCCACGCCGCCGCCGACGGCGCACGAACCCGCCGCTGACCACGACACCCACCACCCCGAGGAGCCCGATGCCCGCACTCACCCCGGACACCATCCGCGCCGCGACCGACACCCTGTGCCGCCTCACCGAATACCTGCGCGAGAACCCCGACCCCAAGGAGGCGCTCGCTCTCGTCGAGCCCCTCCTCGACGAATACACCGGCCTGCCCATCCAACTCGGCGACACCCTGCGCGCCCTCGCCCGCGCCGTACAGAGCCACCCGAACACACCACGCAGCGAGAAGATCAGCGATCTGGTCACCGAGCTGCGTGCCGCCGCGTGGGTGCAGACCGACCAGTACATGCTCCACTACGTCCTGGACGAGCTGCGCAAGCAGATCGTCAGCGCCGCCTCGAGCGAGCCGGGGTGCGGCCGGTGCCACTGAGCGAACGGCAGCTCGCCGGGTTCGCCGACAAGCACGCCTGGCGGATCCCCTTCGACACCAGCCCCCGCCACCTCGCCGGCCCCGGGGATGCCCGCCACGTCACCCACGGCCTGGCCGCCGCCGGATGGAGCGCCGTCTCCGACCCTTTGAGTGCCGAGATCGTCCTGCGCAGTCCCGACCTCCGCCACAGCCTCCAGTTCGACCCGCAGTCCGCCACCTCTGCGTGGTGGCGGCTGCGGGCCGAGCCCACCGACACCGAGCCCGGCTGGTACGCCGAGTTCGGTGAACTCGTGCCCGCCGAGGTCCTCACCGGCTTCACCGACGCCCTCATCGCCCCGCCGCCACAACAGCCAGACCCGTGGCAGCCGGTGACCTCGGCGGGCTGGCACCGCGACTCGGACGGTACGGCGCGCTCACCGGACTCCATGTGCCACATCGAACTGCGCCCGTTGAGCGAATTCAGTGACCGGTCGTCCTGGCACGTTGAGACCTGCGAGCCCGGCGACGGGCAGTTCCCCGGCCCGCGCATCTGGCACGCCTACTTCGATGAGGACGTCCCCGCCCACCATGTCGGATCGTTCCTCACCGCGCTGGCCGACCGCAGCCCGCTCCAGCGCGGCATGTACGACCGCACTGGCCACTACAGCGCCATACAGGAGCCCAGCCCGCTGCGCCCGCAGCAGGTGGTCGACGCCCACACTGCCCGTATCGCGTCGCTCCGCGGCCGGGCACGCTCCGCCCGCAAGCAGCAGACGAAACCCGCACCGACCCCGGCGCCGGCCCACACCGCCCAGCCGGCCGCCCGTCGCTGAACCGACAGGACCCCTTTCCCATTTCCGCCGATCACCGCGCACACCGCGCCCTTCTCCGTCACCTCGACCATTACGTGAGCGACAGCAAGAAGATCCTCGACGCCTGGGACGCCTACTCCGACGAGCACACCGACCTCGACGGATGGCCCTACGACGACCACGCCTACGGAAGGCGCGCGAGCCAGCGCGACGCCGACACCGCCGAGGCATTCGAGCCGCTCCGGTACGGCGTCCGTCACCTGCTGGCCACGGCCGAAACGCAACTGGCCCACCTGCCGGAGACCAACGTGCAGAGCCGCTGGGTCTACCAGCTGGGCGTCCTGCGCGACGCACTCGACCGACTCGACGAACTGCACGAGCAATGGCTGGTCACCCGCGACGCCCTCCCCGCCACCGCCAAGCCCGGCACCCCGGACTTCGACGACGCACTCGCCGCACATCACGCCGAATCGTGGAGCTACCTCGACGACTGGGCCACCCACGGCAAGGCGCTCCGCGAGATCAACACGGCCGCCCGTAAAGCCCCTTCACCCCTGGCTCCCACACCGACACCGGCCCCGGCCACCGCGCCCGACCGGCGAGCTACGGCACGGAAGTGAGCACGCCCCCGACTCCCGAGACCGTCGAGGTCGACTTCATCACGCCGCGCCACCTGGTCGGCGGCGGTGCCCCCGCCTGGATCACCGTCCCCCTGCACCGTGCCTGCGGCTGGAGCCACGGCAACGACCCCCTGATGCCCCGCGTCCTGCTCTCCAGCGCGAACCAGAAGGCCCTCCTGCGCCTGGAACCCGACCCCGACGGACAGTGGTGGACCCTCAACCATGCGGCGGAGGCGGACCGGCCCGCCTGGTACGCGAGTTTCGGCGCCCGCATCCCGGTCGAACTCATCGCCGCCTTCAGCGACGTCCCGCCGGCAACTCCAGGCCCGCCGCGCCCGCCGCCGGCCAGGAACAGCCGCAGCCGCTGAATGCCCCGCCCCCGCCCGGAAGGCACGTAACTCTTTGCCCCCCACCTCCTCCAACAGTTCCACCGACGGGTACGACATCGTCCTGCGCCTCCTGATCGGAGTCGCAGCCGTCGTCGTCCCCCTGTCCCACCTCGCCTGGCTGTCCGGCAACATCACCGCCTACCTCACCGGAGGCGGCTGGGCGCCGTACCAGCCGACCACCGCCCTGCTCCACCCCCAGCGCCTCTGGCCCCACGCGGGAGAAACATCCCTGCTGATCGGGGCACGCATCGTTCCCGTTCTCCTCCTCCTGGCCCTCGGGACAACAGCGGGCATCCTGTGGGCCCGGCACAAGAACCGCAGCGGCGGCCGGAAGAAGAAGATCACCGGCATGGCCAAGGCCCGGGACATCGAACCGCTGATGGCCAAGGCGATCACCGACAAGGCCCGTTCCCTGCGCCCGAGCCTGAAGGACGCCAAGCACATCGAGGCCCGGGACACCGGCATCCTCCTCGGCAACCTGCAGAACACCAAGCACGAGGTGCGTATGGGCTACGAGGACGTGGCCGTCGCCATCATGGCGCCCCGCTCGGGCAAGACCACCTCGCTCGCGATCCCCTCCATCCTCGCCGCGCCCGGCCCGGTCCTGCTGACCTCGAACAAGGCCGCCGGCGATGCGTTCACCGCCACCTACGACGCCCGCGCCGCGGTGGGATGGGTGTGGTCGATGGACCCGCAGCAGATCGCGCACGCCGCACGCGAGATGTGGTGGAACCCCTTGGCGGACGCCAAAACGTTGGATGGCGCCGGGCGGCTGGCCGGCCACTTCCTCGCCGCCTCCGTGGACGCCTCCCAGCAGGGCGACTTCTGGTCCAAGGCCGGATCCAACATCCTCGCCCAGCTCTTCCTCGCCGCGGCCCTGGACGAGCGGCCGATCACCGACGTCATGCAGTGGCTGGCCTTCCCCGCCGACCGCACCCCGCTCGACATCCTCCGCGACCACGACTTCACCGCCGTCGCCGCCCAGCTCAAGGGCACCGTGGAAGGACCGCCGGAAACCCGGGACGGCATCTACGAGACCGCCCGCCAGTACGCCGCCGCGCTGCTCAACAGCGAGATCGCCGCCTGGGTCACCCCGCAGAAGAACGTCCCCGAGTTCAGGCCGTCCGAGTTCGTCACCTCCACCGACACCCTCTTCCTGCTCAGCAAGGACGGCGGAGGCGGAGCCTCGGCGCTGATCGCGGCGTGCGCCGACTCGGTGATGCGGGCCGCGACCGCCCAGGCCGAACGCGCCGGAGGACGCCTCGACCCGCCCATGCTCGCGATCCTCGACGAGGCCGCCAACGTGTGCAAGATCTCGGACCTTCCGGACCTGTACTCGCACCTCGGGTCGCGCGGCATCATCCCGATCACGATCCTGCAGTCCTACCGCCAGGGCCAGAAGGTCTGGGGGGACGCCGGCATGGACGCCATGTGGTCCGCCTCTACCGTCAAGGTCATCGGCTCCGGTATCGACGACCCCGACTTCGCGGACAAGCTGTCCCGCCTGATCGGCGACCACGACGTCGAGACCACCTCGACCTCGCACTCCGAGTCCGGCAAGTCGACCTCGGTGTCGATGCGACAGCAGCGGATCCTTCCCGCCGACGAGATCCGCGCCCTGCCCAAGGGCACGGCCCTCTGCTTCGCCACCGGTCTGCGCGCCGCCATGCTCGACCTGCGCCCGTGGTACCAAGAGCCCGGCGCGGCAGAACTGTCCGCGGCGTCCGACCGCGCATCCAAGGCGATCACCGCCCGGGCCATCGCCAAGCACGCACCGGTCCAGTCCGACTTCGGGCCCGCCGCGTGAGCGAATCGCGCCTGCACCTGGTGCCCGTCCGCTCTCGGGACGCCAAGGAGTTCGTCCGCCTCTGGCACCGGCACCACCCGCCGCCCGCCGGACAGATCTTCTCCCTCGGTGCCGCCGACGAGCCCAACATCCTGCGCGCCGTGGCCGTGGTCGGCCGCCCTGTCGCCCGCCACTTGGACGACGGCACCACCCTCGAAGTCACCCGCACCGCCAGTGACGGCACACGCAACGCCAACTCCCTGCCCTACGGAGCTGCTTGGAGAGCGGCCAAAGCGCTCGGATACCGGCGGCTGATCACCTATACGCAGGCAGGGGAGAGCGGAGCCTCGCTGCGCGGCGCGGGGTGGCGCGTCCTGGCCCACCGTCCTCCAAGGCCGGGCTGGCACACGCCGTCCCGGCCGCGGACGGACCGCGGAACCTCGCAGATCGCTCGCACACTGTGGCAAGCGCCCTGACAAGACACGCTCATCGGCACCTATGCATCCCACGAACGCGACGACATGACGTCCGTCAGCAGCGCTGGACGCGGTCATCACCGCGGCCGTCCCGCTCGGCAGGCGCGGTACCACCACGTGCAGGCTCGCCGGGCCCGCTGAAACAGCCACCAGATCCCGTTCCCCGATCCCCTGGACCACCGTGTCTCCTTTGGACATCCCCGATGTGTTCATCGGGTCCATCGACGACGGGCACACCTTCGTCATCATCAACCGCCGCATCCACGATGCCGACCGGCTGCTGACCGAGGCCGGGTACCTCGCCCGCGAGCACCTCGGCCGCACGCTCTACCTGCTCCCCCCGGGCACTGCCCAGGACGCGCACGATCGCGCCGGGGTCGCCATGTACGGGCTCCTGGCCCACACCCACGACCTGATCGATCTCTGCTGGACGACCCGCTGGAGCCCCGGCAGTCCCGTCGCCGATCCGGAGATTCGTTTCCACTTCTGTGACGGCACCGTGGCGGTGACGGCCAGGACCGCCGCCGCCCGTTCCCTCTTGGAACGGCACGGCTTCACCCCGAACGGCTCTTCCTATCGGCCGCCGGACGGACTAGACGAGCGCCGCCTGCTCGGCGCTGTGACAGCTGCCGAAACCCACGCCTACACCCACGGTCTCAGTGTCCGCGTCGACCTCGGCATCCCCACGCCGTCCGACATCCCTCCCGCTCCCCGCCGCCCGTCAGCTGCCGCCCCCGGCTCACCGACCACGCCTGCGGCCCGCCGTCGCACCCGCTGACCCCACGCGGGGGGTCGGGGTGTGAACGATCGTCGAGCCGCGGCCAAGGGCGCGCGGCGGTACACACCTTCGCACTCCAGCCGTTGACCGCTTTCCCTCTTGGAGTCTTGCCACGTCATCCGACACCCCGAGCGCGCATGACCTCGCCTGCGCGCTTGCCGACCAGATCCGCCCCGGCGCTGCTCCCCGTGACATGGCCGTCAGTTTCAGCGTCCGCCGACAGGCGGCAGCCAAGTACGATCACGGCTCCTGCGGCGGCCCCGTGACGGTCTTCGCCCAAGCACTGCACGCCCGCCTCTACGGCCTTCCCACGGACGACGATCCGCTGCCCACCGCCCTGGACGCGCTCCTGCAGGCCACTCACACCGCGACCGCCCCCGAGCAGCAGACCGCGATCCTGCAACAGCTCGCCGAGCAGCTACGCAACGCCACCGAGATCATCCAGCGCTACCAGTACCAGGCCCAATGGGACCGGCTCCCCGACAGCGTCGCCGAGCAGCTCCGGGACGCCCACGACCAGGCCGAGCAGGTCACCAAGACCCTCGACGCCGTCGCCCCCGCCTTCAGCAGCCAGCCCGCCGCGGCCGTGCCGCCTGCCGCGCAACCGCGCCACACCGCCAGCCCACCCGCGCCCACGACTCCACCGGCCGGGCGCCGCCGCTGACCTCCGGCGACAGCCCACCCGCCGGGAAAGGCAGGCTCCAACCTGGCCACCGCCGATCCCCTCCACACCCGCCTCACCCAAGGACCCCGTGCGCTGGGCGTGTTCGTCCCCGCCGGCCTGTACCCGGCAACCGCACAGCGCCAGCACCTCGACCAGCTCGCGCAGGCAGGTGCCGACCTGTTCGAGGTCGGCCTGCCCACCGAGGACGCCGCCTCGACGGCCCCGTCATTCAGACCGCCTACCACCGCGCCCTGCGCAGCGGAAACGCCCTCGACCACGCCGTGCGCGCCGTCGAACACGCCGCCAGCCTCCGGCCGACCGTTGTCATGACCTACTGGGAGCCCGTGAGCCGCCACGGCCCCGCGTACGTGGCCCGCCTGTTCGCCGACGCCGGCGCCGCCGGCGTGATGATCGTCGACCTGCCCGCCCACCAAACGGCCCGCTGGCACAAAATCGCACGAGCGACGGGCCTTCGCACCCCACACCTCATCCCGCGCACCACCCCTGACCCCCTCCTCCCGGCCGCGGTCGCCGGCGCCTCCGGATGGCTCTACGCACCCGCCACCACGGCCCCCACCGGCTACCGAGGCCCGCTCGACATCCCCGGACTCGCCGACTTCACCCAGCGCCTACGCGCCGCGAGCCCACTGCCCGTGGTCTCGGGAGTCGGGATCTCCACCCCAGCCCTCGCCGCACGCGTCGCCCCGCTGGTGGACGCCGTCGTCATCGGCACCCCCGTCGTTCGCGCCCTGGCCACCGACCCTGCCCAAGCCCCGGACCTGACGGCCGCGTTCGCCCGAGCCCTGCACCCGACCACCCTCACGGAGACCCGTGCCTGATCGCTCTGATCGCTCCACCCTGACCGAGGCCCTCGACCGGATCGTGGCCGACGCCCTTGTCCTGCACCGAGCCCTGCGCACCAACGCCATCGGCCACGCGCACGCACTGGCCGCGCGGATCAACGACGCCCAAGACCTCGCCAGCGCCGCCCTGCGGCTGTTCCTCGACCTCGCCCAGCACACGCCGCACACCACGGCCGGGAAGCTGCTGCTCCTCGACCACATCGCGCAGATCGCCAAGGCCGCCCAGGACGCAAGCGCCGAACTGACCGCAGCCCTCGCCCGCGCCGTGGAGAACCAACGCCGCCGAGCCAACGCCACGAAGGGGCCGGCCATCCTCATCCGCCCCTCACCACAGCAGTTCATCGAGTCGGCCACCGACCTCCTCGACCGCATCCCCACCCTCCACCACGCCATACACCGCGACCGGCTAATCCCGCCCAGCCGGCTGACGCACCAGCCTCATTGAGGGCGCGCCCCCATTTTCCCCATCTCCAGGACAGACCATTTCAGATCAGCCTCAATTCCGTGCCCTTTCCCTGGGCGCGGGAGTTCAGTCCAGCACCCTGCTCGCCCTTTCCGCCGAAGGGATCCTCCCGAAGGTCGACTACGCGATATTCGCCGACACCGGATGGGAACCCAAAGCCGTTTACGCTCACCTGGACCGACTGGAACAGGAGATAGCCAAGCCCGCCGGCATACCGGTCCTCCGCGTCTCAGCCGGAAACATTCGCAGCGACGCCCTAAATCCGGACCACCGCTTCGCCTCCATGCCCCTGCACATCCTGAACAAGGACGGGCGGCCCGGCATGACCCGCAGGCAGTGCACCGGCGAATACAAGGTGAAACCAATAAAGCAGAAGGTACGCGAACTCCTCGGACACCCCTACCCCTCGCGCATACCCAAGGGCGTGTTCGTTGAGCAGTGGGTGGGGATCTCCACCGACGAGTTCCACCGCGCCAAAGACGCCGACGTGAAATACATGCGCAACCGGCATCCACTCCTGGACCTTGGCTGGAGCAGAGCGGACTGCGTTCGTTACCTGACCTCGCTCGGGCTGGCGAAGACACCGAAATCGAGCTGCCTGGGATGCCCGTTCCACGGAAATGCGCAGTGGAGGCACATCAGGGACACATCCCCTTCCGAGTGGGCGGACGTCGTCGAATTCGATGCGGCCATCCGGCAAGGCAATGCCCGCGCCAACGCCTCGGGCAGCCGACTGCTCGGCGAGGCGTTCCTGCACCGCTCCCGCGTCCCGCTGAGCCAGGCGCCGATCGACCACGTCACCGCCGCCGAACGGGCAGCACTGCGCATAGACGCGGACGAAGCCGACGCGCTGGAGAACGGCGTCGTGGACGGCTGCTCCCCCTGGGCGTGCCGCGGGGACACGGACGTTCTCACCCGCGACGACTTCGGGCTGGCCACGTGATACTCGACCTCTTCGCGGGGCCGGGCGGCTGGAGCAGGGCACTGGGCGTCTTCGGTGTGCGCGACGTCGGCCTGGAATGGGACGAATGGGCCTGCAAGACGCGAGTGGCCGCCGGGCAGTTGACGATCCGGACCGACGTGGCCATGTATCCGACGTGGCCCTTCCTCGGCCGCACGCGCGGGCTGATCGCCTCCCCGCCGTGCCAGGGATGGAGCATGGCCGGCAAACGCCTCGGCCTGCTCGACCAGCCGCTGGTGCACACGGCAGTGGAGGACCTCGCCGCCGGACGCGACACCCGCGAGCGCCTCCTCGCCGCCTGCCGCGATGAGCGCTCCCTACTCGCGGCCGAGCCGATGCGCTACCTGCATGCCCTGAACACGGTCGGCGAGCCCGAGTGGGTCGCGATGGAGGAAGTGCCGGAGGTCCTGCCGCTGTGGAAGCAGTACGCGGCCGTTCTGCGGTCCTGGGGGTTCTCGGTCTGGTACGGGATCCTCAACGCCGCCGACTTCGGCGTTCCACAGACGCGCAGGCGAGCGATCCTGCTCGCCTCCCGGGTCCGTACGGCACAGCCTCCCGCCCCCACGCACGCCCAGGTCGCCGAGCCTGACTCGCTGTTCGGTCCGGGCCGCGCCCGCTGGGTCAGCATGGCAGAGGCCCTGGGATGGGGCGCGACTGACCGGCCCGTTCCCACCGTCTGCGCCGGCGGCGGGCCCGGCGGCGGACCCGAACCGTTCCCTTCGGGCTCCCGCAAGTCGCTCTCCGACGCCCGGGAGCGCGGCACCTGGATGCCCAGGCCGGACGGTGTTCTCCTGCAGTCCCGCCGCGAAGGAACTGGCTGGAAGGCACGGCACGGCGCACGGCAGAACCGTGCCGCCGACGCTCCGGCGCCGACGTTCACCGCCGATGCCCACCGCTGGTCCTGGTCCCTGCGCAGCAACAACCAGGCCAACGCCACCGTCCGCCCGCTGTCCGAGCCGGCGGGCACGCTGTTCTTCGGGCACCGCGCGAACGAGTGCACCTGGGTCGCCGAACCAGCCTCGCCTCCGACCGACGACACGGACACGTCGGCGGTGCCGGAGCCGATCCGGATCACCGCCCGCGAGGCCGGCCTCCTGCAGACCTTCCCCGCCGATTACCCCTGGGCCGGCAACAAGGGCCAGCAGTTCTCCCAGATCGGCAACGCCGTGCCCCCGTTGCTCGCCGGCCACCTCCTCGCCCCGCACCTCGGCGTCACCCTCGACCCCGACGACTTCACCCTCGCAGCCTGATGCCCCACGTCCCCGAACCCGAAGAAGACGACCTCGACGCCATCGCACCGCCGCAGCCGGTATTCCACGTCGAACAGGCCCTCCTCGGCGCCCTTCTCCTGGATCCACACCGTCTCAGCGACGTGACCGGCATCGCCGCCGACTCCTTCTCCACCCCCGCGCACGCTGCCCTGTTCGCCGCCATCAGCACCTTGCCTCCGCCCGACCCCGCCGAGCACGCGAAGAACACCAAGTGGCTCGACCAAGTGCTCGCCACGGGGCGCGAGCAGGCGCGCGGACTGACCGCCTCCTACCTGCACACCCTCGTCCAGGTCTGCCCCTGGCCCCGCCATGCACCGGCCTACGCCAGGATGGTCGAGGCCGAACACGCCCGCCGGCGCCTGCAGACGGCCGCCGAACGCCTCACCCAGATTGTCAACGACGCGTCCCTCCCGCACCCAGTCGAGACAGTGCTCGCCGAGGCCGACGCGCTCGCCGCGGTCGTGGACGACATCACGAGCCGCTTCCCGCCGCGCGCCGGAGTGCTCCCCCGCACCGCGGCACCGCCGCCGGCCATCACCACCGACCACACCGAGGCAGCCGAGGAGGAGCAGCTGCTCCTCGCGACCGCCACCGCCCACCCCGCCGACATCGAGTCCGTCCGGTGGCTGCTCCCCGACGACCTGACCCGGCCCCTGCACGCCGGCCTGTGGCAATGCCTGACCGCCCTGGCCCGCCGCCGCGAGCCCGTCGACCCCGTCACCGTCCTATGGGAAGCCCAACAGCGCGGCCTGCTCGACAACGCGAGTGAACCCAGCAAGGTGCTCCGCCTGCTGGCCGAACCGGCCGGATCCGTGGAGCACTGGGCCGAACGCGCCCTGCAGCGCTCCCTCCTAGCCACCGCCGACCACGCCGGCCGGCGCATCTCGGCGTACGCAGGAGACCCGGCGAACACCCCGTTCCAGCTTGTGGTCGGCGCCCGCCGCTCCCTCGCCGACATCAGGGCCGTGCGCACCCGCTGGCAGCACGCCACCGGAACTGTCCCGCCACCACGGCCGCGGCCGGCACCTGCCACTCGCGCCGGTCCGCCGACCACGACGGCCGCTCACGCCGCCCGCGCCGCGCGAGCAACCCGATAGCACCCCGCACACGCCGGTGGCCGGACCCGAAGGCCCGGCCACCGGCAGAAGAGACGACACCCCCACGTGACTCCCCCTATCGACGCCCACGTCCGCCTCGACACCCACCCCACCCATCCCAGCGCCGTGACCGCCGTCCTGACCGGCAGTCAGGCCCGCATTGCTCTCATGGCTCTGGAGGCAGCCGACTGGACCGTCGCAGCCGACAACGTCCTGGTCCTGGCCCGCATCGACCACGAGGAGCCCTACTGGGCCAGGGACGCAGCCAAGCACCTGTCCGCCGACGGCATCACCGTCGAAATCACCCCTCGACTCCGGGAGGCCATGGACGAGGAATGGACCTGGGCGAACTATCCGATGCCGTGGTGCACCCGCAGCGAGATCCGCGAGGTCTCCAACCAGGCGCAGAAGATCCACGACGACATCCGCCACGGCCATCTCCTCATCCACGCACACGCCCACGACGGCCACACCACCGTCGCGGTAGGCACGTACCTCCACCGGGGCGGCAAGTCCGTCTACCTCCACGGCGAGGACCACCTGCGCCAGGTCGCCGACACCTTCGACTCACCCACTCAGGCCCTGCTCGCCTTCGAGAAGGTCCACGGCACCGACATGCGCCCCGGTCCGGCACCTCTGACCGACGCCGAGCGCGCCGCCGTCGAGGCCCGCGCCACCTTGGACCTCGGTGCAGCGAAACCCGGGCCTCACCGCCCGGAGCCGGAGACTGTCCCCGTCTACCTGGCCGATGCCGGCAACCACGACGCCCTCCTCGACTCCTTCCTCGACAGGCACGGCGAGTTCGAGAAGTGGCGGACCTGGTCAGATGACACGACCCACGCCATCCACGAGTCGCAGACCCTGCGCATCGAGCGCGTCCACGAGACCCCGGCCCACGAGACCGCCTGGACCGTAGCGGCCTATGAGACGCCCGTCTCCGACCGCATGTGGGTCCTCACCGCGACCGGCGCCACCCCCGCCCCGGTGCTGCAGGATCTGCTCACCCACCTCGCTGACGGCGACGGCTGGGACACGACCACCGGCGTCCCGGTGGACGAGAAGATGGTCACCGCGGCCACCCAGCCGCTCTCCGACGCCGGATGGAAGCACACCGTGGACGGGCGATGGATCCGCTGGACATCCCCCGACGGGAACGTGGGCGTCCAGTTCGACGCCTTCACAGCACAACACCCGAATCAGAACCTGGCCACCTGGACCGTCTGGGCCGGCCCCGGACCGGACCGGCCCACCTGGGCCATCACCGCGTCCCCGCACACCCCGAGTTCACTGCTGGCCGGCCTCGCCGAAACCCTCGCCCACGAGACCGGCACGCACCAGGCACAGCCTGCGGGCCGCGAACACAGGACCAGCCTCGCTACCAGTCCCCCGGCCACGCCCATGTTTACGGCCGACCCAGCCGTCAGCCGTTCACGCTGATCATTGGCGCACACGAGCGCGGCAACGTAGCGCGGGATCGCCGGTTGGTAAAACCGGCGATCCCGCGCACATTCGTTCGCGGCGCACTCTGCCCCGTTCCATCAACGCCGGGTCTGGGATTCCGCGGCCTCGGTCGTAGCACGCTCAGGCCGCTCTTGATGTCAGTGACACCCTTTAGGATTCGGTCCGAGGGTTGAGCTGTGCTTCCTGAACGCAGCGGCAGGAACTACGGCAGGCTTACAGACACGGACGGGGAGCCGCATGCTGGAAGACCGGTGGACGACGGTCACCGAGTCCGAGTATGAGCACGAGCGCCGTGGTCTTGAGGCGATCCGCCGACGTCTGCCAGATGAGGAGCCGTGGCGTGCCTGGACGAACTTCATGTTCACCGCGAACAGCGGGCACGTCCGTGAGGTCGATCTTCTGGTGGTAGCGCCGGCCGGGGTCTTCCTGGTCGAGTTGAAGGACTGGCACGGCTCGGTCCACGGCGGCGGCAACGACTGGGTGCAGACCACGCCCAGCGGGACCAGCCGTCGGCACGGCAATCCGCTGCACCTGGCGAACCGGAAGGCCAAGGAGCTGTCGGGCCTGATCAACGGCGTCTCCGGTCGGCCCGCGCACCGAACGAAGATCTGGGTGGGTGAGGCTGTCTGCTTCACGGACGACAAGCTTCAGGTGAACCTTCCGGCTGCCGACATGAACGGCGTGTTCACGGTCAAGCAGCTGGTGGAGATGCTGGCCGTGCCGCCGGGAGACGCCCGCTACCAGATCACAGCCGAGGCATCCCGCTTTGTCGATGCAGCCCTGAAAAAGCTCCGTATCGCACCGATCCGCCGCCAGTACGAGGTGGGCTCCTACCTCCTAGAGGCGAAGGCGTTCGACTCCGGGCCGTCCTGGGCCGACTATCTGGGACGCCATTCCCAGCTGCACGATCTGGCACGGGTGCGGGTCTTCCTCCGTGAACGTGGTGCCTCCGACGACGAGCGGCGCTCGGTGGAGCGTGCCGCCGCCCGCGAGGCATCGGTACTCAGCCGTTTTCGTCATCCCGGTGCGGTACAGCTGAAGAATTATCTGCCGTCGGGGCATCCCGCCGGGCCCGCGATCCTCTTCGACTACCACCCGGAGACGCTGCGCCTGGACGATTACCTGGTCCAGCACGGTGAGGGTCTCGATCTGCAGGGGCGCCTCGCGCTGGTGCGGCAGCTTGCCGAGACGGTGCGCTCCGCGCACTCCCGGCGGGTCCACCACCGCACGCTGTCGGCGCACGCGGTGCATGTGATTCCGCGCGACCGCGGTCCAATCGGGCGGGAGCTTGGCGAGGAGCAGCGCTGGCTGCGTCCGTGGACGCAGATCGCGGATTGGCAGATCGCCACTGGGCAAAGCTCCAGCCGCGGCCGGCCGCTGACCCTGGCTCCGACTAACGTGACGGGGTTCCATGTCGCCGAGCAGGCTGATCCCTATCTGGCTCCGGAGCTGAGGATTCCGAAGGCCGATCCGGTGCGCCTCGATGTGTACGGGCTCGGCGTGCTCACCTATCTGCTGGTGACCGGGCAAGCGCCTGGCGCGAGCCAGAGCGAGGTCATGGCACGTCTGGAGGCCGGCGAGAGTCTGCGTCCCAGCGCGCTCGTCGACGGTCTCAATCCGGACATCGACGATCTGGTGGAGGCTTCCACCGCGTACGAACCGGGTCGGCGTCTGTCCACGGTCGACGACTTCCTGGAGATGCTGGAGTACGTCGAGCAGGCATTCGTCGAGGAGGTCCCGGGCGGCGGGGATGCGGCTGCAGTCGCGGGCGGGGACGGCGGTTCACCCGCAGGCGTGGGCGAGGAAAGATCCGAGCCGGAGAAGGACCCGCTGGAGGCCGTGGCCGGGGACGTGCTGGCCGGACGCTGGGAGGTCGTGCGCCGCCTCGGTACAGGCTCGACCGCGCGGGCCTTCCTGGTGCGGGATCTGGAGGGCGAGCCTCGGCGCAGCGGCAGCCTGCCGGTGGCAGTGCTGAAGGTCGCGCTGAGCGAGGCCAAGCATGCTGTCCTGGATCGTGAGGCGGAGGTCCTGGGCCGGATCCACAGGGACTCCAGCATCATTTCGCTGTACGAGCCGCAGCCCCTGACATTGGCTGGGCGCCGGGTCCTTGTCCTGGAGTACGTGGGCGACAGCCGGGAGCTGAAGGACGAGGACGGCAGTGCGAGTAAGGGGCCGCGCCGCAGGGAGGACACCGTTGCCCGCCAGCTGCGGGACAACGGCCGCTTGGGCATGGACCAGCTGGAGGCGTACGGGAAGTACCTCTTCGGTGCTGTGGAGCACTTGGAGGCGGAGGGGATCTGGCACCGGGATCTGAAGCCGGACAACATCGCGATCCGGGTCCGCCCCAACGGCACCCGTCAGCTGGTGCTGATCGACTTCTCGCTCGCCGGGTACCCGGCGAAGGAGATCGAGGCGGGCACCGAGGGCTATCTCGACCCGTTCGTGGGCGTCATCACGCGCGGCTCGTACGACGGGCACGCCGAGCGGTATGCGCTGGCCGTGACGCTGCATGAGATGGCGTCGAACGAGCTGCCCCGCTGGGGTGACGGCTCGGTCACGGCCCGGCAGACGGATGCGAAGGAATGGCCGTACCCGCAGCTGGCGGCAGACGCCTTTGAGCCGGCCGTCCGGGACGGCCTGGTGGCGTTCTTCCGTAAGGCGCTGGCCCGAGATGTGAAGGACCGCTTCCCGGATCTCAAGCCGATGGAGCGTGCCTGGCAGCGGATCTTCCTGGACGCACAGCAGACCACGGCGCCGAGCACCGGTCACGGTGAGAAGTCGGGGCGCGGGGCGAAGGGCGGCACCGACGCGGTTGCCGGGTCGGCGGCGCAGCCGCGGATCGGGCGGGAGGACGACGACGTCTCTGCCGAGCAGGTCCGCGACCAGCAGGCCGAGCGCGCCGACCGGAACACGCCGCTGTCGGTGGCGGGTCTGACGGTCGCAGCGCAGTCGCAGCTGTTCGCGATGGGGCTGAACACCGTCGGGGACGTCTTGGAATACTCGGCGAAGAAGTTCCTCACCGCGCCGGGCATGGGCTCGCGCACCCGGGAGGAGATCCAGCGCCGGCAGAAAGAGTGGAACGCACGCCTGGGCAAGGCGGCTCCCGCGCCACTCAGCGCGGAGGCCCGCAAGGCGGCGGGCCAGGAGCTCTCCGACCTGGAGCGGGCGGTCGCAGAGTCGGTCGCCGCCGACGGGGACGGCGCCGACCCGCAGGTGCTGGGCGGCCTGAGCCTGGACGCCCTCGCCGCCCGTCTCGTACCGAAGCCATCCAGCGGTAGTGCCCGCTCCAATGCCAAGGAGCGCGAAGCAATCCGGCTGCTGCTGCGGCTGCCCGATGAGACAGGGACGCTGCCCGGGGGCCTGGCCTGGGTCCGGCAGCGGGACGTCGCCGATGCGGTGGGCCTGACCGCGGGCCGGATCCCGCAGATCGTGAAGAAGGCGCGCGAGCGCTGGTACAAGGACGCGGCCCTGGGGCTGCTGCGTGAGCAGGTGGTGGAGCTTCTGGCTGAGCGCGGCCGGGTGGCCCCGGTGATCGAGCTCGCCGACGCCCTCATCGCCCGGCGCGGCACCCAGCACGTGGAGCGGCGCGACCGGCGTGCACTCGCCCTGTCGCTGCTGCGTGCGGTGGTCGAACGAGAGAGTTACGACAACGAGTCCCCGCCGCTCTTCCGCTACTTCCACGCCCGCATGCCCAAGGGCGCCGATCCGGTACTCGGCCTGCTCGCCCTGGATGTCCGGGAGGACGTGGACGGCCCGGACACCCCGGCGCTGCCCGCCCTGCAGGAGTACGCGCTGAACCTGGGCATGCGGGCCGACCGGCTCGCGGCGCTTGAGTCCCTGCCGACGGCGAGCACGGTCCTCACCGAGCTGGACGCGGTGCGACGGCCACCGGGCAGCCTGGGCTGGGACGAGCGGCGCACGGCCGAGATCGCGGTCGCCGCCTCCACCCGGGCCGCGCTCACCCCGCGGTTGGAGATCTACCCGCGCGACCTGGACCTGGTGCGTGCGCTGCGGATCACCCAGGCCGGCGTGGTCGCCGTGCAGCCGGGCGTCGAGGAGGAGCGGCAGCCGGGCCTGACGGTGGACGCGCTGCACAAGCGGGTCGCCACCCGCTTCCCCGACCTGGGCACCGATCCGCTGGCGTCGCGCGAGCTGCCCACGGGCAGCGCCTTGGTCCGCGCCCTGAAGCAGGCCGGCTTCGACCTGAAACTGGCCACCCGCTACGACAAGGTGCTCCGGCTCATCCCGGATCGCCCCTCCGGGGACGCCACGGCTGGGCTGACCTCGGCGAGCTGGGGTGCCTCGGCGGCTCGCCGCTCCGCCCCAACCCAGTACGACGCGGACGCGGCCGTCGCCGCTGCCGTCAAGGCTGAGCAGCGACTTATGCACTCGGCGCGGCAGGACGGCTTCCGGGTCCTGACCGTGCCCCAGCGGCGGGCCGAGGACGCGGTGCGGCGGCTGGCCGGCGAGCCGTACGGGGCTCGGCCGGTGTCGGTGACCGGACTGTTCGTGGCCGAACTGCGCGGTGTCGTGGGCGAGGCTGCCCGTCCGACCTGGGAGACCGTCCTCAAGGCGGACGCCGCCGAGCCGGGCAGCCGGGCCCATCAGCAGCTGCGCATACGCACCGACAAGGCGTGGGGGCGGATCGAGCCGCGGCTGCGGGAGCGGCTGGCGGAGGCCGATGGTCCGCTTTTGCTTACCGACACTGCGGTGCTGGCCCGCTACGACGCGCTCGACCTGCTCGGGCGCCTCGCGGAGGAGGCTCGGCAGGGCGGCAGCCCGCTGTGGCTGCTCGTCGCCCAGTCCGATCCGGCACGGGCGCCGCGGTTGGCCGGGCAGAGTGTTCCGTACCAGGCGGGGTTCGACGAGTGGATCGTTGTGCCTGACGCCTGGGTCGCGCGCAAACACCTCGAGCCGGACGCCTGACCCGCCCCTCCTCCTAACCCGATCTTCTTCAGTCCCTTCGCCTTTTTCCTCAGGAGCCGTTCGTGATCGACCGCCAGAGCCTCCTCGCCGACCTGCAGAAGCAGGTCAAGGCGGCAGAGACCGATCTGGAACAGCAGGTCAAAGCCGTCCCCGAGGTCGGAACGCGGCTGCGCGGCGAGTATGAGCAGGCCCGGAAGCTGGGCCGTACGTCGGCGACGTGGAACGCCTGGCTCGGCGAGCGGATCACCCAGGTCGCGGTGGCCTGGGTGCTCGGCACGGTCTTCGTGCGGTTTAGCGAGGACAACCGGTTGATCGCCGAGCCCTACATCACCTCCCCCGACGTGGCAGGGCGGGAGACCGCCCAGGCGCGGTTCGAGGAGTACCTGGAGAAGGACACCAACCCGACATATCGCGGATGGCTGGAGACAGCGTTCGCCGAACTGGGCGCCGGGCAAGCCGGGCGGCTGCTCTTCGACCGCGACCACAACCCGCTCTACCAGATCCCGCTTTCGCACGATGGCGCAGGCGCGTTGCTCGCGTTCTGGCGGGAGCAGCGCACCGACGCGGGCAACGGGAACGAAGGCGAGGGCAGGCCGGTCCTCGTGCACGACTTCAGTGACCCGCTGAGCGAGGACGGCACCGAGGGCTGGGACACCCGATTCCTGGGCGACCTGTACCAGGATCTAAGCGAGGCGGCCCGCAAGACGTACGCGCTGCTGCAGACGCCGGAGTTCGTGGAGGAGTTCATCCTCGACCGGACGATGACCCCGGCAGTGCGGGAGTTCGGCTTCGAAGAGCTGAAGATGATCGACCCGACCTGCGGGTCCGGCCACTTCGTGCTCGGCGCATTCCGGCGGCTTGTGCGGATGTGGGCTGAGCAGCGGCCCGAGATTGACGCTTACGAGCGGGTGCGAGCGGCCCTGAACTCGGTCCACGGGGTGGACCTCAACCCGTTCGCAGTCGCAGTGGCCCGTTTCCGGCTCCTGGTCGCGGCGATGGCCGCGAGCGGCATGCGCACCTTCGAAGAGGCGCGGCGCTACGAGTGGCCCATCCAGCTCGCGGTGGGCGACTCGCTCATCAAGGACCGGCAACTGGAGCTG
Source organism: Streptomyces sp. NPDC002676 (assembly GCF_053592455.1). Taxonomy (NCBI): domain Bacteria; kingdom Bacillati; phylum Actinomycetota; class Actinomycetes; order Kitasatosporales; family Streptomycetaceae; genus Streptomyces; species Streptomyces sp. NPDC002676. The sequence continues at coordinate 452,520 of NZ_JBSFVT010000006.1, read as the reverse complement.
CAGTTGGGGCTCACCCTTGAGGGGGAGGACGGCAGCGCAGCCGGTGACCCGCTCGCTGACTTCTCGTACGCAACAGAGGACGTGCACGAGTATCCCGGCATCCTAGTGCAGGGGCGCTACCACGTGGTGGTGGGCAACCCGCCATACATCACGGTCAAGGACAAGCAGCTCAACCAGCTGTACAAGGATCTATACAGCGCTTGCAAACTGCAGTACGCGCTATCCGTGCCTTTCGCCCAGCGGTTTTTCGAATTGGCTAGACAGGGCGGAAGCGCCGGAAACGGCTACGGCATGGTCGGCCAGATCACAGCGAACTCCTTTATGAAGCGGGAGTTCGGCACCAAGCTCATCGAGGAGTATTTCGCCCACAAAGTCGAACTCACCGAAGTGATCGACACGTCGGGAGCATACATCCCGGGGCACGGGACACCGACGGTGATCCTCGTCGGACGACCGAGGGAAGGATCTAAGCGACAAGCGACGATCCGAACTGTACGCAGCGTTCAGGGCGAGCCCTCGGCACCGTTCAATGCTGAGGAAGGACTGGTGTGGACAGCAATCGTCCAGCAGATCGAGGAACCGGGATCTGTCAGTCAGTGGGTTTCCGTCGGGGACCTCGATCGCAACCGATACTTCGCCAAACAGCCTTGGGTGCTCGCAGACGGTGGACAAGAGATGCTCGGGAATCTCGAGGAAGCAAAAGCGAGGCGTTTGGGCGAATTGTGCCGCTCGATTGGACGGTATACACATACAGGTAACGACGCCGCGTATTTCAGCCCAGTTGGGACTTGGTCGCGTTTCGGAGTAAGCCCTGAACACATCACCCCACTTGCCGAAGGCGACTCCGTTCGGGATTGGGAGATCTCAGTTACCACGGAGTCAGTATTTCCATATCGCAGAAGTGACCTCAAAGCCGAGCTTTCAGCCGATATTTCACGCCACCTCTGGGTTCATCGCACAATGCTGCGTGAGCGACGGGAGCCAGGGGGAACGCATGAGGAAATTGGGCTCACATGGTATGAGTGGAGCCGCTGGCACCCGGAACGATACTCCGTCCCGCTGGGAATCTCCTTTGCTTTCGTGGCCACACACAATCATTTTGCCCTGGACCGAGGCGGCAAAGTATTCAAGCAGTCCGCTCCTGTGATCAAGTTGCAGAAGGGTGCGACGGAGGAGGAGCATGTGCAGCTACTTGGGCTGCTCAATAGCTCCACTGCCGGATACTGGATGCAGATGGTAAGCCAGAACAAGGCGGGGGCTGACAACAACAGCGGGGGTGGCAACCGATGGACACCGGCCCAATTCATGGAAAGGTACGAGTTCACCAGCACGAAACTCCAGGAGTTCCCACTCCCCGCTGAATACCCCACCGCCCTCGCCACTGAGCTGGACGCTCTCGCCCGGCAGCTCTCTGCGGCGACCCCCGCCGCCCTCGCTACCGCAACCGTCCCCACCGCCTCTGCTCTCCGAAATACCCAAGCCCAGTACAATTCCGCCCGTGCCCGGATGATCGCCCTCCAGGAGGAGCTGGACTGGCAGGTCTACTCCCTCTACGACCTGCACTCCGAGGATCTGCGCCTGGCCGATGCCTCCGCCGTGCCCGAACTCGCCCTAGGTGAGAGAGCCTTCGAGATCGTGCTGGCTCGCCGAGCCGCCGCCGGCGAGGCCAGCGACGAATGGTTCAAGCGCCTCGGGTCCACCCCGATCACGGAAATCCCCGAGCACTGGCCCGCCAACTATCGGGCGGTCGTGCAGAGGCGGATCGAGGCCATCGAGTCGAACCGCGCCATCGGCATGGTGGAGCGTCCCGAGTACAAGCGGCGCTGGGCCACCGATGGCTGGGACACGATGCGGCAGAATGCGCTGAAGTCCTGGCTCCTCAACCGGGTCGAGGATCGCGCGTACTGGTTTGATGCTAGCGGCAACCCCACCGTCACCACCCTCGCCCGCCTCGCCGAGAACCTGTCTGCCGACGAGGACTTCGCGTCGGTCGCCGAGTTGTACGCGCCCCGGCAGGATCTCGTAAAAACCGTACGGGAGCTCCTGTCCGAGGAGCACGTGCCGTTCCTGTCTGCACTGCGGTACAAGCCGACCGGGCTGAGGAAGCGCGCCGACTGGGAGCAGGTTTGGGAGTTGCAGCGAGAGGAGGACGCGGCGCCCGACGAGCCCGCCAAGCGGAAAGTCCGTCAGCGGACACCCTTGCCGCCGAAGTACACCTCAGCGGACTTCCCGAAGCACAGCTTCTGGCGAGCGCGCGGCAAGCTCGACGTGCCCAAGGAGCGGTTCGTGTCGTATGGCACGGTAAGCGCGCAGTCGCCGGAGCTGTACGGGTGGGCCGGCTGGGATCACCTGGAGCAAGCCCTCGCGCTCGCCTCGTACATCCAGCAGGCTGGGCTCAGCGACGACGACCTCGTGCCTTACCTGGCCGGGCTGCTTGAGCTGCAGCCGTGGCTGGAGCAGTGGTATAGCGAATACGACCCGGAGTTCGGGGCGTCGCCGGCTGCCGAGATTCTGGCTTTTAGGCAGCAGAAGCAGGGTGAGCTCGGGCTGACCGACGATGCGCTGCGGGCCTGGCGTCCGTCCGCCGCCAGCCGTGGATCCGGCGCGCCGAAGAAGCGCGCGAGCTCGAAATCCGCCATCCAGACGTCCATCGCGGACGCCGACACGGACACCGTCACCGTTGCCGTCAGCGGCGCAGAGTCCGCCTGAGCAGGGCGAGGAGCAGACACACCATGGCGTTCATGAACAGGAACAATCCTCGTCCCGAGGACCGGCCGCTGCTTCGGGAGTTGATCGACATCCCGGAGTCGGTGTCCACCTCCGACTTCGTGTTGAAGCTGAACGAAGCGGTCACGCCCGAGGGGGCCGAAGCGGCGCTGAAGGACTACGTCGTCACCGACCGGCTGCTCGGCAACTTCGACGAAGCCCTCGACCTGATCAAGTCCGCGCTGGACAGCCGCTCGTCGAAGGCTGCCTATCTACACGGCTCGTTCGGTTCCGGTAAGTCGCACTTCATGGCAGTGCTCTACGCGCTGCTGTCGCGGAACCAAGCCGCCCGGGCGCGCCGCGACCTCGACCCCGTGCGAGCCCGGCACGCCTGGCTGGATGCGGACGACCGCAAGTTCCTGCTGGTGCCTTACCACATGCTGGGCTCCAAGTCGCTGGAGCAGCGTGTGCTCGGCAAGTACGTCGAGCACGTACGGAAACTCCACCCCGGCTGCCCGCTGCCGCAGGTCTACCGGACCGACGGGCTCTTCGAGGACTTCGCCGAGCAGCGCCGCCGGAACGGCGACGAGCGGGTGATCGAGCAGCTCGCCGATGCCGGCGACGGCCAGGAGGACGAGTGGGGCGACTCCTTCGCCTGGACCACCGAACTGCTGGATCAGGCGGTGAACGCGCCGGAGGAGCACGAGAACACCAAGGACCTCGACCTGGAGAACCCCTCCACGCCGCGGGAACTGCGGGCCCGACTCGTGCAGGACCTCACCCAGACCCTGTTCCCGTCGTTCTCACGTAACGCCTCCGAGGATGCCGACGGGTTCGTCTCGCTGGACAAGGGGCTCGGCATCATCGCCGCGCACGCCAAGTCCCTCGGCTACGACGGGCTCGTCCTCTTCATGGACGAGCTGATCCTGTGGCTGGCCTCCCGCATCCACGACCAGAAGTTCGTCTCCCGCGAAGCCGACAAGATCACGAACTTTGTGGAGGGCGGCGGCGAACGGCGCGCCATCCCGGTGGTGTCATTCATCGCCCGCCAGCGCGACCTGCGTGAGCTGGTCGGCGAGGAGATGTCAGGGGCCGCCGAGGCCGCCGTCCAGGACAGTCTGAAGCTCAGCGGCGGGCGCTTCGACAAGATCGTCCTGGAGGACCGCAACCTCCCACAGATCGCGCAGGCCCGCCTGCTCAAGCCCACCAGCCCGGAGGCCGAGGCGAAGGTGGAGGCTGCGTTCGCCGAGGCCAAGAGGCTCGGTCCGGATGTCTGGGACACCCTGCTCGGCCACGACAAGTCCACCACCGGCGCGGACGAGGGCGCGTTCAGGCGGACGTACCCGTTCCCGCCGGCGTTCATGGATACCCTGGTACACATCTCCGCGGCCCTGCAGCGCTCCCGCACCGGCCTGAAGCTGATGAGCCAGCTGCTCGTCGATCACCGCGACGACTGGCGGCTCGGGCAGCTTGTGCCGTTGGGCGATCTGTACCCGGCCATCGCGGGCGGCGGCGACAAGGCGTTCAGCGGGGAGACCAGTGTTCACTTCGAGGCTGCCGACAAGCTGTACCGGGACAAGCTGCGCCCGTACCTGCTGAAGACCAACCAGGTCACCGAGGACCAGGTCGAGGCGTACCGACGCCGCCCCGAGACCCTCGGCGACGCGCAACTTGCGGCCCGCTGCCGCGACTTCACCGGTGACAGCCGACTGCTGCAGACCCTGCTGCTGTCTGCGCTCGCGCCCAGTGTGCCCGCGCTGGCCGACCTCACTCTGGCGCGGCTGCATGCCCTCAACCACGGCTCCATCACTACCCGCATCGCGGGGACCGAGGTCGGCCGGCTGGAGCAGAAGGCGAAGGAGTGGGCGGCGACCTTCCCCGAGATAAAGGTGACCGGTACCGGGCCGGGTGCGGTGGTGCGCCTGGAGCTCACCGGCGTCGATCTGGACGCCGTCCTCGCCAACGCCCAGGTCCACAACAACCAGAACAACCGGCGTGCCAAGATGCGCGGCCTGCTCAAGGAGGCGCTCGGCGTCAGCGACGGGCCTGGCGGCTTCGACGCGTACGACGTGCTCAACCTGGTGTGGAAGGGCACCGAACGGCAGGTCGAGGTGGTCTTCGGTAACGTCGCCGATGTCGACTCGCTGCCCGAGGCGACCCTGCGGCCCAGCCAGGAGGACGCCTGGCGGCTCATTGTCGACTTCCCCTACGACGAGGGCGAGTTCGGGCCGATGGATGACCTGCAGCGGCTGCGTGCGCTGCGGGAGAAGCCGGGTGGTGACTCGCGCACGCTGGCCTGGCTGCCCACTCATCTGACCGATGCTTCCCGCGGCGACTTCGAGCGCCTCGTCGTCATCGACAAAGCCCTCGCTGACGAGACCCGCTTCGACTCCGACTTCGCGCGCAGCCTCAACGCCGACGACAAAGAGCGCGCCAAGGGCATGCTCCAGTCGCAGCTCCTCGTCCTCACCGAGCGCGTCAGCCAGGCGCTGCGGCAGGCGTACGGGCTCACGCAGAAGCAGGAAGGGGTCGTCGACCTCAGCTTCGACACCCACCTGGTCGCCCAGCAGGACGTGCCCGAGCTGCGGCTTCCGCTTGGCGCGACGTTGGATACCGCCGCCCGCGACCTGGCCGGAAAGCTGCTCGCCCACCAGTACCCCGCCCATCCCGACCTGGACCCGGACGGCACTGGCAGGCCCGTGAAGCCTGCCGAGATCAAGACCGTCTTCGAATATGTCCGCAAGGCCGCCGAGAACCGTGACGGCCAGACCGAGGTCGACTCCAAGGACCGCAAGACCATGGCGCGGATCGCGGGCGGTCTCGGGCTCGGCGCGATGCGGGAGGCGTACTACCGGCAGTCCACCGCTTGGTCCGACCACTTCAACGACCGAGCCCGCCGGAACGGCACCGCCGAGCCGACCCTGGTCAAGCTCTCCGACTGGAGCGACCTTCCCGAGCCGCGCGGTCTGCCCGAGCCGCTGCGCCGGCTGCTCGCCGCCGCGTACGCGGAGATGACCGACCGGGTATGGGTGCGCGGCGGCGTCCCCATCGAACCCGCGCCCGCACCGCACGAGCTGAAGCCGGACTACGCCCTGCGCGAGCAGCAACTGCCCACGGAGAGCGACTGGACAGAGGCGCGCAAGCGGTTCGAGACCATGCTCGGCGACCAGGCGCCGCAACTGCGGCGCGGCCGGATCGTCAACCAGTTCGCCGCACAGATCAAGCAGGCCGCCGCCTCACTCGGCCAGGACGCCGGACGGCTCGTCGGGGAACTGGAGAAGCACCGCGACTTCCTCCATCTGAACGACGACTCCCCCCGCCTCGTCCTTGCCCGGCGGGCGCAGGAACTGGTCAAGGAGGTGACGGAAGCGGGCATCGAGGCGAAGACCGTCGTGGACCGGCTCGCCCGCTTCCCTCTCGGCGACTTTTCCGCACACCGGTACGGCATGTCGTTGAAGAGCTCAGGGAAGGTCGCCAGCGCGCTGCAGAACACCAGCTGGGACCAGCTGAGCCTGGCCGACACCCTCGGCGTGGACGGCGCGGCCGTCCTGGAGCGGGTGCGGGATGCTGCTGCTGGCGACCCGGGTGATTACCCCGACCTGCCGGGCGTGCTGCACGCCAGCAGCCGGGAAGTGCTGTCCCTGCTGAGGTCTCGCCAGAGCACGACCGAGCGCCCCCAGCCGTCGCCCACTCCGCCGCCGAGCTCCGACAGCGTGGACCTGAACGGCGGCTCCGCCCACCCGCAGGTGCTGCCGGAGCCGCCGCAGCAGCCGGGGCCGCACACACCGTCCCGGTCCGTGGCCCGCTCCGGCGGCGGGCGGACTACCGCCGCCCGGGCCGTCGCCGAACTGCAGGCGGAGATCGCGGCGCTCGCGGCCGAGCACCCGAACGCCACCGTCGAGGTCACCTGGAAGGTCGTCGACTGATGTGCGACACGGTCACCACAGCCCCCGCGACCGCCGGCCCCGCCCGGCTGTCGGCAGGAACCGTCCGTCAGTACCTCGCCGCCCGCAGTCGGCTCGGTGACGGCACGGTCCGCGTACTGCTGCTGCGAGCCGCTCCCGTCTGGGACGGGCCCGCCGTGCAGCGTACGGCGGGCGGGCTGCAGGCGCGGGTGGTCGTCGCGCCCTCGGTGCTGGCCGTGCACGAGCAGATCCTGGGCCACCTAGACGCGCCGACTCCTCCCGACCCCAAAGTCCTGGTCGTCCTCACCGACCGCGAGGACACCGACCTGGACCCCGGGCTGCTAGCCCGCGTCTACGGCGGAAGGATCCGGTCCGTCGACAATTGGGAGGTCGTGCAGGAGGCGTTCGACGCGCGCGGTCTCGACGGGCGGCTGCGCAGGGAGACCTGGGCGGCCGAAGCGCTCCTTGACGCGGCGGCCAGCCGCGGTTGGCCCTCCCTCGGTAAAGGACTGCTGTCCCGAGACGAGGCCCTCACCCGGCTGGCCCGGCGTCGGCTCCGGCTCGGCCGCCGTGACACGGACGCGCTGGGCGGGCCGGCCGCACACGACGACGGAGACCGCATCGACCCCATCACCCTGTTCCGGTGGACCCACATCCCAGGCGGCCCCAACCTCCTGCGCGACCTGCGCGGACCGGAACGGGCCGGCCTGGCCCGCTTCCTCGCCGAACCCGAGCAGGCCGGCTCCACCGGAAAGATCATTACCGCCCTGGTAGACGCCGACCACGGGGCGGACGCAGCCGCCTACGCGGTCGTCTGCGCGGCTCTGTGGGGGCACGCGGAGGCCGACCACGACCTGTACCGGGCGCGCGGGCGCGCCGAGCGATGGCTCGGCGACCAGCCCCCCGCCCAGGGCGACGACCTCGACCGACTCCTTACCTCCTTCGGGCAAAGCGGTGAGGCGTACGTCCGCGGCCTCGTCGACCGGGGCGAACACCGGCTCGCCGACCCGGTCCTGAGCAGGGCCGCACAGCTCGTCACACAGTTCGGGGCGCAGACCGCCGCCGCTGCCAGTCCGCTGCTCGCCGCCGGACTCGATGCCCGCTTCACCGCCGCGGGCCGCGCCCTCGCCGACGGCGGTCCCGAGACGGTCACGGCTGCCATCACCGCGCTGGCCGAACACGCCCTGGCCGTCGACGGCGCCACCCAGGCCCGTATCGAACGGGTACGGATGGCAGCGCGGCTGCGGCGGTGGCTGGCGTCCCAGCCTGAAGTCGACATCGCCTCGGTGGCAGACGGCGCCGACCGCCAGATCCGCGAACTCGGCTGGGTAGACCGAGCCTTGGAACACCTGGACGCGGGCGGCGACGCAGATGACGCACTCGCCAACGCCTACAGCCGGATCGGCGAGCAGGTGCGCAGCAAACGTCGTGAGCTGGACCGCGCGTTCTCCGAGCGGCTCGCGGTGTGGACCGCAGATGGCACCACCCCCGGCGCCATGCTCACCGTCGAAAGCTTCCTGGACCGGGTCGTCGCACCCGTCGTGGACTGTCCCGGCCGACGGGTCCTGCTCCTCCTCATCGACGGAATGAGTGCGGCGATCGCAGCCGAACTGGGTGAGGAACTGCACGCACACTGGTCCGAGTTCGACCCGCTGCAGGGCGCGACCGGAGCACCGGTGAGGCGCGCCGCGGCCGCTGCGCTGCCCACTCTCACCACCGTTTCCCGCACCTCGCTGTTCGCCGGCACCCTGATGAAGGGCGACCAGAACGACGAGAAGCGGCTCTTCCCCCAGCACCCGTGCTGGAAGGGGGCCCCTGCGGCTGTCTTCCACAAGGACGATCTACGCAGCCCCGACACCGGCTCGCCCTTCTCCACCGCCCTGACTGAAGCGCTCGCCGACGAGCGCACCCATGTCGCGGTCGTCCTCAACACCGTCGACGACCGGCTCGCCAAGGAGCAGAAGCTCGGCGACGGCGCTTGGGAGATCAAGGAGATCGGCGGCCTGGAACCGCTGCTGCGGGCCGCCCGCGCCAACGACATGACCGTGCTCCTCACCTCCGACCACGGCCATGTGGTCGAGCGACGCGGCAGCAAGATCGACACAGCCGCCGACGCCATAGGGTCGGCCCGTCACCGCGCCCCCGGCGGACCCGTCGCACCGGCCGAAATTGAGCTGTCCGGACCACGGGTGGTCTGGCCGGAGCCCGGATCGCGGATCGTCGCGCTGCGGGACCACGACGCCCGGTACACCGCGCTCAAGGCGGGCTACCACGGCGGGGCAACCCTCGCCGAGTTCACCATCCCCCTCCTCGCCCTACTGCCGTTCGGCGCGGAGCCACCTACGGGGTGGCGGGAGCTGGGCGACCTTACGCCCGGATGGTGGGAGCAGGACAACGACGCCACCACCGGACTCGAGGCCGAGACGAAGGCCGGAGCCGATGCCATCGCGGCACCCGAGGCCACCGCTGCACGCCCAAGCCGCAAGCAGGCCAAGAAGTCAGCCCCGCCCGTGACAGAGGGCGCTATCAGTCTCTTCGGCGAGGACGAGGTCGCACCCTCCGCGCCACAGGAACCTGTCGCCCCTGTAGTGAAGCCTGCGGCCGTACCCGTCTCCGATCAAACAGAGGACCCTGCCACCGCACTGGTGAATCGCCTCATGGCCACCGAGCTGTACCAGGAACAGCTGGCACTGCTCGCCCGTGTGCCACGCGACAAGGCGGTCCTGCCGAAGGCTCTGGCCGCGCTGGTCGAAGCGGGCACCCTGCCCATGACCGCCCTGGCCGAACGCGCCGGCCAGCCCGCCACCCGAGCCCCTGGCTTCGCCGCGACCCTGGCCCAGCTCCTCAACTATGACGGCGCCCAGATCCTGGAAATTCTCCCCGACAACCGCACCCTGCGCCTGCACCGGGGCCAGCTGATCGAGCAGTTCGGACTGTGAACCGGGGGTCTGCGGCCATGCCGGGCGGTGAAGTCGGCCCGCCCGGCCGCTCCGGGCACCGGCGGCGCGGTGCCCGCACGGGTGTCCGGCCAGGTGGGCAGCCTGATGGGAGACTATTCGGGTGAACGCGTTTGGATCTTCAGCATCCGGGGCTACCACCCCGGTCAGCGCGGTGCGGCGGCGTGCTGTCGTGGACGCGCTGCGGCGCGGCGCCGTCCCCGAGAGCGGCCTCGACCTGCTCGCCACCGGACTAGACCGCTTCGAGCGGGCCGTCGATGAGGAACTGGACACTGCCGCCGCCGGCGGTTCGGTGTTCAAGGCCGTGCGCGGCGAGTACGGATCCGGCAAGACCTTCTTCACCCGCTGGCTCGGCGAGCGCGCCAAACGGCGCACCTTTGCCGTGGCCGAGGTGCAGGTGTCAGAGACCGAGACCCCACTGCACAAGCTGGAGACGGTCTACCGGCGACTCACTGAGCGCCTGGCCACCGCCAGCTTCCCGCCCAGCGCCCTGCGGCCGGTCGTAGACGCCTGGTTCTACGCACTCGAGGAGGATGCACTCGCCGACGGCGCGAGCGAGAGCGAGCTGCCACAGGCCGTGGACCGGCTGCTCACTGCCCGTCTGGCCGAGGTGTCCCGACACGCCCCCGCGTTCGCCACCGCCCTGCGCGGATACAAGCAGTCCCTGGATGCCGGCGACGAGGCCACCGCCGCTGCGGTGATGGCCTGGCTCGGCGGCCAGCCGCACGTCGCCGCAGCCGCCCGGCGCAGTGCAGGCGTCCGCGGCGACCTCGACCACTTCGGTGCCTTCGGCTTCCTTCAGGGCCTGCTCACCGTGCTGAGAGACGCCGGGCACGCCGGCCTCGTCCTCGTCCTGGACGAAGTAGAAACCCTGCAACGGGTCCGCTCCGACGCCCGCGACAAGGCACTCAACGCGCTGCGGCAGCTCATCGACGAGGTCCACTCCGGCCGCTTCCCCGGCCTGTATCTCATCATCACCGGCACGCCCGCCTTCTACGACGGGCAGCAGGGCGTACAGCGACTCGCACCGCTCGCCCAGCGCCTCGCCACCGACTTCACCACCGACCCCCGCTTCGACAACCCGCGGGCCGTCCAGATCCGGCTGCCCGGATTCACCGAGGCATCACTGACCGGCCTGGGCGCCACCATCCGCGACCTGTATACCGAAGGCTCCCAGTCCCCCGACAGGATCAAGCAGCTTGCCGACGACTCCTACCTCACCGACCTGGCCCGGGCTGTGGGCGGGGCACTGGGCGGGAAGGTCGGAGTCGCACCACGGCTGTACCTGAAGAAGCTGGTTGGCGACGTACTCGACCGGATCGACCAGTTCCCCGACTTCGACCCGCGCAGGCACTACAAGCTGACCGTGGGCAGCAGTGAGCTCACCGCCACCGAGCGGAACTTCGCCGCGCCCGCACCGGCCGCCTCGGCTGACGACCTCGACCTCGACATCTGACGACCCAGTCCCGAAGTCCCGAACTCTGACGAACAGCCCGGGAGTTGCAGACGTGCAGGAGCAGCCGCGCGGCACCGACCCGCTGGAGCGCCTTGACCCGGTAGTCCTGCACCACATCGTCAACACGCTCGGGTGGCCCGATCTGCGCCCGCTGCAGAAGGCGTCCGTGCACCCGCTGATGAACGGCGAGGACGCGGTCCTGCTCGCGCCGACGGCGGGCGGGAAGACGGAGGCCGCCACCTTCCCCCTGCTGTCCGCCATGCGCGAGCAGCGCTGGACCGGCACCTCAGTCCTCTACCTGGCCCCGCTCAAGGCGCTCCTGAACAACCTGGTGCACCGGGTCGACAGCTACGCCCAGTGGCTGGGGCGCCGAGCCGCCCTCTGGCACGGCGACACCCCCGAGTCCGTACGCCGTCGCATCCGCACCGAATCCCCCGACTTCCTGCTCACCACACCCGAGTCGCTCGAAGCGATGCTCATCAGCGTCAAGACCGACCACGCACACATGCTGGGCCGGGTGCGTGCCGTCGTCGTTGATGAGGTGCACGCCTTCGCTGGGGACGACCGCGGCTGGCACCTGCTCGCCGTGCTCGAACGCCTGGAACGGCTCGCCGGCCACCGCATCCAGCGCATCGGGCTGTCCGCCACAGTCGGCAACCCCGACGCCCTGCTCACCTGGCTCCAGGGCGCATGCCCCGCCGATCGCCCCGGCCTGGTCGTCGCCCCCGGCGTGACTCTGCCCGCCACAACCGGCACCACCGAACACCCGCGCCCCGCAGGGGAGGTGGAGCTCGACTACGTCGGATCGCTCGCCAACGCCGCCAAGGTGATCTCCGCCCTGCACCGGGGAGAGAAACGGCTCGTCTTCTGCGACTCCCGCAAGCAGGTGGAAGAACTCGGTGCGGCACTGCGCGCCCGCGACGTCACCGTGTTCCTCTCACACGCCTCGCTGTCCACCGACGAACGCGCACGCTCCGAGCAGGCATTCGCCGAAGCCCGCGACTGCGTCATCGTCTCCACCTCCACCCTGGAACTCGGCATCGACGTCGGCGACCTCGACCGTGTCATCCAGATCGACTCACCCAGCACAGTGGCCTCGTTCCTGCAGCGCATCGGTCGCACCGGGCGTCGCGCCGGCACATCCCGCAATTGCCTGTTCCTCGCCACCCGGCCCGACACCCTGCTCCAAGCCGCCGGCCTGCTCACTCTGTGGGCCCGTGGCTGGGTGGAACCCGTTACCCCGCCCCCCTCACCCCGCCATCTCGTCGCCCAGCAGCTCCTCGCCGTCACCCTGCAGGAACACCGCGTCGGCGACCGGTTGTGGCCCGAGCAGTGGAACGGCCTGGCTCCCTTCGACCAGTCTGCCGCGCCCCTCCTGTCGCACCTGGTCGCGGAAGGCTTCCTCGACAGCGACGGCGGCATGCTGTTCATCGGCTCCGAAGCCGAGAAGCACTTCGGCCGCCGGCACTTCATGGAGCTGACCGCCTCCTTCACCGCACCCCCCGAGTTCACGGTGCTCGCTGGACGCACCGAGATCGGCACCACCGACCCCACCGTCCTCACCGAAGAACGACCGGGCCCGCGCCGCCTGCTGCTGGCCGGCCGCAGCTGGCAGGTCACGTTCATCGACTGGGCCCGACGCCGTGCCTTCGTGGAACCCGTCGAGGACGGCGGCATCGCCAAATGGCAGGGCAGCGAAGCCCGCGGGCTGTCCTACGTCCTCACCCGCGCCATACGCGACGTCCTGCTCGGCACGGATCCCGACGTCCGCCTCACCCGCCGCGCCGTCGCGGCCCTTGCTGAACTCCGTATGGACCGCGCACCCCACGAAGTACACCCGGCGGGCACCCTGCTGGTCCGCGACGCGGACGCCACCCGCTGGTGGACCTGGGCCGGGTATCGCGCCAACGCCACCCTCGCCGCCTCCCTCGGCAACCTCGCCGACCCCGTCCAGCGCCCCACGGACACCCATATCCGGCTCCGCCAGGACCTCTCCCCCACCGACTGGAAAACCGCCCGCGCCGAACTCCCCGACTCCCTCACCCTGCCCACCGTTGACCCGCGGGCAGTCCGCGGCCTCAAGTTCTCGGCGGCCCTACCGCCCCGCATCGCCACCACCACCCTCGCCGAACGCCTCGCCGACTTCGACGGCGCCCTCGCCGCAGCCCGCGAGCCCGTACGGATGGAATGGGGCACCTGAACAACCCGGAACACAGGCGAATTTTCAGGCGGCTGAGGTCCTTCTTGGCCTGGAGGACGCTCGCGCTTGTCTCGATGTCGATGCGGTGGCCGGTGCCGTCTACGCACCTAGGCTTCCACCACGAGGGGCAGGCAGGTCCTGCTCACCGAGGCTGAGGTCCGCCTCCACCAGCCACGCCCCGGTTCCAGCCTTGATTCCAACGCACTTACTCGAGCTCAAGAGATCACCCATTTGAGCTGGAACCACTCAGGTTGCCATGACTGCGTCGAGATGCGCTTGCACCGGCTCGAACAGCCCATATGGCACGTACTGCGGAATATCGTCATGGGCGACCCACGCAAGCTCAGCCAACTCCTCGGCATCCGCGACATAGGCAGTACCGCCCACCACCTCACAGGCCGTGTACGACATCAACCGACCCGTCTTCGGGTGGACCCGCTCGCCGAGCAGCTTCATGGCAACCACCTCCACCCCGGTCTCCTCGTGGGTCTCTCGTACGGCGGCGTCTTCGCGGCTCTCACCCGGCTCAATTTCGCCGGCCGGGAACTGCCACGAGAGCTGTCCTTCGCTGACCCGGCGCCGCACCATGAGCACGAGCCCCTCGCTGACGACGATGGCCGCGGCGATGCCCGGCTGCTCCTCCGCGTTCTGCTGCGTCACGTCTGCTCCTGGGCGGTCAGGCGTAGGGGTCGACTTCGGGGTGCGTGAACCGCACGGGCTTGCCCAGCGACCGGGCGTAGGCGATTTCGGCTCGGGTGCTGTCTCCGATGTAGTCGCCGACTACGAGCACCTCATCAGCGAGCCGGATCTTCGCTCGGTGCAGATCGTCGAGTCGAACCTTCAGCGCCTCGGCCTCGGCAGGATCGGACCAAAGTTCGTGCGGCGACTTCATGTCGCAACCCGGTTTGACGACAATCTTTCCGTCTTTGGTCTCCCGCAGATCGGCCTCGGTCATCTCGGTCATGAAGCGGGTGGAGCCGCAGATCACGACGATACGCGGGAGGCTGAGCTGCTTCTTCGCGTCGGCGAGCTTCTCCTCGGGGGTGAGCAGTTGCGGGTGTGGCACTGGTTCCTCCTGGTGGTGTGGTCCAAGGGGTGCCTGCGGAGACGAAAACGAGGGTGTCCAAGATCGTTTTGTGACGATGTGGACACCCTCGCGACAGCACTCTATGCGACGACCGACGACATCCGAAGGAGCATCCCGAGCTGGCGCCGTGGCGCCCGCCGGTCGGCATTACGCCCCGCCTGAGCGATGCCGAACTGGTCACCCTCGCCACGAGCCCAACGCGCGGCACGCGATTTCTCCCATTCGGCCAGCGAGTCAAGCCGTTCAGCACAGCGTGTAGACCTGGGGCCGGCGCAACATAGCGTGGAATCGCCGGTTAGCCAAACCGGCGATCCCACGCATGATTGGGAGTCCACCGCCACGACCTGCCCCTATGTCGAAAGGCATCACCCGACGAGCACGGGCCACCCACGAAGCACGCACGGCCGAGAGACCCGCCAGCGATCACGCCGCCGCGTAACTCGCCATGAACAGACTTTGCGCCCGCTCCACGTCCCTCGGGGTGCGCAACTGCACCTCCAGATCACCTGTCCCGTGGTGACCGAGACCGGAGACATCCCGGGTGAATCCCGGGACGAGGTCGACATCCTTCGGGTCGACCTTCAGGTAGACCAGCAGCTTGCTCCGCTGGGGCGGACAGAGGCAGGCGAAGTTCCGAAGCCGCTGATACGCCCGGTACGTCTTGCGCTCGACGCGGTTCACACCGTCTCCAAGCGCGAGCAGTGTTTCATCGACCGCCCTCGCCAGCTCCACCATCGACGCGTCCTGGGCATCGGCTGCTGCCCGAGCAGCTGCCTGGCGGCGCCCTCGGCGTACCACCTGCATATCGCCGCTCACGGACGCCACGGTCTCAAGCCCGAGCAGGTCGGTGCCGAAGAATCGGTAGCGGACCAGGTCGATCGACCGCCGGTGCTCGCGCACCGCATGCACGTCGTAGCGGGTGAAATCGCCAGCAATGCAGATCAGACGCGGACCGCTCCACAGGACCTGGGACGCGGCCGTCACCCCGAGCCGGTCGCGGACCAGGTGCTCGAACTCGGCACGGTGGTCCATTAGCCACGCCAGGTAGAACAGGCCCTGGTTGATGACGCCGGCGTCGACGCCGCGCTTGTACTCGACGATGACCGGCGATCCGTTCTCGTCCAGCCCGAGCGAATCGATCCGGCCCTTGTGGACCGGCCCGGTGCCGTACTCGCTCGCCAGGAAACGGACGCCTAGCAGCGTCTCCATGTGCGCCTCGACGAGACCCTGCACATCTGCCTCGACCTCAGCAAGACGCGGCATGACCTCGCTCACTCCGCATTGCGATGCATCCGTCCGGAACAACTTCAAGCCGACCACCCCCCGTTATCGCATAGGAGATCGACAACGTCGGACGGGCAGAGATTTGTTTCCGCAACCGGCGCGAGTCACGTGAAGAACGTGTGCCGGAGGCCCGATCGACCGGGTCAGTTGCCCCGGCGCGCGCAGCACGCAGGCCGGTGGTAGCCGTGATTCGTCGGCGTCCAGCACGAGTCCAGCACGGTACAGGAGATGCGGGGTTGACGGCAGGTGACGAGGGGTCAGAAAATCCAGCACCGATCCAGCACGGTGAACATCGACGGGCCTGACCCCGAAGAGCCAGACCCCAATTGACCTGCAGTGGTGCAACGGGGCGAACTGCGACCCATGCAACACCCAACTGATCCGTGGTAACCGTTCGTCACAGTGCTGGGCAATGTAGTGAAGTGCTGGACCCTGCCGACTCCTCTCCGGCATCGTGCCTCACGCTGTCAGAGTGAGCCCCTCCACGGCGAGCGAGGCAACATAGCCCCAAATCGCCGGTTAGCCAAACCGGCGATAACGCGGAGTATTGACGGTCACCGCGATGACGGGCGCATGCGGTGTCCGTAGGCCCGACACGGGATACCCGCCAAGACGAAAGTAATCGGAATGCACACGCAGATCGAAGAGACTCTGGGCCCTCTCTATAGCCCCGCTCACATCCGCGCCAGCTGGGGCGGAACGGGGAGCGTGGAGGACGCCGCAAAGGCGCTGGGATTCTCACGGGCCAAGGGATACGACCTGATCCGCAGCGGGCAGTTTCCGTGCCGTGTGCTACGCATCGGCCGTAAGACGCGTGTTGTCACGGCGTCCCTACTCCGCGTCCTCGAAAGCGGAGATCCGGAGTATAACGATGCCCGCGCCGGATGCCGCCCCACACCCTAAGCCAGCTTCGACGTGGCTCCGCTTCCGGCGGGGCTTCGTCGTTCCAAGCACACCCTCTCACTACCCCGCTCTGAAGGCAGACTGGTCAGCCGTGTCGCCGGGTCGAGTACACCGACCGGGCCGCGCTCATCCTCGGCTACCTCGCCGAACACCTCACCAGCCAACCCTTGGACCAGCTGTCCACCGCCCGCACGTGGCACCCACTGGGCATGAACTCCACCCGCTTCGGCCCCCTGCCTACAAAAAATCGCCGCTCGCTGCGCCCCCACCGAACTCGACCAGGACACCGACAGCCACCTCAAGGGAACAGCTCACGACTTCTCCGCACGCCTCATGGGCGGCGTCTGCGGTATCGCCGGCGTCTTCACCGTCCTCGACGACCTCGCTGCCTTCCTGCGCTACATGCTGAACACCGACACCGCGCCAAGGCAGGCTGGCTTCGGTCCCGCCTGGACCACCGAGTCGCTGACGATCCAGACCGGCGCGCTGCAACCTGCGCGCGGATTGTTCTGGCATCCCGCCCCTGGCACCACCGCCGAACAGGACACATGGGTCCACTACGGCTTCACGGGCACAGGAATGTGGGTCTCACCCACCAGGGGCCTGTGGGCAGTGCTCCTGACCAACAAGCTCTACTACACCCGCGACCGCGGACCACTGACCGATGTCCGCAACGCCTTCCGCGAACTCGCCTTCATGTAAGCGGTGCGTGTGGCCGCATGAAGGAAACGTCGTAGGCCGCCATTCACGTCGGACGACGTCGGACGTGAGCCCCTCACAGCCGCACCGCATTCCGCTGCCTCGCCTTGGCCTGAGCAAGTCCGTGCCCCGATCCAGCGGCCAATACGGCAGCGGCGAACGAGGTCACCGCCAGCACTGCGAACAGAGAGGCGTAACCGCCCAGTTCGCGCGCAAGTGCGGCCCCGGCGAAGGGGGCCAGTGCGCCGGCGATGGTGGCAGGTGCCGCGAGGACAGCCGAGAGCCTGCCGTAATGAGTCGCGCCCCAGCGGTCGGTTACTGCGGTGGCCTGGAGCAGGGTGAGATTGCCCCGCACCATGCCCGCGCCGATGGCAAGGGCAAGCAGCAGCGGATAGGGACCTGGCACGAGTGCGAGCGCCACCGTAGTGGCTCCTCCCGCCATGATCAGCAGCACCGTGCGGCTGGTGACGCTCGTACATCGGGCCAGAGAGGCGTAGAGCGTACGGCCGAGAGTCTGGCCCGCACCGCCGAGGCCGAGGGCCCACGCAGCGGCGGTCGGGCTGAAGCCGCGGACGATGAGCAGCGGAACGAGGGCGATGACGACGGCGTACATGGCGAAACTGTTCAGCGTCAGCCCTGCGGCGAGAAGCAGGAACGGCCGGCTGCGAACCACTGACCGGTTGCCATCGGCCGTGCGGACGTGTGGCGTAGGCGCTGGTGGCCATGGAGCCCGTAGCGCGAGGGCGTGAGCGGGGATGGTTACCGAGGCGAGAAGTGCAGCCAACAGCGTGTACGTCATACGCCAGCTGAAGTGCTCTGAGAGTGCGGCGGTCAGGGGTGCGAAGGCGGTGGAGGCCAGGCCGCCCGCAAGCGTGACGACGGTCAAGGCGCGTACACGCTGTTCGCCCCACCAACGCGTCACGGCGGCGAAGGCGGGCTGGTAGAAAGTCGCGGCCATGGACGTTCCCGCCAGCAGCCAGGCGACGGTGAAGGTCAAGAGATTGGGCGCGTGGGCGATCGCCAGCAACGCGACGGCTCCGAGCACAGATCCAGTGGTCATGACGGCGCGTGGCCCGCGGCGGTCGAGAATGCGGCCGACTGGAATGCCAGTGAGGGCGGAAATGAGGAGGGCGCCGGAGAAAGCAGCGGTTGTTGCGGTCGTCGACCAGCCGGTGGCGGCGGCGATCTGGGGGTTCAGAACGGGGAACGCGTAGTAGACGATCCCCCAACTGGTGATCTGCGTGGCGCAGAGCGCGGGCAGGGCAGCGCGAGGCCGTGGTCGGTCCCCCGTACCGATCACGGCCTCGCTGGTCTGGAGGTTGTCCATCGGCGGGTCAGCAGCCGCCCGAGGAGGCGGGGGCACCGATGCCGATCTGCAGGGTGGCCGGGGCGGCGCAGCAGCCTCCGCCTTCGCCGCCCTGGGCGGCGTCGGGGTCGTCGTACAGGCCGGCGCCGCCGCACACACCGGTCTCCGGCAGGGTCAGCTCGACGCGTTCGGCGGCCTCGCGGTCGCCGGCGAGGGCGGCGGTGATGGAACGGACCTGCTCGTAGCCGGTCATCGCCAGGAACGTGGGGGCGCGGCCGTAGGACTTCATGCCGACCAGGTAGACGTCCTTCTCCGGGTGGGACAGCTCGTTCACGCCGTGCGGGTAGACGGTGCCGCAGGAGTGCACGTTCGGGTCGATGAGCGGGGCCAGCGCGGTCGGAGCCTGGAGGCGCTCGTCGAGGCCCAGGCGGACCTCGGACAGGAAGGACAGATCGGGCCGGAAGCCGGTCAGCACGATCACCTCGTCCACCGGGTCCAGGCGACGGCCGTCCTCGGCGACAAGCACCAGCTGGTCGCCGTCGCGTTCCACGGCCTGGGTACGGAAGCCGGTCACTGCGGAGGCGTGGCCGGCCTCGACGGCGGCCTTGGCGCGCAGGCCCAGGGCGCCTCGGGCGGGGAGCTGGTCGGCCTCGCCGCCGCCGAAGGTGTTCGCTCCGATGCCACGGCGCAGGACCCATGCTGCGTGCGTGCCGGGCTCGTCCTTGGCGAGGTCGGCGAGGTAGGCGAGCGCGGTGAAGGCGGAAGCTCCGGAGCCGATGACGGCGGTGCGCTTGCCCGCGTACCTGGCGCGAACAGCGGGGTCCCTCAGGTCGGGGACGCGGTAGGAGATGCGGTCGGCTGCCCCCTTCTCGCTGAGGGCGGGCAGGCCGTCGGCGCCCATCGGGCTGGGGATGGACCAGGTGCCGGAGGCGTCGATGACGGCGCGGGCGCTGATGCGCTCCTCGCTGCCGTCGGTGAGCTCGATGTGCACGGTGAAGGGCTGCTCGTCGCGGTCGGCGTCGACGATGCGGTCGCGGCCGGCGCGGGCGACGCCGGTGACCGTGGCGCCGTAGCGGACCTTGTCGGCGAGGACGTCGGCGAGCGGCTGCAGGTAGTGCTCGGCCCAGTCGCCGCCGGTGGGGTAGGTGGCGCCGTCGGGGCGGACCCAGCCGGTGGGGGCGAGGAGCTTCTCGGCGGCGGGGTCGGTGACCTCGGCCCAGGGGGAGAACAGGCGGACGTGCGCCCAGTCGCGTACGGCAGTGCCGGCGGAGGGGCCGGCCTCCAGTACCAGCGGTTCGAGGCCGCGCTCGACGAGGTGGGCGGCGGCGGCCAGGCCGACCGGGCCGGCGCCGATGACGACGACGGGCAGCTGGTCGGTGCTGGGCACGCTGTTGATGGACACGGCCACGGGGTTCCCCTTTGCTTCGACGTTCGTCGATGGCTTGCGCGGCCAGCATGGCACCTGATTCGATGAACGTCAACATAGACATTCACCGAATCAAAGGGTCTCGCGATGGAGCCCACGGCGCAGCGCCCGGCCACCCACCTCGGTCGAGGCGTTCCCCTCGCCAGCCTGGTTCGACATGTGTCAACATAGATGCATGTCGAACACGAAGGTGCTGCCGCTGATCGAGCCCGAGGCTTCCGACGCCGTGGCGCCGTGCTGCCCGCCGCTCACCGAGCGCCCGTTCACCGCGGAGGAGGCCGAGACGGCCGCCCGGATGTTCAAGGCGCTGGGCGATCCGGTGCGACTGCGGCTGTTCTCGGCGGTGGCTTCGCACGAGGGCGGTGAGGCGTGCGTGTGCGACATCTCCGACGTCGGCGTCTCCCAACCGACCGTCTCCCACCACCTGAAGAAGCTCAAGGAGGCCGGACTGCTGACCTCCGAGCGGCGCGGCACCTGGGTGTACTACCGGGTCGAGCCGTCTGTGCTGGCCGCGATGGGCAAGCTGCTGACCATAGCGCCGGCTGCGGCCTGACGGTTTGGGCTCACTTCGAGGGTCGGGCGTTGTCAGTGCCGTGCGGCACGATGAGCCCATGGGTATGGATATCGCCTGGGCTCGCGAGGAGTTGGCCCAGTTCCTCAAGCTCACCGAGCTGTACCGACCCGACGACCCGCCGGGTGTCTTCACCGTCACATCGAGGCGCTCCAACCGCGGCGCCCAGGCAGACATTGTGGTCAGCGCCCATGTGGTGGAGCAGATCCTGGACCGTGTCCTGCCACGCTGGCGTACCGAGGTCCCCTCAGACCGGAACAAGACCGTCAATCGCTGGTGCCAGCACCGTGAGGCAGCCCAGCGCGCGGATGCAGCCATGCAGCGGGACGCCGAGGTCCGAGCCCGCCTCGGTGACGATGCCCCGCAGCTGAGCGCCGGAGTTATGCACCCATGGGTCTGGGAAGGGGCCAAAGCCCTCTGGCGCAGCGGACATTTCCGTGAGGCCGTGACCGCAGCGGCCCGCAAGGTGAACGCCGAGACGCAGAACAAGGTCGGCCGCCGGGACCTGAGCGAGACGAAGCTTTTCTAGAATGCCTTCTCGCAGTCTCCGCCGAAGGCTGGCGAGCCGCGCTTGCGCCTTATGGACGACGACGGTGGGGACACTTTCCGCAGCGTCCACCGCGGCGCCATGGCCTTCGCTGAGGGCTGCTATGCAGGCATACGCAACCCGAACAGCCATGAGGACGGCCTGCCCGAACTGCCTGAGCACGAGGCGCTGGAGCAGCTGGCAGCGTTCAGCGTGCTCGCGCGCTGGGTCGACACCGCCAGTCTGGAAACCGCGTAGGCCGGTTCAGCGGAGAAGCGTCGCGATCTCACGAGCCGTCTCTCGCGCGGGTCGGCCGACACCGATGAGGGTGGCGGAGGCGGGGCCGGTCCAGTCGCCGTAGCCGAGCAGGTGCAGGCGCGGCTCGTCCACCGCCCGTGTGCCGGATGTGGCGATGTGGCCGCGCCGGCCGCAGAGCTGGAGCGGTGCAAGGTGGGAGAGGGCGGGCCGGAAGCCGGTGCACCAGATGATGGCGTCGGCCTCGGCGCGGGTGCCGTCGGCCCACTCGACGCCGCCGGGAATGAGGCGGGTGAACATCGGGCTCGCCTTGAGCAGGCCGCGGTCGCGTGCTTCGCGGACGGGCGGGACGGCGACGATGTCACCGAGGGAGGCGACGCCGCCGATGTCGGTGCGGCCGTCGTCGAGCGCGCGGCGGCGGGCGGTGGCCGCGTCGAACAGGGCGCGGCCGTCGATGTCGTCGGCCAGGAAGCGGGGCGGGCGCTGGGTGACCCAGGTCAGCTTGGTGTCGTAGGCGAGGTCGGCGGCGATCTGAGCGCCGGAGTTGCCGCCGCCCACCACGATCACGCGACGGCCAGCGAAGTCCTGCGGGCGGTATTTGACCGTGTGCAGCTGGCGACCGCCGAAGTCCGCACGGCCTGGAACGGCGGGGAGGAAGGGGCGCCACCAGGTACCGGTCGCGCTGATCACGGCTCGCGCATGCCAGGTGCCGGAGTCGGTCTCCACGCGCAGGACTTGGCCGTCCCGGTGGACGCCGTGGACGTGCACGGGCCGTTCGACGGGCAGCTCGTACCGCTTCTCGTAGTCGGCGAGGTACTCCACCACGTGCTGCGCGTCGGGGTAGGTCGCGCCGGTCTGCGGTGGCATGAGGCGGCCGGGCAGCGAGGAGTACGCGGCCGGGGAGAACAGGCGCAGGGAGTCCCAGGTGTGCTGCCAGGCGCCGCCCGGAGTGGTCAGGGCGTCGAGGATGACGAAGTCGAGACCTAGGCGGCGCAGGTGGTAGCCGGCGGCGAGTCCGGACTGGCCGCCGCCGACCACCACTACCTGGGACGTGCGCGTCACTCGGCGGCTTCTCGGCCGGGCATGAAGATGAGGGCCACCAGCGCCAGGCCGACCACGGCGCCGATCAGCTGCATGCCGATGAACCCTGCGACCGAGCTGGGCGCGATGCCCGCGAAGGTGTCGGTGAAAGCGCGGCCGATGGTCACCGCCGGGTTGGCGAAGGACGTGGACGAGGTGAACCAGTACGCGGCGCCGATGTAGGAGGCGACCGCGACCGGGGCGAAGCGGAGGCCGTCGGTGCGGGCCAGGCCGAAGATCAGCAGGATCAGGCCGGCGGTCGCGACGACCTCGCCGAGCAGCAGGTGCCCTGCCGACCGGTCATGGGTGGACCACTTCACCAGCGGCTCGCCGAACATCGCATCGGCCAGGACCGAGCCCGCGATCGCCCCGACGATCTGCGAGGGGACGTACACGGCCGTCTCGCGCAGGGTGACTCCGGCGCCGCCGCGGCGGGCAGTCCACCACTCGGCCAGGGTGACGGCCGGGTTGAAGTGCGCGCCGGAGACGGGGCCGAGCAGGGCGATCAGGACGCCGAGGCCGAAGACGGTGGCCGTGGAGTTGGCCAGCAGCTGGAGGCCGACGTCCTTGGTCAGTTCGGTGGCCTGGATGCCGGAGCCGACCACGACCGCGACCAGAGCCGCCGTGCCGACCAGTTCGGCTGCGGCCTTGGCGAGCAGCGGAGGCGCCTGCGGCGGGGTGGTGCCCGGGGCCGACTGCGGCTCAGCGGCCGGGGCTATGGGCGACTGGCCAGCTCTGTCGTGCTCGGTGGCCTCGGTGGTGGTCAACAGGTCTCCTCGGTGCGGGTCGCCGTAAAGGCGGGTGATCAGGGGCAGGACCGCTTGACGTTGTTCTCGGCGGTGGCACGCGCGGTCTCCGCGAGGTCGGCGAACTGACCGGCAAGCGAGGCGATGACGTCGGGCTTGAGGCGGTAGTAGGTGAACCGGCCGCATGGCTCCGTCTCCACGACCCCCGCCTCGCGCAGCACCTTCAGGTGGTTGGAGAGGTTGGTCTGTCTGGCCCCCGTCTCCTCGATCAGGTGGGTGCTGCAGAGCGTCTCCTTGGCGAGCAGGGTGACGATCTGGAGGCGGAGCGGGTCCGCCAGGACCCGCAACAGATCAGTGTCGACTGACGTCAGCATGGGCTGATACTCTCACATCACTCCGGGCTGATACCAGCCTGAGCTGATTCCTGGGACCCGCATCCCCACACCCGTAGGGACCCACGCCCCGAAGGGGTTCCCATGACCGCATCCCCGCCCCCTGTCCTGCCCGACGAACGCCTCGCGGCCGGCATCGCCCGCCTCGCCGTCCGCTACCGCGGGCACTTCTCCCCGGAGACCATCCAGCGCCTGATCATCGACTCCTACGAACGGCTCGCCGAGCACGCCCGCATCCGCACCCACCTGGTGGTGCTGGCGGAGCACCTGGCCACGGAGCGGCTGGACGCGCTTGCGCATGTTCAGGGGGCGCCGGGCAGTGGCCTGCCGCGGGTGCTGTTCGTGTGCAGCCACAACGCCGGCCGCTCCCAGATGGCCGCCGCCCTCCTCGCCCACCGGGTGAACGGCAACATGGTCGTCTCCTCGGCGGGTACGCACCCGGCGGCCGCGGTCGAACCGGTCGTCGCGCAGGTACTGACCGAGGCCGGCGTGGACCTGACGGACGCCTTCCCCAAGCCGCTGACCGACGAGGTCGTGCAGGCCGCCGACATCGTCATCACGATGGGCTGTGGCGACGCCTGCCCGATCGTGCCCGGCCGCCGCTACCTGGACTGGCCCGTCACCGATCCCGAGGGCGCCCCGATCGCCGTCGTCCGCAGCATCCGCGACGAGATCGACGCCCACATCACCCAGCTGCTCGACTCGCTGCCGAGCACCTGAAAACCGACCCCCCCATCACCCTCTTGATCCACTTACGAAGGAAGAACCAATGTCCTCCAGCCCGCTCGCCTCCGTGCTGTTCGTCTGCGTCCACAACGCCGGGCGTTCGCAGATGGCCGCCGGATTCCTCTCCCACCTCGCGGGTGACCGGATCGAGGTCCGCTCCGCCGGCTCCATCCCGGGCGACCAGGTCAACCCCGCCGCGGTGGAGGCCATGAAGGAGGTCGGCATCGACATCTCCGAGGCGAAGCCGAAGATCCTGACCACCGAGGCCGTCCAGGCGTCCGACTACGTCATCACCATGGGCTGCGGCGACGCCTGCCCGATCTTCCCCGGCAAGAAGTACCTCGACTGGGCCCTGGAGGACCCGGCCGGCAAGGGCGTGGAAGCTGTCCGCCCGATCCGCGACGAGATCAAGACCCGCATCGAGGCGCTGATCGCCGAGATTGACGCCAAGCGGGAAGGGTGACCTCGTGACCGGCAGCGGGATACGCGAGGTCATCCCGGACCCGCCGGAAATACCGCTGCCCGCTAGCCTCGATCTTTCGCGATGGGCCGCCGACGGTGTCGGGGGCCCGTTTGGTTGCTGGTAGTCGAGGGCGGGCCGGCCGAGGGCCCGGGTGCGGTCTCCGGTGAACGCCGGGTTCCACTGCGCCAGGCTGGATCCTCGCACCAGGGCAACGAATCCGACCGGTGTTGTCAGTGGGGCCATGCAAACTGGATGCCGTGACGACTCCCGACGTCCGAGGACTAGAGCAGCTTGAGCGCGCCGTCCTAGACGACGCTGCCTCTCTCGCCACTGCGCTCCGGCAGTGCCTCATGTTGGCCGGCTACGCGCGCCATGAGGAGCTGCGCGCATGGGCGCTGAAAGAGCTGGAGGGGTACGCGGCGTCCGATGAGCTGCCCTCTTACCGGAAGGTGCCAGCCGCGCTCGAAGTCGTGGTCGATCTCTACCTTCCAGGTCAGATCATTCGGGACAATACCCAGCGGGTCAGTCCAAACCAACTACCTCAACACGCCCAGGATCGCGGCATCGGGGAGAGCGCGCCGATCCGACAAGGAGTACGGGAACTCGAAGCGCTGGTCGCCCGCACCGACAGGGCGTCGGTACGCCTGAGCCCGCCCGGTTCTGCCGACTACGCCCTACTGATGACGCAGGAGCAGCATCAGCAGGGAAACGAAGGTTCCCAGATCACCTCTCTGCACTGGGACGTCTCCGTCGCCAGTATCGCGGGCGTCCTCGATCAAATCAGAACACGTCTGACCCAGTTCGTCGCGGAAGTGAGAGCAGCCATGCCCCCGGGCCAGCAGAACCCGAACCCCGACCAGATCAACTCGGCCGCGCAACAGGCCCTCAACATCACAGGAGGCGACGGCTCCACTTTCAACATCGTGGCGCCGAACGCGAAAGCGGACCGCGGCGGCACCGCGAGCGCCAACGTCAATGAACCCGCGCCCGCGACTCCGCAGCCCTGGTGGCACCGCACCTCGGTCATCTGGGGTGCCATCGCCGCTCTGGGGACGGTTGCTGGCGTCATCGTCACCGTGGCCGTGAAGTGAGATTCCGCCGAAGCCGCCTCGACAGACTGGAAGGCGACGTCCTCGACGAGAGCCGCCCGCTCGCGCCGATCTTGCGCCAGGTGATCACCCTGGGCGGGCACGCTCACTCCGAACCGTTGCGGGCCTGGGCGCTGCGGGAACTCCAGGGTTACGAGGGCACGGACGTGCCGATTCCCGACTACCGGAGAATCTCAGCCCCCCTGGTGATGGATGGCCTCGCTGGGATGTACCAATTTCGGGAGCAGCCGGTCAGCATGTTCGACCTGCCGGACTTCGCCCGTGACAGCCTGGGCGGCGAACTTCGCCTCGGGCAGGGCGTCGGCCAGATCGAGTCCCTCATCGCCGGAAATCCTGGCCAGACTGTGCAGCTCGGTCCGGCCATGGCTGCCGACCTGGCCGTGTTCATGAGCCAGAACTCGCCCAGGCAGGTTCTCAGGCTGTACTGGGCTGTGCACCCGTCAGCCCTGGAGGGCATTCTGGACCAGGTCCGCACGCGACTCGTCCAGCTCGTCGGGGAGTTGCGGGCCGCGATGCCACAAGGGCAAAAAGATCCGACACCGGACCAGGTCGCTCAAGCACTCCAAAGCATCAACATCATCACGGGCGACAACTCCTCTGTGACCGTCACGGCGCCTATTGCGGTCGCGCGCCATCGTGGATCAGCGCGAGCCGAAGTCAGCGGAGGGGCCCAGCAAACCTCTGCGCGGACAGCGATCGTCTGGGCCGTCTCGGTCGCCCTGGTTGCAGCCGCGGCGGTCATTGTCTGGGGGGCGTGGTCCTGAAGCGAGCTGACCCACGAGGGCACATGCGCCTGAGAATCGGCCGCGTACCGCGCCTCCAGGTCCTCCAGCGCGTCGCGAGCGCTCTGCTCACCGACGGTCTGCAGATCGGGGTCGATGAAGAACGGTGACCTGGCCCGGCGCAGCGCTGCGGGCACGTACTCCGGCAGTGCCCGGTGCACCAGCCAGCCAAGGACGCTCTCCCAGCGGGTGGCATCGGGGATGAGATACCACCGCTGGTCGCCCTCCGGCGACGTCCAGGCCGCGACCACCGGCTCCCCGAGCGAGTCGACGAGGATGGGCGGCAGCTCGCCCACAGCGGGGTGGTCCGCCCTGCCGGAACGGTAGCCGTCGTACGACTGAGAGCCGTACAACTTCAGACTCCACCACGGTGCACCCTCGGGGCGGGTCAGCAGCCGGATCGCCAGATCACGGTCAGCGCCCTCCAGACCCGGCGCGATCTCGGGCCGCATCCCCTTGGGCAGGCGCCGACCAACGGCGCTGGTGGACTGGTCACCGAGGTGCACGGAGGCGTCCACCGACGAGAACACGTTACGGGGACGGTCCCCTTCGGCGTGGCCGACGACGGCGAAGACCGGAGCGACCTCGCCACCCTGTCGTGCACCACGGCTCCTTCGCTGGCCGGCCCTGCGACCGAGAGGCACAGACCGCGCGCGTCCTGAGGGGCGACCAGCGATGGCCCCAAGCTCTGGACGGTAGTTGCCCGCAACCGCCTTGGCCGGGATCAGGATCGCCCCGTCGTGAATAGTTGCAGTGAACTGTTCACTACGTTTTGCTTCCGGTATGGCACAGTCCCTCCGTCCCCAGGCCCTCCAACGCCAACGACTGTTCAGAGACATGAGCGTGGAACAGCTCGCCGAGGCTGTAGGGGTTACGCCACGTGCTGTACGCCACTGGGAAGCGGGAACACGGACTGTTGGTGACCGAGCTTTCGGCCGATTGCTAGAGGTTCTGCGATGTGGTGCGCAGGATCTGACAGGGCGCGAACCGGGTACCGAGAGCCTGGCCGACTTGCGTCGTGATGCTGGCTTGAGCACGGAAGAGGCCGCCTCAGCTCTACGACGCAAGCGTGGTGCACACGGTCTGCATATCAGCGCCGAGAAGATCCGCGATCTTGAACGCGGCAGACGTGTGCGCGGCTGGATGTGGGGATCTCCCGAGACCCTGGGGAGAGTGGCGCACATGATCGCCCAGGTCTATAGAGTCCCCGACCGGGTGGTGATGGATGCCTGGCGCCGCAGCCGCCCGGAGGACCCTCTCCCAGTGCTTCCCGTCCGACGTCCCCGTCAGCCTTCCGAGGAGTCGATGGCTGTATGGAGGGCCCTCAACGAGCGGCAACGTACCTATCTGACGTGCATCTTCCGTCACGACCAGGAGGTAGAGGAAGAACAGCGGCAGGCCCGCTTGGTGGGAGCGGAACAGCGACCAGCAGCCGAATGGCGGCGCATGACGTTGGCAGTCTCCGCCTCGTCTGATGTAGTCGGGTACACCCGCATTCAGGAGGGGCTGCGCGCAGCGGGGGTACATGACCCAGGAGCTGGATCGTCGGTGGCCGCTTTGGAGCGGCGTGGCCTGATCGTCGTGTACCGGGACCGGCTGTATGTCGACGGTCTGGGGGATATCCCCCGTACCCGGGTGGAGATGACCCGGCACGGGCGAGCGGTGGCCCGTGCGGCCCTCGGGGCTCCCCGGGAAGCAGGACCACCTGCGCCGCTGCTGTCGTTGTGGCTCTGGAAGATCATGGTCCGGGTCGCGCGCGCCGGAGCGCAGGGGGTGGACGGCAGCCTCGCCGGGCGTGGGCCGCATTACCTGGCGGTGGGGCAAAGCCCTGATGGACGGACCCCGAGCCGGGGCTTCATCGTGTTGCGGCACCCCGACGGAGTGACTCACGGACCGTACCGGTGGTTCCTCACCGACTCCGGGCGAAGCCACATCGCCGACCACCTCGACGCCTACCGCGGCCTGTATCCCAGCATCGACACCGAGGGCCTCGACGAGAGCTCTGGCTGAACTCCCCTCGGGATTCCCAGGGCCCATTGTCAGTGGCCTGCCGTATGGTCCGGCACGTGATGCAAGCTGACGACACAACGGACATTCAGCAGACTCACGCACTGCTGGAAATCGTCAAGGCGTTCGCCGTGTGCGAGCACGCGATGGTCGGCGAGGGACTGGACGGGCCGAGACGCCTGGACCGCCTCATGGAGGCCCACGGCATCCTGATGGCGGCATGCGGCCCGGGGCACCTGATCCTGTTCGACGAACTGATGGGCAGGCTCACTGGCGACCGGGCTGGCTCCCTGGAAGGGCTGCTGCCCGACTGGATCGACAGCGAGGCTCTCGCTGGCGTGCGGCTCATGGACAGCGAGGGCGTTGCCACGGAGGACGGGTTCGACTTCCGGCACGAAGCCCAGCGCGTCCTGCGGGCCGCGCAGAAGGTCGGGAAGTTCACCGGGCAGGTAACGAAACCGAAGCTGGATGACGAGTACAGCCAGGAAGCCGTCTTCAGCGCGATCAAGGGCTCCTTCTACCAGAGGCACCGCACCACTCTGGTTGAGAACCCGACGGTGCCGACGGGCAGTCTCACGGAGCTCAAGCTGCCCTCCCGGGCGAACGACTTCTACAAGCCGATCGCCCAGTACGCGCAGTTCAACGGCTGGTGGTGGCCCTGCCCCGCCTGCAAGTGGCCGATGAAGGTGACAGCTGCCCGCACCGGCGCGCGCACAAGGGGCAGGGTGCGGTGTCTGTACCCCTGGCACGAGGAGACGGGCGCGTCGTACGAGTTCGTCGTGACCGCCCGGAAGAAGTCGGCCCCCGAACTGAGTCCGACGTTCGAATGCCGGGTCCCGTCCGGCCGGTTCGCACGCCTATGGACCGGGGCCGTACCGCACGTGCCGCAGGCTAAGCCGGCCGCAGAGTACATGGCGCTGGTACGGCCGGTGTGGCGCTACACCGGGCCTTGACCCGGAATCTTGGACACGGGCTATCCGGCTTGGGCCAGGGTAGTTGATGTTGTGTCGAGTGCCGTCTCGTAGGCGATGGGGCTGCGTTGTCCGAGGCGGGAGTGACGGCGTCGGGTGTTGTAGCGGTTGAGCCAGCCGAACGCGTCGAGTCGGGCCTCGCGTTCGCTGGGCCAGGTCTTGCGGCCTTGGAGCGTCTCGCGTTTGAAGGTCGCATTGAAGGACTCGGCGAGTGCGTTGTCCGCGCTGGAGCCGATCGCGCTCATGGACTGGCGGAGGCCGGCTTGGCGGCAGGCGGCGGCGAAGGCCCGGCTGGTGTACTGGGCTCCGTGGTCGGTGTGTATCACCGCTCCAGCGAGGCTGCCGCGGGTGTGTTCGGCGGCGGCCAGGGCGTCGGTGACGAGATCGGTGCGCATGTGGTCCGCGATCGCCCAGCCGGCCAGGCGCCGTGAGGCGAGGTCAATCACGGTGGCCAGGTAGAGGAACTTCCCGCCGTCCAGCGGGAGATAGGTGATGTCGCCGACGTACTTCGTGTTCGGCTCGCTTGCCGTGAAGTCGCGGCCGATCAGGTCCGGGGCCTTCGCTGCGGCCGGGTCCGTGATCGTGGTGCGGTGCCTGCGCCGCAGCCGCACGCCCGCCAGGCCGATGCTGCGCATCACCCGCGCGATCCGCTTGTGGTTGACTCGCTCGCCCTCGTCGCGGAATTCGGCGGTGATCCTGGGGACGCCATAGGTGCCGTCCGATTCGTTGTGCACGGCTCGTATCCGGGTGGCGAGGCGGGCATCGGCCGCCTGCCGGGCGGCCCGGTCCGCGGCCGTCCGGCGCCAGTAGTAGAAGCTGGAGCGGGCGATGCCCAGGATGGTGCACAGCCGCTTCACGCCGTAGCGGCGGTGGTGGTCGGCAACGAACTGGAAGCGGTTCACCAGCGCGTCTCCCCGGCGAAATACTTCGCCGCCTTGCGCAGGATCTCGCGTTCCTCCTCCAGTTCACGGACCTTCTGGCGCAGAGCGGCGTTCTCCGCCTCCAGCGGTGTCGGCGGCTCGGCCGGCACCTCTGCCCGGCGTCCCCGCGGCCGGCTCACGCCGGCTGCCCGCACCCAGTTCCGCAAGGTCTCGGGGTTGATTCCCAGATCGGCAGCGACCTGCCGGATCGTCGCCTCGGGCCGCGACTGGTACAGCGCGACCGCGTCCGCCTTGAACTGCGGCGGATAGTTCTTCATGACCACGAGATGTCCGTTCTCAGATCCTCAGGACCCAGTGTCTCGTGTGTCCAAGATCAGGGGTCAAGGCCCACCGTCATCCCTGGCCTACCCGAACTGGCCCTGCACCGAGCCGCCGCGGCGGCCCTGGAGGGAACCGCCTGGACATCACATCTGTGGCCCAACGGGGACCAGTGTGACCTGTGGATCACCCGCGAAGGAAGCGAACAGCCGCACTTTCCTGCTGACTTCAAAGACTACACCTGGCCGAATCACCTGGTCAGCAAGCTTCATATGGACGGCGGCGATAAGGGCGGCGCCGAGTACCTGGTAGTGCCCGACCATCGCCAGGACCAGGTGGCCCAGCTCCACGCGGTGTGCCGCACATACAGGATGAAGGCGGCGATGACCGCGACGGACTACCTCGAGATGGTCATCACGCAGATCAAGGAGGGCAAGGCGTGAGCGGGGAGATGACGGGTAAGGAAGCCGGCCTGGCTGGAGCACTCGCTCTGGCCGCGCACTACTTTCCCCGCAAGGACGACGAGGGGCGCATCCTGGCCGGCTTCGAAGAAGCCACGTTCTTCGCCCACCGCAAGCCGCAGGCTTGGTCGGATTGGGCGAGCTTGCCAGTGGCCGAGCGGAACCTGATCCGTCAGGTGATGGCCTTGATGGCTCCCGAATGGACGGATGCGAAGAAACTCAGGGCCGCCGTCCTCGCGCTCCTAGGCACCCTGGCCCCCGATCCCGACCTCGCGGACAGGTCGGGAGGTTCGCTGCGGCTGCCGGCCGGAGACCCACAGCTGGCCGAGGCGGTGATCCCCAGGGTGGGAGGGGATTTCCTCGGATACGCACAACGCGTCACCGGGCCGTTCTTCACCTTCGGCAAGCGCCCCAAGGCACAGGCGTTCGCGGGCCCAGGAACCCTCAAGACGAGGACGGCCTACCTGGGCCAAGAGCACGGCACGACCAGCAGGGAGATCCATATCCAGGCGACTCCCGGCTTCCTTGAAGCGCCCGGCCACGAGGTGCTCCCGCAGGTGCACACCCGCCCGCAGCGCGACCGGGTCGCGCCGACAGTGAACCAACTCCTGGATGTCGCCAAGATCCTTAGCGGCCAGGACAAGAGCGTCGCCTACCTGCACAAGGTGCTCAAGCGCTTCTTCAAGGCAATGAAGACGACCGACGGCGAGCTGACCGAACTGGACCTGACGTCCGGAGACCTGCAGGTCCTCAACGCCCCCACGGGAAGCGGCAAAACGGTACTCGTACGGGTCATGGCGTCCTGGGCAGCGCTCAACGACCGGCGAATCGCCCTCGCCGTCACCGATGTCCGCGCCACCCTGGACATGGCCTGGGACATCAACAACGACCTGGCCTATCTGCACAAGAACAAGCACCTAGCCGAGCCCGCTCACTGCACTCCGCTGATGTCCCCGTCGAGCATGCACCGGCGGGCCATGGACTACGCCGCCCTGGGTACCTCCACCCAGATCGACGAATGGGACCGGCGCGCCAGGACCGACATCGCGCTGCTGTCGGCCGGCTGCGCGCAGCGAGCGTTGATGGACCCGCCCACCCTGTATCCGTACGGGGAGGAGAACTGCACCTCGCTGACCTCTCCGGCCACCGGCTCCACCCGGCTCACCTGCTCCTTCGCCCCGGTGTGCGGCAAGTTCCAGCAGTTCTACCGGGCCACCGACGCGGCCGTGATCGTCACCAACCACGCCAACCTCCTGGAAGGCCGCACACGCATCGGCGTCGTCCTGGACGGGCAGGAGTTCCGCGGCAAGGCACGTGGCACCAGGGGCATGAGCGTGCTGGAGATGACGCTGCGCGCCTGCGATGCGCTGGTGATCGATGAGATCGATGCCTTCCAGACGGCCGCCATCAGCCGCTGTACCTCGGAGCTCACTCTGGCTTCCCGGAAACGGACGACCGCGTTGCGGGAGATCGACTCGGACGCCAGGAACCTGCCCGTCGTCCATGAGATGTCCCTTGCAGCGCCGGTCAGCCACGCGCGGCTCATGGCCGAGATGCTGCTGCTGTGGCTCTGCTCAGGCAGCGGGCTCAGGCTGAACCCGGGCAACGAGGCGGACAGCCCTGACGGGGCCAGCCGCGACAACACCGGCTGGCGCCTGGCCCGCTCGAGGGACCGTGAAATCCTTCAGCTCCTGTTCCCCCACCAGACCGCGGCCGACGACGTTCCGCCCGAGCTGTTCGCCTTCCTCGACGAGATCATGCCCGCCCGCTGGTACGCGGCCGGACCGGATGAGGAGGCCAAGCTTCCCGACGGAGCCGACTGGGACGCCATCCAAACAGCCCTGACGATCCTCACCGCGCAGCGCGGCCAGGACCACCTCACCGACACTCGCGACGCGATGCGCACGCTCCTGCGTGAGCTCGTGCCCGATGCGCATCAGCAGGCCGCCGTGGTGAACCTGTTGATCACCCGCACCGTGCTACGGGAACTCGACAGCGCGCTGGACGAGCTGCGCATGCAGGCCCAGACCCTGCGCTATCTCGACCTGGGATCGGTCCGCAAGATCCTTGAAAGCATGCGCAGCAGCACGGTCGCCACCCTCTACCCCCTGGCCATGCTGGGCCGCTCCATCCACGGCTACCAGGTCAAGGGCATGGACAAAAAGGAGCAGGAAGCGGAACTCCTGTCACGTTCTTTCGGCGGCGATCCGCACACCTTCGTCAGCGAACTCGGCGGCCTCACCGCCCTGCTGGCGGCCGGCGTGCAGCGTCCCGTCATGGGCCTGTCCGCCACCGCCTACCTACCACAGGCCGTACAGGAACACATCCATGCCCCGGTCCGCTGGTGGCTCCCCGACACCCGTCCGGAGTCCATCGTCACCCTCGCCACGCCTGTACGGGGCAGCAGCGGGGATGCCATGAGGATCGGGGGTCTCCCGCCAGAGCTGAAGCCCAACGCACTGCGCGATCTCGGCCGGGGCCTGTACGAGCAGCAGCTCGCCAAGCGCCTGGCCCGCCTGGAGAAGCACGAACCGGAACGGGCCCGCGTCATCCTCGCCGTCAACTCCTATGAGCAGGCCGCCTACCTCGCCTCCGGGGTGGCACAGGCCGACGGGCTGAACCATCGGATCTGCCTGCTGGTGAAGAAGCCGGAGAAACAGAACTACGAGGAGCACCTACCTGCCCACGTGGACCGGATGGTCCGCGAAGAGCTCAAGGAGTTCCCCGACCGCGGAGAGATCCTTATCGCCCCCCTCGCCGTCATCGGCCGGGGCCTGAACATCGTCGTCGGAACGCGCTCGGCAGTCCGCGACATCTATCTGTGCGTCCGGCCTGTCCTGAGCATCGAGGACACCGACTGGCTGCACGCAAGCGTCAACGCCGCCGGTTACAACACCCTTCCCGCCGGCGGCAGCGACGAGCCCTTGGCCGTCCTGCGCGCAGCAGGCGAAGCCTCCTGGAAGCAACTCACCAAGATCCTTCGCTCCCCGGCCCGGTTCTCCAACATGGACCACGACCTGCGCAAGGAACTC
The DNA here is from genome assembly GCF_053592455.1 of Streptomyces sp. NPDC002676. NCBI lineage: Bacteria > Bacillati > Actinomycetota > Actinomycetes > Kitasatosporales > Streptomycetaceae > Streptomyces > Streptomyces sp. NPDC002676. The sequence continues at coordinate 418,271 of NZ_JBSFVT010000006.1, read as the reverse complement.
GTCGCAGGAATGCTCGTCCTGCTCATCCAGCTCGCCGGCCGTGCCCGGCGGGGCGAGACCGACATGACCCTCCACATCGTGGACCACTCCATCCACGACAAGAAGTTCAGCTCCGACCTGGCCACGATCATCGAACAGATCTACCGCGACTGGACTCCGAAACAGCGCGACATCATGAATGAGCTCTACGGTCAAGCGCTTCAGGCATTCCTGACCTATGCAGGGCTCGACCGCGAGACGCTCTGAACTGACCACGCCCGTCTCCGCCTTGCCGCGGCGGAGACGGACCCGCATCCTCTCCCAAACGGAGAGACCGAGAGACGAGGTACCCCCGCTCATGGGGCGAAGCAACACGCAGCGGGATCTCACCGCGCACACCACATCGATCCGGTGCACCCCCGAGCTCCTGGACGGCATGACCGCCCTGGTCTGGGACTTCGGCGACTACCACTCGCCCATCCGCACGGCCTGGCGGGATTTGGGGAGCACGGCCTCAAAGAACGCGAAATGGATCAAGGATGTCCAGGAATCCGACCCCTTCCTGGTCCCCTATTCCATCGCTGTCACCGTGCTCCAGCAGATCACCGATGGCTACGTCTACCTGGACAAGTACCTGGCCTTCATGGTGACGCTCAACCCCGTGGAGCCCGACGCCCTCAGGACGGTCTTCACTTACCTGGAAGGCATCGTCCGCCGGATTCCTCTGGATGAGATCCCCTTCATGGATCCACCCACCTTGGCCCGACTGGTCGCGGACGTCGCTCCTGAGCGCCGAAGCCTGGCTAAGAACATCCTCCAAGAGGAAGACGGCAAGCCCGCCAGTCCGGACAGCTGGGCCTATGAGGCGGTGAAGTGGCACATCGCCAAGAAGTTGGCGGCAAAGCCCTTCCTCGACCGGGAAGTCGAGCCGGTCCGTGAGGCGTACGAGGCGACGAACGGCCAGGTGAAACACAGGACCGTCGGCTGGCAGCCCTCCGACAACGTCGCGGCCGTGCAGTACCGGCCCATCAGCAACGGTGACCTGATCGCCTGGGAACAGCCCATCGGCCCGGTCTTCGCCACCCTCGCCCACCCGGTCGACCTCGCCGAAGCGCTCAAGGCCCGTCCCGAGAACCCCACCCGCAGTCAAGTCCAGTACGCGCTGTCCCGCCTGTCGGTGAAGATGGCCACCTACACGGCCGAGCCGAACCCCGTCCTGAATCTTGACGCTCACATCCGGCGCATCAACAACACGGTGATCCACGCCAGCACCGTTCTCGTGGACCAGGGAACAGACCGGCCGATCATGTCTGTGTCCCTGGATGGGCGCGGTCTGCGGCAGACGAACAAGCATGCGCTGGAAATCCTGGCGAAGATGGACGCCGACCGGTCATCGCTCAACGCCATCGAGGAACGCGTCGCCGGTGAGCGCAGCCGCCTGAACGCCAGGGACGAAAATGGCAAGAGGATCGACATCCTGACTCCTCCTCCTGGCGCGATCAGGCCGACCATGCCGAAGACGGACTCCTTCGCTGTCGGTACCGGCGCCGGCATCTACCATCTCTCCCTGCTGCGGGAACACATCCAGCGAGTCTTCGGTGACGCCGTCTCCCTGCTCGACCTGAAGTCGAAGGGGAATGTCTTCGGTAAGCGTTCCCACGAGCCCGCCACCGCTGCCCAGGAGAAAGAGAAGAAACAGAAGAAGCAGGATGGCGAATACGTCGATCTCATCGGCAAGCCCTCCCCGGAGGGTATTCGCCGTTCCATCGAAGCGGCCGGATACAAGAAACTCCGCATCCTGTGCCTGTGGTACCGCGACGCGACCCTCACGCGGATGATCCACGGTCTCGCCCACCCCTACGGGCTGGACCCGGAGGGCATCGATCCGGACCCTGGCGGAAAGAAGTCCTTCCCGCTCGCGGACGGCATCGAAGCTGTCTTCTGCAACGCCGAAGCCCTGCTGGAGCACGGCCCCGGCACTCAGCGCGCCACTGACGCCCAAAGGATCGCCGGCACCTTCGCAGAACCCGGCGTCCTCCTCGCCGCCTGGTGTGAAACAGAGATCCCGGTGCGCGGCGAGGAACACGAGGGCATGAAGCCCGCCGAAGTGAAGACCGCCCTGGCGGAGAACGACGCCAAGCACCAAGTCGTCCGGGAGCTCGCCAAGGCTGCAGTGCCGTCCCAATTCCTCGTCGGCCGCGAGTACGACCCGTTCACCAAGACCTTCACCATCATCAAGAGGCCCGCGAAAGCCTTCGAGGATCACCGCGTCTACATGGGTCTGCTGGACCTCTACCGTTCGTGCGGGGTCGTGGACGACCGCTTCGAGCGTGCCCTCTACCCCGGCGACGACCCCTACCCGCTGCCCCGCATGGCCTTCTGCGGCATCCACATCCGCAAGCAGGCCACGGACCGCAAGTACAAGGGCCAGCCCAAAAGGATCATCACCGCCAGCGTGATCATCCCCTCCCCTGAACCCGGCGGCCCGTGGCGCATGATCGGCTGGAGCAACATCCACCCGCAGTGGGAGCACTACGCCCTCGCACAGAGCAACTTCCACGCCGCCAACTACCCTCTTCACACTGAAAACGGCGACGGCGAAATCCAGCGCTGGGCACAGGCCGGTGAAGACGTCCGCACCGCCCTCCAAGAGCTCCACGACGAACTCGACGGGCTGCCCTACGCCTTGATGATCGACGGTCACGCCAGCCGCCGTGTATGGCCCGGCCTCCACAACAACAAGCAGGGCCTCGGAAAAGATCCCGGGGACCCGCGCCTCTGGCTCCCCGCAAGCGGACTGCCCCCGTCCTGGAATCCGGTCAGCATCATCCGCATGAACTGCGCGCAGGCGGAAATGCCCCGTCTGGTCGCCGTCACCGAGAAGCAGAAGAACGGCAAGACCGTCCCGCTCAAGACCTCCAGCGACCTCTACTACCCGGAAGCCCGGCCCGAAGGCCACCCCTGGTTCCTGTTCACCGAACCCCGCAACTACGGCAAGAAGCGCCATGGGCAGTGGAAGACCCGCTGGCGCGCCGACCCGGGGAAAGCATCGAAGAATGCCGACGAGCGCAAGGAGAACGAACTGAACGCACCCTGGTACAGCATGACCACCAGGGAGATCACCCCGATGCACACGCGGGACGGCTACGACCGAGAGATTCTCGCGGTTGCCGCGGCGCGGCTTTGTCACCAGGCGCTCTCCTGGTCAGACCGGACGCGATACCCGGCCCCGCTCCACGCCGCGCTTCAGATGGACCTTGGCCACCCCCAGTACCGACGCTCCGAGCCGAAGGACCCTGAGAGCATCGAAATCCTGAAGGAAGCCAGCGGCACCGACCTGTAGATACCGGGACGGCTCCGAGCCGTTCGGCGTGGCGGCCTCGAAGATGAGGCCGCCACGCCGAACGGCAGCAACGCTGGCCGCACTGCCCCTATAACGGGGCACCGCGATCTTCCGTCGATGGTTTGGACACCGCCTCCTGGTCGCGCTCTGAAGGCACAATGGCCAGTCGAGGGACTCGCCATATTCGCGAAGGCAAAGCCGTTCGGCGAGCTGAGCGAACGTGTGTGCCGTGTGGTCGGCCAGGCCCTACCACGCCCGGCATCCTTGCTCCCGGTGCTCCAGAGCCGGGAGTCCAAGCGTCAGTGCCCGTGCTGCCGGACGCCGCACTCTGTCATAGCCCCCTCCATGCGTAAGCCCCGTCGTGATGTTTCCGACGGGGCTTCGCCGTATCACCGGCGCTCTCACAAGTCTGTCACCAACTACGCCGACTCCCCCGGACCGCGATGCCCTGACCTGCTACTACGCACCTGCCCTGGACTGACGTGGACGCCCATGGACGGTCTTTACAACCTGTGCCATGTGGTACCGCACACGCAGGCAACTCCCGTACTTCGACGGCCCCGAATTTCGTGTGCTGCAACTGTCGAAGTCGCTGACCTCGAACTTCTTGCGGTGGCCAGCCCGGGGTTCTTGAGTGTGAGGGGCCAATGCTCCCGCTGGAGGCAGGCCCTTGTGGAGCACTTCGACTACTGCCTGAAGGCGCAGTACGGCGTGATTGTGCCCCGTAGGTCTAGCTGGCCCCTACTTAGATAGTCGACGGCACCGTGAAGGTAGTTGACCGCCGCCCTGCAGCGGCGAGAATTTCTCTACTAATCAGTAACCGACAACAACTGTGATTGTTGTCGGTAAAGTTGGCGGCACGCCAGAACGAGCCCGGGTGTCGGACAGCTCTGAAGATTTCAGTAGCGCACGATTCATTTCAGTGAAGATTTCAGTAGCGCACGAAAGACTTCAGTGTGCTCACCCAGCGTGATTGTGGCCCATCGGGCGTGGAGACCTTTTGCTCGAGGTCTGATGGTGGCCCATGTTGTGGCCAGGTTGCAGTGGGGGAAGAGCTGTCTCCTCGTGCGTCCAGCCCGCCGAGGGTGGAAGGTTAGTACCGTCGGCGAGATGCTGCGCGGCGCTGTGGTCATGGTGAGGAACTGGTTGATTTGCGAGGCGACAGCGTTCGGGGAGAAGGCGACCGTGGTCCGCCTTACAGGGCAGCTCCGGGGGCCTAGGCAGCTTCGGGCGTGAGTAGTTGAGGTACAGGAAATCCCGGTGAGATTGGTCTTGTTGGGCTTCCCCTACTGGTCGTCTCCGCTCCGTGCCTGCGCGAGCAGGTGGGCCACGACGTCGTCGGAGCCGCCCTTGGCTTGGCGGGCCAGGTCGTCCAGCACGGTGTCGCCGTCTAGGACCTGCGCGGTGAGCCGTTCTATCAGTGCCGGGTCGGTTCTGCTGCCGGGTCGGGCGCGGTCCGGGCGGCGGGGCCTATACCAGTGCCTGAATGGCGTGCAGCGTGCCGATGCTGGTGGCGAGGGTGCCAAGGAGGAGGCGCAGGGGGGTCTCGGGCAGGCGGCGCTGGAAGCGGGCGCCGAGGAGGGAGGTGGCGAAGGTGGCGGCGAGCGCGGCCGGGGCGAGGCGGGCCATGGGCAGGCCGCAGGCGGCGAGGATCGGGCCGGGCAGGGAGCCGCCGCCGATGCCGTAGATCCCGCCGACGATGCCGACCGCGAGGGCGAGGGTGGTGAGCGTGGCCGGTGACGGTTCCGCCGCGGCGGCCAGCCGATGGCGGGTGTCCCGTGCCACTGGATCTTGACCGTTTGCCATCGGACTTTGACGGACGCGAGTTTGTGTCATCGAAGTTTGATCACCGCAGGCACTTATGTGCAGCGCCTCGTAAACGTGCAGGTCAGAGCGTTGCGATCGTCGTGCAGGCTGCTCGATATGTGGGGACGGTGGGGTCAGGAAGGCTTGACCGCCGAAGGATCTTTTCAGCCAGTTGCAAGACTGGGCAAGGTCGAGTGCCTCTCCGGTTGCAGTGTCCCTGTTCGGGTTCTTTACTAGTAGGTACAAATCTATCTAAACCGTGCGGTCCGTGAGGTGGCGTGAAGGCGGACGGGCATGGGTTGCCGCGTGTCGGTGCGCTGGGCTCTCTGCAGGTCTCCGGGTGAGCTACATCGAGGAAGAAGCGGGCATCCTGGGACAGCTTGATGGCAAGGTCGGTTTGTGACTGCTCGACCGGGATCAGTCTGGCCATAGCCCGGTTCGTCGCCGAGGGCTCCACCGTCCACCTCACGGGCCGGAGCAGAACCGAGCTGGATGCACCAGTGGAGTCTCTCGGGGACCGGGCCGTCGGTATCCGAAGCGATGTCTCGAATTTCAAGAAGCGACGGCGACAAAGCTAGGAGTCGTGTCCCATGCTCGCCATTCACCTCACGCAGTTCGGGGAGCCGGAGAAGAGCCTGAAGGTGGTGGACGTGCCCGAGCCCCCGGCTCCCACCGCCGGACAGGCGCTGGTCCAGGTCGAGTATGCCCCGCTTGACCACCATGACCTTCTCCTGGCGCAAGGTGTCTACCCCGTACGCCCTGAGCTGCCGACAGCCATCGGAAACGAGGGCGTCGGGACGGTCGTGTCTGTAGGGCCCGGCGTCATCGAGGTCCGCCCCGGCGAGAGGGTCCTGCTTCCCTTCGGCGTCTTTTCCTGGTCCGAGCGGGTCGTGGCCGAGGCAGCAGACCTGACCGTGGTGGACAAGTCCATCAGTCTTGAACAGGCAGCGATGCTCACCATCAATCCCGTCAGCGCGGGGCTCCTGGTCGGCCTGCGGGACCTCCCGGCCGGCTCCTGGGTGGTGCAGAACGCGGCCAACAGCGGGGTGGGCCGGTCGGTCATTGTGTTCGCCAAGGAACGAGGGCTGCGCACGATCAACATCGTGCGCCGCGCGGAACTCGTGAGCGAACTCCATGACCTCGGAGCCGACATCGTGGTTGTCGACTCGGCGGACGCCGGCGCGCGCGTGCGGGAAGCCATCGGATCCGATCCCGTGCTGCTCGGCCTTGACGGTGTCAGCGGTGCGGCGACCGCACTATTGCTGGACGTACTGACCGACGGCGCCCTGCTGGCGATCTACGGGTATCTGAGCGGCCGGCCGTTCACGCCCGATCCCGACGTACTGGGGACGAAGAACATCACCACGACGGAATTCTGGATGTACCAGGACGAGTTCCTTCCCCGGCTTCCGGCTCTGAACGCGGAGTCCGCGCGGCTGGTCTCCGAGGGAAGACTCGTCCTGCCCTCCGCGCCCGTCTACAAGGCGGAGGATTTTCCCGAGGCGCTCGCGTACTTCCGGGAGAACGGCAAGGTCCTGCTGGACTTCAACCCGCATCGCGCGTAGGCGCAGCCGCACCTGCCGCCGAAGCCGGGACCATCCCGGCAGGAAGCAGCCGGAGCCGATCACACAGCCGCTGCCGGGGCGCCGGCACGATCCCCGGCACACGATCAAGGAGGTGCAGCATGGCCGCACAGAGCACCATCGGCATTCTCGGCGCGGGAGAGATCGGCCGGGCCGTCGCCGACAAGGCCATCCGTCACGGGCACGAGGTACTCATCGGCAACAGCCGGGGCCCGGAGACACTCAAGGCGGTCGTGGAGCAGCTGGGACCGAAGGCCCACGCGGTGACGGCCGAGGAGGCGGCGCAGCCGGACCTCGTCTTCCTCGCGGTGCCGTTCTCCGCAGTGCCGGACCTGACCGGCCTTGCCGACTGGTCCGGGAAGATCGTCGTCGACACGACGAACCAGTTCGCCGCGGCCAACCCCTGGCGGGGCCGCTACGACGTCGGCGACCTCACGGGCAGCGAATGGGTCGCCCAGCGCCTGCCCGGCGCGCGGATCGTGAAGGCGTTCAACACCCTGTTCGCCGCGTTCATCGCCGCGGACCCCCAGCACGAGGAAGGCCGTCAGGTGGTCTTCTACGCGGGCGACGACGCCGACGCGAAGGCGGCCGTGGCCGGCTTGCTCGGCGAATTCGGATTCGCCGCCCTGGACCTCGGCGGGCTACGGGAGGGAGGCCGGCTGATGCAGTTGGACGGCCCGCTTAGCGCGAAGCACCTGCTGCTCCAGGACGCCGGCTGACGCCCCGGCCAAGCCCCATACACACCAGCGCACAGGAGGAGAATCATGAACCGTCGTGTCGTCTGGACCCGTAGCGGGGCGCCCGCCGACGTCCTGACCGTCATCGAGGAGCCCGAGCCGGAAGCACCCGTGCACGGTCAGGTCCTCATCCGTGCCACGGCCTTCCCGGTTCACCCTGGTGATCTCCTGGGCCTCGATGCCTTCCCCGCGACGGCTGCAGGGCCGGTACCGATCGGCGTGGAAGGGACCGGCTTGGTGGAGGCCATCGGCCCGGATACGCGCGTGGCTCCGGGCGTCGAGGTTGGCGGCCGTGTAACAGCCTTTCCCCTGCCGGGTGGGTGGTCACAGTGGATCCTGGCGAACGCTGAGACGGTCGTCCCCGTGCCTGATGAGCTGTCGGACGAGGTCGCCGCGCAGATGCTGACGAACCCACTGACCGCGGTGATGCTGCGCCGTGAGGCGGAGCAGCACGTGGCCTTGGGATACGACGGCTATCTGGTGCAGGCCGCCGCCGGCTCGTCGGTCGGGCGGCTGGTAACCGGCGTGATGCAGTACCACAACGTGGGCCTGGTCAACGTCGTCCGCAGTGACCGCGGTGCCGCCGAGCTGCGCAAGCGGTTCCCGGACGTCCCGGTCGTTGCCACGGAGAATCCGGGCTGGGCCGACGAGGTCCGCAAGGCAGCCGGCGGCCGCCCGCTCAGTGTGGCCTTCGACCCTGTCGGCGGAAAGCTGACGGAAAGCCTTCTGGACCTGTTGGCGCCGGGCGGCAGACTGATTATTTACGGGGAACTCGCCGACGAGCCGATCTCGGTGCATGCGTCGACACTGCTGCACCGCGCGCTGACAGTGCGGGGCGCGACCCTCGGCCGGTGGCTGTTGGAGGCATCCGCCGAGAGGCGGGCATCGGACGCGGTCGCCGCGACACTGATCGCGCTGGCGTTCCAAAACCAGTTCGACGTGGCCGCTACGTACGACCTCGGCGAGCTGGCCACCGCCGTGAAGCACGCGGTGCAGCCCGGCAAGGTCGGCACCGTCCTCATCCGCCCTTAGTAGCCCCTGCTACCAAGGGCGGAGTCCTGCAACTTCCGTTATGGAAGCGAGGTAGCCATGAACGTGGACGACGTCCGGGAGCTGGCGCTCTCTTTCGCCGGAGTCAGCGAGTCGCGTCCGTTCGCCCCGGACCGCGTGGTGTTCAAGACAGTGGCGAACAACAAGGTGTTTGCCATCCTCAGTGGCCATGAGTTCCCGGACGACCAGGTGACAGTCAAGGCCGATCCGGAGCGGGTCACCGCGTTGCAGCACCGCTTCGAGGCAGTGCACCCGGCGTACAAGCTGAACAAGCGGTACTGGGTCAACATTTCGTTGGCCGGCGATGTCCCGGACGAACTGATTCGGGAGCTGATAGAGGACAGCCACGATCTGGTCGCACCATGAGCCCCCGGGCGACCAGGTGCACAAATCGCCGGCGCTGCGCGGCAGGAGCATCGGCCGCTGGATGTCAGACACCTCCCTCGGCAGGCAGACATCCGACGTCGCCGCCGCGAAGATGATCGCGATGGCGGCCAAGGACCGGTTTGCCTGGCTGCCACCTACGGTCTCGGCGACCTGGCAGAGGCCGTGCAACACACGCGACGGCCCGGCAAGGTCGGCATCGTCCTCATCCATCCCTGGTAGGCGCCCCTGTGCTGCTGATCGTCCTGTTCGTAGGCGGCTTGCGCGCCAATGGCCAGGCGACGCCCGTGACGTCTGGCGGGGCAAGACCTCCTGGGCATGCGGCCCATGGCACCGAAAACCCAAGGGCCGTCCAGAACAGGACCGGGTCACGGCGCCGAACGGTCCTCCAGCCGGTCCGGCGCCGGCTCGTTCGTGGACACGCGGGGAAGAAGGGCCAGTGCCTGCTCGGCAGCGCCGGTGACAACCTCCGCTGCGGCTCCCGCCCTGCCCAGGGCCTCCAGTCCCCGCAGCACAGCAAGGAGAAGGCTTGCGAGACCGTCCGTGTCCGCCTCGGCATCCAGCGAGCCCTCCTCCTGGGCCCGGGCAAGGCAGTCCGACAGCTCGCTGTGCATTCCGCGGACAGTCGCAGCAATCCGCTCGGCGACGGTCTTGTCGACCGCGGCGAGTTCCGTGGCGCTCCTGGCCATCATGCAGCCGCGCCGCTCCACGTCCCTGCTGATCGCTTCGGCGATGTCGCGCACAAAGCGCTCCAGTTGCGGGAGGGCCGGTCCCGGGCCGCGCAGAGCAGAACGCCAGGCTCTGATCGCGTCACTGTTGTAGCTGTCTAGAGCCTGCAGGAACAAGGCGTGTTTGTCTCCGAATGCCCCGTACAGGCTTCCGCGTCCCAAGCCCGTGACGGCGCTCAGATCGTCGATGGAGGTGCGGTCGTAACCGTGGGACCAGAACTGGTCGCGAGCAGCCCGCACAACCTCCTCGTCGTCAAACTGCCGAGGCCGGGCCATGAGAAAACTGTACGCCGCGTAAGGGGCATTACGGGGCGAAGACAGGACAGTACGAGCCTGTTTCGAGGCTTGCGAACATCGGCTCGCCCCAACGGCCAAGCTTGTACTGCCTGCCCCGCTCACCCTCAGAAGGGGACCCCGGGAACCCCTATGACCTGATGAACGGAAGAAACGGCAGAGGCCCCTTCGCCGACTGCGGCGGCGACACGCTTGATTGACCCATGTCGTACGTCGCCAGCGGCAAAGACACGGGGAATGCTCGTTTCAAAGGGGAGTGGGGAACGTTGCAGTTCCTGCCAGGGCGGCCCCAGACTTTTTTCATCAATGTGCACATCGGTATATACGAATCCGTCCTTGTCGGCTGCGCAGGCTGCATTTAGCCAATCAGTTGCCGGTGTTGCACCTATGAAGCAGAAAAGCCCGCCGCATCCCAGCAGAGATTCGACGCCAGTAGCGGAATTTCTGATCCTGATGGCCTCCAGAGAGTCTTCCCCTTCGAGTGCTGTCACTTCGCTTGACGTATGCACGGTAACCCGCGGATCCGCGAGGATACGGCGAACAAGATAAGAAGACATGCGGGCCCTGATGTTGTCGCGGCGCAGGATGATGTTGACTGCAATTGATTTACCGGCCAGGAACAGAGCTGCTTGCCCTGCAGAGTTCGCCCCTCCCAGCACAGCCACCGACCTGCCTGCGCACGAACGGACTTCCAGCTCAGTGGCAGCGTAATAGATTCCTGCCCCTTCGAAGTGTTTCCAGCGGGCGATCGGAAGGGACCGGTAGCGGGCACCGGTAGCGATAATAGCGGCGCGCGCAAGAATATCCGTGCCGTCGGACAGGGAAATCTGAATCCGGTCGGCAAGGGGCTGGAGGCTTACGGCACACGAAGGCGAGTAGAGGCGAGATCCGAATTTCAGCGCTTGTATGGCGGCGAGGCGGGTCAGTTCGGCGCCACTGATTCCGTTAGGGAACCCCAAGTAGTTCTCGATGCGGGAACTAGCTGCTGCCTGACCTCCAGGGCCCACGGCATCAAGCAGGACAGTCCCGAGTCCCTCTGATGATCCATACACCGCGGCACCCAGTCCGGCAGGGCCACCCCCGATGACAGCGAGGTCTATCTCTTCGTCCTTGATTCCTTCATGTGACAGTCCGAGATTCATCGCGAGGCTTCCGGGTGTGGCGTTGCGTAGCGAGCGCCCCGGAAGGAGAACAGCAGGCAAATCACCTGCGGTGAGCGAAGCGAGCCCCATCAGCAGCAACCCGTCCGGCGTTGCATCGTCCATCCAGCGATACGGAAGTGCCATGTGTTCAAGGTACGAGCGCAGCGCCAGGCACTCGGCAGAGGAAGCGCTTCCGATGACCTCAATGGTGTGCGAGGCGGACTCCATCAAAATTTCACGTCGAGCCCTGAAAGCGGTGAGCAGGATGTCGGATAGTGCGGTCTCGGTTTCCATCAGCAAGCGAAACCGGTCGGGTGGGATTCGATAGATGCGGCCATCCGTGGCAGCGCGGGCAGGGAGATACACGAACTGTCCCGTGAGAATGCTGAGTTCACCGATAAATTCTCCCGGTCCGAAGGTGACAATCACCTCCTCGGAATAACCCGGCCCTGCCTCTCTGATGATTTCAAGCTGGCCTTCTTCGATGACCACCAGGTCATACTTGTCATCTCCCAGACGGAATACAAACTGCCCTGCGGAGATGTTCTGCGGAACTCCGAACTCAAAAAGTCGGGCCAGCTGGTCTCCCGCAAGATGCGGATAGGCTCTATCGCCCCAGATTCGGCGGCCCGGTTGTCGCGAGGGCATGACCTGCTCCCCTAGATCGAGGCATTACACCAGCAGCCGGTCCCGCACTGCACTGACATGGGTTGGCCCTTCCCGGCTCCGAGTTCTTCGACGCCTGAGGCAAGAATCAGCACTTCAAGGACGGGGCGCAGTTCCCCAGGCCTCCGCCGGCAGCCGGGCCAATCCGTCTTCGGGCCTCTCTTCGCGGCGATGCCAGCACATGGCGGCCGTATTCAGACCTGGACAAGGCCGCCGTCAACGAAGAGCTCGGCTCCCGTGGTGAAGGAGCTCTGGTCAGAGGCGAGAAAGACGGCCGTGGCGGCGACTTCGTCGGGGCGTCCTATCCTGCCGAGGGGAATCTCGTCGGCGAGACGGTCTGCCAGTTGCCGTTCGCCCTTTGCCGGGCTGCCCAGACCGCGGATGCCAGGGGTCTCTATCGGTCCCGGGCTGAGGGCATTGACACGGATGCCGCGCCCCGCGAGTTCGGCGGCCCAGGTGCGGGCCAGGTTGCGGATAGCTGCCTTGGTGGCGCTGTAGACCGTCATGGCCTGGACGCCCATCGAGGCGTTGGTGGACGAGAGCACGATGACCGAGGCGCCGTCCGGCAGCAACGGGAGTGCCTTTTGGACCGTGAAGATCGTCCCCTTGACATTGATGTCGAAGGTCGAACGGTACTGCTCCTCGGTGATCTCCTCCAGCCGCGCCAGCTCGCCGCCGCCGGCGTTGGCGACGACAACGTCCAGCCGTCCGCTGCCGCCCTGGATGATCGCGAACAGCTCATCCAGCGCATCGAGATCCGAGACATCACTTTGTATGCCGATGGCCCGTTCCCCGAGGGTTTCCACAGCCGCGTCAAGTTCGGGTTTGCGCCGGCCTGTGAGGTACACGGTGGCGCCCTCGGCGACGAACCCACGTGCTATGGCCAGACCGATCCCGGTCGAGCCGCCAGTCACCAGGCTGATCTTGCCATCAAGCTGTCCCATGATGTCCACATCTCCCTTGCGGCAACCCGACCAGAGACCGACTGAAGGCCCAGCGCACCGGCACGCGGCAACTACGCCCCACCCGACGGCGGAGCCCTCCGCGGCCTAGCTCACGGACCGCATGGTTTAGATCGATTTGTACCTATTAGTAAAGAAGCTCTGAGTGGCGCGCTGCAACCGGAGGGGGACGCGCCTGCGGACTGTCGAATCCTGGATCAGCCAACGGGAGGGCTCTGGCAGCGATTCAAGCTGAGCGGTACCCGGGCCCGGGGAAGTCCACAAGGTCCGCGAGTTCGATCACCGAGTTCTTGTCCGATCGCGGCGGTCTCGGCGCTGCCGAGACCGCCGAACTGGTCGCTCGGCCTCTCGAATGTGACAGGCGAGAGTTCCCATGCCCACCCCTCCAAGACGAAGTGCGCACATCGCGGTCGGGGTCTATGGCCGTGATCGCTGCCGGGCGGCGAGGTAGGGCGCCCAGCTGTTCCCGGCGAGCTGGGACCAGCGGTGGGCGGTCGCGGGGCTGATGCCGAAGAGGTCGGCGACGACGATGGGCGGCAGGTCGGTGATGGCCTCCATCAGCACGGTGTTGCGTGCAGCGCGTAGGGGAAGCCCGTGGTGCCTCATCTGGTCTGCCAGACCGGCGGGGTTGCGGGGACGGCCGGGCACGGCGCCCGGCAGGAGGAGGTGTCGGCGGCTCGGCGGGGCCAGAGGATCGTGAAGTTGAGCGATCTGCTTATCCACAGGCCGGCGTGTGACCGGCTGCAGGCCCGTACGGTGTGGGCTTCGCTGATCACGAGCACGGGGGTGCGTTGTGCCGTACGAGGTTGACCTGGCCATCCGGGCGGAGGATGCGCTGGAGGACCTGCCGCCGCAGGGACGCCAAGAGGTCATGGAGACGATTGCCGCGGCGCTGGTGCGGCCCCGCGCGTGGCCGGAGCCCGGCGGGTGGCATGCGGCGGTGGTGTTCGGGCCCCGCTCGTGGGTGTCGTTCACCGCGTTCCTCGGTGGCATCGAGGTGATCGACGTGGGCTGGGCGGGTTGACGCAGTCCGGCGTGCTCGCAAGGAGCGCGGCCGCGCAGGCCAGCACGTCCTGCGGAGTGTGCTGGGCGAGCAGGCCTTGCAACTGCGACTCAAGACGGTGACGCCTCTCGCGTCGCTCGCGCGCGAGACCGGTCGTGATCCGCTCGCCGAGTACGTCCCGAGGGCGCCGACCGCTGGCGGCCGCCTCCCGGCGGATCAGAGCATGGAGGTCCTGGGGGAGGCCGACATTGAGCAGCACGCGGCCATCGCGATCGGGGTAGTACGTGGTCAACACGTCGATCGGCAGAACATCGTCCAGCCTGCGCCGCAGCCGGTGCAGCGCACGGCCCGGACTCGTGCCGCTGTGCACCGTCATCAGCCGGGTGCGGTCGGCGTTCGCCGCGAAAGGCATCCTGCGACGGGCCCGGTCGAGCTCCCGGGCAGTAGCGGGTCTGGTCAAGGAGATCTCGACGGCATACTGGTGCATCGTCACGAGTGGGCCTGCCGAGGTGCGGGACTGCCGGGACCGGGACGGCGCCGGTGTGCGGGCAGGCGGGTGTGGATGTGTTCGTGGTGACGGAGCGGGTCGAAGAGCTCCCAGTCCGCCACAGCGAGATCACCAGCCGTAGGGGTGGCGTCATGCTGAAGACACCGCTGACGGCGCCAGCGCAACTGCTCCTGATACGGCAGCGCAGACAGGCTGTAGACAGCCATGACGTCCGACGGTAGCGCCAGTTGACCGCGCTGCGCGCTCACGGGCACCAAACTCCACATGCCACGCAGAGCGCCAGAACCGAGTACCTTGTCGCGGCAGCGCACGCGGCGCCGGGTCTGGGTGACGCACTGGATTTCCTCGATGGGACAGGACGCCAGGTAGCGCAGGTACAGCAGCTGCACCACGGGCCTTGCCGGGCGGCATACCTCCTCACCCGGTCGCGGGCCATTCTGCGGCGGGGCCGCAGACGGGGCGAAGACCCCAGCATCCAGCAGCCTGCGCGTGCGCAGCGCAAGAGAACGCCGCAGCCCGGATAGCTGCGGTGCCTCCAGCGGTGCCGGACGCGCGGGACACAGCACGGCGTGCGGCAGGCGGCACCAGCTGCTCCCGTCGCCAGAGGGATGAGCGACACCGGAGCTGACGTGCCAGCGGCAGGACTCCGGCACCCGGCTGGCAGGCATCTCCTGCGGATGCATCCGCACCCGGCGCTCGTCACTGCGCACGTACCACTCGACCGCATTGCCGCACTCGCGGCAAGACGCGGTCTGGCCACAGCGCAGCAGCCGGCTGACACCCTCCGGGTCGACCCGCAAGGACCTGCGGGGTGGGGCGCTCACGCGGCTGCCGTCCCAGCGCCGCGCAGAAGGATGAGGCGAAGAGCACATGCGGGCGAAGCTGCCAGCCAACACGCCGCGCCGACAGCACCCGGCCCGCCGGATCCCCCGGGCAGACCAAAACAAGGCGACAGCAGTACGAACGGCTGATCGCGCGTTCGATGCACCACTGCCGGTTCGGGTGATTCGCGGCATCCCACGCCGCCCCCTGATCAGCCGTCGCTACCCCGGGGCGGCTCGTGTCCGCGACAGAGGGTGGCGAAGAGCTCGTCGAACGGCGTCTCAAAGGCATGGGCGAGGGCATGCCACGTCTTGAGCGTGCCGACGGTGCGCCCCTGCTCGATCTCGATCACAGCGGCCTGGCCAGGCCGCTGCGGGCCGCGAGCTCGTCGTAGCTCCACCCGCGGGCGGCCCGCAGTCGCGCCAGCTCCAGCCGTAGCGCGTCGAGGTCCGGATCGGGCGGCAAGATCGTCACCCGACCATCCGACGGGGCAGACCCCTGCCCTGTCAGTGCAGACCTCTGCCCTATTTCTCCCGGCTGCCCCGGCGGCGAGAGGGCAGAGCTCTGCACTACGGTGACGGCCGCCCGCCACAAGACAGGAGGGATCGGTGCCGGATCGGGAAGGATGGCCGCTTGTTCATGCCACTGCGCACCGTGCGTCCTGCAGCGCCGCGCGCCTGGACGGTGGAGCTGCGGTCCCAGTCCGGCCGACTGGTCATGACATGCCAGCAGTGCCCCCTGGCCAGCCGGCCGGTCACCGCGGCCTCCGCCCGTTCGGCGGTGCTGGCCCACCTCGCCCGGCACGCTCGCGGTGATCTGCGAGCACCTCATCTGCGGACATGCCACTGCCATGAACGCGGTTGCCGCTGGCACCGCCGCCACCGCGGGTGCGACGGTCCCATTCGCCTGCTCCTGGCCTGTGAACGTGGTGGTCGGGTATGGCGCCTCGTCGACGCCTGCGGCGCGTGCGCCGCAGCAACCGACCAGGCCGCTGTCGTCCCCGACACCGCCATTGTCGGCTCCCTCCACCCGACTTCCACGCGGCCGCGGCGCCCACGGCTCATGAGAGGGCCGGGCGAGCACGTGCGTGTGGGCGAGATCCTCAGCTACCTCGCCGTGGCCCTACCTTCGGAGGTGTCCGCCGAAGCAAGGCTCCTCGCCCTGCAGTGCGCGCTGCGCATGAACGCACAGATGAGGGTCGCCCTCCCTGCAGGCGTGCTGCACAGCCTTCGCGTCGGCGCAGCACAAGCCTGTCGCGAGTTGGAGCAGGCGCGGTGGCTGCGTCTCGATGACCCGCCCGGAACGGCCGGAACTGCCGCGCAACTACTTGATGCCGCACTGCTCGCCCAGCCACCCGCCCGTCCTGACCGAAGACGCGCCGCCGACTGGGCGCTGCGCACTGGGTGCCCGGCACGGATCGGGGTGGCAGAGCCACAGATGCAGCTCCTCGGTACCTCCCTCATCGCCCACACCGATCCGTCTTCAAGAGAAGGGCTGCGCGAAAGCGACCGGGTCCTACGTGACTGCGGTATGCCCGAACACGAACTCGCCCGCGTTCTGAACCGTTTGGCGGACAGCGGCGTTCTGGAGAGGTGGCAGATCTGCCCGCGCTCAGGCGACGTCCATTGGACTCTCACACGGAGGCGCTGAACTTGCGCTCGAGCCAGGTGCAGCTCCGGGCCGGATACAGGAAGGTGCTGGCGGTCAGGGCTCTTCGGCCGCACGCGATGTCCGCGCGTGGTAAGTGGGTCAACGCGGCCAGCCGCTCGACGAATACGGCGCGCTTGTCCTTGTGGAAGGTGCGGGAGGTGAGGGTGAGGCGATCGAGTTGGCGGTGGGCTGCCTCGATCAGCGCGGGGTGGCGGTGGCCGAAGCAGAGGGCTGAATCGCGGTTCGGGACCGGTTCCTTGGCGCGGAACAGGTCTGCGGGCGACGGAACGTCGATGCCCAACAGGCAGATCGTGGAGGGGAGATACTGCCGGCCCGCATGTGCCGCCAGGTGAAATTGTGCGGCGCCCGCGATGCTCTGCTGGAAACATGGTGGCCCGTGGGCACGACGCTGGTCAGTTCGACCAGGCGTCACCGTCTCGCCTGCCACGCGCGTCACACACATCGCGCGGCGCGCAGAACCAGGAGACGCCGATGACAGAGGCTGCCGACTCGCCGAACCTCCACATGGCCCCACCGTCGGTCTATCTCGATCCGTGGGTGTGGATCCGGCTGGCCTGCGCGGCGAACGGAGCGCAGCGCGACGCATACGACACCGCCGTGCTCGCCGCCGTCAGGGACGCTTCCGCGGCAGGTGTCGTGTTCCCGCTCTCGGCCACCCACTACACGGAGATCGGGAAGATCACCGACCCGCGCCAGCGGGCGGACGTGGCCCGGATCATGGCATCGGTCTCCCACTGCCGCACCATGCGTTCACGCCGTGTCCTGCTCCGGCACCAGATGCTGCACGCCATGCATGTGAGCTTCGGCCGACCGGCGTTCCGGCCCAGCCCACCGCGAGTGCTCGGCATCGGGGCAGCATGGGCGCTCGTGGGCGAGCGCGCCCCGCTGGTCCTGCGTGGTCCCTCCGGCGACGTCGACATGGACACGGTCCCGGAGCTCCGCGACTTGCTGCGCAAGGCCAACCAGTACGCCGAGTTCCAGCTGCTCGTGGGGCCCAGGGACGAGGAGATCGAGGGCCTGCGGCGGCTCGGGTACCGGCCCGAAGCTGTACGGGACGCTGCCCGGAGCAGGCTCGAATGGGAGCAGACGTATGCCGGGATGCTCGCAGACGATCCGATCAGTCGGCACGAACTGCGCGTACGGGTCCAGGCACGCGAAATCCTGCACGAGCACTACGAACTGCTCCGGGAGCTACTGGCCGAGTACCGCATCGACCTTCACCGGGAGATCGGACTCGACACGGCTCACCCGAGGTCGGGCCGGCCGCGCATGACCGCGTTCACGGACCGGATGCCGTCGGTGCGCATTGCCGTGGACCTGAAAGCCGAGCTGTTCAGCAACCAGACCAAGGCCTGGACGGTGAACGCCCTGTACGACATCGATGCGTTGGGCATCGCGGTGCCGTACTGCCACGTCGTTGTGCCGGACCGAGAGATGGCGAATCTGCTGTCACGGTCCAAGGCCGGTCCGCGTAACGGCACTCGCGTCGTCACGCGACTGCGGGACCTGCCGGGCGAGCTGGCCGACCTCCAGGCTCGGATCCGTACCGCCGACGGTGGCCGATCGGAAACCGACTGGATCGCTCCTGACGAAGACTTCTGCACCGACATGGAGGATCTGCGCGCGCTCGCACCGCGCCGCCCTGCCGCGTGATCGGGTGAAGGCGCCGACTGAGCTCAGCAGCCCCCGTGCCATGACCGCTGATACGTTGAAATGGCGCATTTCCGGGGCGCGGGAGTGTGGAGACGCCACGTCACACAACGGATCTGCGTCGGTCCGACGTGGTCACGGGCAGCACATGGGGCGGGGATGGCTGAAGTGAACGCGTTGGGCTATCGGCTGGTGCAGCGCAATGTGCGGCCCCCGCGTGCCCTGACTCTGCTGTGTTCGGGCGGGGACTGGCGGGCGGATGTACTGCGGATGGTGGAGTGCTATGCGCGCACGTGGGGTGGTGACGGCCACGGTCTGATCGCTTGCTCGCCCGAGTGGGAGGTCGCGGAGCCGTTCTGGAGGCTCGCGGAGGCTTTCGACGCGGATCACTGGGCGGTGTTCGCCCGGACAGGGCGGGGCCTGCAGATGTCGGACCCTCAGGCGTACGAGGCGCAGCTCGCCTCGATCGTGGAAGGGTGGGCCCGGGAGAACGACGTTGACGAAGCCCAGGCCCGGCGGATGCTAGAGCCTCAGCTCCTGTCGTCCGGGGGCGCGGGGAGGGTGGCGCCGCAGGAGCTGGGGGACCGTATCCGGCGGCGCATGGCTCCGCTGGCGTCGGCACAGGTCGCGGTAACAGCGGAGTTCCGGGCGGACGAGGCGCCGCCGCACCGGCTGGTGGACATGTGCGGGTTGACGTTTCAGCCCGAGCGCATCACCGGCCTCGACGTGGACGGGCTGCCGCCTGCGGTGCAGCTGCTCGTTGCCGCGCGCGCCGGCCTGGTGGCGCCGGGGCATCTGGCGCGGCTGCGAGAGCGCGGCGAGGTGGACCACGCCACCGTGCCGGTGGACCGGGAGGACCTGGTCCAGGTGCTGCGGTACGCGTGGACGGGCCGGCCTGAGACCGGCGTCGGTTTCACCGAGCAGGAGTTCCTGGACGATATGCCGCTGGCGCAGTCCCGGCTGGGCTGCTCCTGGTTCACCACGTTCGACGCGGACGCGGACAGCGAGCCGTTGGTGGTGATCTGCGGGGACGGCGCCGAGGACTTCTGCTACGCCTACACCCGCCAGCGTGTGGTGGGGGATGCGCACTGGCTGCCGGTCGGCCCGGACACCGCAGATCTCAGCCTGGAGCTGTATACCGAGTTGATGCGGCTCCTGTACGACCTTGCGGTGCCGCCGGTCTCCGCCCGTCCGGTCCTGCTGTCATCACTCACTCTCGATGAGGACCAGCTGCACGAAGTCCGTGACCGGCTGCTGGCCACGCCGTGGGGGCGGATGGCCGCCTCCGGCTCCCCTGGCCGTTTGGACGTGCGTGTCTGTGCCCCGTCGGATCTGCCGGTGCGCCGCCGCCTCCACCTTCTCGACAAGGCGCACGTCGGCGACACCTTGCACGAGCCGTTCCTCGGGACCGACCAGGCACGGAACGTCGAGATCCCGCTGCCCAGCGAGGCGGTCGGGGTCCAGCCGGACTCCTGCCGGTGGCAGGTGGACGTCCTGGACCCCAAAGCCGTCCTTCCCGCCCGGTGGGCCCTGAACGACGTGATCACCGCCGACGGCACCTCGTGGGGAGTCCGCTCCAGCACATCCGGTATCAGCATCGACTCCCACGGCCGGATCTTCACCGTCACCGGGACGTCCCTGGCCCAACTTCTGGTCCAGGTACGGCTGCGGGTTCCGACAGCCCGCCAGGTGTTCAGCACCCTCCTGGCGGGGGCGGGCGTCACCCTGGAGGAGTCCGACAAGGGCCGTTACACCCGGCGCATGATCGAACTGTGGGGAGACTTCGCGGCCCTGGCCGCCGATCTCAAGGAGGGTCCTGCCGCGAACCTGCTGTCCGGGTGGATCGCCGCCGGGAAAGAGCCCGGGCGTGTCTACCAGGACCGCAAGTACCTCACGCTCGCCGACGTCCGCACGATCACCGGCGGGAGCGAGGAAAGTGCCCGGCAGCTGCTGGATGGCTACCTGCAGCGGTCCATCGCGACGCGGGGCCTGCTGTTGACCTGCGGGCAGTGTGTCGGCACCGGCTTCTACCGGCTGGAGGACATCGGATCGCATTTCCGCTGCCAGCGCTGCCGGCAGCACAACCCGATCGTCCGGTCGGCCTGGAAGGGGCAGGAATTGGAGCCGCAGTGGTACTACGGCCTCGACGAGGTCGCCTACCAGGGCCTGCGCTCGAACATTCATGTGCCGATCCTCGCTCTCGCGGCGCTCGCGGAGCCGGCGCACTCCTTCCAGCACATGCCCGAGGCGGTCGTCCGCCGGGACGGCTACCCGGACCTGGAGGTCGACCTCTGGGCCATCGTCGACGGCCGGATCGTCATCGGCGAGGCCAAGATCAGCGATCGTCTCGAGTCGACGAAACGCGAGGAAGCGCGGCGTTGCGCCGCCCTCAAGGGCCTGATCGACGATCTCAGCGCGGACGAGTTCGTCATGGCCACTACCGGCCCCGCGTGGGACCGGCGGACCGAGACCCTGGTGAACGAGAAGGTTGCGCCGGCAGCCAAGGTCACCTGGCTCACCAACCTGCGCTGATACCCAGCGCCGCTGCAGCACCATGTCGCGCTCCGCGCCCCCGGGGCGCCGCGCTCCAGCCGGCCTCGGGGAACATCGGTACAGCCGTTGGCGCTGAGAATGATCATGGTCCTTCTGTGACCGGGCTTGGGTGCCCGACGTCGGGTGGGCCACCGGATCACGACGTCGTCAGTCCCCTTCTGTCGGTGCCGTATCGCTGACGAGCCGGAGGGTGGGGCGCTTGGGGGCGAACTCGCCAGTTCGCGGCGAGCTGGAGCAGGCGTTCGCTGTCGTGGCAATGGCCGGGCGGCGGGGTGTTCGGGACGGTCGGCCAGAGGATGGGGGCGGCGAAGTGGACGCCGTGCGTGGCGGCGGTCGCGTGGGCGTCGACGCTGCCGCCTTCCAGGCGCCGCAGCATGTCGAGCCGCGCGGCGGCACGCAGGAGTTCGTTGTACACCTTCGTGTACTCCTGTGCGCGTACGGCTTGGAGGTCATCCACGGGAGTGTCCGGCGTTCGGGTGGGGCTGGGCCTGGAGCCGTTCGCGCAGGTCGATCTCCTCGGCGGTCATCGGGTCCTCAGGCCGGCGGATACGGACAGGCTTCGGCCTGAGCGGCAGGCCGTCGTCCGCCGCGGCAGCCTCGGCTTCCGCGAGTGCTCGGTAGAGCGAGGCGACCGACGGGGACTTGCCCGCGTTCTTCCCGACCTTGATGGTCAGCTTCTTCGCGATCTCGGGGACGGGGACGCCCTTGTCCTTGAGCGCGACGGCGAAGGTGAGCATGTCGTCGTCGATGACCTTCGGGCGGCCGCCGTGGTTTCCCTTGGACGCGGCGATGGCCTGGCCTTCGAGGGTCTTCTCCCGGATGTAGTTGCGGTCGAGTTGGGCGCCGACGGCGAGGACGGCGAAGAACATGGCGCCCATGCCGTGGGGGTCGTAGATGCCGGTGAGCGGGCCGGTGAGGAGTTCGAGCTGGATGCCGCCGGCCTGAAGCTCGGCGGACAGCGTCATCAGCTCCGCCGCGTTCCTGGCGAGGCGCTTGAGCTCGTGCACCGTGAGGATGACGGGCGTCTCGGGGGCGGCCTCCTTGAACTGGTGGGCCAGCGCGAGGGCCTTCTCCAGCTCGGGCCGAACCTTGATGCGGGTGCTGATCTGCTCCTTGAAGACCTTGTGGCACTCCGCCCGGTGGAGGGCTTCGAGCTGGCTCGCCAGTTCCTGCCGTGCGGTCGAGGTCCTGGCATACCCGATGCGGACCGGACGCTCGGTGCGGGGCGCGGGCACGACGGCGAGCGCCGAGCCCTGCTTCCACGCGCGGCCGGGATGCCGGTCGGCGGGGACGCGGACTTCGAGTTCCTCGCGGAGCGCGGGGTCGAGGACGAAGCGGGGGGTGTGGTACTTCGCTGCGGTCTTCCCGCCGCGGGTGCGGCAGACGCTGCCGGCGGGCACGTCACAGTTCGGACAGTCATGACGTTCTACCGCCGATGCTGCCTGATTGGGCGTCAAATCCATGGCGGCAGTCTCTCAGAACCCCGTCGCACAACATGCAGGTTTCGAGAGGACTTTTGCGAACGGCGACCTGCGGAAACGTGATCGGCTTCGGGGCTCTCGCGGAACTCTCACAGATGGTCGTTTGTGAGAGACCCGAACCGGAACTGGCGCTACCGCTAACCATGGTTCCGTGTCACTCCCGAGGCCGGAACAGACCGGCGGCCGCGGAATCTCGGTCGTGTACCGCTACTCTCAAGATCTCGACGCCGCGCTCATCCTGTGGTTGATCGCCGGACCGTAGACGACCAGCCCGACGAAACCCACGAGCCCGCCACCACAGTGGCGGGCTCGTGGGTTTTCGACGTCTTATGGTCCGCTCGACCAACTGAGGGAACGGCGGGAATCGACCCGGGACGCCCTCCGGTCTGCAGTGGCTGGAGACGTGATGATCACGGCACAGCCCACCACCCGGAGGGAACACCCGATGAGCGACACCAGAGTCCCCCTGAAGCAGCGAGTCGGCCGGTACGGCGCCTGGAGCGTCCAACTGCGCTCGGAGGACCCGGCCCGGCGCGGCGAACTGGACGAGGCCGCGGCCGAACTGGAGGAACTCGGGTACGGCGCCATCTGGCTCGGCAACAACAGCACCGCCGACCACGCCGCCCCGCTGATCGGGGCGACACACCGCATCCTCGTCGGCACCAGCGTCCTGAACATCTGGCAGCAGGAGGCCGCCACGACCGCGGCCGGCTTCGCCGAGGTGGAATCGGCGTACCCCGGCCGCTACCTGGTGGGTCTCGGTGTGAGCCACGGCCCGCTGGTGAAGGACTACAGCCGCCCGTACGCGGCGATGACCGGCTACCTCGACGAGCTGGACGAGGCCGGCGTCGCCGCCGACAGCAGGGTGCTGGCCGCGCTGGGCCCGAAGATGCTGAAGCTGTCCGGCGAGCGGGCGGCCGGCGCCATCCCCTACCTGGTCACGCCCGAACACACCGCCCAGGCCCGCGAGATCCTCGGCGAGGGCCCGCTGCTCGCCCCGGAGCTGAAGGTGGTCCTGGAGACCGACCCGGCCCGGGCCCGCGCCCTGGCCCGCGACGCCCTCGCCATGTACCTCACCCTGCCGAACTACACCAACAACTTCCTGCGGCACGGTTTCACCGAGGCCGACCTGACCGAGGGCGGCAGCGACCGCCTGATCGACGCGGTCTTCGCCTGGGGCGACGAGGACCGCATCCGCGACCGCATCGACACCTTCCACCAGGCAGGCGGGGACCACGTGGCCCTCCAGGTGCTCACCGGCACCCACAGGGACAAGCTCCCGAGGGAGGAATGGCGCAGGCTCGCTTCACTCTTGGGATAACGGCCTCGGGGAACACCGGAACCGTGGTCATCCTCGCCGAGGGCAAAACGGTCGAGCTCCCGACCTGACTCACTTCGGGGCCTACGAGCCTTGCTCTGCGAGTGTGACCCTCCGGCCCGCGCGCGCCGCCTCTCGAATCCGCTGCAGCATGCGGTGTCGCCGGACGGCGTGCCGGAAGTCGGGAACACCGTCCTCATCCGGCGCAAGGTTCCCGGTGATCTGGTCGCGCAGAAGCGCGTACGCGTGGGCGACGTTGCAGGCGAGCTCGGTGGATCGCTCGGTCCATTGCGTCAGCGACCGCTGATAGCGGGCGGGAACCGGAAGTTCGGTCAACGCGCCGTTCTTTCCCCGGGCGCCGTACAGCCGCAGCCGCCCCTGGAACCACAGCGCCTGGTCGGCCTTGACGACGAGATCGCCGTCCGTGCCGTTGATCTCCCAGTGAAACGCGGTGGCGCGGGACGTCCCACCACGGATGTGCATTGCGGCTACGGCCCCCGACTCCAGCACACCGATGACGGCGATCTGGTCCTCTGCAGTCTTGGCCGCGACCGCCCCGCTCGTGACGTGGACGACCTCCGGGCGCAGGTTTTCGATGAGAGCCGACACCTCGCGGAACTCCCCGAGCACCATGGTCAGCGCGTCGACCGAGTGCCCGAAGGGGATCGACAGCAGCGTGGCGCCGCTCGTGCCGTCCAGCACGTACGCATAGTTGTCGTCGTAAGTGGCGCCCCCGATCCAGCCCGACCCGAGCATGCTGGTCGACAGCACCCGCCCCACGTAGCCGTCGGCGACCAGGTCCCGCAGGTACCGAAGCGGCGGAGCCGACCGGGCCTGCAGGCCGACGGCCGTGAGCACACCCCTGCGGTGCGCGAGGTCGGCCAATTCCTCGGCCTGCGCGAGGTCGGCACCCAGCGGCCATTCGCTGAACACCATCTTCCCTGCTTCGAGCGCGGGTCGGATGAGTTCCAGGTGATGCGGAACCTTCACCGTCACCACCACGAGATCGACTTCCTCACTGCGGGCCAGTTCCTCCGCGCCGCCGAAGGCCAGCGGCACCCCATACTTCTCGCCGGCCGCACGCGCGGATTCGGCGCTGCTGGCGCTCAGCGCCCGCAACTCGTATCCATCGAGCCCGGCCAGTGCCGGCAGATGGGCGGTGGCCGCCCACCCGCCGCTCGCGCTCAGACCTACGACACCGACGCGGATCGGCTCCCGATGAGGGGAAGTGGATGTCATGTGCACCCCAGCGCTCGCGGTCGCCTGCTCTCTCATCTCAAAACGGCCCATAGCTATGGAGGACACGGGCTGAGCAATACGGTCAGCTCCATGTCGATTGGCTTGCCGTTCGTTATTGCGGCACCTCACTCGGCGAGTTCGCTCCGCCGCGCCCTGCCCGGTGGCTCGTCGGCGCTCCGAACCGGCCGAGGTACAACCGAACGAACGACCGGCGCTGACCAGCGCGCCCGCGGCCTGAGCAGTTCCGTTCCGCGTGCTGCCTCGGTCCCATCGCCGCGCCACGGCGAGGCGGTTCATTGCGGCTACGGCGACGGGGCCAGCTCGATGGAAAGGTGCCGGGGGCCCCGCAGCACAGCGCTGTGCCGGTAGGGAGGAGGGTCTTCGACCAGGGTTGCGGTGGTGAGATGGGGAAGGAGTGCTCCCAGGGCGATCTGAGCTTCGACCCGGGCGAGGGGTGCGCCGTAGCAGATATGGATGCCGCTGCCGAATCCGAGGTGCTGGTTGTCCCGGCGGGTGGGGTCGAACCGGTCGGGATCGCGGAATCGCTTGGGGTCACGGTTGCCCGAGGCCAGCACGAGCAGCACGGGTACGCCCTTGGGGATGGTCGTGCCGGCGACGTCGACATGAGTGAGGGGAATACGCTCCAGCAAGTGGACGGGGGGCTCGTAGCGCAGCAGTTCCTCCACTGCGCCAGGAAGCAGGTCGGGTTCACGGCGCAGGCGCTCCAGCTGGTCGGGGTGGCGCAGCAGGGTGAGGACACCGTTGGTGATCAGATTGACCGTGGTCTCGTGTCCGGCGACGAGCAGCAGCACGGCGGTGGCCGCCACTTCCTCGCGGGTGAGCCCTCCGGTCGGGTCCGGGTCGTTGACGAACGCGGACAGCATGTCGTCCCCCGGGCGGCCGCGGCGCTGCTCGGCGAGATCCACCAGGTAGCGGCCCATCTGCGCCCGGGCCTGGTTGCCGGCCCGTTGGCTCGTGCCGAGGTCCTCACCGGGCCGGATGTCGCCGGAGTCGATGATGGCGTTGGACCACTCGCGGAAGGTCGGCTCGTCTTCGCGCGGTACACCAAGGAGTCGGCAGATGACGGAGACGGGCAGGGGATAGGCGAAGTCGTCGACGACGTCGACTCGCGTACGGCCCTGGAGCGACTCGATCAGTTCGTCGGTGATCCGGGTGATCTCGTCTCGCATCGCGTCGATCCGGCCCGGACTGTGCGGGGGACCGAACGGCCGTGTGGCCAGGCTGCGCAGCCTGCGGTGTTCGGGGTCATCGAGCCGGATGAAAGGGCGGGGCTCTTCCTCATCCGCAGGCAGGCCGCTGTAGGTGCCGGCGCGGTTGCGGCGGTCCGAGCTGAGTCGTGGGTTGTGGAACAGGGCGACAATGTCGTAGTACCCGCCAACCAGGTAGCTGCCGTCCGTCTGCCGCGCCACGCCCGCCTCGCGGAGTTCCGCGTACAGCGGGTACGGGTCGGGGCGGTTGGCGTAGTCGGTGATCCGCTCCAGCAGGGTGTCGACAGCCATCGACGGGCTCCTCGTGACAGGGAAGAACGGAAGGGTCAGCCGGCGGGCCGGACCACGGTCAGCCGACGGTCCGGCAGGTGACCGGTCAGCGCGACGGTGGGGCCGTGGGACAGCCCCCTTGGATCCGGCACGTCGGAGGGAAGCGCGAATTCGGTCACCAGCGGATGGCCGTCGGCCGCGCCGGGCGCGGGCGGGAACGGGGCGGCGGCCTCGATCAGGCCCTGGTAGTACTCCAGCCACTTGGCCATGTTGACGGTGACGGCGGCAGTGATGCGGCCCCGGTAGCCGTAGACCGCCACCAGACGGCGTTCACTGAGTGAGCCCTGGGCGATGACCACCTGGTCGGAGTAGGTGGGGACGCCCACGGACTTGATGTTGACCCCGAACTGACTCGACCAGAAGACCGGAACCGCGAGGTGGGGGCGCCTCGGCGGCCCGGGACTGATCATGTTGTGGGCCGCCACCTCGGCCTGCGCGACCGCGTTGCCCCAGTGCTCCAAGGAGAGCATCTGGTAGTCGAAGAGCGGGTGGGGGAAGCGGGAGACGTCACCTGCCACGAAGACGTCGTCGGTGACGATCCCGTACATGTCGAAGGCGCGGCACCCCGCATCACAGGCGACCCCGTGCGGGCCCGCCGCCAGCCCGGAATCCGCCAGCCACTCGACGTTGCGGACCGCACCCATGGCGATGACGCACACGTCCGCGTCGATGTGGCTGCCGTCGGAGAGATCGGCTCCGGTGAACCGCCCGCCGTCGTTCCCGCACAGCGCGGTGACCGTCACTCCGCAGCGCAGGTCCACGCCGTGGGCCCGCTGCAGGCCGGCCGCGAGCCTCGCCAGCGTGCCGCCGAGGGCGCCTACCAGCGGTGCGGTACCACGTTCTGCGACCGTGACCTCGATGCCCCGCTCCCGGCAGGCCGAGGCGATCTCCGAACCGGTGAAGCCAGCGCCGATGACCAGCACCCGGCGCGGCCCGGCGGCCAGCCGCTCGGCCAGGCACCCGGCGTCCTCACGCGTGCGCAGGGTGAAGACTCCGTCCAGGGCAGCCTGCTCCGGTTGGGGCCAGGGGCGCGCCCGGGTTCCGGTGGCGATCAGCAGCCGGTCGTAGGGCAGGGACTCGCCGTCGGCCAACAGGACCTGACGGCCGACCGGGTCGAGCCCCGTGGCACGCACTCCGAGCCGCCAGTCGGCGTCCGGGTCGCGGCGCATCGGCAGCCCGGTGGTGTCCGCCGCCGACATGCCGAGCAAAACCTGCTTGGACAGCGGCGGCCTGTCATAGGGCGGATGGGGCTCGTCCCCGACCACGGTCAGCGAGCCGGTGAAACCCTCCTCGCGCAGCTTCTCGGAAGCCCGCAACCCGGCCAGCGACGCGCCGACGATGACGATGGGGCCCTCCCGAAGGTCACCGGGCACGGGCGCTCACCGCCTCTCCCACGAGGATCGCCTGGACCGGGCACGCCGCAGCGGCCTGGCGCACGCGCTCCAGCTGCTCGTCCGGGACTTCCTGGCGGTACAAAAGCGCTTCCTCGCCATGCAGCTCGAACATCTCCGGTGCGAGAAACACGCACTGCGCGTACGCCTGGCAGCGGGTGAGGTCCACGACGAGCCGCATCCCAAGCCTCTCCCTCCATCGCCTTGAGCTCCCTGTCTCTTTCTAGGCTCGGAATGCGCCAGGCGCCCGCCCGGCTACTCCGTCGGGACCAGATCCAGCCGGCAGGGGCGTTCGAGAACGCGCAGGTGGGCCGGAACGAGGCTGCGATCGGGCACCAGGAACGGAGGCGCCGTGAAAGAGATCCCTACATTGTTCTGCGGGAGGTGGTGAGCCCCTGACGGCGGCGCAGACTCCCGGGTACCCGGCCGGCGAGCGTGACGGCCCCGCCCGGGCGCCTGGCCACGTTCACCGCACCCACTCGTACTCGTCGTCCGCGTCCCATCCAGCGTCGCGGTCACCGGACGCCGCGCACATCGTCCATGGCCATCATGATGCCGACCTGCCCCCGGCCTTCATGCGGTGGCTTTGTACGTGACCGCGGAAGTCGTTTCGATGTGACCGTGGGAGTCACTCGCTGAGCGAGTTTGCGATGTCAGCTTGTTTTGATGTCACCAGGGGGCTTGCGGCGTTCGCCTCCCGCCTGCGTGACCGCTCTCGGGTCGTCTGTCCCGACTGCCGTCCCTGGGCCATACGGGCCATCGAGTGCCGCCGTTCGATGGATACGGCGGTCGGGTCCGATGCGGCTGTCGTCCGGCTGGGACACCTTCCGTGCGGGCGTACCGGTTGGATACGCCCCGGCCGGAAGAGGAACCCAGTGTCGTGCGGATTCCGAACCGCTTGCCCGTCGTTCACCTGAGTGGTTGCAGGAAGGACCCTCGACGTGTCGGATCCCGTCGTCCTCATCACGGGCGCGCTCACCGGTATCGGCCGCGCCACCGCCTTGGCTTACGCACGTCAAGGCGCGAACCTTGTGGTCTCCGGGCGCCACGAGGACGTGGGTGAGCAGTTTGCCGGGGAGCTGGCCAGCCTCGGTGCCCCGGCGGAGTTCGTGCGTGCCGACGTCCGTTTCGACGCCGATGTGAAGGACCTCGTCGACCGTGCGGTCGCGCGGTTCGGGCGGATCGATGTCGCTGTCAACAACGCCGGCACGGAGGGAACACCCGGCCCTCTCACCGAGGTGACCGATGAGGCTTACCAGGCCACCTTCGATACCAATGTCAAGGGAACGCTGCTGTGCTTGAAGCACGAGTTCCGGGTCATGAGGGAAGAGGGCGGCGGCAGCATCGTCAACGTCAGCTCCACCTTGGGCGTGATGGGTTACCCCGGGGTGACCTTGTACGTCGGCAGCAAGCACGCCGTCGTCGGCATCACCAAGGCGGCCGCACTCGAAGGCGCCGCCCACAGTATCCGGGTCAATGCGGTCGCGCCCGGCTACACCCGGACCGCTATGTACGAGCGGTTCACCGGCGACGACACGGCGCGTGACGCGGTCGATTCGGTGCTGCCTATGCACCGGGCAGGCACCCCGGAGGAGATCGCCGAGGCTGTCCAGTACCTGGGTTCGGACAAGGCGAGCTACGTCACCGGGCACATTCTCGTGGTCGACGGCGGTCTCATGGCGGGCGGGCCCCTGTTCCCGAGCACGTGAATCGCAGGTCGGCGAAGGCCGTGTCGGCCTCGGCGGCGCGCTGCCCGCCCAACGGGATATTCCAGTTCTCATCGCGACCAAGCGGGCGACCCCACAGCACACGAGCGACACCAAAAGCCACTGACATTGATCACGCCGCTCCCCGAGAAACGACTCCCGATGTCACGACGAAACGACTCCCTCAGAAACCGACACAGCCAATGCGGCCTGGCTGAAGCCCGCTGCGGCAGGGTCCTGGTCACGCAGCTGCGTGAAATCCACATCCAGCTTCGGGTCGTACGCCGCTGGCTGACTGCCGAGCTCGTGCGTGGAGTACTCGCCGAACGGCGGACGCGCTGTGGGAGGCGGTGACCGGCAAGCCCGGCACCCAGACCTGGTACGAGTCCGTGCACATCACCTGCCGCAGTCCGGAGTCGGAGGCGGCCCGCAAGGAGCACTACAAGCAGATCTACGCCCCTGCGCAGGAGCGGCGGAAGCAGGCGAAGACGGAGCCAGTCACCGAGGCGCAGGTGAAGTACCTGACCACGCTCGCGGAGAAGGTCGGCAAGGAGCGGTTCGACGCCGAGTTCGCCAAGGTGATCAAGGGCAGCGACATCGCCCCGCGCGCTCCCCGGCAGCGGTGCGCGACGGCCGCGAAGCGGCTGACCAAGGCGAGGGCTCGCAAGCTCATCACCGCGCTGGTCGGCCACGACTAGTCCGGCTCGCCCCCGTCGTCATCCTCGTCCAGCTCTGGCGCGTCCGGGTCGCGCAGTGGGCGCAGGGCGCCGGCGGCCGGGGTGGAGGCGGTGAAGCTGTAACGGCCGAGCAGGTTCAGGTTGCGGTGCTTGAGCGGGGAGAGCCGGGCGATGTCCTCATCCCGCAGCTCGTGGCCCTCGGCGCGGAGCTGGGCGACAGCGGCGTCGATGTACTTCGTGGTCCAGAGCACGATGGCGTTGAGGACCAGGCCGAGCGCGCCAAGCTGGTCCTCCATGCCGTCCCGGTACGCCTGGTGGATGGTGCCGCGCTTGCCGTGGCACACGTCCCGGGCAAGCTTGTGGCGGGACTCCTGCACGGTGAGCTGCCGGTTCATCTGCCTGCGGTAGGTGTCGTCCACCGGGTCGACCACCCGCAGCAGGTGCTCGGTCTTCGCGATCCGCCCGTACTCTGCGAACGCCGCGCCCAGCGGAGTCGGGCGGCCGTCGCGGCCGAACATGCGCAGCAGGTCGTAGGAGCGGACCTGGTTGGTGACCAGGGAACCGGCGACCTTCAGCATGTCGGGCCAGTGCGTGATCACCTTGTGCAGGTTCACACGGTTGCGGGCCAGGTCCTCCACCGCCCCGTACGTGCCGGTCTCGACGCCGGGCATCGTGGCTCGCCAGAACCGCTGGTCGTCCAGGTCGCGGAACCGCGGGCTGAAGTTGTAGCCGAGGATCTTGAACAGGCCGAACACCATGTCGGAGTAGGAGGCATTGTCGGTGGCCACCATCTCCGGCTTCACGCCGCCGTCCAGGTTCAGCAGCGCGTCCAGGATGTGCAGGGAGTCGCGCGGGGTGCCAGGGACGACCATCTGCCCGATGCCCGCGACCTGGTCGTTGACGGCGTTGAGCCAGGTGATGCCCCGCTTGAACCCGAAGTACTTCGGCGACGGCGCCGCGTTGATGGTGCGGACGGGGACGACGAACCGCAGTCCGTCCACCGAGGCGAGCAGCCCGTCGCCCCAGAACTTCACCAGGGGCACCTGGGCCTGGGCGCCGATCAGCGCGGCGTTCGCCGCGGCGATGGTGTCGGCGCGCAGGTAGTACTGGTCGACGTGCACGAGCCGGGACCGGGTCAAGGCCTCGTAGCCGGGGTTCACCACCGGGGCCAAGCCGATGTTGCACGCCTCGGAGACCAGTAGCGCGACCACCGAGGTGGACAGGTCCTTCATGCGGGTGGTGCCGTCGCCGAGGTGCACGAACGCGTCGAGGAAGCCGGTCCAGGCGTTCACCTCGAACAGCAGGTCCGGCAGGTCGATCTTCGGGAGCATCTTCTCGACCCGCTTGCGCAGCCAGGTCAGGGACTTCGGCTCGCCGAGCGCGCCGAGCTTGTCGATGTTCAGCTTCACCCGCCCGTCGTCCTAGACCTCGATGGAGACCTTCGCCGCCGGCCCCGCCTCTTCCAGGCGTTCTGCGAGCTGCTTCCATCCGGCGTCCAGGCCCCGCACCAGCTCCGCCAGGTGCTCGGTGACGGGCATGCCCAGGCTCAGCCCGGCCAGCACGTCCTCCTCGACCGCGTCCCAGTCGGGCCCGTCCAGCAGTCGGGCGCGCGGGTTGGACCAGCGGTGCGAGGGCGAGGCGAAGACGTCCCGGTTGTTCAAGGCTCGGTGCAGCTGCTCCAGCACGCACACCACGTACGCGTCCCGGTCCACCGCGCCCTGCGGCAGATCGGGGTTGGCGTACACCGCCTTGCGCCACGCAGGCGGCACGAGCTTGTCGTCCACCTCACGCGGCAGCAGCGGCTTGACGCCTACCTTCCGCCGCACCAGCGCCAGAAGTCCGCGGACTCCGGCCAGGACCCGCTTGCCGGCGCTCGCCGCGTCCAGCGCCTTCGACTCACCCAGCAGCGACAGGAACGGGCGCACTGTGGCGTACCGGTTCGCGAGCGCGGCCCGCATCGCGACCTCGGCCGATCCCTCGTCCTCGGGTACCAGCGAGACCACCGTGGCCGCCGCGGTCATCACGGCGGCGCGCGGCGCGACCTCCTCCAGCGCCGCCCACAGCGCGGCCACGTCCACGTCCGCGCCGTGCTCCTCGATCAGCTCCAGCTCCTCGAACAGCACCGTCGCCGCCCGCGCGAGCACCCGCGACGCCTTCTCCAACTGCGGCAGCGTGGACAGCCGTTCCTTCTCCGTCTTCGCTTCGCCGCGTTCAGCAGCCGGGTGGCCATGAGGATCTGGAACAGGTCCAGGGCCTCGTCGATCGCCTTCGCCTCCAGGTGCCGCATCACCGCGGTGAGCATCGCCGTACGCTTGGGCTCCGCCGCCCGCTCCAGCAGCGGCGCCTTCGACCCCAGCGCGTACCGGGCCAGCGCCGACATCCGGTTCGGCGGGATCTGCGACAGCTTCAGCCGCCCGAGCCGGTACGCGCCGATCTCGTCCACCCGCTCCAGCGCGCGGGCGAACGCCGTGCCCGTCGTCCGCGTCGGCGGCCGGCGCAGCCGCTCCAGCTCCGAGAAACGGGAGCCCTCCGGCGTCTTCAGCGTCGCCACCAGATCTCCGGGCAGCGCCGGGTCCGCCCGCCGGGCGGCGCCCGCGATGGTGGCGTGCAGCCGCTTGTCTGCGACCTTCCGCACCTCCGACACCTGCCGGGCCAGCACGCTCACCCCCGGCAGCAGCACCCGGTTACGGCGCAGCCAGCCCACCGCGTGGTCGAACAGCGCTTTCGGGCCCTCGGCGTGCGTCCACGCCCGGCCGTGCAGGAAGGTGCGGAACCGCCGGGACCACTCCGGGTCCTCGTACTCGTGGTACTCGTAGGCGTCCCGGATCTCCCAAGCGTGCTCGTACGCCGTCTTCGGCCGCTCGGTGTAGCGCTTCACCACCGACGGGTCCTCGATGCCGAGCTGCGCGGCCAGGTGCTCGACCACCGGCCACGGCGCGTCGAGCGGGTCGTCCGGGAGGAACCGGCCGATGTAGCGCACCGTGCACATCTGGAGGGCGAAGCCGAGCTGGTGGTGCGCGGAGCGTCGCAGCGCGATCAGATCGCGGTCGACGTCGTCCAGGAAGAAGAACCGCTCCAGTTCGGGGCGGGTCGGCTCCTCGGCGAACTTCCCGTACGCCGCAGCCTGCTCATCAGTCAGAAACTCAACCGGCACAACCGGACCGTAGGGCGCACCGACGTTCGCTCGGCGACCTTTCCACGAAGCCCATCGCAGCCCCCGGCCAGCGTGCTAGAAGCCCGTGATCGTTCTCAGCGCCAACCGCTGTACCAATGTTCCCCGAGGCCGCCAGCGCCCGCCGTCGAAACGCCGTATCCGGTGCTCAGCGGCAGCAACGGGCAGGGCAGACGGATAGACCTGTCCTGCCACCGGGGACAGCACTAGGCGACACACGGGAAACGAGCCGTTCCTGGCGGCAGCGCGGGTCCTCCACCAGCGTCCGCCCTTGTCCGGGCCCCCTGGAGCCTGCTTTGCGACAGCGTCCTTCCCGGTCGTTTGGGCACAGGGGCCACGGGTATAAATCGCGTCTGCTCAGGAGTGATAGTGGTTGATGTCGCCTGGCGCAACAGGGGGATGACGGGTTGCCAGATTCGCGCAACGAGGGGCCGGGGTGCGCACAGCCGCCACCGCTGACAGTGCTGCCCCCTACGCTGCGTATGGCGCCGATGCCGTCACCCAAGCAGATGGTCACCTTCTACGACCCGGACCAGTTCGAAGAGTTCGTTAAGGAGTGGGTGCCGGCTCTGGGCGCCAAGTACGTGCTGGTCGAACGGCATGGCGGCTCTGGAGACCACGGTATCGACGTGGCCGGCTACCTGTCGCGGGAAAGGCTGGAGGGACCGTGGCACAACTATCAGTGCAAGCGGTACGCAGCTGCCGTGACCTGGGCGACCGCAGCCCAGGAGATGCGCAAGATGTTCGTGGCGGCCGCGGCCGGCGAGTTCACCGTCCCCACCCGGTATGTGTTCGTCGCGCCGATCATCTCACGCAGCCTGCCTCGCCAGTTCGCGAAGCCGACCGAGTGCCGGGCCAAGTTCCTGCAGGAGCTGGCAACGACCAAGGACAAGCTCGTGACACGCCTCACTGATGACCAGCGAAGTGCCGTCCGGGATCTGGCTGCGGCCACGGACTTCGCCATGTTCGAGTGCGTCGACCTGGACGAGATGCTTGAACTGCACAAGACGACCCCGTACTGGGCGGACCGCTTTCCCTTTGCCCCGTTCGATCAGGGACCTATGGAGATGGTTCCGCCGCCCCAGCACAGCGCGGACGAAACCCGCTATGTCCAGCGACTGGTCGACGTCTACCGCGAGCGCTATCCCGGCACGATCGACAGCCTGGAGCACGTGCCGAGCGTGCAGGAGGCGGACGAGCACCTCAAGCGGCAGCGCGTGGCCTTCTACGCGGCCGAGGCCCTGCGCGTGTTCGCCCGCGACGCCACCAAACCGGCGTACTTCGAGCGGGTGAAGCAGGACGTGTACGACATCGTCGTGGAGGTGGCCGCCCGTTCGTATCCGGACGGCTGGGAGCGGCATGGTGCCGTCATGGAGGCTGCCGGGACCGTCCAGCTGACCCCGACGGCCCTGGTTCCCTTCGTGGAGCCGAAGGCCCGAAAAGGGGTATGCCATCACTTGGCGAACGAGGAGCGTCTGACATGGTGCAGGGAGGGAGAGAAGTGACCCCGCTCAACAGCCCTCTTGAGGTCGGCGTACGCGCCCTCGTGCTCCTGGCTGAGAGCCACCCCGAACCGATGGATCTTGCGCAGCTGGTCGCTTTGGACCACGTGCTGCTCCACAGTGGCGAATACGACGGGCCTCCCAGTCTTCATCCCGACCTGCCGGGACGCGCGGGAGAGCTCGGGATGAAGCGAGCCGTGCTGGAAGAGGCGCTCCTGGTGCTGATCAGGGCTGGCCTTGCGGGCATCGTGGACCGCAGCAAGGGCTTGATGTACGCGGCCACCGACCGGGGGCCGGTCTTCGTCGACGTCCTGGAGGCGCCCTACGTCGAGTCGCTGCGGGAGCGCGCCGAGTGGGCGGTCCATCAGTTCGCGGCGCGGTCGGACTCCCGTGCTGCGACAAAGGGGATCGTCGACCGCGCGTTCGCCGGACTCGCACGGGGCGGTGCCGACCGTGCATGATCTGCGACTGGTGCATCTCACCTACGCGGGCATGGGCAAGCCCACCGCGAGCGTGGAGTTCGATCCGGCACTGACGGTGATCTACGGGGCCTCGGACACCGGCAAGTCGTTCATCGTCGAGTCCATCGACTACATGCTCGGGGGCACCCGAACGCCCGAGGTCCCGGAGGCCGAAGGCTACAGCCAGATCCTGCTGGGTCTGCGGCTTCCGGGCGGGGCTGCGTTGACCCTGATGCGCGCACCGCGCAGCAACACCATCCACATCTACCGGGACGATCTGAGGGATCTGGTCACCGGTTTCGCCGATACGCAGGTGACCGCGGCTCACACGGCACGTAGCAAGAACAGCCTGTCGCTGTTCCTGCTGGGCGAGCTGGGGCTGGCGGATTTGAGGATCCGCAAGAACGAGGCGGGCGGCAGCCGCGGCCTGGCCCTGCGCGATCTCGTGCACCTCTGCGTGATTCCCGAGACCCGTATGGTCGACCCCCTGTCCCCGGTCCTGCATTCGTCCGCCGCGAGCGGGAAGACCGTGGCGGCCTCGGTCATGCGGCTTCTCTTAACCGGGGGCAGCGACCCGGACATCGACACCGGTCTCAACGCCGGGCAGCGCCGCGTCAACAAGGGGAAGATCGCCTTGCTCGATCAGATCATCCTCGATCTGCAGAGCAAGCTGACCACGAACGAGAACGTGAGGGAGCTGCGGGACCGTCAGGCGCGCCTGCAGGCGTCCATCGACGAGCACTCCACCACCCTGCGGGTGATCACCGACCGTCACCTCGCGGCGGTCACCGCCCGGATGAGGGCGGCGGAGGAGCTATCCGCGGTGGAGTCGCGCCTGGCGGAAGTGGGTGACCTGGTTTCCCGGTTCGGGCTGCTGGAGGAGCAGTACCGCTCCGACCTTGCCCGTCTGGAGATGGTGACCGAGGCGGGCAGCCTTCTGGGCTACTTCCGCGTGGGCACGTGTGTCTTCTGCGGTGCCGAGCCCGAACACCAGCATCCCGGGCACGGCGAGCACGAGACGACTCAGCTGCACCTCGCGGTGCAGAACGAGACCGCGAAGACCAGTGCCCTGCTGGCCGATTTGCTGCCCACGATCGAAGACCTGCGTGCCCAGTTCGGCACACTCGGAGCGCGGCGGACGTCCTTGTTGCAGGAGACGGCCCGCATGGATGCGGAGATCCGCGCGACGGAAGGCGAGCTGGCGCCGCTGCGGGAGCGCATGGAGGAGCACCTGCAGGTGCGTTCGGAGATCGAGCGGAGCTTGGAGCTCCACGTGCGGATCGACGAACTGGAGGAGCGGCGCTCACGGCTGGACGGCGAAACGGTCGGACCGGGGCAGCGGCCCGCCGAGTACGTTCCCAACCGGATCCTGTCGTCTTTCGACGACATGCTCCGGAGCACGCTGGAAGCGTGGAAGGTCCCCTCGGTGGAGTTCGCGGAGTACGACCAGTACGCCATGGACGTCCGTGCGGGGGGCCGTCCCCGAGCCAGCCGGGGCAAGGGCGTCCGCTCGGTCCTGCACTCGGCGTTCACCACCGCGCTGGCCCAGTTCTGCCTCGGTAACGACAGGCCGCATCCGGGCTTCATCGTCCTCGACTCGCCCGTGGTGACCTACCGGGACCCCATTGCTGACGACCCCGTTGGCGAGGACGTCGACCTGACCTCGCACGTGGTGGACCACTTCTACCGGGACATGCTCGACTTTCCCGGACAGGCGGTCATCATCGAGAACGGCGACCCGCCCATCGACGTGCTCTCCGAAGCCCGCAGCTACCGGTTCACCGGCACCGGCCCGGGCCGGCACGGCTTCTTCCCCGTCTCCGCCGCAGACAGCTAGCAGGACTGCAATGCGCGGCGCGGCGCCGGCCCGGGCGGTTGCGCCGATGGCTCCGCCACGGGGCAGGGACGACCGCTGTTGCCCCAAGAAGGCGTCCGGCTGGTCCCTGCTCGCCGTTGCGCTTGCGGGAATGCTCAGGTTGCAGAGAGTTCGGCGAAGGCCTGCCCGTCGAGGGCCTGGCTGAGCAGTTCGTGCAGGTGGGGGCTGGCCCGGTGCATGTACGGGGGCAGGCTGTGGTCGAAATCGCGGAGTGTCGCTGGGTGAGGGGCGCGGAAGACGCGCCGGGCGGCACCGGCAGGGTCCGGGCTGTCGAGGACCTCGCTGATGACGGTGAGCTTGGCGGCCGCGGTGACCGGATCGCGTTGCTGCCTGGAGCTGCTCGGTGACGTGCGGCGCCAGGGGTAGAGGAAGCCGCAGTCGGAGCGCTGCCAGCCGACGATGCAGTCGGCGTCGTCAAAGTGGTCCCAGCGCATGGAGACTTCGTCGCCGTCGAAGCGCTGCCGGAGGGCAGGGTCGGCGCTGGTGAAGACCTGGACACGCAGCGCGTGAGGTTCTTCGAGGAGGATCCTCAAGGTCCGCAGGTCGTGGTACCACTGCTCAAGGTCGGCGTGAGCGGCCGTGTCCTCGGCGTCGAGCCGGACCAGGCGTTGATGGATGGAGCGCACGGCGGGGTCGGTGACGGGCGGCGTTTCGATCTCCCACAGGGGCCGGCCACAGCGTTTGCGTTTGGCGCGCCGCCGGCCCGGCGGCAGGAGAACGTCGTCGTCGCGCCGCAGGAATCCGGGGCATGTGCCCGGGGCGTCACCGCGCAGGAGGGAGGGGGAGAACGGTGAGCCGCAGTCCGGGCAGTAGGACGCGGTGTAGCAGTCATGTGTGGGGCACATCACCGCCCAGGAGTGGTACCACCACAGGGGCCATCGCCCTGGAGGTTTCAGGCACGGGGGGCAAAATGCCCAGGTCTCTTCCGGGGCCCAGCGGAAGTCGGGATGGCGCGGCACCCTGCCCTCGCTGCGTTTGACGATGCCGAAGAGAGTCATGGCACGCAGCTGCTGGGGGTCGAGGCCGGTTGCGGCGAGCAGAGGGAGGGCGGAGGCGAGCGGGAGTTCGGCGGTGTGGCGGGCGAGCCGGGCTGCGTGTGCGGTCGCAGGCTCCAGTCCGAGCCGGGCCATGGTCTGGGTACGGTCCGTCTCGTATGCGGTGGCCAGGTGATCGACCCAGCTGAACAGCGATTCGCCGGGCTGCGGAAGCGGGACGACGGGCAGCCTGCGGGGCGTCGTCCGTGTCGGCTGCGGGCCGTCCTCACCTGTCGAATGCGGCTGCGGCATGGGGATCCTGTTCGGCCTGGTCGGTCCGGGACGGCGGCAGGCGCAGCGGTCGCCGGGAGGGGAAGGGTCTTCGCGATATGAAGTTGCTGCTGGAGGGGCCGGGATGATGCTCGGGTGTCAGTGTCCGGCGGGACCGCGTGAGCGTGGCGAACTCGCCGGGGCCGAAGACATCGTCGAGGAAGCGGTGCAGCCGGGCACCTGGCAGCTCTTGGATCGGGGGACCGGTACGCCGTCAGGTAACGGCGCATCCTGACGCGGCTGCGTATCTCCAGCAGCTCTTGGGCGGTGGCGCTCATGTTGTGGGAGCCCAGGATTCTCCCGAGCACGCTGAGCCTGCAGGCTCTGGTGATCGGGTCACGGTAGGACAAGTGGGTGCCGTCGGAGAGCGTGACCGGTGTGGACACGTGAGTTCTACTCCTCGGCGTGGTCCTGGAACAGCTCGTACGGCTGGACGCCCAGGGCCTGGGCGAGGGCCGGGATCCGGTCGACGGACAGGCTGTGGACGGCGGCCTCGACCTCCGCGTAGAAGGAGCGGTCCATGCCAGCGGCCTGGGCCGCCGCGGTCTGGGTCAGTCCCGCGCGTCGGCGCAGGGCCCGCAGCCGGGTCGCGAAGGCCAGCCGCTGGGCCGGGATACGGCCGGAATCGCTGTTCGCCACAGAGGAAACCGTAGTACGGTCCCAGGTTTGTAGGAGATCTCCTACAAACGGTGGGTGTGGAGGGGTGCGTGCGGGAGGGCGGACGGCCGCGGCGGCTGCCCGCGGTGCTGGTACCGCAGGCCGGTGAGTCGTTCGCGTCCTGGCTGGCGAGAGCATCGGTGGACTGGGAGCTCTCCCCGGGGCGTGCCGCGCAGGCCATCGGGCTGGAGTGCCGGCCGGGCTCAGGGGTATGGCCGCCGTTGTTCGGCATTGCGCTGACGCGCCGTAGCCTTGCCGGGGCCGAGGCGGCCACGGGGTTGGATGCGCGCACCCTGCGGGCGATGCAGTTGACCCGCTACCGCGGTACGGTGCTGGACTTCGCCGGCTGGAATCCGGCGGTCGACGCCTCGCTGGCGCCGGTGGTGCGCCGTGAGTGGGCGCTGTTCACCTCCAGCCGCGCGTGCCCGAAGTGCCTGGCCGAGCGGCCGGTGTGGCCGTTGTGGTGGCGTCTGGGCGTCGCCGCGGTCTGCCCGGTGCACCGGGTGCTGTTAGTGGATAAGTGCCACCGCTGCGGGGCGCGGGTGGGCCGCAGCCACAACGGTCACCCCAGGGGCCTGATCACCCGCCAGATGGTGACCGACCTGGTGCAGTGCTGCAACCGGCGCCCGGCGGAACCGCAGCGTAAGGCCGGACTGTGCGAGCAGCGGCTCCAGGACCTCCCCGCGGCGCCGATGCCCGCCGCGCTCGCGGACCTGCAGCAGCGCGTGCTGGCCGTCGCCGACGGCGGCGATACTCAGGTCGCGGGTCAAACGGTGGAACCGGCCGAGTTCTTCGCCGCGCTGCGGTTCACGACGGGGGTGATCCGTCTGGTGGCCTCCGCCGACGACCTCTCCTCTTGCGCTGCCTTATCCGAAGCCGAGGGCCTGGCGGAGGGCTTCTTAGCCGACCTGGGGGTGCGCGAGCGGGCACGGCGGGGAGGCGCGGGGACCCAGCTAGGGGCCATCCCTGCCAGCGCGGCTCACGCCGCGAGTGTGCTCGCGTTGAGCGCCACGGTGCTGTTCGCCCATGACCGCAAGGCCGCCGGGCAGGTGCTGGCCGACTGGACACGGCGCGCGGCGAGCCAGCGCCGCGACCCCGGCAAGAGCGACCCGCTGCGGCCCCTGTCCCCTCCGGCCTGCCTGGACGCGCTGGTCCGGGCGGCCCGGTCGCCCTCTTCGCGGGTCGCCGGCGTGCTGGCCCTGCGCCCCGCCCCCCGGGTGCGGATCACCGCCCGGCATGTGCCGCATCTGGTCGATGCCGGTGACTACACCGACCTGATCGCCTCTCACCTGCCAGGCACCGCCTCGGTCAGCGGCCGGTGCCTGGCCGCTGTGGCGCTGGTGCGGCTCGGGGGCGCGGCGAGCTGGCAGCGGGCCGCCGCCGACTTGAACATGAGCCCCCAGCGGGCAGCCCGCGTCACCAACACCCTCGTCCAGCGCATCGGTGACCCGCGGGCCTTCTGGGCGGACATCGAACGGCTCGGCGCACGCCTGAAGGAGCGGGGCTGGGTCGACTACGCCGCCCGGCGGGAGATGCTGGCTGCGCTGACCGCGGTGCCGCACGCCGTCCTGTATCCGGTGTGCCGGCCGCTGGAGCACGACGTCACCCTTCAGCGGCGGCGTCACGCCGCGGCCTGGGTGTGGCAGCACTTCACCGGCGGCGATGTACGCGAAGCGCCCGCCTACGCCGCCGAGCTGTGGCCGCAGGCGAGCACCGCGTCGGTCCGGGAGGGCTGGCGACGCTTCGCCGCCTGGATCCCCGCCACCGTCACCGCCTGCCTGACTTCCTTCGGACACAGCCTCCTTCAACACGACGTGCCCGATGCGACAGGAGGGGCATGACCCAGAGAAGACCACAGACCCTGCGGCCCCTACGGCAAGCCTCCCATCAGCTCTACCTGCACTTCTACGACGCCAGCGGCACTGAGCGGCTGATGCCCGCCGACCAGGCCCACGACATGCGCTTCGAGACCTGCCTACCCGCCCGGAACTTCCCTGCCTACGAAGGCCAGCAGCACACTCCCGGCTCCTACTGGGCGGCCAGCAGCGACACCGTGCTGGACTACGAGAGCTATCTGGAAGCCCGCTGGATGAAGCTCCTCGACTTCGACACGAAGGTCGCCTGCTTCTCGGCCCAGCCGTTCATCTTCGAAGGCGTCGACGGCGAGACGACGTGGAGCCACTACCCCGACCTGTTCGTCCGCCGCACCGACGGCTCCGTCCTGCTGCTGGACGTCAAGAACCCCGAACAGATCGACAAGCCCCGAGTGCGCCTCCAAGCCGCCCGGACTCAGGCCGCCTGCCGGCAACTCGGCTGGGACTACCAGATGGTGGGCGAGCCTGATCCACAACTGTGGGCCACCGTCG
Source organism: Streptomyces sp. NPDC002676 (assembly GCF_053592455.1). NCBI lineage: Bacteria > Bacillati > Actinomycetota > Actinomycetes > Kitasatosporales > Streptomycetaceae > Streptomyces > Streptomyces sp. NPDC002676. The sequence continues at coordinate 376,681 of NZ_JBSFVT010000006.1, read as the reverse complement.
AATGGCTCGCCGGCTACCGCAGACCCTTGAACGCCGCAGCCCCCGTCGCCCCCGTCCTGCTCTTCCGCGCCCGGCAGCCCCTCAGCATCGCCGAACTGCTGTCCCTGTGGCCCGAGCCGGACATCGAGCGGGCCGTCACCTACCACCTCATGTGGCATCACCGTCTGCTGTTCGACGTCACCCGCCCGCTGCGCGACCACACCATCGTGTGGGCCGCACCCGACCCGGAGCACACCTGATGGACCAGCGCTACCGCATCGCAGCCGAAGACTGGATCGAGTTCGAGGAAGAACAGCACCAGGTCACCGGCCTCACCGGTGCACTCGTGCGGCTGCGCTCAATCTCCGGACACCATCAGACGATCATGCTCAGCGTCCTGCTGACCGATCCCTCCTTCCGAGCCCTGGCCGGGCCGCCCGAGACCGTCGACAACGCCGCCGCAGGCCTGGACCCCGGCGGTGTGCTGGCGACCCTGAAGGACAAGCAGGCCCGTGACGACGCCCTGGAACTCGAAGCCCAGCTGCAGGAGGCCACCACCGGCTACCGCTCGGGCTCAGAGTTCGACGCCGCACCCGGTGAGCCCCGCCCGCAATACGACCCCGGCATCCCTCTGACCGGGCGCGTCGTGACCAAGGCCGGCGAGCTGGGCCTGACCGAGCGCCGCATCTGGCAGCTGCTCGAGGCGTGGGAGGAGAAGGGCCTGTGGGGGCTGGTCGACGGACGCAAGGCCCGGCTGAAGAACCCGCTGCGCAACATCGACGAACGGGTGATCACCGCGATCCGCGAACAGGCCAGTGTCGAGCGCCTCGACAGTTCCTCTAGCGTCTCCACCCGCTTCCAGCGCCGCTGCCAGAACCGGCTGGACGCAGACCACGGCGCCGGCGCCGTCCCGCTGCCCAAACCAGACACGTTCCGCCGCGTGGTCAAGCTCCTGCTGCACCGCAGCCCCTCCGACCCCGCCTACCAGCGGATCTCGGACGCAGGCCAGCCCGACCGGACCTTCGGCCACGTCATCGCCCACCGACCCGGCCAAGTCGTCATGCTCGACACCACCCCGCTTGACGTCCTGGCCTACGACCCGGCGACGAACGACACCTACAACATCGAACTCACCGTCGCCATTGACGTCGCCACCCGCTCCATCCTCGCCTGGCGGCTCACCCCGCTGGGCACCAAGGCCATCGACATCGGCCTGCTGCTCGCCGACATCATGACGCCCGAGCCCATGCGCCCGAAGTGGGCCGACGCTCTGCGCTAACAGATGCTGCGCATCCCCTACGAGCGCCACCTCAGTGTCGACGAACGCCTTGCCGAGGCCGCCGCCCGGCCGGTCGTCTACCCCGAGACCCTGCTCTATGACCACGGCAAACCGTACAAGTCCGATGTCGTCAAACGAGCCTGCCGTAAGTGGAAGATCGATCTGCAGGACGCCCGCAAACTCAAAGCCACTGACAAACCCCAGGTGGAACGCCTGTTCTTGACGATCCGGGAAAAGTTCTCCATGCACGTTGCCGGGTACAAGGGCTTCAACGTCGCCCACCGCGGCAAGCACGTCGAGCAGCAGGCCCGCTGGACCCTGGACGAGATCGGCGAGTTCTTCGCCGAATACGTCATCGTGTAGGTCACCTCGCGAAAGATTTCAGTGCCCTGGTCAGCGACGTGCCATCTGAAATCTTTCCCGCCATCCGACACCGGGAGGGGCCAGCAGTGGGCATGCTGCAAGAAGTGCACGACTTCCTCGCCAGGCGCATCACCGAGGAGAGCAAGATCGGCCACGCGGTGCAGCCGAACCTTGACGGCGAATGGCCGGCGGTCTGGTACCAGGGGGCAGGCGGCGCCGACGATGAGTTCGAGACGCTCATCCTCGCCGGACCGGAGGGACCCAACTTTGATGCGGGCACCCGGGAGCGGGCCGCCTTCGTCGTGCTGAACGACCCGGCCCACGTCCTCGACTTCACCGGCTACCTGCGGTGGACCGTCGCGAACCACAAGCCAGTGCTCCAGCCCGCTGAGGAGAACGGCGAGACGATCGCCGTGAAGGCATGCCCCATCGACGGAGCTGAATGCGAGCCGCTGCTCCGCATGGCCAACATCTGGGAGCGGCACCCCTCATTCAAGAGAGAGTGGCGCTGGGAGCCGTCCGTCACCATCTCCGAAATCCTCGCGCGCAGAGACGATGAATGAACCAGCGCTACGCCACACGGTCCCGACTTCCCCGTGGCGCCTGCCCGCACCCGTAGAAGGAGTGCGTGATGACGAGCGCTGAGACCGTCACCGAGCAGGATGCTGCGCGCTGGTACGAGTTCGTCCAGGAGCGGCACGCCGAGAAGCTGCGCGAGTCGTACCCAACGGAAGACAGCACCCCGGTCACGAACACCTACCGCGAGCAGTACCGCGCGGCCCAGGCCAACTACCAGGACGTCGTCGACGCGGTGCACCGCGGTGATCAGACGGCGATGGAGGAGCACCTCGCGGGGCTGCAGGAGCTTGCGCGGAAGTGGGCAGCACATCCAGACCATCCTGAGGCTGGCACACCACTAAGGATTGAGCGATGACCGATACCCGTTGGGAAAACTACCGCAAGCTGATCATGACGTCGGGGACCTTTCACGTCGCCGGAGTACACGAGCTGTTGCGGGTGATGGGGAAGCAGCGGGCAGGAGTCCGCATCGTGCAGGACCTCGAGGAGGTTCTGGCCGCCCACAACATCGGGCATCTGCCGCCCCGCATCCCGCGGGACCAGAACGCCAAGGTCCTGCTCTACAACCGGGACATGCCGGGAGCCGGCATCGTCCTCCACCTGGCCCGGCAACTCGTCGAGGGCAAGGCTTCCGCCGATATGACCACTGATCAGCAGATCGACATGCTGTCTGCCTTCTTGGGCTGCTACCGGCCCACACCGAGCAAGGACGCGTCACCGGCATGACGCTGCACGACCAGGACGACAAGATCGTCGACGCCGAACTCGTCGAGGATGGGGAGCTGGTGCGCGCTGCGCCGGCTGCCCGTCCCCTCGTCGACGCGCACACGGTGCTGATGCCGGGCGAGGAGATCCCGACCAGCGACGAACCGCGCACGACGTACACGGAACGGGACCTGTACGTCAGCGAGGAGACCGCCCAGGCCCTCAAGGAGGCGGAGCGGGAGGGGTCGCCGCAGCGGCGTACGGCGATGCGGTTGTTCGAGGCGTGGTGTGCGGAACAGGGGCGCGTGGCGAAGCCCTGCACGACGGCAACGTACACGGAGTACGGCTGGCACCTGATGGCGAAGGGCCTCAAGGTCACGACGATCCGGCATTACATGTCCCTGATCCGGACGTCCATGCCGCCCGGGAAGAAGCCGGACAACAGCCTGTTTTTGCTGCTCCTGGGGCAGTACCGGAAGAAGAACAAGCGGGCGCTGCGCAGGAAGGAAGCGTTCCCGATCACGCTGCCGTACCTGGTCCCGATGCTGGAGAAGGCGGAGGCGGATGACCGGCCGATCGGCTGGCGCGACTCGGCGATGTTCGCCTTCGGGTACCGGTTCCTCGGGCGCAGTATCGAAGACGTCGACCTGGACCTCGAGGACCTGACGATCATCGACGACCGCGTGTTCGTCTGGCTCGCCGAGGACAAGACCCACAAGGGCGAGGAGCAGACGATCACCCTCCACGACCGGGAAGACCTGCGCCTCGTCTTCCGCCTGCGCCGGTACGTCGACTGGCTGGCCGAGCAGGGCATCACCACTGGGCCGGTGTGGCGCGAGATCCTGCGAAGCGGCAAGGTCGCGACACCGGAGACACGGGCCACGAAGGGGGGCGGGGCCACCAAGCGCGGCATCTACCTACGCCCGCAGACCGTAAACGACCGGGTGAAGTACTGGTTCGCCACGGCCGGGCTCAGGAGCGACGGGCGCCCCGTATCCTCGCACGGCCTTCGTGCCGGCGGCGCCACCGACCTCGGTATGAGCGGCGCGACGGACGAGGAGCTGGAAGAGGCAGGCCGCTGGAAGAAGGGCTCACGCATGCCTCGCGAGCGGTACGTGCGGCCGACCAAGAACACGGCCCGTGACCTCTTCAAGAAGGTGCCGGTGCACGCCACGGACGCCCAGGCACGGGAGTGATCGGCGGAGCGGGCCCGGCCGGTGACGGTCCTCGCCGCTGTGCGCGTGGGCAGTTGGGCGTGGAGGCAACCGCCACGCAGCCAATTCGGGCTAGTGCTCTGACCGGGAAGGTTCGCCGGGCCGGTGGTCGCTTCGTCAGTCTTGGAGCCAGCCGTGCATTCTCCTTTTGAGCGACGGCAGCAGTCCCGAAGAAAAGGGGTTGCCTTGGGGGCGGCGCCCACGTTGGCTGGGCAGCATGGCTGAACTGCGTACCGATCGCCTCGTGCTCCGTCGGTGGCAAGACTCCGACCTTGAACCGTGGGCGGCGATGAATGCTGATCCCGAGGTTCGGGAGCACTTGGGCGACCTGCTCACCCGTGAACAGAGCGATGCCTCCGTGGCGCAGTTCCACGCCGAGTTCGACCAGCGAGGCTACGGATGGTGGGCAGTTCAATTGCAGGCCACGGGCGAGTTCATCGGCTTCGCGGGCTTGGACCAGGTGGATGATGGCATGCCGTTCACGGGGGTAGAGATCGGTTTGGAGACTCGCTCGCTCGGCATGGGGCCACGGTTACGCCACCGAGGCCGCCCTGGCTGGCCTCGCCTTCGGCTTCGAAACGCTTGAACTCTCCGAGATCCTTGCAGTGACGACTGCTACCAACCTCCGCTCCCAAGCAGTGATGCGCCGGATCGGCATGACCCGCGACCCGGCTGACGATTTCGACGACCCCACCGCGGCCGAAGGGCCACTGCGTCCGAACGTGCTGTACCGAATCGCGCGTGGTGTGAGGGGCTGACGCTCTCGGCTCGGTCGCTTGGTCAGGCTGCGGCAGGGAGCGGGCGTCCACCCCAACGGATGCCCTTCTCGCTGCGGATGCGGGCGCGTTCGCGACGCTGCGCCGCGAGGACGTCAGGGTGGCGGGCGTTGGTGTTGCGCCAGCGCAGGTAGGCGTGCAGGGCCAGGGTCTGCACGCTGTGGTTGCGGTGGTTGGAGTTGGCGATCGTGAACTGCCGCAGTGGCCCGAAATGGGCTTCGATCGGGTTGGCCCAGGAGGCGTAGGTCGGGGTGAAGCACAACTCGACGCGGTTCTTCTTCGCCCAGCGACGGATCTTGTCACCCTTGTGGGCGGACAGGTTGTCCAGGATGACGTAGATCGGGGCGCCGTCCGGGCGCGCGGCCCGGATCGACCTCAGTGCGGCCAGGGTGTTCACCGCACCCTTCTTGCGGCGGTTGACGCCCCACAGTCGGTCGTCGCCGACGGAATAGCAGCCATGGAAGTACCGCACCCCGTGGGTGCGGTGGTAGGTCGCGGGAAGGCGCTCGGGGTGACCGGCGGAAGCCCAGCCGGCCCCGGCGGTGGGACGGATGCCGAGCGGGCCGAACTCGTCGAACGCGAACACGCGGTCCGGGACGCGTTCCAGCACCTCCTCGATGCGGTTCAGCTTGGCGTCGCGCTCGGGATCGGGCGACTCCTTCCAGGTCTTGGTGCGTTGGAAGGTGATGCCGCGGCGGGCGAGCAGGCACCGTAATGCCTCGCGGCCGATCCGGATCACTCGGCCGTGGACTTTCCGCAGGTAGGCGGCGAGTTTGCGGATGGACCAGCGGGTGAAGGGCTGGCTGAGTTTGGCCGGGCGGGTGGTGGCCGTCTGGACGACGAAATCCTCGTCGTCAGGACTGAGCAGGCGGGGACGGCCTCCCGCCCAGCGAGGGTCCAGGCAGGCCAGGCCGATCTCGTTGAACCGGTGGATGACGTCGCGGACGGTGTCCTCGTCGGCCTGGACCAGCTTCGCGATCACCGGGACCCGGTTCCCGCCGGCCGAGGCCAGCAGCATCATCGCGCGCCGGCCGCACCGAACTGGTGCTGCCCCAGCGCACGATCTGCTGCAGCTTCTGCCCCTCTCGGTCGGTCAACCTGCGTACACGGACAGGCTCAGCCACCACACCCCCAACGGTCGGATCGGACGTCTCCGGACATCCAACCGCTGGAACCGCCGACCCGGCGAACCTTCCCGGTCAGAGCACTAGCCTCCGCGTTTCGTTTCGGGTGGCTGAGCTGGTGTGATGGCCGCGAAGTGGGGTTTTGGTTGTCGGCAGCCGGGCGGGCATGGTTGAGGTCCGACGCGCGGGTCGGGTTCTCCAGGGTTCCTCGGTCGTGGGTGTGTAGGGACGGTGCCGAGGTTCAGGTGGCTGGCCGTGGCAGCGCCGCTAGGCGGGCGAATGCGCTGGTCAGCTCGTATCGCCAGGGCCAGGTCGCGGCGATCCGCAGGTGCATGCGGCGCCCGCCGCGGGTGATACGGGCAGCGGCGTGCAGCAGCCGGTAGCGGAGCTTCTTCGGCTCGGCGGCTGCCAGTTCGCCTTCCAGTAGCAGGATGCGTGTCCAGGCGAGCAGGTCGAGGGCGGTCAGGGACAGCTCCAGCCACGCTTGGTTGACCTGGAAGTGTCGGGAGGGGAAGCGGCCGAAGCCGGTGGTCTTGCCGCAGCGGATGCGGTCCTCGACGCGAGCGTGCGCGCGGTGGCGGACTTCCAGGTGCTGCAATGAGCCTTCGCCGTAGGCGGTGTCGGTGAGGAAGACCTGGTGGCGCATGCCCTCGTCGAGATCGAACAGGGACAGCTGGGCGCCGGGATGCGGGCGCTCGCGGCGGACGATGATCCGCGTGTCCTCGGGCAGGCCCGGCAGGTCGACGAGGCCGGTGAGCTCGGCGACGTGGGCGCCTTGTCGCAGGGTGCCGTCCTGTTCGAGGGCGGGGTGCCAGACCTGGTCGGGCAGCTGGCGTATCGCTCGGCGGACTGGTTCGGTGATGGACCATCCGACGGAGAAGGAGGTGTGGATCCCGCGCGAGCGCAGGCCGCGGATGTGGGCCAGGAACGCTTTGGCGGATCCAGCGCTGTCCGCACGGATGAGGATGTCGGTGCCGTGGCGGTGGACATCGGGAAGCTGGGCGAGCGCGGCGTCGAGCACGGTGATGTGGTCCTCGGCGGTGTTGGCCGCGGCGTTGCTGGGCCGCAGCAGGCCGGCCAGGGCCTCGCCGGTGTTGTCGAGGAAGCACAGCAGCGGGTGGTAGCCGAAGCCGTGTTTGTAGGTCGGCGCCGCGTTCTCCTTCTCGGAGTGGCAGGTGACCAGGGTGGCGTCGATGTCCAGGACCAGGCCCGGCAGTTCGCGGCCGCCTGCGCGGGAGGCTGGTGTTGCCTCCCGCTTCTCGTCGGCTTGCAGCCAGGCGACCTCGCGGGCGGTGGCACGGGCTGCGCGCAGAGCGCCGAGTGCGGCCAGATCGATGCCCGCCAGCAGTCGCCATGCGGTGGGATTGGACGCGATGGGGCCGAACACCTCGGCCTGATCGCGCAGCAGGGCCAGGTCGGCGATCGCCTCGCCGCCGTCGGCCAGCATCACCGCCAAGTCCACGGCGATCCGGCCGGGGGCGTGACCGGTGCCAGGTCGCCTACCGCGCAACGGCCCTGTCTCGATCAGCCCCAAGATGTCCGAGTTCAACGGAGCGTAGTCAGCACCAAGTCAGCACGGGAGGGGTGAACACGGGTGATGACGTGGGCTTTTAGTCAGCACCAAACCAGCACGGGAGTCAGCACCGCACCGTCAAATCACCCCGAACCGTGCGTCCCGGACAGCACTCGTTTCGACCTCTTCGAGCCCCTGAACCGCCCTTCCGTGAGCCGGCATGGTGGCCGCACGCATAGCCAACCCGCGAACTATGTTGCCCCACCACATGTGCGCCTGACCTGCGTGTTTCTACCGTGTGCCGACACGTACCCGTCCCCACCGCACACGAGGAAGTGGCGCACATGGCCTCCGGAACCACCGCTCCCCCACCACCCGTGAACCTCAAGCGCATCGTCGCCGCCAGCCTCATCGGCACCACCATCGAGTGGTACGACTTCTTCCTGTACGGCTCCGCCGCCGCGCTGGTGTTCAACAAGCTGTTCTTTCCGGGCTCCGATCCGCTGGTCGGCACGCTGCTGTCGTTTCTGACGTACGCCGTCGGGTTCGCGGCCCGGCCGCTGGGGACGCTCGTGTTCGGGCACTACGGCGACCGGCTGGGGCGCAAGAAGTTGCTGGTGCTGAGTCTGCTGCTGATGGGCGGGGCCACCTTCGCCATCGGGCTGTTGCCCACGCACGCGACCGTCGGCACCGCCGCGCCCGTGCTGCTCACCACGCTGCGGCTCGTCCAGGGGTTCGCGCTCGGCGGCGAGTGGGGCGGGGCCGTGCTGCTGGTGTCCGAGCACGGGGACGCGCGGCGGCGCGGTTTCTGGGCCTCGTGGCCGCAGACCGGTGCGCCGGCGGGGCAGTTGCTCGCGACCGGTGTGCTCTCACTGCTCACCGCGGTGCTCTCGGACGACGCCTTCGACACCTGGGGCTGGCGGGTCCCGTTCCTGCTCTCCGGTGTGCTGGTGCTGATCGGTCTGTGGGTTCGTCTCTCCGTCGACGAATCCCCGGTCTTCAAGGAGGCGTTGGAACGCGCCGAGTCCCGGCGGGCGACCGATGGCACAGAGACACTGCCGCTCGTCTCCGTGCTGCGCCACCACTGGCGGGACGTGCTCGTCGCAATGGGCGCGCGGATGGCGGAGAACATCAGCTACTACGTCATCACCGCCTTCATCCTCGTCTACGCCACGGATTCGGCCGACGTCTCCAAGCAGACCGCGCTCAACGCCGTACTCATCGGCTCCGCCGTGCACTTCGCCGTGATCCCGGCCTGGGGGGCGCTCTCCGACAGGGTCGGGCGGCGGCCGGTGTACCTGTTCGGCGCGGCCGGTGTCGGTCTGTGGATGTTCCCGTTCTTCTCGCTCGTGGACACCGGGTCGTTCGGGTACCTGGTGCTCGCGGTGACTGTCGGACTGGTGCTGCACGGTGCGATGTACGCCCCGCAGGCCGCCTTCTTCGCCGAGATGTTCGCGACCCGGATGCGGTACTCCGGCGCCTCCATCGGCGCCCAGTTCGCCTCCGTGGCCGCGGGCGCGCCCGCCCCGCTCATCGCCACCGCGTTGCTCGCCGACTACGGCAGCTCCACCCCGATCGCCCTTTACGTGATCGCCGCCGCGGTGCTCACTCTGTTCGCCGTGGGCGTGGCCCGGGAGACGCGGCACCGGGACCTCGCGGAGGTGACGGCAGCCGGTGACGGCGAGGGCGCCACGGCGGGCAACGCGACCGCCGGGGCACGGACAGTCTGACCGGCAGCACCCCCACTGACCCCCCGTACGGCGCTCGCCTACGGGGGTCAGTGCTGTTCCGGCGCCGACAACCGGTGCAGTCGCAGGGCCAGTTGGATCTCCAGGGTGCGCGCCGGGGTCTGCCAGTCCTCGCCCAGGAGACGGCCTACCCGTTCCAGCCGCTGGGCGACGGTGTTCACGTGGACGTGCAGCTCGTCCTTGGTTCGGGCCGGGCTCATCCCGCAGGCGAAGTACGCGTCGAGCGTGCGCAGCAGCTCCGTGCCGCGTCGCTCGTCGTAGGACGTGATCGCGCCGATGGTGCGCTGGACGAATCCGCCCACGTCCCGTTCGCCCGCGAGAAGGAGGCCGAGGAAGCCGAAGTCCTCGGCCGCCGCGCCGTCGCCCGCGCGGCCCAGCAGGCGCAGCGCGTCCAGGCAGCGGCGGCCCTCGGCGTAGCCGGCGGTCACGGCGTCGGGGTGGGCGGCCAGGTCGGCGACGGGTGCGGAGGCGCCGACGGTGACCGGCTGGTGGACGGCCGTGCCCAGCTGGCGGGCGGTGCGGCGGGCCACGTCGGCGGCGGTGTCGCCGCAGGCCAGCGGTAGCAGCAGGACCGTGCCGCCGTCGCGGGAGGCGGCCAGGCCGTGCCGGGTGGCGGCGAGGTGGGAGGCGGCCGACCACAGGCGGCGGCGTGCGGCGGCCTCCTCGTCGGCGTCGGCGGACGGGCCGTCCAGGCGCGCGGCGAGGACGACGTGGGTGGCGTCCAGGTTCGCGTCGAGGCGGGCGGCGCGTTCGCGCAGCAGGCGCGGATCCCGGTCGCGGGCGTCGAGGAGGTCGTCCAGCAGTTCGCCCCGTACGCGCTGCTCGGCCTCGGCCGCAAAGCGGCGGGCGAGCAGGAGCAGCGAGGTGACCATCGCCGCGCGTTCCAGCGTGCGCTGGTCGACCGGGTCGAGGCCCGGGTGCCCGCGCAGCACGAGCGCGCCGAGGAGTTCACCGCCCGCGGCCACCGCGGCGACCCAGTCGCTCCCGTGCCGCACAGCGTGTCCCTCGGCACGCGAAGCCTCCAGCGCGTCGGCGGGTGTCGTACCGTTTTCTGCGAACTCGACCGTGCCGTCCAGGACTTGGGAGACGGAGGCGGCCACGTCGTAGACCCCGCCGCCGCGCAGGACGAGTTCGGCGAGCCGGTCGTGGACCTCGGAGGCGCGCTCGATGACGGCGCTGCGGTCCCGGATGATCTCGTTGGCCCGCTCCAGGCCGGACAGGGCCGCGCGCGTCTCGGTGAGCAGGTTGGCGGTGTCGATGGCGGCGGCGGCAAGCGCGGCGAAGGAGCCGAGCAGGGCGATCTGCTCGCGCTCGAAGACGCGGGCGCGGCGGTCGGCGGCGTAAAGGACGCCGATGACGTGCGGGCCCAGCATCAGCGGCACACCAAGGATGGCGACCAGGCCCTCGTCGCGGACGCCGGAGTCGATGGCGAGGGTGTGCTGGAAGCGGTCGTCCTGGAAGTAGTCGTCGGTGACGTACGGCCGCGCGGTCTGGGCGACCAGTCCGCCGAGTCCCTCCCCCATGCCGAGGCGCAGTTGCTGGAAGCGGGCGGCTACGGAGCCCTCGGTGACTCGCATGTAGGTGTCGCCGCGCGCGGGGTCGTTGAGGCTGAGGTAGGCGACGTCCGTGCCGAGCAGCGAGCGGGCGCGCTGCACGATCGCCTGGAGGACGGCGTCCAGGTCCCGCAGACCGGCGAGGTCGTGGGCGGTCTCGAACAGCGCGGACAGCTCCGCCTCGCGCCGCCGCCGTCCCTCCAGCTCCGACCGGACGCGCAGGGCGAGCAGCTTGGCCTGTTCCAGTGCGGCTATCCGCTCGGCCGGGAGACCCTCGGCGCGGGCGAGCAGCACCGGCTGCTCGTACGCCTCCACGGAGGCGTCACGGGCCAGCAGTGCGAGGTACGGGGCGTCGGCGTGGTCGGCGGGACGCTCGGCCGGCTGGACGTGATCGCGAGACATGGTCACAGGATTCCGCATCGGTGGCCCGGCCGTTCGGGCCTGTGGACAACTTCCGCGCCCGGCGCCGCAGGCGGGCTCAGCGGGTTCAGTGCGCTGTCCACCCGCCGTCGAGAACCAGTGAGGTCCCGGTGACGAAGGATGCCTGGGGGCTGCACAGATACGCGACGGCCTCGGCGACCTCCCCCGGTTCGAGGAGCCGCCGTACGGCGCTGTCCTTCAGCAGCACCTCCGACACCACCCGCTCCTCCGGAATGCCATGCGCCCGGGCCTGGTCGGCGATCTGCTTCTCGACCAGGGGGGTGCGCACATAGGCCGGGTTCACACAGTTGGAGGTCACACCATGGGCCGCGCCCTCCAGCGCGGCCGTCTTGGACAGGCCCTCGAGACCATGTTTGGCGGCCACATACGCGGACTTGAAGGCCGAGGCGCGCAGTCCATGGACGGAAGACACATTGACGATCCGGCCCCAGCCCTGCACGTACATGTGCGGAAGCGCGCCGCGGATGAGCCGGAACGGCGCCTCCAGCATCACGGTCAGCACCGTGTGGAAGACGTCGGGCGGGAACTCCTCGATGGGGCGCACCAGTTGGAGGCCGGCGTTGTTGACCAGGACGTCGGTGCCGGCGGCGGCGCGTTCGGCGGCGTCGAGATCGGTGAGGTCCAGGGCGTGCGGCACGACCGTGCCCGCGAGGTCGCCGTCCCGCCGGGCGAGTTCCGCCAGCTCGGCCAGGCCCGCCGCGTCCCGGTCGACGGCTCTCACCCGGGCGCCCGCGGCGGCGAGCCGCAGCGCACAGGCGCGGCCGATGCCGCTCGCGGCACCCGTGACGAGGGCGGTCCGGCCGCCGAGGTCGAGCGGGACGGGCTGGGTGTGCGGCTGGGCGGCGAGCGGAGGGCTGGACGAGGTCATGTGCCGACCCTAGGCCGGACCCCAGCCCTCACCACATGTGGTGAACAGCCATACTTCAGTCGAGGCTCATAGGGTCAAACCATGTGGGTGCCTCGGCCAGGGCCTGCTTGATCCGGAAGAGTCCGAACTCGTTGAGGTCGGGCAGCGCGTCCACCTCGAACCACCCCACCTCCAGCGACTCGTCGTCGTTCACCCGCGCCTCGCCGCCCACGGCCCGGCAGCGGAAGGTGATGTCCATGTACTGGCAGACGTCCCCGTTGCCGTAGGTGACCGGTTCCGGGGAAGCCTGGACGAGGACGACCTCCTCGGCGACGCAGCGCACCGCCGTCTCCTCGAAGACCTCCCGCACCGCGCAGGCCGCGGGCTGCTCGCCCGGCTCCGGGATGCCCCCGATCACCGCCCACTGGCCGGTGTCGGACCGCCGCCCCAGCAGCACCCGGCCCTCGTCGTCGAAGACGATCGCGGTGACCCCGGGGAGCCAGAGCAGCTGATGGCCCGCCGAGGCCCTGATGGTGCGGATGAAGTCAGGAGTAGGCATGCGGCCGACCCTATCGGGCCGGTCCGCGGCCTTCTCGCCGGTCCAGGGGGCGTACAGCGGTCGTACGGCTACGCGCCACCGGCGCGCCGACCGCGCACTCCGGACCCGATCGCCCAGCCGATACCGCCCGCGGCGACCAGCACCAGGGCCATCTCCGGCAGGATGCCCAGCTGCGTCGCGGGCGTCTTGGAGGTGCGCAGCGGCACCTTCTGGACGAGGTAGGCGGGCACGAACATGCCTGTCTTCTGGGTGATCTTCCCGTCCGGCATGATGATCGCGCTGACCCCGCTGGTCACCGGCACGGTGACGGTCCGGCTGTGCTCGACGGCGCGGACACGGGACATGGCGAGCTGCTGGTAGGTCATCTCGCTGCGGTCGAAGGTCGCGTTGTTGCTCGGCACGGAGATCATCTCCGCGCCGTGCGTGACGGTGTCCCGAACGGCCCAGTCGAAGGCGGCCTCGTAGCAGGTCGCAAGGCCGACCTTGGCGCCGTCGATGTCGAACACGCCCGGCGTGCTGCCCCGGCTGAAGTCCTGGCGGACCATGCTGGTCCAGTTCTTGTTGATCGCGCCGACGAGCCCGCGCAGCGGGAGGTACTCACCGAACGGCTGGATCTGCCGCTTGTCGTAGGTCTGGGTCGGTCCCTGGCCCGGGTACCACAGGATCTGCTCGTTGAGCAGCTTACCGCCCTTCTCCACCACGCCGCCGACCGAGACGGGCGCCCCGACGGCCTTGGCGGCACCGTCGATGACGGCAGCCGCGTCGAAGTTGGTGTAGGGGTCGATGTCGGAGGAGTTCTCCGGCCACAGCACGTAGTCGGGCTTCGGGACCTTGCCCGCCTTGATCGCGGCGGCGAGCTTGAGGGTCTCGCGCGCGTGGTAGTCGAGGACGGCCCGCCGCTGGGCGCTGAACTCCAGCCCGGAGCGCGGCACGTTGCCCTGGATGACAGCGACGGTCGCGGTGCCGTCCTCCGCCTTGTCACTCACCAGCGACCTGGCGGCGACCGCGCCCGCCACCGGCACGGCCACGCTGAGCAGCGCGGCGGCAGCGGTCGCGCGCCGGACGTCCAGGCCGCGTCGCCGCTCCACGATCAGCCGCACGGCCTCGCACAGACCGAACCCGCACAGGACGACCGCGAAGCCGAGCACCGGCGTGCCGCCCACGGCGGCCAGCGGCAGGAAGACACCGTCCGCCTGTCCGAAGGCGATCTTGCCCCAGGGGAAACCGCGGAACGGTGCGCGCGCGCGTACCGCCTCACCGGCTATCCAGACGGCGGCGGCCCACACCGGCCAGGCCGGCAGCTTGGCCACCGCGGAGATGCCGACCGCGACCAGGGCGACGAAGACCGCCTCGATGGCGGCCAGGGCGAGCCAGGGGCCGGGACCGACCTCCACGCCGGTCCACACCAGCAGCGGCAGCAGGAAGCCGAGCCCGAAGAGGTAGCCGAGGCCGAGCGCCGCCTTCCACGTGCGTCCGCGCAGCAGCCAGGCGAAGCCGGCGAAGGCGGGCACGGCCAGCCACCACAGGATGCGCGGCGGGAAGCTGAGGTAGAGCAGCACTCCGCAGAGCGCGGAGAGGGCGGCCGGGGCCAGCCGGCGCACCAGACGGCTGCCGCGCGCGCCGGGCGCGGGCTGCGACTGGAGCTGGTCCGACTGGTCCAGGGAAGTTGCGGTGACGGTCACCCGGGGAGTGTACGGCGCGTGACCAGGCCGCCGACAGCGGTGCCCGGAGGCCGGTACCCGCCACCAGGGCCTTCGGCGCGAGCACCCGTACGTGTGCCCCAGGGGCACCACACGTCCCGCAACTGGGCGGGAATCACGACCTTCCTGTGCAACTCGTCCACAAATCGGTCATCAGCCGTTACGGTGTGGCCGAGCCTCGGCGCTGCGGCCGGACCCGGTGCGCGACCGAGGGGCTGCACAGGCCGGGAGACCGGAGTACGAGGGCGGCGGGTGGGTCGTCAGGGGAGCGGGCGGGTTGGGTTCTACGGGGATGAGGTCCGCGGGCGGGGTGGACGTGGACGGTAGCAGGAGAAACGTTTCTGACGGGGTCGGCATGATCCTGCTCGGGTCCTGCGCGGGGTGGTCGCTGATCACCGCGGCGGCTCACGACGGGCGCCCCGAGGGCGTGCTGCTCGCGGTGCTCGCCGTGGCCGCCGGCTATGCCTCGGGCCGGATCTCCGGGGCGCTGCTGCCGGTGGTGGCGCCCGGCGTCGGCGCCGTGGCCGGGCTCGCCCTCGCCGTGTCCGTCCCCGATCTCTCCCCCGGTCTGCGCTCCGCCGCGCCGCTCGGGCACGCCGGTGCCACCGGGGCCCTGCTGGGGCTGGCCACGGGTTCCGCGTGCTGCGCCGCGTGGGCGACGCCCGTGCCGGTGCTGCGGCTCGGGCTGCGGGTGCTCGCGGCCGGGATCACGCTGACGGGGGCCGTGGTCGGGTCGACGGCCGGGTGCGCAGCCAGTGCCGTCGTCCTGCTGTGCTCGCTCGCCGCGGGCTCGATGCCCCACCGGGGCGCCGGTGTCGCGGGCCTGGCCGTGGCCGCGGCCCTGGTGGCGGGGACCACCTGGGCGGTTGCCGCCGACGTCCTGCCCGGCGGTCTCGCCGATGCGCTCGGCGGCCGGTTCACCGTGCACCGCGTGCAGCTCTGGCACGACGCGCTGCGGCTCGCGGACCGGGACGCCGTCCTGGGTGCCGGTCCCGGACGCTTCGGCGAGCTGAGCCGCACCGCGTCGCAGGCGCTGCCGCCCGACGGCAGGCCGCACTCGGCCCCGCTCCAGCAGGCGGCCGAGCAGGGGCTCGTCGGGGTGCTCCTGCTCGCGGCAGCGTTCGGCTGGGTCCTCTACGCCCTGTGGCGCACCGCGCGCTCCACCCCGGTCGCCCTCTCGGCGGGCGCGGCGCTGACGGCGCTGGCCGCGCTCGCCTCGGTCGGCAACGCGCTGAGCTTCCCCACGGTGACGGCGGGGGCGGGACTTCTGGCGGGGTGGGCGACCGCGCGCCCGTGGGCGGGGGAGGGCGTGGAGCCCCAGGGGTGAGCCCTGCCTGAGGCGGGCGTGGGACCTGAGCGGTGATTCAGCTTGCTGGGCCCGGCGTGATCGTCCGCAGCCGGGCCCTGATGGCCCGTACCGCCGATTCGGCGTTGTCGACGGTGATCGTGAAGGTGTGGCCGTCCCACAGGCGCAGCACGATGCCCTCGCCGCGCCGGACGACGACCGCGGTGCCCTTCTCGGGACGCCACCGGTAGCCCCAGCCGCCCCAGTGACGCGGGGTGACGAGTGCCGTGAAGTCGGCGCCGGCGACCTGGGAGAGCGGGATGCGACGGCGCGGCACCCCGATGTGGCCGCAGCGCACTTCGAGGGACTCCTCGTCGAGCCTGAGGTCGACGTGCACGAAGGCGAGTGTGCCGAAGAGGACCAGCAGACCGGCCGCGATGCAACCCACGACGGACATCACCAGCGGGGCGATGCCCGAGGTCCAGGCCGAGTCCACGGCCAGCTCGATGCCGAGGGCCATGCAGGCCGCGCCGACCAGCGCCAGCAGCCACTGGACCCGGTTGGTGGCGCGTCCGGTCCAGACGCACGCAGCGTCCTTGGCATGGGGGTGGTCCCTCATGTTTACGAGGTTACTCACGTTTCCCTGCGCGGGTACCCGCTCGCACAGGGTGACTGCTCCGGGCGGCCCAGCGAGGTCGCCCGCCGGTTCACGCCCGGTCGGCCACCGGGCCGGCGGCGGTCAGCAGCCGTCCTTCGGCGTAGTGCAGCGCCGGCTCGGGCAGCTCGCCCTCCCGCCCGCTCAGCAGCACCGTCACGGTGCCGTCGGCAGGGGCGTCGGGGGCGGGCTGTTCGCCGATGCGGCGCAGGGCCTGGGCGGCGACCGCGCCGGCGGAGCCGTGCAGAACGAGCGGGGCGGCGCCGGGGCGCTGCACAGCGGTGCGGATACGTTCCGCCACCAGTTCGTAATGGGTGCAGCCCAGGACGACGGTCGTTACATCGTCCGGGGTCAGCTCGGCCGCCGCGGCGACCGCGGCCTCGATGGCCGCCTCGTCCGCGTGCTCGACGGCCTCGGCGAGGCCCCAGCAGGGGACTTCGGTGACCTTGACCCCGTCGGCGAATTCTTCGATGAGACCGCGCTGGTAGGGGCTGCCGGTGGTGGCGGGGGTCGCCCAGATCGCGACGGGTCCGCCGCCGGCCGCGGCCGGCTTGATGGCCGGGACCGTGCCGATCACCGGGATGCCGGGCTCCAGGCGGGCGCGCACGGCGGGCAGGGCGTGCACGGTGGCCGTGTTGCAGCCGATGATCAGGGCGTCGGGCCGACGGGCCGCGGCGGCCTCGGCGACGGCCAGGGCACGCGCGGTGAGGTCCTCGGAGGTGCGGGGCCCCCAGGGCATGCCGTCGGGGTCCAGGGAGAGGACGAGATCCGCGTCGGGCCGCAGGCGCCGTACCGCGACAGTGGCCGCCAGCAGGCCGATTCCGGAGTCCATGAGCGCGATCTTCACCCGGCAACGATAGACGATGGGCCCTTGCGAGCCCCTCCGGTGGGGCAGACTGCGCCCGTGAGCGCCCACACGTGGATGACCGTCGTATCGCTCGTCTCGCTCGCCGCCTGGTGCTGGCTGCTGCTGTGTCAGGGGTTCTTCTGGCGCACGGACGTACGGCTGCCGCCGCGCCGGGACCCGCAGGCGTGGCCGTCGGTCTGTGTGGTCGTCCCGGCCCGCGACGAAGCCGCCGTGCTCTCCGTGAGCCTGCCGTCGCTGCTGGCGCAGGACTATCCGGGGCGGGCGGAGGTCTTCCTGGTGGACGACGGGAGCACGGACGGCACCGGGAAGCTGGCCCGTGAGCTGTCCCGGCGGCACGGCGGGCTGCCGCTGACGGTGGACTCCCCCGGTGAGCCGCCCGCGGGCTGGACGGGCAAGCTGTGGGCGGTGCGGCACGGCATCGGCCTCGCACGCGCGCGTGAGCCCGAATATCTGCTCCTGACGGACGCGGACATCGCGCACGCGCCGGACAGCCTGCGCGAGCTGGTGGCCGCGGCCCGCAACGGTGGCTTCGACGTCGTGTCGCAGATGGCGCGACTGCGGGTGGAGAGCCTGTGGGAGCGGCTCGTCGTTCCCGCGTTCGTGTATTTCTTCGCGCAGCTGTATCCGTTCCGCCGGATCGGGCGGAAGGGCTCGCGCACGGCGGCAGCCGCGGGCGGCTGTGTGCTGCTGCGCGCGGACATGGCCGAGCGGGCGCGGATCCCGGACGCCATCCGGCACGCCGTCATCGACGACGTGGCGCTCGCGCGCGCGGTGAAGGGCGTCGGCGGGCACGTGTGGCTGGGGCTGGCCGACCGGGTGGACAGCGTGCGACCGTATCCGCGGCTGGGCGATCTGTGGCGGATGGTCTCGCGCAGCGCGTACGCCCAGCTGCGGCACAACCCCCTGCTGCTGCTCGGTACGGTCGCCGGGCTGGCGCTGGTCTACCTGGTGCCGCCCGCGGCCGTGGTGACGGGCGTGGTCACGGGCAGTACAGCGACGGCGGTCGTGGGCGCGGCTGCGTGGACGGTGATGACGGGGACGTACGTCCCGATGCTCCGTTACTACCGGCAGCCACTGTGGCTCGCACCGCTGCTGCCGTTCACCGCGTTCCTCTACCTCCTCATGACGGTCGACTCCGCCGTGCAGCACTACCGGGGGCGCGGGGCGGCCTGGAAGGGCCGTACGTACGCCCGTCCCGACGCCGTGCCCGACGAGAGCTGAGCCGGTCGAGAGCCGATCGGGCTACTTGCGTCCAGGTGTCCAGTTCATGCCCCACCCGTAGGCGCGGTCCATGGTCCGCTGCGGGCTCACCCCACGCTCGGGTACCAGGTAGCGCGCCTCGCGCTGGACGACGAGGTCGCCGCCCGTGTTGGTGATCAGGGCGAGCGCGCACACCGTGGAGGGGACCGTGCACTCGTCCAGCGAGAAGTCGATGGCGGCGCCGTGCTGGGGCTGGAGGGTGACGGTGGCGTGCAGGTCGGCGAAGGAGGCGGCACCTTCGTAGATGGTGACGAAGACCAGGATGCGCCGGAAGTCCTGTTTGTGGTCGAGGTTGATGGTGAGGTTCTCACCGCTCGTCACGGCGCCGGTACGGTCGTCGCCGTCGAGGTGGATGTACGGCGGCCGGTGCAGCGAACCGAACGCGTTGCCCAGGGCCTGGACGACTCCCTTGCGGCCGTCGGCGAGTTCGTACAGGGCGCACAGGTCGAGGTCGAGGTTCCCCTGCCCGGCGCCCCGGCGTCCGCCCCAGCCCGGGAGCTGTTTGCGCATCTGCCAGTTGAGGTTGACCCGCATGGCTCCGGACGTGCCGCCCTGCTTGGCGAGCGACACCGAGGGGGCCGCCTTGGTGAGGGTGACCTTGGAGAGGCGGACCGGCGGCGTGGACGGGGGTGGGGGCGGCAGCGGGACGGCCGTCGCGCCGGGAGGCGGAGGGGGCAGGTGAGCGGCCGGGGGCTGCATGGGCGCCGGAGGCGCCGCAGGCAGGACTGTCGGTACGGGCGGTACGGCAGGTAGCGCGGCGGACGGGACGGGCGGCGTGGCGGACGGGACGGGCGGCGTGGCGGGCGACACGGGCGACGGTGCCGCGTGCTGCGGCTCGTCCACGGTGATCCCGAAGTCGGTTGCCAGACCCTCGAGTCCGCTGCTGTAGCCCTGGCCCACGGCACGGAACTTCCAGCCGCCCTGACGGCGGTAGAACTCTCCGAGAACAAAAGCCGTCTCCACTGTGGCGCCCGGGCTGTCGAAGCGGGCGACCACCGTGCCGTCGGCCGCGTCGGTCACCTCGATGTACAGGCCGGGGACCTGGCCGAAGGTCCCGCCGTCGGCGGAGGCCGCGAGGACGACCCGCTCGATGGCTGCCTCCACGCGCGCGAGGTCCACGGAAAGGGTGTCGGTGACCCGGTCCCCCGCGGCCCGCTTGCCCTCGTGGCGCACCGCGCCGGAGAGGTGCGCGGGCTGGTTGTAGAAGACGAAGTCGCCGTCCGAGCGGACTTTTCCGGTGGCGAGCAGCAGCGCCGAGGCATCGGCGTCGGGCACGCCGGGTCCGGAGCGCCAGCCCAGTTCGACGCGCAGGGCCGTGCCCGGCACCGGCGTATTGGAGCCCTTCGGCATTGACATGTCCGCCCCCATCCTGTCAGCGCCGGGTACACCCGCGGCGGTCCCAGGCCATCTCTGCCCGCTCAACCTATTCCCGGGTACGACGAACTCCCATGAACGGCACAGGAAGATCGCCGGTCAACCGACGGTAACCCAACAGGAACTCGCCATTTACACGATCCAAACGTTGACCGGCGCCCCTTTTGGGAAAGTTCGCTCGTATTGGGGATCTCAAGGCACTGCCGACACGGAAAACAACCCTCTTATCGGTCTCCCCAACCAGCACATCGTGGGCTTAACTTATGTGCCATGACCTCCCCCCGCTCCACTTATGGTGGCGGCTACTACTCCGCCTCCTTCCCGGACACCCCCATCTACGACTCGCTCGTGGCCGAGCGGGGCACCCCCCAGATCGCCCCGATCCGGGTCCCCGCCGTCTACGACTCGGGCAGCAACCTGCCCGCGCTGCCGTCGGCGCTCCCCGCGCTCCCGGCGGCCCCGATGCCGCAGGCCCCGGCCTACGGCTACCCGCAGCAGGCGCAGCCCGCCCCGCTGCAGCAGGCGCCCACGGCGTACATCCCGCAGCAGGCGAGCGCGCCGCGCGGCTACCCCGGCCCACAGGCCCCGCAGCAGCGCCCGATGGCGGCGGGTCCGATGACGACGGGCACCGGGTACGAGGCCATGCGCCCCGCCGCGCCGCGCCCCGTGCAGCCCCAGTACCAGGACCCGTACAACAACCAGCAGTACCGCGGCTACTGACGGGGACCCCGGGCTGTCGGTGCCACCTGGCACGATGGCGGCATGGGGAACGCGAAACTGCAGTCGATCCATGTCCATCCGGTCAAGGCGTTCCGGGGCCTCGCGCTCCGGGAGGCCGTGGTGGAGCCCTGGGGCCTGGCCGGGGACCGGCGCTGGACGCTGATCGACAACGGGGGAATGGTCGTCACACAGCGCGAGCAGCCGCGTCTCGCGCTCGCCGCCGCCGAGCCACGGCCCGGCGGCGGCATCAGTCTGTCGGCGCCCGGTTGCCGGCCGCTGATCGTCCGGGAGCCGGCGCCCGGTCCGACGGTGCAGGTGAACATCTTCGGTACGAAGGTGGAGGCGGTGCCGGCCGCGGAGGCCGCCTCCGCGTGGTGCAGCGACTATCTGGGGGCGGAGGTCCGCCTGATCCACATGGACGATCCGGCCACCCGCCGCCCGGTCGATCCCCGCTACGCATTGCCCGGCGAGACGGTCAGTTTCGCCGACGGCTGCCCGTTGCACGTGACCACGCTCGCCTCGCTGGCCGCCCTGAACTCCCTGATAGCCGAGGGCAGGAACGCGGCCGAGGGCCCGCTGCCCATGAACCGTTTCCGGCCGAACCTGGTCATCGGGGGCACCGAGCCCTGGGCGGAGGACCACTGGTCACGCATCGCCGTCGGCGAGGTGGTCTTCCGGATCGCCAAGTCGACCGCGCGCTGCGTCGTGACCACCACCGACCAGGATTCCGCGGTACGCGGCCGGGAACCCCTGCGCACGCTCGCACGACACCGCAACATCAACCAGCGGCTGATCTTCGGGCAGAGCCTGGTGCCCGTGTCCCCCGGCACGGTCCGGGTCGGCGATCCGGTGCGGGTGCTCCAGTAGGGCTCGAGGACCGCACGGTGTCCTGACGGGAGGGGGCCGGAGCACGAGCACCGGCGCGATCACGCCGGCTTTCCGCGGCCACGCCCGCATTCCGCAACTCGATGGGCGAACGGGGAACCAGGGGCCGGGACCCGGTCGTTGGGACGTGTGAGAAATTCGTGAGGGTCCCGGTCGGACGCGTAGTCGCCCTCTCCTGGACCGGGCTGGGGGCGATTGACCGCGCCGGGGGTTGTGACGGTGCGGAAGGGGGTGGGGTACGTGCGGGCACTGACGGGACTGTGGCGCTGGCGGCACAATCCGCTGCGCCGTGCGACGGATGTGGCCGAGGCGTGGGTGGCCCTCGTAGCACTGGTGCTGATCACCGTGGCCGCGCCGGTGATCGGCAGTCTGGTCGGCGCCGCGGCGCAGGACTCTCTGCAGCGGTCCGCTCGGGAGCAGCAGCACTCCCGCCACCTCGTCACGGCCACCGTGGTGCGTGACCTGGGGGAAGCCCCGCCGGAGACCGATCCCGACACCTCCGCGGTGCACGCGTCCCGGCGCCGCGTCGTCGCCGACTGGACGGCACCGGACGGCACCCGGTGGCACGGCCGGGCCCTGACCCACCTCAAGTTCCCGCAACACGGCGACCATTTCAGACTGTGGACGGACGGGCACGGCCGAATAACGACCCGCCCGCTGGACTCCGCGACGGCGACGGCACACGCGGTGCTCGCCGGCCTCGGCGCGGCTCTGATCACCGCGGGCCTGGTCGAGGGCGGGCGGCGCGTGACCGTGTGGCGCATGGTCCGCCGCCGGTACGCGCGTTGGGACCAGGCCTGGGACCGAGCGGGTCCGGACTGGGGCAAGGCAGGCACCGGCAGCTGACCGCCTTCCGGCTCTGGTCAACCCATGCCTCGCGCGCACGCTACGGTGGACCGGCCGAAGCGCTTTCGGTGACGGCCCACGGGCGATGAGCCGCAGGGGCCTGCCGGTTTCGTGGGCGCGATGGAGCCATCAGTACGACGAGGTGGGGGCACAGCAACGCCATGGCACAGGGCACGGTCCAGGTGACGCATAGCGGTACCTCGCGGTGGCGGCGCCGCACGGGTGAGTACGCATCGCTCGCCGCCGCCCTGGAGGCCGCCACCGACGGCGACGTCCTCACCATCGCCCCCGGCACCTACCGGGAGAACCTGGTGATCCAGCGCGCGGTGACGCTGCGCGCTCCCGAGGGCGCGCCGGGCTCGGTGCGGATCGCTCCCGTGGACGGGGTGCCGCTGACCCTGCGCGCCTCGGCCGTGGTGCACGACCTGCACGTCGAGGGCCAGGACGCGGCAGCGCCCGCCCTGCTGGTCGAGGAGGGCGCGCCCGAGCTGACGGGCCTGCGGATCGTCACCCGGTCCGCCACGGGCATCGAGGTGCGCGGCGGGGCCCGGCCGACCGTGCGGCGCTGCAGCGTGGACAACCCGGCCGGCATCGGCATCGCCGTGCTCGACGGCGGTGGCGGGGTGTTCGAGGAGTGCGAGGTCGTCGCCGCCGGGCAGGCGGGCGTGGCGGTGCGCGGCGGCGCCCACCCGCGCCTGGAGCGCTGCCGGGTGCACCACGCCTCCGGCACCGGCGTGTCCGTGACCGGCGAGAACTCCGCGCTGGAGGCGGTGGGTTGCGAGGTGTACGAGGTCCGGGGCGCCGGTGTGCAGGTGACCCAGCGGGCCAGCGCGCACCTGACGGACTGTGATGTGCACCGCACCGCGGCCGACGGGGTCACGCTGGACACGGACGCGGTGCTCACGCTCGCCGACTGCCGGATCCACGACATCCCGGAGAACGCGGTCGACCTGCGCTCGCGTTCGGTGCTCACGCTGACCCGCACGACGGTCCGTCAGTTCGGCCGCAACGGCCTGTCGGTGTGGGACCCGGGCACCCGGGTGGACGCCAACCAGTGCGAGATCTTCGACAGCACCGGCGACTACCCGGCGGTGTGGGTGAGCGACGGTGCCACCGCGGTCCTCGACTCCTGCCGGGTGCACGACGTGCCGGACGCGCTGTTCGTGCTGGACCGCGGCTCGCGCGCGGACGTCGTGGACAGCGACCTGTCGCAGGTGCGCAACACGGCGGTGTCGGTGAGCGACGGGGCGACCGCGCAGCTCGACGACTGCCGCATCCGGGAGGCGGCCACGGGCGCCTGGTTCCGCGACCACGGCAGTGGGGGCACGCTCAGCAACTGCACCCTGGACGGCACCCAGACCGGCGTGATCGTCACCAAGGGCGCCGACCCGACCATCGAGCGCTGCACGGTCGAGTCCCCCTTGGAGGCCGGTTTCTACGTGTCCGCCGGCGGCCGGGGCAGTTTCCTGGGCTGCCGGGTCAGCGGCAGCGACGGCTACGGCTTCCATGTGATCGACGGCTGCCGGGCGACCCTGCGCAAGTGCCGTACGGAGCGGTGCGCGCGCGGTGGTTACGAGTTCGCCGACGCGGGGCCGGACGCGGGTTCCGGGACGGGACCGGTGGTGGAGGACTGCACCAGCGACGAGAGCGGCGGGTTCAAGCCGCCCGCGGTGCACGAGACGGCCGTACAGACGACGTCCCAGTCCCCCGGGCTGCTAGGCGCGATTCCCGGGCAGCGCACCACCGAGCAGGAGCCGCTCGTCTCCGCGGCGGAGCCGGAGAAGCCGGCCCGGACGTCGAAGGCCGTGCTCGGTGAACTCGACGCGCTGGTCGGCCTGGAGAGCGTCAAGCGCGAGGTGCGGGCTCTGACCGACATGATCGAGGTGGGCCGGCGCCGGCAGCAGGCGGGCCTGAAGGCGGCCTCGGTCAAGCGGCACCTGGTCTTCACCGGCTCCCCCGGCACGGGCAAGACGACGGTCGCCCGGCTCTACGGCGAGATCCTCGCCTCCCTCGGGGTGCTGGAGAAGGGCCACCTCGTCGAGGTGTCACGGGTCGACCTGGTCGGCGAGCACATCGGCTCCACGGCGATCCGTACTCAGGAGGCGTTCGAACGGGCGCGCGGCGGTGTGCTGTTCATCGACGAGGCGTACGCGCTGTCCCCGGAGGACGCCGGGCGGGACTTCGGCAAGGAGGCCATCGACACGCTGGTGAAGCTGATGGAGGACCACCGGGACGCGGTGGTGGTGATCGTCGCCGGGTACACGGCGGAGATGGAACGCTTCCTGTCCATCAACCCCGGCGTGGCCTCCCGCTTCTCACGGACGATCACCTTCGGCGACTACGGCCCCGAGGAACTGCTCAGGATCGTGGAGCAGCAGGCCGACGAGCACGAGTACCGGCTGGCGCCGGGCGCGTCCGAGGGACTGCTGAAGTACTTCACGGCGATCCCGAAGGGCCCGGCGTTCGGCAACGGCCGGACCGCGCGTCAGACCTTCGAGGCGATGGTGGAGCGGCACGCGAGCCGGGTCGCCCAGGTGGACGACCCGACCACGGACGACCTGACCCTCCTGTTCGCGGAGGACCTGCCGGAGCTGCCCTGACCGCCGGTACGCCGAGCAGCGGGCGCGGTGGCCTCATCCGGAGATGCCTTACCCGGAGGTGCCCTACCCGGAGCCGACTTGGCCCGCTCGCTCCGGTTCCGGGCGCTGTTCCGGCAGTTCCGGGTGCAGGCGGGCCAGCAGGCGTGCGCGTTCGCGGGCGAAGACCGGGTCCGCCGGGTAGTCGGAGTGGCCGAGGATCGGGGCCGGGAGCGGGTGTTCGGGCGTGCGGCCGTAGGCCAGGGGGTCCCGCAGGGGCTCGTGGTCCACGTCGGGGCCGGTGGTGTCGCGCACCCGGACCGGGCCGCCGATCGGGTCGGTGAGCCGGTAGAGGTTGCGCCAGCAGGCGACGTCGCGGTGCAGGGCGGCCAGCGCGGGCGGCCCGAAGTGGGCCGGGAACCAGCGGCCGTACAGGCGCTCCAGCGGGGAGCCGTAGGTCAGCAGGGCGACGCGCCCGCGGGTCTCGGGCGGCAGCTGCCAGGCGGCAGCGGCGGCCAGGACGCTGCCCTGGGAGTGCCCGGACAGGACCAGGCGGCCTCCGGTGCGCCGGGTCCAGGTCGCCATCCGCCAGGTCAGGTCCGGTACCGCGCGCTCGGCGTAGCAGGGCGGCGCGAAGGGGTGGGCGGCGCGCGGCCAGAAGGTGCCGACGTCCCAGAGGATGCCGATGGTGCGCCGGGCGGAGGCGTCCTTGTAGGCGCGGCGGCCCCAGGTGACGAACGTCAGGAAGCCGAGCCCGATCAGCCAGGAGCCGAGTGCCTGTGAGGTCTCGGCCGCGGCCTGGACGGCGTCGTACGCGCGGCGCGTCGCCCCGTCGGGGGTCTTTCCGGTGGCCGCGGCCCCGGCCAGCGCTGCGGCGCCCAGGACCAGGGTGGTGACACAGAGGACGGCAACGATGAGAGGCGTTCGGTCCGTGAGGCCGGCCATCGCACGGACGTGGGCGATGGCGCGGCTGCGGGCGTGGTCCTCGGGCTCGCCGGGGTGCTCGTGGTGCAACCGCGCGCCTTCGGCGCGGCTGAGCCGGGCGGTGTGTACGGCGAGTCCGGCGGCCAGGACCAGCAGGACCGCGAGCAACGGTGGGAGCGCGGACGCCTGCCAGGTCAGCAGCACCGGCGGCCCGGCGAGGGAGGCGCGGGTGCCGTCCAGCCAGTCGGCGACGCGCTGGGCCACCCCGCCGCACATCACTCCGCCGAGCGCGCAGCCGAGCAGGGCGACCGCGGGTCCGCCGAGGCCGCGCATCCCGGTGCGCGGGTCGGGGCGGCGGCGGTACAGGTCGTGGGCGACGGCGGCCAGAGCGAGGACGAGCAGCCCCTGGGCCAGCATCAGGCCGCCGAAGGCCGGGTCCGAGGGCAGGCGCCCGGCGGACCGCCAGCCGGGCCGGGGCCAGCAGGCGTACAGCAGCGTGAGCAGCAGCAGAGCGAGCCCGGCGAGCGGCAGACCCCGTACGAGGTGCCGGTCCAGCGTGTGGTCGAGGTGCTCCTCGCTGCGGCCCCGGCTGCAGACCGCGCCCACGACGGCGACCGCGCCGCCGCACAGGGCCGCGGTCAGTAGCCAGCTCAGGACGTTCAGGGCCGCGGGGCCGCCGGGGCGGTGGTCGAAGCGGGCCGCCGGTGTCGCGACGGCGGCGGCGACGGTCAGCAGGCCCGCGGCGGTGTGCGCGGCGCGCAGCCGGGCCACGAGGCGGCGCCCGTACCAGAAACCGGGCCGGGCCAGGGCGCTGCTGTCGGTCTGCGGTTCAGGCTCATGGGTCGGTTCAGGCTCGCGGGTCGGTTCGGGTTCGCGGGTCGGTTCGGGTTCGCGGGTCATCGGCCGGTGGGACTCGTAGTCGCTCCAGGTGCGGTGCGACAGGTACCAGAGCAGGCCGGTGAGCGCGGCCGGGGCCAGCGCGGCGAGGGCGAGCCGGCGGCCGGGCGCGGTCCACCAGCCGCCGGACGTGCCGGGCGAGAGGAAGCCCAGCCAGGAGTGGCGGCGGGAGCAGGCGCGCACGCCCGCGCACTGCCAGGCCACCAGGTCCACGGCGACCTCGCAGACGGCGGCCACCAGCAGCACGGTCAGGGTGAGCGCGGCCAGGCGCACCAGGAGGCCGTACAGCCGGACGGTACGTTGCCGGCCCGGCGCGGCCGGGCGCATCCAGTGCGCGAGGTTGACCACCATGAACGGCAGCAGCAACAGCCACAGCGCGCGGCCGCCGTCACCGGAGGTGAGGTTGCACCAGACGTACGCCTCCTGCACCGGCTCGCTCCGAGGCCGGTCCCCCGCTTCGGCGCCGACGTCCGCGGCGCGCCGGAAGACGGCGGCCGTGTCGTCGCCGGTGATCCGGACGGTGCGCGGATCGTCGAGCATCTTCTCGGGCGTGGTGCCGCCGACCCCGTGGACCAGGAGTTCCAGGTCGGTCTCCGGTTCCCCCGGCCGGGCGGCGGCGCTGTCCGAATCCTTTGCGGCGGCGCTGTCCGCGTGCTCCAAGACGGTTCGTTCCTGTGCACGTTCCACTGTTCTCGCACTTCCCCCGTGACGCGGCCTGCGGCCTGTGTGCGTGCCCACAAGGATGGCGTGTGACGGACCGCTGTGCACCTCTCGTCACGGAATCTCCCCGATCCGTGTGACAGCGGGCTGGGAACCTGTCATCGGGTCGGCATGTGCGCATCGTCACGGATGGTGGCGCAACCGGTACCGACCCGTGAAAGGATGGGACGCCGACGCACCGTGGGCGGATGGAAGAACCTGGTCGGCGCAGGTGCGCCGGACATGTCGGACGGTTGACGGCGAAAGGACCGGAGCGTACGTGAGCGAGAATCAGAACCTCCTCGCGGAGCAGCGCCGCGCCCTGATCCTGGACGAGGTCCGGCGCCGCGGCGGCGTCCGGGTCAACGAACTGACCCGCAAGCTCGGCGTGTCGGACATGACCGTGCGCCGTGATCTGGACGCGCTGGCCCGCCAGGGCATGCTGGAGAAGGTGCACGGCGGCGCGGTGCCGGTGGTCGAGGCGAGCACCCACGAGCCGGGCTTCGAGGCCAAGTCGGGTCTGGAGCCGACGGCCAAGGAGGACATCGCGCGCGCCGCCGCCCAGCTGGTCACGCCGGGTACGGCGATCGCCCTGTCCGGCGGTACGACGACGTACGCGCTCGCGCACCACCTGCTGGAGGTGCCGGATCTGACCGTGGTGACGAACTCGGTGCGGGTCGCGGACGTCTTCCACGCGGCGCAGCGCTCCTCGGGGCAGCGGCCGGGCGCGGCCACGGTCGTGCTGACCGGCGGGGTGCGCACCCCGTCCGACTCGCTGGTGGGGCCGGTGGCCGACCAGACGATCGCCGCGCTCCACTTCGACCTGCTCTTCCTCGGGGTGCACGGGATATCGGTCGAGGCCGGCCTCTCCACACCGAACCTCGCGGAGGCCGAGACCAACCGGCGGCTGGTGCACTCGGCGCGCCGGGTCGTGGTGGTGGCGGACCACACCAAGTGGGGCACGGTGGGCCTCAGTTCGTTCGCCGCGCTGGAGCAGGTGGACACGCTGGTGACCGACGCGGGGCTGCCCGCCGAGGCGCGGGCGGAGATCTCCGAGCACCTGCGGCAGCTGGTGGTGGTGGGCGAGACCGAGGACGACGAGGACATCTGACGACACGTCAGCTAGGCTCTGGCGGTACGGTACGTCAACTCGACGACTACACGAGGGGGTTCTTCTCGATGGCTCGTCGACTGCGCGCGGTCGGGACCGACTTCGTCCGGGCCGCACCCGTGCGGCTCGTGTTCACCCGGGACATCGCCGCCAGCCCGGGCGCCGTCTTCCACGCCCTCGCCGAGGATGTCGGTGGCTGGCCGGAGTGGTTCTCGGCGGTGTCCTCGGCCCGGCCCACCGAGGGCGGTCGCGAGGTCAGGCTGCGCGGTGGCACCCGCTTCGAGGAGACGGTGCTGGTCGCGAAGGCGCCCGAGGTGTACACGTACCGCGTCGATGTGACCAACGCGCCGGGAGCCCGCGCCTGGGTCGAGGAGTGGCAGCTGGCTCCGGCGGGCACCGGGACGCGCGTGCGGATGACCTTCGCGCTCGACGGTACGGCTCCGTTCCGCCTGGTGTGCCGCCTCGCCCGGCCGGGCGTCGGCCGCGCCTTCCGCCAGGCCGTCGGCGCGCTGGACCGACGGCTGCGCGACTAGGCCGAGGAGAGGACGACGCGCGGGGCGCGTCAGTTCGGCCACACCCCGGTCTCGAGCAGGGACTCGATCGCCTCCGCGTACGGCGTGATGTCCAGGCCCTGCTCCGCGAGCCAGGCGTCCGAGTAGTACTTGTCGAGGTACCGGTCGCCCGGGTCGCAGAGCAGGGTGACCACGCTGCCTCTGCGGCCCGCGGCGACCATCTCGGAGACGATCTTCAGCGCGCTCCACAGGCCGGTGCCGGTGGATCCGCCCGCCTTGCGGCCGATGGCACGCTCCAGGGCGCGTACGGCGGCGACACTGGCCGCGTCCGGCACCTTCATCATGCGGTCGATCGCGCCGGGCACGAAGCTCGGTTCCATGCGCGGCCGGCCGATGCCCTCGATGCGGGAGGCGCAGTCGCAGGTGACGTCCGGGTCGCCGGTGGTCCAGCCCTCGAAGAAGCAGGAGTGCTCCGGGTCGGCGACGCAGATACGGGTGTCGTACTGCATGTAGTGGACGTAGCGGGCGAGGGTCGCCGAGGTGCCGCCGGTGCCGGCCGTGGCGACGATCCACGCGGGCTCCGGGAACCGCTCCAACTCCAGCTGGCGGAAGATGGATTCGGCGATGTTGTTGTTGCCGCGCCAGTCGGTGGCCCGCTCGGCGTAGGTGAACTGGTCCATGTAGTGGCCGCCGGTCTCCGCCGCGAGGCGGGCGGACTCCTCGTACATCTTCCGGGAGTCGTCCACGAAGTGGCACTGTCCGCCGTGGAACTCGATCAGGCGGCACTTCTCGGCGCTGGTCGTGCGGGGCATGACCGCGATGAAGGGCACGCCGATCAGCTTGGCGAAGTACGCCTCGGAGACGGCCGTCGAACCGCTGGACGCCTCGATCACCGGGCGGTCCGGGCGGATCCAGCCGTTGCAGAGGCCGTAGAGGAAGAGCGAGCGGGCGAGCCGGTGCTTGAGGCTGCCGGTGGGGTGCGTGGACTCGTCCTTCAGGTAGAGGTCGATGCCCCACCGTTCGGGCAGCGGGAAGCGCAGCAGGTGCGTGTCCGCGGAGCGGTTGGCGTCCGCCTGCACCTTGCGGACGGCGTCTTTCAGCCAGTCGCGGTAGGCGGCATCGCTGCGGTCGACATCGAGGGTGGCGCCGGTCCGGGACTTCTGGATCGTACTCACGGCGGGGCTCCTTACGCTGGGCGCCGACGACGCCTCGCGCAGCCGACACCTCGATGATAGGCACCTTCCACACCGCATCCCACCTGCATAAACGCATCTTTGAGCCTCCCAAAGACGGGCTGTTGCCCGCATGTGCCAAGCGCACGGGTCGCACGGCGCGATCGCTCCGGGCGCCGGGCGCACGCACTCCGTGCGCACTGGTGCTCCCGGCCACACGCGGGCAGACTGCAAGGCATGGGACGCTCGTCCCGGACGGGGGCGCTCACGGGGATCACGCGCAAGGGGGCGGCGAGAAATGGCGGAGCCGGAGTTCACGGCCAAGGGCGTGCGGATCGGGAAACGGCTGCGCTCGCTCACCCGGGCCGGGCAGGTCCGGATCAGCGACGGCAGGCTGGAGTTGCTGACCAGCTACGGCAGCGAGATCGACAGCGCGCCGGTGCAGGCGGTACGCGCCTCCAAGCCCTGGTACGCGCCGGAGGACCGGGCGTTGGCCGATCTCAACGGCAAGCGTTACCTGCTGACAATGGGTGACCAGGACCCCGCTCCGGGAAAGCCCGGCCCGCCCGCGGCACGGAGCTTCATCGAGGCGGTACGTCGGGCCGCCCGGCGCGGCGGCTGAGGGTCACAGCAGTCGAGCCGAGAGTCGCAGCAGCTGAACCTAGGGGCGCGGCGGCCAGGTGGCGCGGCCCTTTCGGGGGCGCCGGTCGCGGCGAGTTGCGGGAGTGCATCCGCTGCGTCACGCTGGTCCTACGTCACTCTGGGTTTACCGGCGATAACGCTGCGAACCAGCCCGCCGGCCACGACAGCAGGCGGCCGGCTGGACGCGGGCACCCTGCTGGATCCGTTGTTCTCCGTGTTCCTCCGGTCCCTCCGGACCTCACATCGGGGAGTCGCAGCCGTGATCAGTCACCCAAGCAGGCACTGCACGGTGGAGCTCCAAGCCCTGCCGTCGCGGATCGGCCAGGTCCGCAGAATCGTATCTGCGCAGTTGCGCTACTGGCATCTGGAACCCTTGATAGACCGGGCCGCGCTCGGTGTGACCGAGCTGCTCAGCAACGTCCACCGGCACGCCCGACCCGACAAGTCGTGCACCGTCGAGCTGGAGCTGCTGCCGGACCGGCTCACCGTGTCGGTGCGCGACAACGATCCGCGGCTGCCGGTGGTGGCCGAGGTCGAGGACGTGGCCGAGGCCACGGATGCGGCCGACGTCGCCCCACTGGCCACCTGCGGGCGGGGCCTGGCGATGGTGGCCGCGCTGAGCGAGAGCTGGGGCGCGCGCCCGGACGGCGACAGCGGGAAGGTCGTGTGGTTCACGCTGCCCGCCTCGACACCGGTGCGCCCGCACCCGGCACGGACACCGCGCCGCACGCCGGAGCAGCCGTCCACGCCGCACTTCGTGGACGTCCAGCCGGCGCCGGCCCCCGTCACGGCCACCGCACCGGCCCGCGCCGTCGTCCACGCCTCCGTCACGGCCCCCGCCCCGGCCGTGGTCCCCGCGGAGGCCACACCGACTCCCGCCCGGTCGGCCGTCCCCGGCTGACCGGGCGGTGAGCCTCCACCGGCAGGCGGACGGCCTGCCGGACGGCGTCCTCCCGCGTTCCTCACTCCATGGCGATCGCGCGCAGGACGTCCAGGCGGGCTGCCCGGCGCGCCGGGCGCAGGCCCGCGAGGGCGCCGGCCGCCAGGCCCACCAGGGCCACGACCACGAGCCGTGCGGGCGGCAGGGCGAAGGCGAACGCGGTGTCGCTCGCGCCGTCGGAGGCCTTCACCAGCACCCAGCCGAGGAAGGCGCCGAGGCCGAGCCCGCCCGCCGTGCCGAAGGCGGCGACCAGGACCGACTCCCAGCGGACCATGGCCCGCAGTTGGGCACGGGTCTGACCGACGGCCCGCAGCAGCCCCAGCTCCCGGGTCCGCTCGTGGATCGCCAAGGTCAGCGTGTTGGCGATGCCGAGCAGGGCGATGACGACCGCGAGGACGAGCAGCGCGTAGACGAGCGTCAGCATCATGTCGAGGCCGGCGGCCGAGGACTGCGCGTACTCGTGGCGGGTCTGCACCTCGGGTTCGCCGAACCGCGCGGCGACCTGTTTCACCGCCGCCTTGCCCGCGTCGGTGCTCACGCCGTGTTTGAAGGTGACGGCGACGAGCGTGTCGGAGTCCTGGGTGCGGTGCGGCGCCCAGGCGGCGCGGGTGATGACGTACTCACCGGCGAGTTCGGACCGGCCGTAGACCGCTCGTACGGTGAAGTTCTGCGTCCTGCCGTCGGTGAACGTGAGCCGGGCAATGCCTCCGGTGTGCAGGTGCTGCCGCTCGGCCTCCGCGTGCGTGACGGCGATGCCGTCGGCGCCGAGGTCGCGCAGGGAGCCGGTGACCGTGCCGAGGTCGAAGGTGCGGCCGAGCGCGGCCGGGTCGGTGACCGTCAACGCCCTCCCCTTTCCGTCGACTTCGGCGACCCCACGGCCGAGTCCGACGGCGGTGTCCACCTCGGGCAGCCGCTGCAGGGCCGGGGCGAGCCGTGGGCTGAGCCCGCTGCCGCCCGCACCGAAGGACGGGGTGCTGACGGCCACGTCGCCCGCGAAGGACCGCGACACCGTCTGGTCCATCGTGGCCTTCAGCGAGGCGCCGAACACGGTGAACAGCGAGACGACGGCCACGCCGATCATCAGGGCGCTCGCGGTGGCGGCGGTCCGCTTGGGGCTGCGCAGGGCGTTGCGCCGGGCGAGGCCGCCGGTGACGCCGCGCAGCCGGTCGAGCGGGTCGCCGAGCAGCCGTACGGCCGCGGTGGCGGCGACCGGGCCGAGGATCACGAAGGACACCAGGGCGAGCAGTGCGCCAAGTCCGGCCAGCCATACGGACGGTGAGACGAGGACGCCGGTGAGGGCCGTCGCCATCGCCAGTGCGACGAGGACCGTACCGGCGATCGAGCGGAGCCGGGACGCACCCGAGCCGTCGACGGCCGTCTCACGCAGCGCGGCCAGCGGGGCGGTACGTCCCGCGCGTACGGCGGGCAGCAGCGCGGAGCCGAGGCAGACCACGATGCCGACGGCGAGCGGCAGCGCCATGGACAACGTCTTGATCACCAAGTCGCCGTCGGGGAAGGGGAATCCGATCGCCGGGAACAGTGCCTGGAGCCCGGCGGCGATGCCGATGCCGCCCGCGAGTCCGGCCAGGGAGGCCGTGACGGCGACACCGGCCGCTTCGGCGAGGGCGGCGGCGGTGACCTGCCGGCGGGAGGCCCCGAGGGCGCGCAACAGGGCGTTCTCCCGGGTGCGCTGGGCGACCACGATCGCGAACGTGTTGTGGATGGAGAAGGTCGCGACGAGCAGCGCGACACCGGAGAACACGAGCAGGAAGGTCGTGAAGATGGTCAGGAACTGGCTGGAGACCATGTCGGTGTTCTCCTGCGCGGATTGCTGACCGGTGATCGCCTCGACCCCCTTGGGGAGCACCGGAGTCAGCCGCCGGACCAGCTCCCGCTGACTCACTCCGGGCTCGGCCCGTACCTGGACGCTCACGGCCTGGCCGGGCCGCGCGGTGAGGTACTTCTCGGCGTCGGCGCGGGTCATGCCGGTGAACGTCACCTGGGCCATGCCGTCCTGGCCGCCGAAGGTGGCGAGCCCGACGATCGTCACCTTCACCGGATCCGGGGTGCGCAGCGTGGTGGTGTCGCCGATCTTCAGGCCGCCCTTCTTCGCCGCTCCCCGATTCACCACGACCTCACCGGACCGGGCGGGGATGCGGCCCTCGGCGAGCCGGTACGGGTTGAGCTTCGGGTCGGTGATCCAGTTCCCGGCGAGGGTGGGCGGTCCCTGGCCGCCGACGGGTTTGCCGTCGGAGCCGACGAGTTGACCGGCGCCCTGGATGTTCGGGGCCGCGGCGGCCACACCGGGCACCTTCTCGACGGTCTTCACCAGCCCGACGTCGACGGGGCTGCGTACGCCCTGGGCCTCGCCGGGCGTGGTGATGGCGTCGGCGCCCCGTACGACCGCGTCGGTACCGCTCGCGGCCTCGCCAAACATGGAGTCGAAGCTCGCGCGCAGCGTGTCGCCCATGACGAGCGTGCCGGCGAGGAAGGCGACGCCGAGGAACACGGCGAAGAACGTGCCGGCGAAGCGACGCCGGTGCGTGCGCAAGGAGTTGAGGCTGAGCCGCAGCGAGGCGTTCACGACCGCACCTCCAAGGCCTTCATGCGGTCCAGGACCTTGTCGGCGGTCGGGGACGCCATCCGGTCGACCAGGCGCCCGTCGGCGAGGAAGACCACCTCGTCGGCGTGGGCGGCGGCCACCGGGTCGTGGGTGACCATGACGACCGTACGGTCCATCTGCCGTACGGCCCGCCCGAGGAGTCCGAGGACCTCCCCGCCGGAGCGGGAGTCGAGGTTGCCGGTCGGCTCGTCGGCGAAGACGACGTCCGGGCGGCCTGCGAACGCCCGTGCCACCGCTACGCGTTGCTGCTGTCCACCGGAGAGCTCGGAGGGCCGGTGGTGCAGTCGCTCGCGCAGTCCGACGACGTCCACGAGCGCGTCGATCCACTCCTGGTCGCCCCGCCTTCCGGCGAGGTCCAGGGGCAAAGTGATGTTCTCCGCGACGGTCAGCGTCGGCACCAGGTTGAAGGCCTGGAAGACGAAGCCGACCCGGTCGCGGCGCAGCAGGGTGAGCCGGCGGTCGTCCAGCGCGCCCAGCTCGGTGTCGCCGATGTACGCGGCGCCCGAGGTGAGCGTGTCGAGGCCGGCCGCGCAGTGCATCAGGGTGGACTTGCCGGAGCCCGAGGGGCCCATGATCGCGGTGAAGCGTCCGGCGGGGAAGTCGACGTCCACGCCGTCCAGGGCGCGTACGGCGGTGTCGCCACCGCCGTACACCTTGACCGCGCCGGTCACGCGGGCGGCCGTACGCAGTGCGGTCGTGGTCGTGGTCGTGGATGCGCTCATGCCGCACCGCCCTTGACCCCACGGCCGAACTGCTCCTCCAGGACGGAGAGCCGACGCCAGTACTCGTCCTCGTCGATCTCACCGGCGGCGAAGCGGCGGCCGAGCACCGCGAGCGGCGAGTCGCCGGCCGGGCGTCCGCCCTCGACCGGCCGCCAGGGTCCGCCGCGTCCGCGCCAGACGGTACGGCGCAGGAAGGTGACGGCGCCGATCACGACAACCGCCCAGATCAGCGGGAAGAACAGGATCCACGGGCCGGGTCCGCCGTCCCAGTTCGCCAGAGTCTGCATGTCGGTTCATCTCCGTCGTCGCAGGGGTGGGTCTTCGGGTGATGTCCCGAGACTCCCTCCGGGAGGGCCTCCGGGTCGTCGTGCGGCCGGCGGCAGTGGGGGTACTTCCCGGGGAGTACGTACGGGGCTCACGGCTGCTCCCGGCAGGGGTGGCGTACGGAAAGGGCCGGCGTACGGAAAGGGCCGGCGTATGGAAAGGGCTGGCGGACTGTAACTACTAGTATGTACAGTGATCGCATGAGCACCTCGGAACGACTGATCGAGTCCACGCGCGAACTGCTGTGGGAGCGCGGTTACGTGGGCACGAGCCCCAAGGCGATCCTGGAACGCGCCGGGGCCGGTCAGGGCAGCATGTACCACCACTTCAAGGGCAAGCCGGAGCTCGCCCTGGCCGCGATCCGGCGCACCGCCGAGGAGCTGCGGGCCACCGCCGAGAGGCTCCTCGACGGGCCGGGCACGCCGTACGAGCGCATCGAGGCGTATCTGCTGCGCGAGCGTGACGTGCTGCGCGGCTGCCCGGTCGGCCGGCTGACCATGGACCCGGACGTGATCGCGAGCGACGAGCTGCGCGCGCCGGTCGACGAGACGATCGCCGCCATCCGGGCACGGATCGCCGAGCTCGTCGAAGAGGGCAAGCGTGAGGGGCAGTTCGCTCCCGGGCTGGACGGCGAGGAGATCGCCGCGGCCGTCCTCGCGACCGTGCAGGGCGGTTATGTGCTGGCCCGTGCGTCCGGCTCCCCCGCCGCGTTCGACGCGGGCGTCCGCGGCCTGCTCTCCCTCCTCGCACCCCAGGCTTCCTGAACCGCCCCAACTCCCCGTCCTTCCGAACTCCCTGACAGGAGCAGTGACTTCGTGCACATCACCCGACGGCGGCCCGACACCTTGCAGGGTCCGGCGGAGAACTTCACCGGCACGGTCTGGCTGGACGAGATAGCCGCCCCCGCCGCCCCGTCCCGGCTGCGCATGTTCAACGTCCACTTCGCGCCGGGCGCCCACACCGCCTGGCACCGGCACCCGCACGGCCAGGTGCTGCACGTGCTGGAGGGCGAGGGGCTGGTCCAGCGCAAGGACGGGGACGTGGAGGAGATCCGCGCGGGCGACACCGTGTGGATCGAGCCCGACGAATGGCACTGGCACGGGGCGGCGCCCCGCACCTTCATGACCCACCTCGCGGTCGTGGAGGCCGCCGAGGACGGCACCACCACCGAGTGGGACGCGCACGTGAACGACTACCCCGCCTGAGACCTGAGACCTGAGACCCGAGACACAGACAGGAATCGCGACATGCACGCCATGCAGTACGAGTTCACCTTGCCCGCCGACTACGACATGGGCACCATCCGCTCCCGCGTCGCCCGCGTCGCGCATCTGCTGGACGACTGGGACGGCCTCGGCATCAAGACGTACATCCTGCGCGAGCGCGGGTTTCACGGCTCGCCGGTGAACCAGTACGGGCCGTTCTACCTCTGGAACACCATGGAGGGCATGAACAGCTTCCTCTGGGGAGGCACCTTCCAGGGGCCCGTCAACGACTTCGGACGGCCGGAGATACGGCAGTGGACGGGGCTGGCGTTCGAGGAGGGCACCGCCGCCGGGTCCTCCGCCGCCTTTGCCGTGCGACGGCGTCAACCGGTCCCGGAAGGCGTCGAGTTGGCCGCGTTCATGGCGGACGCGGTGGCCGAGACCGGGCGGCTGGCCGCGGAGGACGGTGCGGTGCTGGCGGCGTCCGTCGTGGACACGCGCGCTTGGGAGCTGGTCCACTTCTCGCTCTGGGAGCGCTGGGAGCACGGGGAAGACGGGATTCCCAAGGCCGAGGGCGACGTCTTCGAGGTGCTGCACCTGTCGGCGCCGGAACGCGGTGAGCTGCCGCGCGGGCGGCAGTGGTGAGAACCGTCCGTACGGTCCTCGGTGACCTGCCCCCCGAGGAGCTGGGCGTGTGCGACGCGCACGACCATCTCTTCTTGCGCAGCCCGCGGCTGCCGGGGCAGGAGCTGAACGACCTCCGTGCCGCGCGGGCCGAGCTGGCCGCGTTCCGGGCGGCGGGCGGAGCGGCCGTCGTGCAGTGGACCCCGTACGGCATGGGGCGGCGGGCGGTGGACCTGCCGGGGCTGTCCCGGGCAGGCGGAGTGCACGTGGTCTGCGCGACGGGCCTGCACCAAGCCGCCCAGTACAGCGAGGAGTTGCTCGCGGGACTGCGCGGCCGGCTCGCCGACGTCTTCGTCTCTGAGCTGACCGAGGGCATCGGCACGACGGGCGTGCGCGCCGGGTTGATCAAGGTGGCGGGCGGCTTCCACGCCCTCGACGCGCACGCCCGCTGGACCATGACCGCGGCGGCCGAGGCGCACCACGCCACCGGTGCGGCCATCGCCGTCCACCTGGAGCTGGGCACCGGTGCGCTGGACGTGCTCGACCTGCTGTGCGGCGAGTTGGGCGTGCCCGGCGAGCGGGTGGTCCTGGGACACCTGAACCGCTCTCCCGACCCCGTGGTGCACCGTCAGGCCGCCGCGTCCGGCTGCTGGCTGGCCTTCGACGGGCCGTCCCGCGCCCATCACACCACCGACTGGCAGATGCCCGAAGCCGTACGCGCCCTCGCGGAGGCGGGGTTCGGGGACCGGCTGCTGCTGGGCGGGGACACGGTGGTCGCGGGCGCCCGCTCGGTCGACGGCGGCCCCGGAATGCCGTACCTGCTGCGCCGGGTACGGCCCCGGCTGGAGGAGGCGGTGGGCCGTGACCTGGTGCACCGCATCCTCACGGAGCATCCGGCGCGGGCGTTCGGGGCCGACTGGCGGTGACCGCCTGTTCCCGGCGGGGGCTGTGGCGGTGGCCCGATCGTACGGAACTCTGTCCTCGGGACGGCTGGCCGCCCCGGCCGCCGTCCGGAGGATGGAGACGGAGATGGAGATGGAGGGAGCCGACAGACCCTCCCGAACCGAGGAGACGAGCACACATGGCCCTGGAGATGCGCGACCGCTGCGAGCGCTGTGAAACCGCCGAGCTGCCGGCCGACGGTCCGGCCCGCATCTGCTCGTACGAGTGCACCTTCTGCGTCGCCTGCGGCGCGGCCATGGAGCAGATCTGCCCGAACTGCGGCGGCGAACTGGCCGCCCGGCCCCGCCGCGTGGCCCGCGCCGCCTAGGAGGCCGTCACCGCAGTGCGCCCAGCGGGTCGTCCAGCACCGGCTGCCAGGCCAGTTCGGCCGCGCCGACCAGGCTGTTGTGGTCCAGGGTGCAGGGCAGAATCGGTACGCCGCCGCTCTGGCCCCACAGGCTTCGGTCGGCGACGACCGCGCGGAGCCGGCCGGGGTCGGCGTCGAGCAGGGTGCGGTGCAGACCGCCCAGGATGATCCGGTCGGGGTTGAGGATGTTGACCAGGCCGGCGAGGCCGAGGCCGAGGCGGTCGATCAGGGCCTCGGCGGCCGTGCGGACGGCCCGGTCGGCGTACTGGGTGCGCAGCAGGTCGTTGGCCTGCTGGAGCAGGGAGACCTCGGGGCCGGGTTCGCGGCCCGCCTCGATGAGCAGGGCCAGCGGGTCCGCCTCGACGTCCAGGCAGCCGCGGCTGCCGCAGTGACACGGGCGGCCCTCGGGGTTGACGGTCAGGTGACCGACCTCCAGGGCGAGGCCCGAACTCCCGGTGTGCAGGCGGCCGTCGAGGACCAGGGCGCCGCCGACTCCCCGGTGCCCGGTGGCCACGCACAGCAGGTCCCGGGCACCCCGGCCCGCGCCGTGCCGGTGTTCGGCGAGCGCGGCGAGGTTCACGTCGTTGCCCGCGAAGGCGGGGCCGGTGATCCCGGCGGCCCACACGCACTCCGCGAAGATCCGGCGCACCGGGGCGCCCACGGACCAGGCCAGGTGGAGGGGGTTGAGGGCGAGGCCGTCGGGTTCGGCGACGGCGGACGGGACGGCGAGGCCGGCGCCCACGCACCGGCGGCCGGTGGTCCGCAGCAGGTCCGCGCCCGCCTCGACCACGGAGCCGAGCACCTTCGCCGGGTCGGCGTCGACGGTCTCACAGCCGGGCGCGGTCGCCACGATCCGCCCGCCGAGGCCGACCAGCGCGGCCCGGAAGCCGTCGGCGTGCACCTGCGCGGCGAGCACCACCGGCCCGTCCTCGGCGACCTCCAGCCGGTGCGAGGGGCGCCCCTGGGATCCGGCCCCCGCGCCGGGCCGGGCGTCGACCCGGATCAGGCCCAGCGCCTCCAGTTCGGCGGCCACCGCCCCGGCCGTCGCCCGCGTGACGCCGAGTTCGGCGGTGAGCACGGCCCGCGTCGGCGCCCGCCCGGTGTGCACCAGCTCCAGCGCGGGTCCGAGCGCACCGCGCCCCCGGTCCAGCCGTGCCCTG
Organism: Streptomyces sp. NPDC002676; assembly: GCF_053592455.1. Classification (NCBI taxonomy): domain Bacteria; kingdom Bacillati; phylum Actinomycetota; class Actinomycetes; order Kitasatosporales; family Streptomycetaceae; genus Streptomyces; species Streptomyces sp. NPDC002676. Next base: position 336,968 of record NZ_JBSFVT010000006.1, on the reverse strand, counting down.
GAGGTGGTCCCTTCCCCCGACTTCCGGGGGTCCGCCTTGCCGCTCATGAGGGCGAGTCTCCCATGATCCGCTCCGGTCGTGGCATGCCGCGGTCTACAGGCCGCTCACCCGCAGCGTGATGTTCAGCCGCCCCGTAAGACCCAGCTCGGGCGGCGCCGTGCCGGGGTGCACGCGCGGCACCCCGTGGTAGGCGAGGCGGGACGGCCTTCCGAAGACGAACAGGTCGCCGCTGCGCAGCTCCACGTCGGTGTACGGCTTCGCGCGCGTCTCGGTGTTCCCGAAGCGGAACACGCAGCTGTCGCCGAGGCTCAGCGACACCACCGGCGCGGCCGACTTCTCGTCGCCGTCGCGATGCATGCCCATGCGGGCGTCGCCGTCGTAGAAGTTGATCAGCGCGACGTCGTACGGCTCGGCGGGGACCGCCTCCGGCCCGAGCGCGTCGGCGACCGCGCGGCGGCCCAGTTCGCCGAGCCAGGCCGGGAAGGGCTTCACCGGGGTGCCGTCGCCGTCGACCACCGTGCGGGCGTAGGCGTACGGGTACCAGTGCCAGCCCAGGCAGACCTGGCGGGCGGTCATCGTGCCGCCGCCCGGGGTGCGGACCGTGCGGAGTCCGGCCGGTGGCCGCGCCCAGTCCCGGCAGGCGGCGAGCAGGGAGCGCCGGCGGTCGTCGTCCAGCCAGTCCGGGACGTGCACGGCGCCCGGCGCGACCTCGGCGCGCGCCCGGGGAAAGAGTTCCACGTCCATGTGCCCCATCCTGCCGCACGGCAGCCCCACCCCGGCTGAGCTGCGGCTCCGCTAGCCTGGACGCACGATGAACGACCGTATGACGACACCGTGGGGCGAGTTCGAGCTGTCCCGCTTCCCCGAGGACCCGCGTGACCGGCTGCGCGCCTGGGACGCCTCCGACGCGTACCTGCTGCGGCACCTGGCCGAGGAGGGGGTGCCGCTCACCGGCTCGGTCGTGGTGGTCGGGGACCGCTGGGGCGCCCTGGCCACAGCGCTCGCCGAGCACCATCCGACGCAGATCACCGACTCCTTCCTGAGCCAGGAGGCAACCCGGGCGAACCTGGCCCGGGCGGGTGTCGAGCCCGGTGTCGTACAGCTGCTCACCACCCAGGATCCGCCGCCGGAGCGGGTGGACGTGCTGCTGGTGCGGGTGCCGAAGAGTCTCGCGCTGCTGGAGGACCAGTTGCTGCGGCTGGCGCCCGCCGTGCACGCGGGCACGGTCGTGGTGGGCACCGGGATGGTGAAGGAGATCCACACCTCCACGCTTCAGCTGTTCGAGCGGATTCTCGGGCCGACGCGGACCTCGCTCGCGCAGCAGAAGGCGCGGCTCATCTTCTGCACCCCGGACCCGTCGCTGGAGCGGCCCGCGAACCCGTGGCCGTACAGCTACGCGCTCCCGGACGGCATCGGACCGGCCTCGGGCCGCACGGTCGTCAACCACGCGGGCGTGTTCTGCGCCGACCGGCTGGACATCGGCACCCGGTTCTTCCTCGGTCACCTGCCCGCGCCGGGCGCCGCGCGGGTGGTGGACCTGGGGTGCGGGAACGGCGTCGTCGGTACGGCGGTGGCCCTCGCCGACCCCGCCGCCGAAGTGCTGTTCGTGGACGAGTCGTTCCAGGCGGTGGCCTCGGCGGAGGCCACGTACAAGGCCAACGGGGTGCCGGGGCACGCCGAGTTCCGGGTCGGGGACGGGCTGGCGGGAGTGGCGCCCGGCAGTGTGGACGTGGTGCTGAACAATCCGCCCTTCCACTCCCACCAGGCGACCACCGACGCCACGGCGTGGCGGATGTTCACCGGGGCGAAGCGCGCGCTGCGGCCGGGTGGCGAGCTGTGGGTGATCGGCAACCGGCACCTGGGCTACCACGTGAAGCTGAAGCGGCTCTTCGGGAACAGCCAACTGGTCGCAGGCGACCCGAAGTTCGTGGTGTTGAAGGCCGTCAAGAAGAGCTAGCGCCCAACGCCCCGGGCTCATACGGGCGTACGGCCATGGACTAGGCGGACGTACGGCCCAGTACGCCGATGATGCGGATCACCTCCCCCGCCATCGCCTCCCGGCCGACGCCCAGGTACTTGCGGGAGTCGACGGCCTCGGGGTGGGCCGCGAGGAACTCGCGGATCGCCGCGGTCATCGCCGCGTTCAGGGCGGTGCCTACGTTGACCTTGGCGATGCCGCCCGCGACCGCGTCCACCAGGCCGTCGTCCGGTACGCCGGAGGAGCCGTGCAGGACGAGCGGCACGGGCAGCGCGGCGGACAGCCGCTTGAGAAGGCCGTGGTCGAGGGCCGCGGTGCGGGTCGTCATGGCGTGCGTGCTGCCGATGGCGACGGCCAGGGCGTCGACGCCGGAGCCGCGGACGAAGTCGCGGGCCTGGTCGGGGTCGGTGCGGGCGCCCGGCGCGTGCGCGTCCAGCCGGGGCTGGCCGGCCTTGCCGCCGATCTGGCCCAACTCGGCCTCGATCCACAGACCTTGGGCATGGGCCCAGTCGGCGGCGGCGCGGGTCGCGGCGAGGTTCTCGGTGTACGACAGGCGGGCCGCGTCGTACATCACCGAGCTGAATCCGGCGCCGGCTGCCTGGCGCAGCAGGTCGTCGCTCTGCACATGGTCGAGGTGCAACGCGACGGGTACGTCGGCCCGTTCTGCCGCGGCGACCGCGGCGCGGGCCAGCGGCAGGAGCCGCCCGTAGCGGAACTTGACGGCGTTCTCGCTGATTTGGAGGACGACGGGCACCGCGGTCGCCTCGGCGCCGGCGATGACGGCCTCGATGTGTTCCAGGGTGACGACGTTGAAGGCGGCGACGGCGGAGCGGGCCTCGGCGGCGCGGGTGACCAGTTCGCCGGTGGTCGTGAGGGGCACAGCTGGGTTGTCCCTTCGTAGAACGTCCTGACGTAAGGCGTCCTGACGTAAGGCGTCCTGAGGCGCCGGTCAGGGGGTGAGGATCACGGAGCGGGTCAGGTGGCGCGGCTGGTCCGGGTCGAGGCCTCGGGCGGCGGCGACCGCGACCGCGAGCCGCTGGACGCGGACGAGTTCGGCGAGCGGGTCGAGCCCGTCGGCGACCCACAGCCCGCCGGTGCCGAGGACCTGTTCAGCGAGACCGTCGGGTGCCTCGCCGAGCATCCAGGTCGCCGTGCCGTCGGTGGTGATGCTGATCGGGCCGTGCCGGTACTCCATCGCCGGGTAGGCCTCGGTCCAGGACAGCGAGGCCTCGCGCATCTTCAACCCGGCTTCGCTGGCCAGTCCGACGGTCCAGCCACGGCCCAGGAAGGTGAACTGCGTGCAGTCGACCAGCCCTTCGGGCAGCGGCGCCGACAGGGCCGTGCGGGCGTCGGCCACGGCGGTGTCGGGGTGCAGGCCGAGATGGGCGCGCAGGAGGGTGAACGCGGTGGTGGCGAAGCGGGTCTGGACGACGGAGCGTTCGTCGGCGAAGTCCAGGACGACGAGGTCGTCGGCGGCGGTCATCACGGGGGTGGCCGGGTCGGCGGTGACGGCCGTGGTCCGCGTTGTCCCAGTCAATTCACCCAGCAGGTCGAGCACTTCGGTGGTGGTGCCGGAGCGGGTGAGGGCGACGACACGGTCGTACGACCGTCCGCGCGGGAACTCGGACGCCGCGAACGCGTCGCTCTCCCCCAGTCCGGCGCTCTCGCGCAGCACGGCCGCCGCCTGCGCCATGAAGTACGACGTCCCGCACCCGACGAACGCGACGCGCTCGCCCGGCGCCGGGAGCGCCCCCGCGTGTTGTCCGGCCGCCTCGGCCGCGCGCGTCCAGCACTCGGGCTGGCTGTTCAGCTCGTCCTCGACATGGCTCATGCCACACCCTTCCCTAGCTAGCTGATTGTTCCTGCAAGATATAGCGAGCTTTCGAGCACAATCAAGCATCCACGCTCAACGTGGGGTGCGCTAGGGTCGCCGTGAGATCGAAGAACGATCGAAGAGCGATCGAAGAACGGAACGACCGGAGACGCGGTCGCAGAGCGATCGGGAGCGGAGGCTGCGGATGTCCCGGGACGCCCGCTGGAAGGCGTTGCTGGAACTGCTCGTGGAGCGCGGCCGGCTGGAGGTCGAGGAGGCCGCGACCGAGCTGGAGGTGTCGGCGGCGACGATCCGCCGGGACTTCGACCAGCTCGCCGAGCAGCAGATGCTGGTGCGCACCCGGGGCGGGGCCGTGGTGCACGGGGTCTCGTACGAACTGCCGCTGCGCTACAAGACGGCCCGTCGCGCCTCCGAGAAGCAGCGCATCGCCAAGGCCGTCGCCGATCTCGTCGCGCCGGGCGAGGCGGTCGGGCTGACCGGCGGCACGACCACCACGGAGGTGGCCCGCGCGCTCGCCGTACGCGGCGACCTGAGCAGCGGCACTCCGGCGCTGACGATCGTCACGAACGCGCTCAACATCGCCAACGAGCTTGCCGTACGCCCGCAGTTCAAGATCGTGGTGACGGGCGGGGTGGCGCGCCCGCAGTCGTACGAGCTCATCGGCCCGCTGGCGGACGGGGTGTTGAGCCAGGTCACGCTCGACGTGGCGGTCCTGGGCGTCGTCGCCTTCGACGTCACGCACGGCGCGGCGGCGCACGACGAGGCGGAGGCCGCGATCAACCGGCTGCTGTGCGAACGCGCCGAGCGGGTGGTGGTCGCCGCGGACTCGAGCAAGCTGGGCCAGCGGGCGTTCGCCCGGATCTGCGGGGCCGATCTGGTCGACACGCTGGTGACGGACAAGGCGGTGGGGCAGGACCAGGTACGCCGCTTCGAGGAAGCGGGCGTTCAGGTGTTGACGGTCTGACGCCCGCCGGTGTCAGATGCCCCCGAGGTCCGCCTTCACGAACCCCGCGCCCCGCTGGTCGTTGCAGCCGACCGGCTTACGGTCCCCGGGGTCGGGCCAGGCCTGCTGCGCCTGGAGGGCCACGCTGACGAGGGTGAGCAGCAGATCGACGTCGCTCGCGGCGTCGAGCCGCAGGGTCACCCACTGCGACCCCGGCACGATCCGGATCGCGCCCGAGGCCTTGAGATCCTTGGCGAACCGCCGGACGGCCCGGGTGGTCAGCCGCAGATCCACATCACGGTCCGAGTGGAAGTGGGCGATCTCGCCCTGCGGCGAACTCACCGCCTGCCCCCGGCCGCAGCTGGGCACGGCCGGTCTCAGGTCCGGCCAGGTCGCCAGTAGCGCGAGCGCGCGCGAGGCCAACGTCATGGGCCCATCATGGCCTGCTCATCCCTCTGCAACCAGCTCGTGAGCAAGCATTAACCGACTTGTATCCGCTGTGCGTTCATGACCCGCACAGGTGTCCCGGCTCCGAGCGCGAACCGCAGCTCGTCATGAAGGCGACGGCCGTGCGGTCGCCCCCGGCAGCCATCAACTCCCTTGCGGCCGTCGGCGGACATCTCTACGCTGACTTTGTGCCGCTAATAAACAAAACCCGACCGCACAGCGTCGTGCCGGGCACCGACCTTGCTCGTCTGCGCGCTGCGATCACCGCCTTCTTCGCCCTGGACGGCTTCATCTTCGCCGGGTGGGTCGTCCGTATCCCTGACATCAAGCACCAGACGCACGCCTCCGCCGGCGCCCTCGGGCTCGCGCTGCTCGGGGTGTCCGCGGGTGCGGTGCTCACCATGACGCTCACCGGGCGGCTGTGCCGCCGCTACGGCAGCCATCCGGTGACCGTCGTGTGCATGGTGGTGCTCGCGCTGAGTGTCGCGCTGCCCCCGCTCACCCACTCCGCAGCGGCGCTCGGCGCCGTCCTGCTGCTCTTCGGGGCTGGGTACGGCGGCGTGAACGTGGCTTTCAACAGCGCCGCCGTCGATCTGGTGGCCGCGCTGCGCAGGCCGATCATGCCGAGTTTCCACGCGGCGTTCAGCCTCGGCGGGATGGTCGGCGCGGGCCTCGGCGGGCTGGTCGCCGGTGCGGTCTCCCCAGCGCGGCATCTGCTCGGTCTCACCCTCATCGGGCTGGTGGTCACGGCCGTCGCCGGGCGGACCCTGCTGCGGCACGAGCCTCCCGTGCCACCGGAGCGTGAACTGGCGGAGGCGGGCGGTCGGGCGCGCCGGGCGGACGGCCGTACCCGGGGGCTGGTCATGGTGTTCGGGCTGATCGCGCTGTGCACGGCCTACGGCGAGGGGGCCATGGCCGACTGGGGCGCCCTCCACCTCCAGCAGGACCTGGCGGCCTCGTCGGGCGTGGCGGCGGCCGGGTACGCATGCTTCGCGCTCGCCATGACCGCCGGCCGGCTGACCGGGACGGCCCTGCTGGAGCGCCTCGGCCGCGCACGGACCGTGATCGCCGGCGGCACCACCGCGGCGGCGGGGATGCTGCTCGGCTCGCTCGCGCCGTCCGCGTGGGCGGCGCTGCTGGGCTTCGCCGTCACCGGACTCGGCCTCGCCAACCTCTTCCCGGTCGCCGTGGAACGGGCCGGCGCCCTGACCGGCGCTTCCGGTGTCGCCGTGGCCTCCACCCTGGGCTACGGCGGCATGCTGCTCGGGCCGCCCGCGATCGGGTTCATGGCCGACTGGTTCTCCCTGCCCGCCGCGCTCACGAGCGTCGCCGTACTGGCCGCCGTGGCCGCGGTCATCGGGGTGTCGACTCGGCGGGTGATGAGCGGTTGAGGACGGGGGAACGTCGTGTCCCCAGGGACAAATGGCGTGCCTTCCAGCGGGCTCCATCCGGCAGACTCACCCGCATGGAGAATGCTGAGTACCTTGAGACGCTGGACCAAGAGGGCCGCCTGCTGGCGGCAGCCGCCGAGCAGGCCGGTACCGATGCCAAGGTGCCGACCTGCCCTGAGTGGCATGTCCGGGACCTGTTGCGGCACACGGGCGCGGTGCATCGGTGGGCCGCCGCCCTCGTCGCCGACGCGCACACCGCCCCGCGCCCCCTCACGGACGGCCCGGACCTGGACGGCGCCGAGCTGGTGGCCTGGTACCGGGACAGCCACCGTCTGCTGGTGGACACCCTGGCCACCGCGCCCGCCGACCTGGAGTGCTGGACCTTCCATCCTGCGCCCTGCCCTTCGCCGCTGACGTTCTGGACCCGGCGGCAGGCGCACGAGACGGCCGTGCACCGGTACGACGCCGAGGCCGCGCGGGGCGGCACGGCCGCCCCGGTCGCCACGGACTTCGCGGTGGACGGCATCGACGAGCTGCTGCACGGCTTCCACGCCCGCAGCAGGAGCCGGTTGCGTGCGCAGGAGCCGAGGGTGCTGCGGGTGCGCGCGGAGGACGGAGGCGCGGACGCGGTGTGGACCGTACGGCTGAGCACGGAGCCGCCGGTGACCTCGCGGGACGCGTCCGGCGCGGCCGACGCCGAACTGTCAGGGCCCGCCCACGAGTTGTACCTGGCGCTGTGGAACCGGGTGCCGGTGCCGCAGGTGTCCGGCGACCGTTCACTGGAGACGCTGTGGCGGGAGAAGGGCGCTATCGGTTAGCCGAGTTGCTTCGTCGGACCGAGGGCTCGACGGGGCGTCAGTTCGCCAGCATCCGGGCCAGCACCGCGCGTTGCACGGGCCGTACCTCGCCGTGCAACGCGCGCCCTTTCGCCGTGAGCGCCACGCGCACCCCGCGCCGGTCCTCCGGGCACATGGCCCGCTCGACCAGACCGTCGTTCTCCAGGCGGCCGATCAGCCGGGAGAGCGCGCTCTGGCTGAGGTGGACCCGCTCGGAGATCTCCTGCACGCGATAGGCGCAGGTGCCGTCCGCCGTCACGCCCTCGGCGAGCACGTCGAGCACCTCGAAGTCGCTGGCGCACAGGCCGTGTCCGCCGAGCGCCCGGTCCAACTCGCACTGGGTGCGGGCGTGCAGGTCCAGGATGTCCCGCCACTGCTCCACGAGCGCCTGATCGGCCGTCACTTGGGCCTTCTTCGCCGCCATGAGCGCACCGTAGCAGAGAAGCGAATTCATTGCATCAGAATTAAATGCGTTTGCATTCGATGCATGCGCATGTAGTGTCTTGGGCATGACCTCTCCGCTCACCTCCCCCGCGGTCCCTTCGCAGGCGGTTCGCTGGACTCCCCGGCTGTGGGGCACCCTTCTGGTGCTGTGCGCCGCGATGTTCCTGGACGCGCTCGACGTCTCGATGGTCGGCGTCGCACTGCCGTCCATCGGCTCCGATCTCCATCTGTCCACGTCGACGCTGCAATGGATCGTCAGCGGCTACATCCTGGGATACGGCGGTCTGCTCCTGCTCGGCGGACGCACCGCCGACCTGCTGGGGCGGCGCCAGGTGTTCCTCGTCGCCCTCGGCGTCTTCGCGCTGGCCTCGCTGCTCGGCGGCGTCGTGGACTCGGGTCCGCTGCTGATCGCGAGCCGCTTCATCAAGGGGCTGAGCGCGGCCTTCACCGCACCGGCGGGTCTGTCGATCATCACGACCACGTTCCCGGAGGGCCCGCTGCGCAACCGCGCACTCTCCATCTACACCACCTGCGCCGCCACCGGATTCTCGATGGGCCTGGTGCTCTCCGGCCTGCTCACCGAGGTGAGCTGGCGCTTCACCATGCTGCTGCCCGGGCCCATCGCCCTGATCGCGCTGCTCGTGGGTGTGAAGCTGCTGCCGCGCAGCGCCCGCGAGGAGAATCACGACGGCTACGACATCCCCGGCGCCGTCCTCGGCACCGCGGCCATGCTGCTGCTGGTCTTCACCGTCGTCCAGGCGCCTCAGGCCGGCTGGGCCTCGGCCCGCACCCTGCTGTCGTTCCTCGCGGTCGCCGCGCTGCTGACCGCGTTCGTCCTGGTCGAGCGGCGCTCGCCGAGCCCGCTGATCCGGCTCGGGGTGCTGCGCTCCGGCAACCAGATCCGCGCCCAGCTCGGCGCGGTGGCCTTCTTCGGGTCGTACGTCGGCTTCCAGTTCCTGACCACGCTCTACATGCAGTCCCTGCTCGGCTGGTCGGCGCTGCACACGGCCCTCGCCTTCCTGCCGGCGGGCACGCTGGTGGCCGTGTCGTCGACGAAGGTCGGCGCGATCGTGGACCGGTTCGGCACGCAGCGGCTGATCGCGACCGGGTTCGCGCTGATGGCCCTCGGGTACGCGCTGTTCCTGCGCATCGACCTCGACCCGGTGTACGCGGACGTCATCCTGCCGTCGATGCTGCTGATCGGCGCCGCCTGCGCGCTGGTCTTCCCGTCGCTCAACATCCAGGCCACCAACGGGGTCGAGGACCACGAGCAGGGCATGGTCTCCGGGCTGCTCAACACCTCGATCCAGGTGGGCGGGGCGATCTTCCTCGCCGCGGTGACGGCCGTGGTGACCGCGCAGGCCCCCGCGCACGCCACCCCGCAGGCCGTCCTCGACAGCTACCGGCCCGGCTTCATGGTCGTCACGGGCATCGCCCTGGCCGGCCTGCTGATCACCCTCACCGGGCTGCGCACCCGCCGCAGCCACCAGACGATCGTCGTCGCCAGGTCCACCGTGGAGGAGGCGGACGCGGACCGTGTACCGGTCCGCGACTGATCGGGGCGAGCGAACCGAAGGGGCACCGGCTGAAGCGCCCCGGAGGTGAGCCGCCGCTGAAAGGGCGACCGCCTCCGTACGTGCGCCCGGCGGGAGTTGGCTGTCCCGCCGGGCGCACGTCTGTGAGACTGACGGTATGTACGAATACGAGGGACATGGGGGACGGCGCACCAAGGCCGAGCAGGATGCGGCCATGGTGGAGGTCGGGTACGCGCTGGTCAGCGCGGCCTTCGCGGCGGCCGTGGTGTTCGGTGCCGTCGCCGGGCCGGCGCTGCTGTTCGACCTGCCGCGGCTGCTCGGCGCCGCCCTGCTGCGGCTCGGCCTGACGGCCGCGCCGGTGGTCTTCGTGGCCCGGGTGGTGCGTGTGCTGGTCCGCTTCCGGCGGGCCGCTCAGCCCAGCCAGCCCGGCCGCACCAACCCCGACTCGTAGGCCAGGACGACGAGTTGGGCGCGGTCCCGGGCGCCCAGTTTCACCATCGTGCGGCTGACGTGGGTCTTGGCGGTGAGCGGGCTGACCACGAGGCGCCGGGCGATCTCCTCGTTGGACAGGCCGATGCCGACCAGCGCCATCACCTCCCGTTCCCGCTCGGTGAGTTGGGCCAGGGCGTCCGCGGCGGCGGGTTCCTTGGAACGGGCCGCGAACTCGGCGATCAGACGGCGCGTGACACTCGGCGACAGCAGCGCGTCACCCTCCACCACCGCCCTTACGGCACGCAGGAGTTCGTCCGGCTCGGTGTCCTTCACCAGGAAACCGGAGGCGCCCGAACGGATCGCCTCGAAGACGTACTCGTCCAGTTCGAAGGTGGTCAGCATGACCACCTTCACGTCCTTCAGCTCCGCGTCCCCGGTGATCCGCCGGGTCGCGGCCAGACCGTCCAGCAGGGGCATGCGGATGTCCATCAGGACGACGTCGGGCCGCAGTTCGCTCACCTTGCGCAGCGCTTCGTCGCCGTCCGCCGCCTCGCCCGCCACCTCGATGTCGGGCTGCGCGTCGAGCAGCGCCCTGAAACCGGCCCGCACGAGCGACTGGTCGTCGGCGAGCAGTACCCGGATCACCGGTCCTCCCTGGTGTGCAGCGGCAGTACGGCGAGCACCCGGAAGCCGCCGTCGGGGCGCGGGCCCGCCTCGATGGTGCCACCCAGCGCCGCGGCCCGCTCCCGCATCCCCGCCAGCCCGTTCCCGCTGCCGCCGGCGTCCGCGCCGGTCGCGGGCCCGTCATCGTCGATCCACAGCCGCAGGGCGCCCGCGTCGTGGGCGAAGCGTACGCGCGCGTGGCGCGATCCGGAGTGCCGTACGACGTTGGTGAGGGCCTCCTGCACGATCCGGAAGGCGGCAAGGTCGGCACCGGGCGCCAGCCGCGGCGGCTCGCCCTCGATGTCGACACTCAGCCCGGCGGACGCGGCCTGTTCCACGAGTTCCGGCAGCCGGTCCAGGCCCGGCGCGGGAGTACGCGGGGCGGCACCCGGGGCGCGCAGGGTGTCGAGGACTTGGCGCACCTCGCCGAGCGCCTCCTTGCTGGCGGCCTTGATGGTGGTGAGCGCGGCGCGCGCCTGCTCGGGGTCGCTGTCGAGGAGTGCGAGCCCCATACCCGCCTGGACGTTGATGACCGAGATGCTGTGGGCGAGGACGTCGTGCAGTTCGCGGGCTATCCGCAGCCGTTCCTCGTCCGCCCGCCGCCGGGCCGCCTGCGCGCGGTCCGCGCGCTCCCGCGCCCACTGCTCGCGCCGCACCCGGGCCAGCTCGGAGACCGTCGCGATGGCCAGAACCCAGGTGGCGACGCCGAGCTCCTGGATGATGCTCGCCCCCTGGTCCCCCGCGGGTGGCAGCCAGCGGTAGAGCCAGAGCGCGACCAGGGCGTGCCCGGCCCACAGCAGGCCGACCGCCGTCCAGGCGGCCCGCCGGTGCCCGGCGACGACGGCGCTGAAGCAGCCGACGGCGACGGCCAGGAAGACCGGGCCGTAAGGGTAGCCGGCAGCCAGGTAGACCAGGGTCGCGGCGCACGTGGCGTAGACGGCGAGGACGGGGTGGCGGTGCCGCCACAGCAGCACCAGCGAGGCCAGGAGCAGCAGCACGCGCGCGTAGGGGTCGAGGGGCTGGCGGTGCGGCTGGGCATGCGCGGCAAAGTTCGAGCCGATCAGCACGAACGCGGTGAGCAGCGCGGTGGAGCGCCACGGCAGGCGCGTGCGGTGCGCCTCGGGGCCGCCGGCGCGCTGCCACCACGGGGGTCCGTACCGCCACCAGCGCGAGGGCCCTCCTCCGTGCTGCTCATCCATGACCGCCACGCTAGACGCCGACGGGCGCCGAGGTCGTCAGCCGGGCGAGGTGATCACCAGTACTCCCCGGGGAGTACGGCAGCACGAAGTACGGCACCCTGCCGCGCCGTCAGCGCAGCCCCACCCCATGTGCCAGCCGGATCGCCGCGTGCCGGAAGAAGGTCTCCCGGTCCTCCACCACCCGGTTGAACTGCCCGAACAGCTCGAATCCGACGAGTCCGAACAGCTGGGCCCAGGCCGCCACCAGCGCGGCAGCCGCCTCGGGGGGCAGATCGGGGGTGAGGTCCGCCGCCATGCGTTCGGCCTCGGGGCGCAGTTCGGCGGGGAGGGGGAGGTCGGCGAGGCCGGGACCCTGGTGGGCGTCGCGGACGATGCCGATGAAGAGCAGGCCGACGCGGGCGGCGGACGGGACGGTGGTCTCGGGGGCGGAGTAGCCGGGCACGGGCGATCCGTAGATCAGGGCGTACTCGTGCGGGTGGGTGAGGGCCCAGTCGCGCACCGCCTCGCACACGGCGGTCCAGCGCCGCACGTGGTCCGCGTCGGCACTCTTCAGGTGGGCTGCCTCTGCCGCCTCGCCGAGGGAGTCGTAGGCGTCGATGATCAGGGCGGTCAGCAGTTCGTCACGGCTGGGGAAGTAGCGGTAGAGCGCCGAGGAGACCATGCCCAGCTCGCGGGCGACGGCCCGTAGCGAGAGCTTGGCCGCGCCCTCGGCCGCGAGCTGTCGGCGCGCTTCGTCCTTGATGGCAGCGGTGACTTCGATCCTGGCCCGCGCGCGGGCGCCTTGTGCGGTGCTCATGGCAGCAGTGTGCCACGCAGACAGAGCAGCGCACACAATCAAGAGCAGTGCTCTTGCTTTGGAGCACCCGTATCCCCCACACTGAAGTCAAGCGAGAGCACCGCTCTCCCAAACCGTGGGGGTCACCATGTCGTCTGCGTCTTCTTCTTCGTCCGCTTCCTCTTCGCCCTACTACCGCAAGGGCAGCCCGATGGAGGTGCGGCTGAACGGGATCATCGGCTGGCTCGCCCGGCACGGGATCAGCCTCGCGGGCAGCGCGGAGCTGTCGGTGCGCGGGCGCAAGAGCGGGCAGATGCAGCGCATCCCGGTCAACCCGCACACGTACGAGGGCGAGCAGTACCTCGTCTCGGCGCGCGGCCACTCCCAGTGGGTGCGCAACATGCGCGCCGCCGCCGGCGGCGAGCTGCGGGTGGGCCGGAAGGTGCGCACGTTCACCGCGGTGGAGCTTCCCGACGCGGAGAAGCTCCCGATCCTGCGGACCTACCTGGAGAAGTGGGGCTGGGAGGTCAACCAGTACTTCCAGGGCGTGACGGCCACATCCTCCGACGAGGAGATCGTCGCGGCGGCCGGCGACCACCCCGTCTTCCGGATCACCGTCACGAAGTGACCGGGTCCTCCGCAGGAGCCGGGTCCTCCACGGAGACGGAGCGCCCCCGGTCCAGCGCGGTCAGGGCGCGCTGGGCCAACGGACGGGACCGGACGATCTCGGCCAGCGTGGTGGAGCCCTGGGTGATCTCCCGGAACGCCCGCCACGCCGGGCGGAACCCGGTGAGGGCAGCGTGGAAGAAACCGGGGCGGCGCTCGAACGCGGCCAGCAGGTGCTTGCCGACGCTCATCTCGACGCCGAGCCCCGCCTTGATCGCGAAGGCGTAGTTCAGGGCCTGGCGACGGGCGTCGACCGCGTCGTGCGCCTCGGCGATCCGCACCGCCCACTCCCCCGCCAGCCGCCCCGAGCGCAGCGCGTAGGAAATACCTTCGCGGGTCCACGGCTCCAGCAGGCCGGCCGCGTCCCCGCACACCAGCACCCGGCCGCGGGACAGCGGCGAGTCGTCGGCCCGGCAACGGGTCAGGTGGCCGGAGGAGACGCTCGGTTCGAACCCGGCGAGCCCGAGCCGCCCGACCAGGTCCTCCAAGTAGCGCTTGGTGGCCGCGCCTTCGCCCCGCGCGGAGATCACGCCGACCGTCAGGGTGTCGCCCTTCGGGAAGACCCAGCCGTAACTGCCGGGAATCGGGCCCCAGTCGATGAGGGCCCGGCCCTTCCAGTCCTCGGCGACGGTCTCCGGCACCGGGATCTCCGCCTCCAGGCCGAGATCCACGTGGTCCAGCTTCACACCGACGTGGGCGCCTATGCGGCTGGCGCTGCCGTCGGCGCCGACGACCGCGCGGGCCAGCACGGTCTCGCCGCCCTGGAGGATCACGGCGACGGTGCGCCGGTCGGGCACCGCCGAGCCGTGCTGCTCGACCCGCTGCACCGTGACGCCCGTACGCAGCTCGGCGCCGGCCTTCTGTGCGTGCTCGACCAGCTGCTGGTCGAACTCGGGCCGGTTGATCAGCCCGAACAGCATCTGCTTGGAGCGGCGGGTCCGGGTGAAGCGCCCGTTGTTCGAGAAGGTGACCGCGTGCGCGCGGTCCTGGAAGGGCAGCTCGAAGCCGGGCGGCAGGGCGTCGCGCGAGGGGCCGATGATGCCGCCGCCGCACGTCTTGTAACGGGGCAGCTCGGCCTTCTCCAGCAACAGGACACGCCGTCCGGTCACAGCCGCCGCGTACGCGGCCGAGGCCCCCGCCGGTCCCGCGCCCACCACGACGACGTCCCACACCTGCTGCGCGTCGTCCGCCGACCAGTTCTCGCCGCTCACGATGGTCTACTGCTCCGATCAAGCCGCTGCCCAACCTGTCCCCCGCATCCTACGGCGGCCGTCCACGCAGGTCGTTGTGGGAGGATCGGTGTACCCAGCAGTTCAACGTCGCACCTACGAGGAGCGTTCCCATGTCGTCGAATCCGGTCGCCGAGACCGTCGCCTCGCTGATGCCCCGGGCCAAGGCGGAGCTGACCGAGCTGGTCGCCTTCAAGTCGGTGGCGGACTTCGCGCAGTTCCCGAAGAGCGAGAGTGAGGGCGCCGCGAACTGGGTCGCCGACGCGCTGCGCACCGAGGGCTTCCAGGACGTGGCCCTCCTCGACACCCCCGACGGCACGCAGTCGGTGTACGGCTACCTGCCGGGCCCGGAGGGCGCCAAAACGGTTCTTCTCTACGCGCACTATGACGTGCAGCCGCCGCTGGACGAGGCCGCCTGGACCACCCCGCCGTTCGAGCTGACCGAGCGCGACGGCCGCTGGTACGGCCGTGGGGCCGCCGACTGCAAGGGCGGCGTGATCATGCACCTGGTCGCGCTGCGCGCCCTGAAGGCGAACGGCGGCGTCCCGGTGAACGTCAAGGTGATCGCCGAAGGCTCGGAGGAGCAGGGCACCGGCGGCCTGGAGCGGTACGCCGAGCAGCACCCGGAGCTGCTGGAGGCCGACACCATCGTGATCGGCGACGCGGGCAACTTCCGCGTCGGCCTGCCGACGGTGACCACCACCCTGCGCGGTATGACCCTGGTCCGGGTCCGCATCGACACCCTCGCCGGCAACCTGCACTCCGGCCAGTTCGGCGGCGCCGCCCCGGACGCGCTCGCCGCGCTGATCCGCGTGCTGGACTCGCTGCGCGCCGAGGACGGCTCGACGACGGTCGACGGGCTGGACGCCACGGGGACGTGGGACGGCCTGGAGTACACCGAGGAGCAGTTCCGCGCGGACGCCAAGGTGCTCGACGGCGTGGGGCTCATAGGCGACAGCTCGGTCGCGGACCGCCTCTGGGCCCGCCCGGCCGTCACCGTGCTCGGCATCGACTGCCCGCCGGTGGTCGGCGCCACCCCGTCCGTGCACGCGAACGCCCGCGCGCTGATCAGCCTGCGGGTGCCGCCGGGCGTGGACGCCACGGACGCGACCAAGCTGCTCCAGGCGCACCTCGAGGCGCACACCCCCTGGGGCGCCCGGGTCACCACCGAGCAGGTCGGCCAGGGCCAGGCCTTCCGCGCCGACGCCTCCAGCCCGGCCTACCAGGCGATGGCCGACGCGATGGCGGTGGCCTACCCGGGCGAGACCATGCAGTACGCCGGTGAGGGCGGCTCCATCCCGCTGTGCAACACCCTCGCCGGCCTCTACCCGCAGGCGGAGATCCTGCTCATCGGCCTGAGCGAGCCCGAGGCGCAGATCCACGCGGTCAACGAGAGCGTGTCCCCGGAGGAGCTGGAGCGTCTGTCGGTCGCCGAGGCGCTGTTCCTGCGCAACTACGCGGCGAGCTGAACGCTTCTGCCTCAGGCAGAGGGCCCTCGCCGTGCGGCGGGGGCCCTGCCTACGGTCGGGGCATGGACGTCATCGAACTGCTGCCCCGCCTCCATCTCCTGCGCTTCCCGGTCGGCCAGGCCTATCTCTGGCGCGACGACACGGAGTTGACGCTGATCGACGCGGGCACGCTCGGCGCCGGCCGGGCCATCGCCGCCGCCGTCACCGCGCTCGGCCACGCCCCCGGGGACGTACGGCGGATCGTGCTGACCCATTTCCACGAGGATCACGCGGGCGGGGCGGGCGAGTTCGCCGCGCTGAGCGGGGCCGAGGTGCTGGCGCATGACCTGGACGCCCCGTTCGTCAGGGACGAACGCCCGGGCCCGCCCCCGCTGTTCGAGGAATGGGAGCTGCCGCTTCACGCGCAGGCGGCGCGGCACCTGCCCGTCGGTGAGCCGGTACGGCCGCGGCACGTCACCCCGGTGTCCGACGGTGAGGTGCTCGGCTTCGGCGGTGGCGCCCGGGTGATCCATGTCCCGGGCCACACGGACGGCAGCATCGCGCTCTTCCTGCCCGACGACGGGGTGCTGTTCACGGGCGACACGGTCGCGGCCTCGCCGGTCGACGGAGCGGTGATGCCGGGCGTGTTCAACCTGGACAAGCCGCAACTCCTCTCCTCCCTGCGCCGGTTGGCGGACCTCGAAGCGGAGGTGGCGTGCTTCGGGCACGGCGAGCCGGTGCTGAGCGACGCCCGGGCCGCACTGCGCGAGGTGGCCGCCGTACGCTGATCACGCCTCAGGCGGCCTGCCCGCCCACCGGCACACCGGCCTCCAGATAGAGCGCGGTTCCACGCTCCCGGGCCCGCAGCGCCCAGCGCAGCCGCTCGAACCGGACAGGCGGCAGCATCGCGGCGGCCTCCTGCTCGGTCACGAAACGCCAGTCGCGCAGCTCCGGGCCCGGCAGCAGCACCCTCGCGGCCTCGGCGGAGTCCAGCCGGCCGCCGTCGAAGAGCATCCGCAGGCCGCCGTAGCCGGGGGGCGCGGGCCGCTCCCAGTCCACGACGAGCAGCGGCGGCACCTCCCGCAGCCGTATCCCGGTCTCCTCCGCGACCTCACGCATCCCCGCGCGGGCCGGAGCCTCCCCGCGCTCGACCACACCGCCGGGGAACTCCCAGCCGGGCTTGTAGGTGGGATCCACCAGCAGCACCCGGTCCTGTTCGTCGAAGAGCAGCACCCCGGCGGCGACGGTCTCGGCGGTGGGCTCGGCGGTCTGCACGATGTCGCAGGGCGGCACGGCACCGGAGTCGACGGCCCCGGCGATCCGGACGGCGGTCTCGTACGGGGTGAGGGCGCTGGTGTCGACGACGTGCGCGTCGGCGGTGAGCCAGGAGGCGAGGGCGGCGCGGTAGGGCTCGATGTGGTCGTACGACCACTGGCGCACCCGCAGCTCGCCGTCGGGCAGGTCGGCCGGGACCTCACGCCCGGCTATGCGCTCGCGCAGGATCGTTTCAGCCGGGGCGAGCAGCAGGTGTCGTACCGTGATCCGGCGGGCGGCAAGGCCCCCGAATATCTCGTCGCGGTACTCCTGGCGGAGCAGGGTCATCGGGACCACCAGGGTCCCGCCCAGCTCGGCGAGCATCGCCGCCGCCGTGTCGATCACGAGCCGGCGCCAGATCGGCAGGTCCTGGAAGTCGCTGACCTCGGCGAGGCGTTTGGGCGGGAGCAGGTGTCCGAGCGCTCCGCCGATGACCTCGGGGTCGAAGAACGTGCTGTGCGGGATCAGTTCGATCAGTTCCCGTGCGGTCGTGGTCTTCCCCGCACCGAACGCGCCGTTGATCCAGACGACGGTCACGGACTCCCCCTCTTCTGTTGGCCCCCTGTGGCTTGCCCGCTCCACCCTGCCACGGAAACCACATCCCGTTGAGGGTGCGCACACGGGAGTGCCGATGCCCCTGTGCGGAGGGGCACCGGCACTCGGCGCGTAACGCTCCCGGCCCGGGGCCCTACTCCCCGCCGAGGGCGTCGTGGTCCACGGACAGGCTGTCCTGGCTGACGAGGTGGTCGACCTGGCCGACCGTGTCCGAGACGTCGAGGTCGCCGAGGGGGCCCTGGCCGGCCGCGTGGGACGGGGTGAGGGCGGCCACGACGAAGCCGGTGGCAAGGCTGGCGATGGCGAGCATGCTGCGCTTCTTCATGTGCTGATCAACTGCGGAACCGGCGGGGGGTCACGCAGATCGCCATGCTTCCCAACAACGCACCTCTTCCAACAGAGATGGACATGTTCTAACGTAATCGCGCACCGATGGCGCGTACTTGCACCCATGGGCCCGCCGTCCGCGCGGCCCTGCCGTCTTCCCACCTCTCGCGAGTCGGAGGAACGTCAACCATGCGTCCCCCTCACACCCGCACAACCACCACAAGACGCCGAGGAGCGATCGGCGCGCTCGCTGCCGCACTGCTGTGCGCGGCGGGCCTCACCGCGCCCGCCGTCGCGGCCCCCGCGCACGGTCCCGTCGCCCCGTCCCTGGCCGACGGCCTCGCCCTCACCCCGCCGATGGGCTTCAACAACTGGAACTCCACGCACTGCCGGGCCGACTTCAACGAGGCCATGGTCGAGGGCATCGCCGACCTCTTCGTGTCCAAGGGGCTGAAGGACGCGGGCTATCAGTACGTCAACCTCGACGACTGCTGGGCCCTGCCGAACCGGGACGCCGACGGGAAACTCGTACCCGACCCGGTCCGTTTCCCCGGCGGGATCAAGGCCGTTGCGGACTACGTCCACGCCAAGGGCCTCAAGCTCGGCATCTACACCAGCGCCGGCGTCAAGACCTGCGACGGCGCTGGCTTCCCGGGCGCCCTGGGCCACGAGTACAGCGACGCACAGCAGTTCGCCGACTGGGGCGTGGACTACCTCAAGTACGACAACTGCAACAACCTCGGCGTGGACGCCCAGTCGCGCTACAAGACCATGCGTGACGCACTCAAGGCGACCGGCCGGCCCATCGTCTACAGCATCTGTGAATGGGGCGAGAACAAGCCCTGGCAGTGGGCCTCGGACGTCGGCCATCTGTGGCGCACCACCGGGGACATCAGCGACAACTGGTCCTCGATGCTGTCGATCCTGAAGCAGAACCTCCCGCTCGCGCAGTACGCCGGCCCCGGCCACTGGAACGACCCCGACATGCTGGAGGTCGGCAACGGAGGCATGACGGACACCGAGTACCGCTCCCACTTCTCCCTCTGGTCGGTCATGGCCGCACCACTGCTCATCGGCACCGACCTGCGCAAGGCGTCCCAGGCGACCTTCGGCATCCTCGGCAACAAGGAGGTCATCGGCGTCGACCAGGACCCGCTCGGCAAGCAGGGCACGGTGGTCTCCGACGAGGGCGGGCGCTGGGTGATCGCCAAGGAGATGAAGGACGGCAGTCGCGCCGTCGCCCTGTTCAACGAGTCCGGCACCGCGCAGCGCATCGCCACGACCGCCGGTGCGGTCGGCCTGCCCGACGCCGCCGGGTACACCCTGCGCGACCTGTGGCAGCACCGTACATACAACACCGCGGGCACCATCGCGGCGACAGTCCCCGCCCATGGCACCGTCCTGCTGCGCGTCTCGGCCGACCCGCACTGGGCCGGCTACCCGCCTGCCGCCGAACTCGGCCTGGACGGCCGACCGTTGGTGGAGGCCGGCACCCCGGCCACGCTGACCACCACGGTCACCGACCTCGGCCGCACCGCCGCACGCCGGGTGTCCGTGTCGCTGTCCGGCCCCGACGGGTGGAGCGTGCAGGCCTCCTCGGCGACCACCACCGCTGCCCTGGCGACCGGCGCGACCCTGCGCACCGGCTGGCGCGTGACCGCTCCGGCGGGCACTCCGCCCGGCTCCTACGACCTTACGCTCCAGGCGCGTTACCGCTCGCCCTCCGGCGCACGTGTCACCGCCGCCCTGCCGCTGACCGCGTCCGTGGTGGTGTCGCCGCCCGCCGGGACGTCGTACCTGAGCGACCTGCCCTGGCTGTCGGGGGCGAGCAACGGCTGGGGGCCGGTGGAGCGTGACACCAGCAACGGCGAGAGCGCCGCGGGCGACGGGCGTCCGATCACCCTCGGCGGAGCCGTGTACGGCAAGGGGCTTGGCGTACACGCCGAGAGCGCCGTCGAGTTCTACACCGGCGGCAAGTGCTCGACGGTCACGGCCCGGGTGGGTCTCGACGACGAGACCGGCATCCGGGGTTCCGTCGCCTTCGAGATCCAGGCGGACGGCAGGACGGCCGCCTCGACAGGCGTGCTCACCCACGCGACGCCCGCCCAGGCCGTGTCGGCCGACGTGAGCGGAGCTCAGGTCGTCCGGCTCGTCGTCACCGACGGCGGCGACGGCATCGACTACGACCACGCGGACTGGGCGGACGCGAAGCTCACGTGCTGAGCGGCGGGTCCTGACCGACGTCACCGCGTGATCGTCGGGGGTTCACCACCCTCGACGATCACGCGGTGGCCGTCAGTGGCCTACCACCACGCGGTGCAGCGCGCGGTGTTGTCGCCGTCGGCCTGCACGCAGACGCGGGCCAGTGCCGGGTCGTTGTCCGGGATGTAGGTGGACTCCTGGGTGTTCCACGGGTCGACCCAGATCCGGTTCTGCAGACCGTCGAAGTGGTTGGTGTCACCCTGCGAGGCCCAGTCGATCCAGCCCGAACAGGTTGTGCTGCCACCGCTGTTGTTCACGTAGTTCCGGACCTGCCAGCCCCCGCCGCCCGAGACGTACTGGGTCATCAGGGTGCCCGAGCAGCCGTTGCTCCAGACGGTGTACCGCGCGGTCTCGGCGGAGGCGATCCCGCTGCCGCCCAGCACCAGCGTGGCGACTCCGGCCAGCGTGCCGGCCCCGACGGCCGCCCGGCGCACGATGCTGCCTGCGTTCATGTTCCGTTCCCTCCCTCAATGTGCAGCGTTCGCCGCACATGAGGGATCGTCCGGGGCGGCTCCAACAGCGGGCCAACGGCTCCAACAGCCGGCCAACGGAACGCCAACCGCCGAATGGAGCGTCAACCACCGCTTTTCACACGGCAGTTGGGGCAGCGACGTGCAAGGCCGCCGCAGCCGCGCCCACCAGGCCCGCGTCCGTACCCGTCTGCGCGGGCACGACCGTCAGCCGCTGGACGAAGGACAGGGTCGCGTACTCGGCGAGGGCCTTGCGCAGCGGCGTGAGGAGGATGTCGCCGGCCTTGCCGACGCCCCCGCCGATCACCGCGATGTCGATCTCGACCAGGGTCGCGGTGGCCGCGATCCCGGCGGCCAGCGCCTGGGCGGCCCGCTCGAAGGAGGCCACGGCGACCGGATCGCCCGCGCGCGCGGCGGCGGCCACCGCGGCGGCCGAGGTGTCGCCGTCGGGACCGGGCCGCCAGCCCTGCTCCAGGGCGCGGCGGGCGATGTTGGGACCGCTGGCGATGCGCTCGACGCAGCCGCGCGAGCCGCAGGGACACGGGTCGCCGTCGAGGTCGACGCTGATGTGGCCGATGTGCCCGGCGTTGCCCGTCGGGCCGGGGTGCAGCCGCCCGTTCAGGACCAGGCCGCCGCCGACGCCGGTGGAGACCACCATGCACAGCGCGTTGTCGTGTCCGCGGGCGGCGCCCTGCCAGTGCTCGGCGGCGGTGATCGCCACCCCGTCGCCGATCAGCGAGACCGGCAGCCCTCCGGTGGCCGCACGCACCCGCTCGACCAGCGGGAAGTCGCGCCAGCCCGGCACGTTGACCGGGCTCACGGTGCCCGCCGCGGCATCCACCGGGCCCGCGCTGCCGATCCCGACGGAGCCGGCGTGTCCCCACAGGGGCGATCCGGCGAGTTCGCCGAGCACCTCCTCGACGGCCAGCATGACCGTTTCGCCGTCCTGCCGCGCGGGCGTCGGGCACTGCGCCCGCGCCTGGATCCGTCCGTGGCCGTCCACCAGAGCGCCGGCGATCTTGGTGCCGCCGATGTCCAGGGCCGCCACGAGGTCGGTGTGCATCAGAGTCAGATCTCCCCGTTGAACCGTGAGTACGCGCGAAACAAGAGAACGCCGCAGGCCGGTCGCGGTGGGGGCGCGGGACCGAGACAGCGGTGGACAGTGTCTCCTGCTCCTGACAACGTTGTCCAGGCCCTATGCTCGACGCCACATCCTCATACAAGCCCAGGATCGGCGCACCACCCGGGTCGATTCCGGCCGCCACCACGGACCACAGGACAGGACGCCGCTCGTGCCCGAGACCACCCGCCGCGCAGACCGCCTCCCCGCAAGCCGCTACGGCAACCGTCCGACCATGAAGGACGTGGCCGCCCGGGCCGGGGTGGGCCTGAAGACGGTGTCCCGCGTGGTGAACGGCGAGCCCGGCGTCACCCCGGACACCGAGCGCCGGGTGCAGGAGGCGATCGACGCCCTCGGCTTCCGCCGCAACGACAGCGCACGGGTGCTGCGCAAGGGCCGTACGGCGAGCATCGGGCTTGTCCTCGAGGACCTCGCCGACCCGTTCTACGGCCCCCTCAGCCGCGCCGTGGAGGAGGTGGCCCGCGCCCACGGCGCCCTGCTGATCAACGGCTCCAGCGCCGAGGACCCGGAGCGCGAGCAGGAGCTGGCGCTGGCCCTGTGCGCGCGGCGCGTGGACGGGCTGGTGGTGATCCCGGCCGGGGACGACCACCGCTATCTGGAGCCGGAGATCAGGGCGGGCGTGGCGACCGTGTTCGTGGACCGCCCGGCCGGGAAGATCGACGCCGATGTCGTCCTGTCCGACAACTACGGCGGCGCCCGCGACGGCGTCGCCCACCTGATCGCGCACGGCCACCGCCGGATCGGCTTCATCGGCGACATGCCCCGCATCCACACCGCGGCCGAGCGGCTGCGCGGCTACCGGGCCGCCATGGAGGACGCCGGTATAGCCGTCGAGGAGCGCTGGATGTCCCTCGGGGCGACAAATCCGGAGCGGGTGCGCCGCGCGGCCGAGGAGATGCTCTCCGGCCCGGACCCCGTCACCGCGGTCTTCACGGGCAACAACCGGGTCACGGTCACCGTGATCCGGGTGCTCGCCGAGCAGGCCCGCCATGTCGCCCTCGTCGGCTTCGACGACATCGAGCTGGCCGACCTGCTCCAGCCGGGCGTGACGGTGGTCGCCCAGGACGCCGCGGCCCTCGGCCGTACCGCCGCCGAGCGCCTCTTCCGCCAGCTGGACGGCACCCTCGTCGCGCCGGAGCGCATCGAGCTGCCGACCCGGCTCATCACCCGCGGCTCGGGCGAGCTGCCGCCCGCGGACTGAGCCGCCCGTGACCGACGACGCCGGCCGCACCCTGGTGGAACTCGGCCTCGCCGAGGCCCCCCGCGACCATCCGCTGAGCTACCCGGGCGCCTGGCCCGCCGGCTCCGGGCTGCTGCACGGCGACCGGATGCTGCCGCTGGACCGGCTGGTGTACGACGACCGGGTACCGGTCCTTGCCGTCGGCTCCAACGCCTGCCCCGGCCAACTGCGGCACAAGCTGGACGAGTTCGGGATCGACTCCCCCATTCCCATGGTGCGGGTCCGGCTGACCGGGATCGACGTGGGCGTCTCCGCGCACGTCAGCCGCATGGGCTATGTCTCTGCCTCGCCGGTCAAGTCCCCGCGCGCGTTAGGGGAGTTGTTCCTCATCTGGCTGGACGCGCCGCAACTGGCCGTGATCGACGCCAGCGAGGTGAACTTCTGGCGGGCCTGGCTGCCCGCGCCGGACGTGCGGATCGAGCTGCCGGACGGCTCGGCGCTCCCCGGCGCGTACGCGTACGTCAACCGGCACGGGGTGCTGCACAACGGCGCCGGCGTGCCGCGCCCGCATCCCGGCCAGCACGCATTGCTGTCCGAACTCCTCATGAAATCGGCTCTGTTGAGGCGGCTGTTCGGCGTGACTCCCGAGGAGTTCTGCGCGCGGGCCCGCGCCGATGCCGGGCTGTGCGCTCGGGGCACCCGGCTCTTCGCGGAGCACGCGTGGGTGACGGCGTCGGGTCTGGAGCCGTACGCACATGGCCGGCCGCACACCCCGCCCGGCGCCGGGGGCGGCCGTCGGCGCCCTGGGCCCGGGGCCTGACCGGCGAGGCCCGCGCTCAGTCAGGGGTGGCGGGGCGGGCATGGGCTCAAGGAGCCTTGTTGAAGAGCGCGACGACGCTGCGGTTCTTGTCCATGGTGATCTGGTACTCGGCCGTGGCGTCGGTCTGCTTCACGCCGTCGACCTCCCAGCCCGCGAACACGTAGCCGGCCGCCGGGTGGGCGGTCAGGGTCACCTGCGTGCCGGGGTCGTAGGGGCCGAACTCGCTGACCGTGATGGTGCCGCCGCCTGCCGGGGAGACGGACATCGTGAGGGTGTGCCGGTTGGTCGCCTTCGAGGCGCGGTAGGCGGACACGAGCGGGGTGGCGAGCTGGGCGATGCCGGCGTTGTTGTTCTTCGCGTCACCGAGGGCCTTGCCGTCGGTCGTCGTGTTGACGGTGTTGGAGTACTGGTTGATGACCTTGCAGCTGGGCAGGCAGGGCGTGTTGTAGGCCATCAGCGTGTGGTACTTGTTGTCGGACGTGATCCAGCCGAAGTTGGTGTCGTTCGGGCCCGGCGGCGTCTCCCCGTTGTTCGCCACGGTCTTCCGGTCGTGCCGCATGCCCAGGTTGTGGCCGATCTCGTGGCCCAGGTTGTCCCAGTCCTTCACCGACAGGACGCTCGTGACCGAGTAGGCGCTCTCGCTGGTACCCGAGGTCACGGGAATCGGCAGATCGGCCGAGCCGGAGCTGTTCTGGATGGGGATGGAGGCGAGCAGGGCCACCAGGTCGGCGCCGTAGTCGTCCCGGAAGGCGTGGGCGGGGGCGCCGAGCGTCAGGTCGGCTCTTTTGTTGAGCTTGTCGAGCACGGTGCCGGCGTCCTCGTCGGCAACCCCGGACGGGGACGTCTGGTACGAGTGGACGACGTGCACGCTGGCCGGCACATGACTGGTGGCGAAAGCCTTGTTGAGCTGGCTCACTCCGTAGCGGATCCGGGCCTGCACCTCCGGCACCCCGCCGAGCTCGGTGACGGCCGCGGGGGTGTAGGGGACGAGGACGTCGATCGCGACCGGGTTGTTGTTGTCGGCCCTGGGCGTCTTCTCCGCGTGCCCGGGACGGCCGGCTCGCTCGGGCAGGGTCACGGTGTCGCCGGGCTCCCCGCTCGGCGGCAGCTTCAGCGTGTCGATCTCCTGCAGGCGGTACTCGCCCGGGCGCTTGGGCAGGGGGGTGAACACGTAGTCCCTGGTGCCGACCTCGATGATGCCGTCGAGGGTGACGTGGCCGCCGCCGCGCGTGCAGGCTCCGATGATGGACAGGGACACCGTGTCCTCGGGCTTCTTCGGGTCGTGCCCGTCCCAGTAGACGGTGCCGTCCGCGTCCTTGTGGTAGTAGTCCCGCACCGCGGTGATGCCTCGGGTGTGGGGGAAGAGCCGGAACGTACGGTGCTCCGGTACGCCTTCCTGCTGCGTACGGCACAGGGATGCGAACTCCTTGGCGTCGGCGCGCAGTACGGCGGTGCGCACCACCCAGGGCTCGTCCGAGCCGCCGCCTGGGTGCGGCGTGGCCGTGGCCAGGGGAAGGGGGGCGAGAAGAGCGGTCGCCGCGGTACAGGCGACGAGCAGGGAACGGCGCATCGGGGACGTCAGCCTTTCTGTGGGGGGAATGTGCCCCATGATCAGCGCCTGATCGCGTCGTGCCGTCGAGCGCGGGGTCGCGGGAGCGATGTCGCCCGGAGGTTCATCCAGTCAGCCGCCTGCGGCCCCGGCCGGCACCGGACGCCACCGAAGTGGCCGCTGCCCGGACGCACAGCCGCCCCCGTCGCCCTCCTCCGCGGGCGCCGGGGGCGGCTCGTCCCGTCGTCGGACGCCGCTACTTCGCCGAGGCCGTCAGGTCGCCGCGCCGGGGTGCCGCGAAGCCCTCCAGGTCGGCGCGGGTCAGGCCGGAGAGCCGGGCGACCTCGGCGATGTCGAGGGCGCCGCAGTCCAGGCCGCGCAGCAGGTAGCCGCTGAGCGCCTTGGCGGTGGCGGGCTCGTCCATGACGTCGCCGCCCGCGCGGTTGGCGTAGCGGGCGAGGCGGCCGGCGGCCTGCTCGAAGCCCTCGCGGTAGAAGGCGAAGACGGCGGCGTAGCGGGTCGGGATGTGGCCGGGGTGCATGTCCCAGCCCTGGTAGTAGGCGCGGGCCAGGGCTCGGCGGGTGAGGCCGTAGTGCAGCCGCCAGGCGGCGTGGACCTTCTCGGTCGGGCCGACCGGCAGGACGTTGGTGGAGCCGTCCGAGACGCGGACGCCGGTGCCCGCGGCGGCGACCTGCATGACCGCCTTGGCGTGGTCGGCGGCGGGGTGGTCGCTGGCCTGGTAGGCGGCGGAGACGCCGAGGCAGGCGCTGTAGTCGAAGGTGCCGTAGTGCAGCCCGGTGGCGCGGCCCTCGGCGGCCTGGATCATCCGGGCGACGGCGGCGGTGCCGTCGGTGGCGAGGATCGACTGGCTGGTCTCGATCTGGATCTCGAAGCCGAGCCGGCCGGCGTCGAGCCCGTGGGCCTTCTCGAAGGCGTCCAGGAGCCGCACGAAGGCGCTCACCTGCTCGGGGTACGTCACCTTCGGCAGGGTCAGCACCAGCCCCTCGGGCAGGCCGCCGGCCTCCATCAGGCCGGTGAGGAAGACGTCCAGGGTGCGGATGCCCCGGTCGCGGACCGCGGCCTCCATGCACTTCATGCGGATGCCCATGTACGGGGCCGCCGTGCCGTTCTCGTAGGCCTCGGCGATCAGGCGGGCCGCGCGGGCCGCCGCCGCGTCCTCCTCGGCGTCGGGGCGGGGGCCGTAGCCGTCCTCGAAGTCGACGCGCAGGTCTTCGACCGGCTCGCGCTCCAGCTTGGCGCGCACCCGGGAGTACACGGGCTCGGCGAGGTCGTCGGACAGGCCGAGGACGGCCGCGAAGGAGGCGGCGTCCGGGGCGTGTTCGTCGAGGGACGCGAGGGCCTGGTCGCCCCAGGAGCGGATGGTGTCGGCGGCGAAGACGTCCCCGGGTACGTACACGGTGTGGACGGGCTGCCTGGTGCCGGGGTCGCCGGGGTAGCGGCGCTCCAGTTCCGCGTCGACCGGCGTGAGGGAGGCGCTGATCTCCTCGCTCACGGCGCCCGCGAGGCTTGTCGCCACCTTCTCCTGCTGACCCATCCCACACCCTCCAATTTTCCACTGTGCGGAATCAACAATCCGTAGAATGAAGTTATCCGGGGTGGTTCCCGCAGGTCAACACCCACCGGGATGCCATCAGAATGCACCGAGGCCCCCATGACCGCGTCGGTCACGGGGGCCTCGTACGCCATGGAGGGGCGTGGAGGGGGTCAGCCCTTGCGGGCGTTGATCTCCTCGGTCAGCTGCGGGACGACGTCGAACAGGTCGCCGACGATGCCGTAATCGACCAGCTCGAAGATCGGGGCCTCGGGGTCCTTGTTGACGGCCACGATGGTCTTCGAGGTCTGCATACCGGCGCGGTGCTGGATGGCGCCGGAGATGCCGTTGGCGACGTACAGCTGCGGCGAGACCGACTTACCGGTCTGGCCGACCTGGTTGGTGTGCGGGTACCAGCCCGCGTCCACCGCGGCACGCGAGGCGCCGACGGCCGCACCGAGGGAGTCGGCGAGGGCCTCGATGATCGCGAAGTTCTCGGCACCGTTGACGCCACGGCCACCGGAGACCACGATCGCGGCCTCGGTCAGCTCCGGGCGGCCGGTCGACTCACGCGGCGTGCGGGCGGTGACCTTGGTGCCGGTCGCCTTGTCGGAGAAGGTCACGGCGAGAGCCTCGACCGCACCGGCGGCCGGGGCGGCCTCGACGGCGGCCGAGTTCGGCTTGACCGTGATGACCGGGGTGCCCTTGATGACACGGGACTTGGTGGTGAAGGACGCGGCGAACACCGACTGGGTGGCCACCGGGCCCTCGTCGCCGGCCTCGAGGTCGACGGCGTCGGTGATGATGCCCGAGCCGATGCGCAGCGCCAGACGGGCGGCGATCTCCTTACCCTCGGCGGAGGACGGGACCAGCACGGCGGCCGGGGAGACGGCCTCGACGGCGGCCTGGAGGGCGTCGACCTTCGGGACGACCAGGTAGTCGGCGTACTCGGACGCCTCGTGGGTGAGGACCTTGACCGCGCCGTGCTCGGCGAGGGTCGCGGCGGTGTCGGCGGCGCCGTTGCCCAGCGCGACGGCGACCGGCTCGCCGAGGCGGCGGGCCAGGGTCAGCAGCTCCAGGGTGGGCTTGCGGACGGCACCGTCCACGTGGTCGACGTAGACGAGGACTTCAGCCATGGGATTGCTCTCCTGCGTAACGAAGTTGAGGGGCGGTCAGCGGGGGCGAGCCCTTAGATGAACTTCTGGCTCGCGAGGAACTCAGCGAGCTGCTTGCCGCCCTCGCCCTCGTCCTTGACGATGGTGCCGGCCGTGCGGGCCGGACGCGGGGCCGCGTCCTCGACCTTGGTGAGCGCGCCGTCCAGACCGACCTCTTCGGCGTCGATCTCCAGGTCCTCCAGGTCCCAGGACTCCACCGGCTTCTTCTTGGCCGCCATGATGCCCTTGAAGGACGGGTAACGGGCCTCGCCCGACTGGTCGGTCACGGAGACCACGGCGGGGAGCTGCGCCTCGAGCTGCTCGCTCGCGGCGTCGCCGTCGCGGCGGCCCTTGACCGTGCCGTCCTCGACGGAGACCTCGGACAGCAGGGTGACCTGCGGGACACCGAGACGCTCGGCGACCAGCGCGGGGACCACACCGGCGGTACCGTCGGTGGAGGCCATGCCGGAGACGACCAGGTCGAAACCGGCCTTCTCGATGGCCTTGGCCAGCACCAGCGAGGTGCCGATGACGTCCGTGCCGTGCAGGTCGTCGTCCTCGACGTGAATGGCCTTGTCGGCGCCCATGGACAGCGCCTTGCGCAGCGCGTCCTTCGCGTCCTCCGGGCCGACCGTCAGGACGGTGACCTCGACGTCGTCGTCCGAGTTCTCGGCGATCTGCAGCGCCTGCTCGACCGCGTACTCATCCAGCTCGGAGAGGAGACCGTCCACGTCGTCACGGTCGACGGTCAGGTCATCGGCGAAGTGCCGGTCGCCAGTGGCGTCGGGCACGTACTTCACAGTGACAACGATCCTCAAGCTCACGCCGGCTCTCCTACTGCATCGTCATTTCCTGGCTGCCTCTTGCAGGCAGCATAGGCGCCTGAAGCGGCCGATCCCGATCTGGGGCGTCCGCGCGCTCCGACCGAAATATTACTCGTCAGTACACCCAGTTCATGCCCGCTAAGCAAGCGCTTTGAACTGTGACCTTCGCAACGCAGCGTAACCGGAACTCGACGGCTTCGCAGAGGCGAGCGGGCGTGATCAATCCCGCAGGCCGTTGAAGCGGCCCTGGTGATAGAGGAGGGGGCGGCCGGCGCCCGTCGGGTCGCCGAGGACCAGTTCGGCGAGCACGATCCGGTGGTCACCGGCCGGGACGCGGCCGACGATCCGGCAGACCAGCCAGGCCAGTACGTCTTCCAGGACGGGTACGCCTTCCGGGCCCTCGTGCCAGGCGGTGGGCGCGCCGAAGCGGTCGGCGCCGCTGCGGGCGAAGGTGGCGGCCAGCTCGCTCTGGTGCTCGCCGAGTACGTGGATGCCGACGTGCTCCGTCTCGGCGATCGCGGGCCAGCTGGAGGCGCTCGTGCTGATGCCGAAGGAGAGGAGCGGGGGCTCGACGGAGACCGAGGTCAGGGAGGTGGCGGTGAAGCCGACCGGACCCCGGTCGCCGCGCGCGGTGATCACCGCGACCCCGGCGGCGTGCCGGCGGAAGGCGGAGCGCAAGAGGTCGGGCGAGGCGAGCTGGTAGGCGCCGAGGGCGGGCGTGGCCGTCACGGGGGTGTCCTTCTGCGGGGGGCGGTGAGCGGGGTCGGAGGGGGTCAGCACCCAGGACACCGCGCGCTCGCGGTGCGGACCAGGTCGACGTGGACCCGCCCGAAGAGAAGGAGTTCGATCGGCATTGGGTCAGGCTGGCGAAAGATGGTGGGTGCAGTCAAGGTCGTTCAGGGGACCGGGAGATACCTCACGGCCTCCTGAGACTCCCTCACACCGCCTCCCCGAGCGCCGCGATGACGTCGGCCTTGCGTGGCTGTCCGGTGGCGCGGCGCACCACCCGGCCGACCGCGTCGAGAACCAGCACGGTGGGCGTCTTCAGGATCTCCAGCTCGCGTACGAGGTCGAGGTGGGCCTCGGCGTCGATCTCGACGTGCGCGACGCCGGGGACCATTCCGGCCACCTCGCCGAGGATGCGCCGGGTGGCCCGGCAGGGGGTGCAGAAGGCGCTGGAGAACTGCACGAGGGTGGCCCGCTCACCCAGTTCACCGCCCAGCTCGGCCGCCCCGAACCGCCTGTCGTCGTCGTGCCCGCGCACCCGCACTCTCCCGCTCCGCTCCATGTCCGGCGCTACTCCCTGTGCAGCACTCCGGTTTCATCACAACACTCCGGTTCATCACAAGGATTCACGAGACTGAAATGATTCCGCGCGCCGTAAAGACGGCCTAAAGATCACTGGCGCAATTTAGGCCGACGTGACGAGGATCTCGCCGCCGCGAGGCACCAGGACTGGCCACCTGTCCATTCTTCGGGCACGATCTGCGAGACGCCGTAAACCTACGGCTGCGTAACTTTCCCGCCGGGAGCCCCTTTCCCGAGCAGAGCAGAAAGGGTTCGTCCCGCCCATGGCAGAACTGGTCTACCGTCCCGTCGTCGCTTTCACCAAGACGATGTTCAAGGTCTGGGACCTGAAGATCGACTGCCAGGGGTCGCAGAACATCCCGCGCTCGGGCGGCGCCGTCCTGGTGAGCAATCACATCAGCTACCTGGACTTCATCTTCGACGGCCTGGCGGCCCTCCCGCAGAAGCGTCTGGTGCGCTTCATGGCGAAGGAGTCCGTCTTCCGGCACAAGGTGTCCGGGCCGCTGATGCGCGGCATGAAGCACATCCCGGTGGACCGCAATCAGGGCGAGGCGGCCTACGCCCACGCGCTGGACTCGCTGCGCTCCGGCGAGGTCGTCGGGGTGTTCCCGGAGGCCACGATCTCGCAGTCGTTCACCCTGAAGAGCTTCAAGTCGGGCGCGGCCCGCCTGGCCCAGGAAGCGGGCGTGCCGCTCATCCCGATGGCGGTGTGGGGCACGCAGCGGCTGTGGACCAAGGGGCACCCTCGCAACTTCAAGCGCAGCCACCTGCCGATCACCATCCGCGTGGGCGAGCCGGTCGAGGCCCCGCGCGACCAGTACGCCGGCGCGATCACCCGCCGGCTGCGCGAGCGCGTCCAGGAGCTCCTGGAGGCGGCCCAGCGCGCCTACCCCGGTCTCCCCAAGGGCCCGGAGGACTTCTGGTGGCTGCCCTCCCACCTGGGTGGCACGGCGCCGACGGTGGAGCAGCTGCGCGCGGCCGAGGCGCACTGACACCCCGCGGCCCGGCACCCCGCAACCGGCCGGCGCGCACCGGCCGGTAGGGTTCGCGTTCGTAACGGGAGAGCGGCACGGCTCTCCGGGGACGCGTGCGGCTACGGGGGCGGAGCGATGCGGCGCTGGATGAAGGTGACGGTTGCGGTGCTGGCCGTCCTGGCTCTGGGCGGCTGGTTCGCCGCTCCGTACGTCAAGGACTGGTGGCTGGTGCGCACGGCCTGCGACGGGGTGCTGCCCTCCGGTCCGGTGCGTCAACTCGCAAAGGGCGGCGGTCACTTCACGAAGGCGGAGACGACGTCCCACCGCGAACTCGGCGACTACGGCTGCAGCCTGCGCTTCGAGGGCCACGGGGACTACACGCTGGTGGTGCGGATGGCCGCCTACACCCGGCGGGACGATCAGGACAGCGAGTTCCTGTTCGACTTCCCGGAGAAGGGATTTTCCCGGCTGCGGGCGCTGCCACGAGGCCTGCCCGGGTTCCAGGACAGTTTCGGCGACCTCCATTTCCTGTTGCGTTGCCCGGACCTGGGCAAGGACGCCGAGGGCCGGCCGCGCAGGCTGCTGGTGGACACCGTCCTCGGCGACGCCACCGCGCGCACCACGCACGCCGCGTACGAAACCGTCGTCCCGCTGGTCAACTCCGCCTCGGACCACCTCGGTTGCGGCGCGCAGCCGCTGACGGTGCCGACGGGCGACAGCGCACCGACGGGCCCCGAGGACGAACCGCAGGCGGTCCCGGTCACCGAGGCCGCCGGCACCGCCTGCGGCTGGGTGGCCCGCGCGGGACTGCCCCAGGCCTCCGCGTGGAGCGTGGAGGTGCTGATGAACGACGCGGCACCGGCCGGGCGTTGCGATCTCACGAGCGGCGACGCCAACTCCGGGGACGAGAAGAGCATGTTGTTCGCCGCCTGGTACGGCGACTGGAGCAACCGCCTGGTCTCGCAATCCGGCGTGCTCCGCAGCCTGACCGCGAGCGCCCGATGCGACGGCGAGGCCGCCAACTTCGCCGTCGACGCCGGAGACAACGAGAAGGTCCCGGCCGCCGAGCGGCGGGAGAAGCGCCGGCTGCTGCAGGCCTTCGCCGAGGACCAGGTGCGGCGGCGCGGCTGCTCCGGGCTGCGGCTGAACGGCTGACCGGGTCCGTCAGAACACCCCGTACCGGAGGCCGTTCACGTACGCGTCGTCGAGCCACTGGTGCAGGGCCGCCACCCGCTCGGCCGGAACGCCGCGGGCCTCGGCCCAGGCGTCCAGCACGGTGAAGAGCTGCCGGCGCCCGTCCATCGGATCCCCGCGCAGCGCTCCGCTCACCGGCCGGGCGGCGATGCCACTCATGGGCGGGCGGCTGGTCAGCTGCCGGGGCGCCGCCGGGTAGGCGCCCCGGGTGTGGCTGCGAACGGTCGCGTCGAAGGAGCCGAGGTCGGAAATGCCGCCGTCGCGGGCGCCGTTCGCCCTGACGCCCATGAGCGCGCCGATGTGGCGGACGATGTCGTCGAGGTCTTCGTCCGGCCCCATGGTGGCCTTGTCCTCTTTCCACTTCTTGTCGGCGTGGAAGTCCGGGTCGCCGCCCTGACGGGTCAGCCGCTCCAGGTAGTAGGCGAAGTAGGCCCGCTCCGCGTCGTAGAGGGTCGCGAACGCCTCGGGGTCCTCGGCCAGGTGCTGGAAGAGCAGCCCCGTTTCGAGCTGCAGCGTGCGGGAGTAGGTGAAGCCGAAGTCCGGGTGCGCGTCGCCGGGGGCGAGGAAACGGCCGAAGCTGGACTCCCCCGACGAGTCCGGGGCGGCCAACGAGCCGGGGACCGCAGGGGTGTTCGCATTGTCCTCGGGCACGATGAAGCGATTGGTGTCGACGACGTACCCGGCGAACATGCGGGCCAGTCCCGGCGCCGCACCGGACGGCACATGGCCCTCGTCGTACACCACGGCGACGAGGTAGACCGCGCGCGCCTGCGCCAGGGTGTGGGGCCTGCCCGGGGCTGTCGCCCGGGTGGCGGCGTCCACCACCTGACCGAGCACCCGGCCGCCGTCGCCGCACAGCTCGCCGGTCGGCAGGAGTGCGCGCGCCGCGTCGAGGCGGGACATGTCGTCGCCGGGGTCGAGGGCGCGGGTGGCCGCCGCCGGGTTTGGTGCCAACGCCCGTGTGGCGGCGGGGAGTTCCTTGCAGGAGTCGTCGCCGGTGAGCGCGAGCGGCACCGCGACGGCACCGGCGACGAGGGCCAGCCCCACGGCTGAGGCGAGAAGCCGGTGCCGCCGAAGCCAGGTGAGCCGGCCACCGGGCCCACCGGGCTCGGCTCCTTCTTGGCCGCCGGCTTCGGCACCGGCGTCGTTCTGGTCGGCGCGGTCGTCGTCCCGGCCGGTGTCCTGCGCGCGGGCGTCCTGCCCGGCGGTCCCGTCTTCCGCTGCTCCCCCGTTGCTCATGGCCGGGAAGATTAGCGAGTGCGACGGAGCGACGGCCAGGCGGGGTGCCCCGAGTTGAGCGTCAGAGGGAGTCGGGCAGCGTCCTCGACAGGTGCGGCCGGTCCGGGGCCGCCTTGAGCGCGCCGAGGACGACCGGGTGCGGCTCGGCGTACAGGTCCGGGTAGTCCAGCTCACCGGACACCGGGTCGGGGATCCAGGCCAGCCGCTCGCCGTCCAGGGAGAACTGGGCGTCGATGCCGGGCTTGTTGCCGCGCACGTCCTGCCGGTGCCAGGCTCCGTTGAAGCGCACGGCGACCAGCCCGTGGACGGCGTGACTGCCGCCGTCGTCGTCGTTCGTGAGGCGCTGGTAGCACAGGGCGGTCGGGATGTCCTCGGCTCGCAGCAGGGCGGCCAGGGCGTGGGCCTTGGCGTAACAGATGCCGGTGCCCAGGCTCAGTACGTCCGAGGCCCGCCAGGTGACACGGAGGTCACCGGAGTCCTGGGAGTGCGGGATGGTGTCGCGCACGAATTCATAGGCCGCGCGCGCATACCCATACGAGTCGACGGCGTCCTTGGCCAAGCGGGCGGCCGTCTCCCGGACGACGGGATGATGGTGGTCGATGACCTCGTCGGCAGCCAAGTATGCCGAAAGGTCTGCGGTTTTCTGGATCGGCTCCATGTCCGCAGAGCATAGGAATGCGATCACCCGACGGTCAATGACTTTTCAGATGACCGCATACCTATGCATCAGCTGGGGTCAGCGCGCCATCTCCTCCTTGAGCGCCGCCACGAACGCGTCGACGTCCTCCTCCGTGGTGTCGAAGGAGCACATCCAGCGCACCACTCCGGCGGCCTCGTCCCAGAAGTAGAACCGGAACCGCTGCTGCAGCCGTTCGCTCACGTCGTTCGGAAGCTTGGCGAAGACGCCGTTGGCCTGTACCGGGTAGAGGATCTCCACCCCGTGCACGGCCCGCACGCCCTCGGCCAGCCGCTGGGCCATCTCGTTGGCGTGCCGGGCGTTGCGCAGCCACAGGTCCCTGGCGAGCAGGGCCTCCAACTGCACCGACACGAAGCGCATCTTGGAGGCGAGCTGCATCGACAGCTTCCGCAGGTGCTTCATCCGCCCTACGGCGTCCGGGTTGAGGACGACGACCGCCTCACCGAACAGGGCGCCGTTCTTCGTCCCGCCCAGGGAGAGGATGTCGACGCCGACCGCGTTGGTGAACGTCCGCATGGGCACGTTCAGGGAGGCGGCGGCGTTGGATATCCGCGAGCCGTCCAGGTGCACCTTCATGCCGTGCGCGTGGGCGTGCTCGACGATCGCCCGGATCTCGTCCGGCGTGTAGAGCGTGCCCAGCTCCGTGCTCTGGGTGATCGAGACGACCTGCGGCATGGCGCGGTGCTCGTCCTCCCAGCCCCAGGCCTGCCGGTCGATCAGCTCGGGCGTGAGCTTGCCGTCGGGCGTGGGCACGGTGAGCAGCTTCAGACCGCCCATGCGCTCGGGAGCGCCGCCCTCGTCGACGTTGATGTGCGCGCTCTCGGCGCAGATCACCGCGCCCCAGCGGTCGGTGACCGCCTGGAGCGCGACGACGTTCGCGCCGGTGCCGTTGAAGACCGGGAAGGCCTCCGCGGTGGCCCCGAAGTGGCTGCGGATGATCCGCTGGAGGTTCTCGGTGTAGTCGTCCTCGCCGTACGCCACCTGATGGCCGCCGTTGGCCAGGGCCAGGGCGGCCATCACCTCCGGATGCGCCCCGGCGTAGTTGTCACTGGCGAAACCGCGGACCTGCGGGTCGTGGTGACGACGCGCGTCGGTCTTGGGAGGGTTCACGGCTTCTCGGTCAGCCACAGACGGTTTCCGTTCACTTCGGCGGCGGACTTGCTCCACACGCCCTCGATGGCCTCGGCCAGGTCCTTGACGTCCGTGAAGCCCGCGAACTTCGCGTTGGGGCGTTCGGCGCGCATCGCGTCGTGCACCAGCGCCTTCACCACCAGGACGGCAGCCGCCGCGCGGGGGCCCTCCTCGCCGCCCGCCTTGCGGAAGCCGTCCGCCATCGCGAGCGTCCAGGCCTCGGCCGCGGCCTTGGCGGCGGAGTACGCCGCGTTGCCCGCGGTGGGCTTGGAGGCGCCGGCCGCGCTGATCAGCAGGTAGCGACCGCGGTCGCTGCGCTCCAGGGCGTCGTAGAACGCCAGGGAGGTGTGCTGGACGGTGCGGATGAGCAGCTTCTCCAGCAGCTCCCAGTCGGCGAGGTCGGTCTCGGCGAAGGTCGCGCTGCCGCGCCAGCCGCCGACGAGATGGACCACGCCGTCGACGCGGCCGTACTCCTTCTCGACACGCTCGGCCCAGGCACGGGTCGAGTCGAGGTCGAGCAGGTCGACCGTCTCACCCGTGACCGTGGCACCGCCGCGCGCGTAGCGGGCCGCGTCCACGGCCTCCGCCAGACGCTCGGGGTTGTTGTCCGAGCCGACGACCGTCGCACCCGCCTCGGCGAGCCGGATGAGTGCAGCACGCCCCGCGGGTCCGCCCGCTCCGGCGACCGCGATCACCGCGCCGCTGAGAGGCCCATTGTTGCCCGTGGCCCCGTTCCCCATGATCTTCCCCTTCGAAGCCGTGTTGTGGACGCGGTCGCTCACGCGGCGAGCCGCTCGGCGCTGTCAGCCGTGATGCCCTTGGTGGAGGCGATCACATTCTTCAGCTTCTTGGACAGGGCCTCAAAGAACATGCTCAGCGGAAACTCGTCCGGAAGCACGTCGTCCACGAGCTTGCGCGGCGGCTGGGTCAGGTCCAGGGCGTCGGGACCCTTGGCCCACTTGGAGCCGGGGTGCGGGGCGAGGTAGGTGGAGACGAGCTCGTAGCCCGCGAACCAGTGCACGAGCTTGGGGCGGTCGATGCCGTCCCGGTACAGCTTCTCGATCTCGGCGCACAGCTGGTTGGTGACCTGCGGGGCGCGCTCCCAGTCGATGGAGAGCTTGTTGTCGGTCCAGCGGATGACGTCGTGCTTGTGCAGGTAGGCGAAGAGCAGCTGGCCGCCGACGCCGTCGTAGTTGCGGTTGCGGTCGCCGGTGAGCGGGAAGCGGAACATGCGGTCGAAGAGCACCGCGTACTGCACGTCACGGGCCTGCGGGACGCCGTCCGCCTGAAGCTTCACGGCCTCCTTGAAGGCGGTGAGGTCACAGCGCAGCTCCTCCAGGCCGTACATCCAGAACGGCTGGCGCTGCTTGATCATGAACGGGTCGAACGGCAGATCGCCGTGGCTGTGGGTGCGGTCGTGGACCATGTCCCACAGGACGAAGGCCTCTTCGCAGCGCTTCTGGTCGTGGACCATCGCGGCGATGTCCTCGGGCAGCTCAAGGCCCAGGATGTCGACGGCGGCGTCGGTCACCCGGCGGAAGCGGGCGGCCTCGCGGTCGCAGAAGATGCCACCCCAGGAGAATCGTTCCGGCGCCTCGCGCACGGCGATGGTCTCCGGGAACAGGACGGCGGAGTTGGTGTCGTACCCGGCCGTGAAGTCCTCGAAGGTGATGCCGCAGAACAGCGGGTTGTCGTAACGGGTGCGCTCCAGCTCGGCCAGCCACTCCGGCCAGACCATGCGCAGCACGACCGCCTCAAAGTTGCGGTCGAGGTTGCCGTTCTGCGTGTACATCGGGAAGACGACCAGGTGCTGCAGGCCGTCCTGGCGGTTCGCGGCGGGCTGGAAGGCCAGCAGCGAGTCGAGGAAGTCCGGCACCTGGAAGCCGCCCTCGGCCCAGCGGCCCAGGTCCTTCACCAGAGCCTCGTGGTAGGCGACGTCGTGCGGGAGCAGCGGGGAGAGCTGCTCGACCGCGTCCGCGACACGGCGTACGGCGGCCTCGGCGTCGGCCTTGGCCGGGGCGCCCTCGGCGTCGAAGTCGATCGACCCGTCCTTGGACTGCCATGGCCGGATCTGCTCCACGGCATCCTTGAGCACCGGCCAGGCCGGGTGCTCGACCACCCTGGTCGAGGAAGGAATCTGACCCTCCGTAG
Source organism: Streptomyces sp. NPDC002676 (assembly GCF_053592455.1). NCBI lineage: Bacteria > Bacillati > Actinomycetota > Actinomycetes > Kitasatosporales > Streptomycetaceae > Streptomyces > Streptomyces sp. NPDC002676. Next base: position 299,306 of record NZ_JBSFVT010000006.1, on the reverse strand, counting down.
CCGCCTGCACAAGAATTTCCGTCATATCCCATCCTCCACGGGAGAACCTCGCGTAAGGACACCGTATGCATAGCGCCTTTCAGCCAGCAAGAGGGGGACCGGGAAATTATTCTGTCCGCTGCCTCGGTCACCGCTGTTTTTCCTGCGCCAAACCGTGACGGCGGTCACTTTCGTCGCCGAGGCGGGCCTACAGTGGGCGCGAGACGGGCCTGTGTGCCCGGAAGCGGGCACCGATCGGATCCAGCCAGACTCAGGCCGGTCAACCCGCGGAGGACGCGCCCACGCCCGGGTGACATGCGAGAGCGGGTCCAGGCCAGGTTTCGCCGACGGCGCGCCGCGATCCCCCGCGCACGTGCGGGTTCATCGCCGGACCCGGCGGTTAGGCTGCGAGCTTGCCGCGTGGACGGCGACGTCGTCCGGTCCGCGCGTCGCCGAGCCGCCGTCGACGGAAGCGAGTCGAACCTTGAACTTCCTTACCATCGGTCATCGCGGGGTCATGGGTGTCGAGCCCGAGAACACCCTCCGTTCCTTCGTCGCCGCGCAGCAGGCCGGCCTCGATGTCATCGAACTCGATCTGCACCTCAGCAAGGACGGCGCCCTGGTCGTCATGCACGACGCGGAAGTGGACCGCACGACCGACGGCACCGGTCCGATCGCCGAGAAGACCCTGGCCGAGCTGCGCGCCCTGGACGCGGGCCGCGGGGAGCGCGTGCCGGTGTTCGAAGAAGTGCTGGACGCCGTGAAGACGCCGCTGCAGGCCGAGATCAAGGACGTGGCGGCAGCCCGGGCGCTGGCCGAGGTCATGCGGCGCCGGGACCTCGTCTCACGCGTCGAGGTGCTGTCGTTCCACGATGCGGCGATCGCCGAGATCGCCCAGCTGGTGCCGGGGGTGCGCACCGCTCTGGTCGCCGGCCGCTACGGCACGGATGTCGTGGAGCGCGCGCGGGCGGTGGGCGCCGCGACCCTCGTGCTCGACATCCGCCGGCTGACCCTGGAGATCGTGGAGCACGCGCGCCGGGCGGACCTGAGGGTCATCGGCTGGGTGGTCAACACACAGGACGACCTGCGGCTGGTCCGCGCCCTCCAGCTGGACGGCGCGACGACCGACTACCCGGAGATCAAGCGCACGGCCCGCTTCACCGCGTGACCCGGCACCCGGTGTCCCGCATGAGCGTCACACCAGCGGCTTGACCAGCGGCTTGACCAGCAGCTCGAACCGCAGGTCGGCACGGCGCGGGATGCCGAAGCGCTCGTCGCCGTACGGGAACGGCGTCATCCGTCCCGTACGGCGGTAGCCGCGGCGCTCGTACCAGGCGATCAGGTCGTCGCGGACCGAGATCACCGTCATGTGCATCTCGGTGGCGCCCCAGGCCTCGCGGGCGTGCCGCTCGGCCTCCGCGATCACGGTCTTGCCGAGCCCGGCGCCCTGAAGGGTGGGGCTGACCGCGAACATGCCGAAGTAGGCGTGGTCGCCGCGGTGTTCGAGCTGGCAGCAGGCGACGATCCGGCCGTCGCGCTCGACGGTCAGCAGCCTGCTGTCCGGCGACTTGATCACCTCCAGCACGCCCTCGGGGTCGGTGCGCTGCCCCTCCAGGATGTCCGCCTCCGTGGTCCACCCGGCCCGGCTGGCGTCCCCTCGGTACGCCGACTCGACCAGGGCCACCAGGGCGTCGACATCGGCGTCGGTGGCGTCACGGAAGCTGAGTCCGGCGGCGGTCTCCATGGGCGGTCTCCGATTCTCGGGCGTGGCTGAGCCAGGGTCGAGGGTATCCCTGCCGCTAGGCTCCGCCGCCATGGTGCACGTACTCAGCAGCCGGACCCTCCTCACCCCCACCGACCCCGAACGGTCCCGGGCCTTCTACGGCGAGCAGCTGGGCCTGTCCGTCTACCGTGAGTTCGGCACGGGTCCTGAGCGCGGGACCGTGTACTTCCTCGGTGGGGGCTTCCTGGAGGTCTCGGGACGGGGACGCGCCGGGGCCCCGCCCCCGCCCGCCGTACGGCTGTGGATGCAGGTCGAGGACGTGGCCGCCGCCCACGACGAACTGCGCGGCAACGGCGTGCCGATCGTACGGCCGCCGGTGCGGGAGCCGTGGGGCCTGGTCGAGATGTGGATCGAGGACCCGGACGGACTCAGAATTGTTGTCGTCGAGGTACCTCAAGATCACCCCATCCGCTACCGCCCGGGTGTCTGACGGCCTGCGGAAACACGCGCCGCAGAAAACTGCTCAGGCGCCTTCCTCCGCGGCGGGCTGTGTCGCGCAGTCGGTAGTGGACTATCAGGGCGCAGAATCGATATACGCAGGCCTCCGCATCACCAGCCCCTCAGGCGGGGAGGTACACAGATGCCACAGACGACGCGTATCAGGCCCTACTTCGAACTTCGCATCGGCGGCTTCCGCGTCACTTCTAATCGGATCCCCGTGCGGTTCGTAGCGTTCCTGTCCAGCACAGTGACCGGCGTCGCCGCATTCCTATGGAGACGCTGATCGGTCGGGACGGGAGGATTCGAACTTCCGGCTCCCCGCGGGAATCGCGAGTACGAATCACCCCGAGGACTTGACCACCGCCGGGAGTTGAGATGCGCGGGCGGTGGTCTGGCGAGCGACTGCGCTGACGACGTATTGCGGCTCCTCGATCGCGCCCACGTCACCAGCGCGACACTGGTCGGCCACAGCTCGGCGAATGCATCACGGATGCGTCCCTTCGCTTCCCGGACGGGTCCCCTTCGCTTCCCGGATGGCCGCTGTCAGTGACGGCGGCTAGCGTGCGAAGGAGATCAGAACACCCCTGGGACGCCCCCTGGCGCGCGCGGCAGCCGGGCTCGGAAGGAGCTGACATGAAGTTCGACAAGCCGGTGACCGGCGGCCCCTGCTGGACCGAGCTGGGGACCACTGATCTGGAGGGGGCCAAGCGGTTCTACGCCGAACTGTTCGGCTGGCGCCCGGAGACGGACCCACGGCCGGAGGCGGGCGGCTACACGATGGCGCACCTCGGGGACGCGGCCGTGGCCGCGCTGACCCCGCTGTACCAGGAGTCCCAGCCGGTGGCGTGGAACGTGTCCTTCGCGGTGCCGGACGCCGACGCGGCGGCCCGGAAGGTGGAGGAGGCCGGCGGCACGGTGGTCCTCGGCCCGATGGACGTCTTCGACGTGGGCCGCTTCGCGGTGGCCCTCGACCCGACGGGCGCGGCCTTCCAGCTGTGGCAGGCGCGCTCCTTCCCGGGCGCCGGGCTGTTCAACGCGCCGGGCACGCTGGGCTGGGTGGAGCTGGCGACGCGGCAGACCGACCGGGCCCGGGACTTCTACACCACGGTCTTCGGCTGGAGCGTCAACGCCTCGCAGTGGTACACGCAGTGGGGCATCGGCGGCGACGACTTCGGCGGTATGGCCGACATGGGCGACCGCTTCCCGCAGGATGTGCCGGCGCACTGGATGCCGTACTTCGCGGTGGACGACGTGGACGCGACGGCCGAGGTCGCGGTGGGGGCGGGCGGCTCCGTCGTCGTTCCTCCCGCTTCCATGCCGGGCGGTCGGCGCATCGCGGTGCTGCGCGACGCGCAGGGCGCGACGTTCGGGGTGTACAAGGCCGGCGAGGAGGGCTGAGCCGGACCGCCGCTCAGGCCCTCCTCCGCCCTCACCGGGTGCGCTCCGTCGAGTGCTCCCCGTGTACACCCTTGCGCTCGCGTGCGCGCCGCGTGCCGTGGGCATCGCTTCCCTCGACCGACCGTCGAGCCGGGGAGGTACGCGTGCACGGACCGACGTCGGCGGCCTGGCTGCTGGTCGCGCTGTGCGCGGCGACCGGGGCCTACTGCCTGGTGCGGATGCGCAGCGGGGTCGAGGAGCAGCGCCGGTCGGCCGGCGGCGAGGCGCTCATGGGCTTCGGCATGGCCGTGATGGCGGTGCCCGCCACGGCGTTCACCCCGCCGGGCTGGGCCTGGCCGCTGTACGCAGCCGTGTTCGGCATGGCGGCGCTGCACGCTCTGTGGATCGTGCGCGGCGACCGGCACCATCTCCACCACCTGATGGGCGCGTCGGCGATGGTCTACATGTCGCTCACCATGGCCGCCTCCCCCGCTTCCGCTGCATCCGCGCACCACGCGCACGGCGGTTCCGGGGTGCCGCTGCTGACCGGGGCGCTCCTGCTGTACTTCACCGGCTACGTGCTGCGCTCCGGCGCCCGCCTGGTGCCCGCCGCCGCCACGGCCGGCGGCGCGGAAGCCGTAGGGTGGGGGGATCGGCCGGAACTGGCGCGGGCGTGCCGGTTGTCGATGGGAATCGGCATGGTGACGATGCTGCTGACGATGTGACCGCGCCGAGTGACAGGACGCGCGAGCGTTGTCTCCGTCACTTCACCGCCATGGACCGTACCCGTTCACGGCATCGCCCTCATAGGGTGCTGCCCATGATGGTCCCCGTGGCACTGTTGCTGCTCGGCGCCCTGACCGCCGTCCTCGCCCCGCGTTGGCTCGCCCGGGCCGACTGGCCGGACCGAGAGCCGGTCGTCGCCCTGTGGGCGTGGCAGTGCGTGGTGGCGGCCGTTCTGCTGTGCTGCGCGCTGTCGATGACGCTCAGCGCGGCGGCGGCCTGGCAGGCCGTGCGCGGGCATGTGTTCGCCTCGGCTCCGCACGCGGTGGTGGACGCGTACGCCCTCGGCGCGGCGGGCCCTTGGGCGGCGGCGACCGCGGTGACGCTCGCCTGCGGCGGGCTGTGGAGCCTGGCGATGCTGGTGCGCGAGGTCGTACGGGCGCGGGGGCGACGGCGGGTGCGGCGGGCCGAACTCCTCGTGCGTGTACCGCTGTTGCCGGGCGAGGACCAGGTGAGCGGCCGGCTGGTGGTGCTGGAGGGCGAGCGGCCCGACGCGTGGTGGATGCCCGGTGCCGCGCCCCAGCTCGTCATCACCACGGCCGCGCTGCGCCGCCTGAAGGGGCGTCAACTCGACGCGCTGCTCGCGCACGAGCAGGGACACGCGCAGGCCCGGCACGACTGGCTGCTGCACTGCTCGGACGCGCTGGCGGACGGCTTCCCGCAGGTGCCGGTGTTCGCGGCGTTCCGGGCCGAGATGCACCGGCTGGTCGAACTTGCCGCCGACGACACGGCCTCGCGGCGCTTCGGCCGGCTGACGACCGCGCTGGCGCTGGTCGAACTCAACGAGGAGCGCGGGGTGTTCGGGCCGTCCCCGACCCCGCAGGCGCATGTGCCGCAGCGCGTGGACCGGTTGCTGACACCGCCCGACCGGCTCCCGGCGCTGCACCGGCTGCGGCTCACGGCCGTGGCCGCGCTGGTGCCGGCACTCCCGGTCCTGGTGGCGTTCGTCCCCGGGCTCCGGGCGCTGGGCTGAGCCCTTAGCCGCCGGCGGCGGCCGGTAGAGTCCCCGGCATGTCAGAGATGCGTGGAGTGCTGTTCGACTTCTCCGGGACGCTGTTCCGCATCGAGTCGACCGAGTCCTGGCTGCGTGGCGCGCTGGACGAGACCGGGTACACCCTGCCCGAGCCCGAACTGGCCGAGAAGGCAAGGGCTTTGGAGGTGGCGGGCGCGCTGGCCGGCGGAGCGGAACCGGTCGAGGTGCCGGCGGAGCTGACCGGGCTGTGGGCGGTGCGGGACCAGAGCATGGAGCAGCACCGGGCCGCCTACACGGGTCTGTCCCGCCTGGTACCGCTGCCCGACCCGGGCCTGCACGACACGCTGTACGACCGGCACATGTCGCCCGCCGCCTGGAGCCCGTACCCGGACGCGGAAAAAGTGCTGCGCACGCTGCGCGAGCGCGGGGTCGGCGTCGGTGTGGTCAGCAACATCGGCTGGGACCTGCGCCCGGTGTTCCGCGAGCACGGCCTCGACACGTACGTGGACGCCTACGTGCTGTCGTACGAACACGGTGTGCAGAAGCCGGATCCGCGGCTGTTCTCGGTCGCGTGCGAGGCGCTGGGCGCCGAGCCTCGGCAGGTGCTGATGGTCGGGGACAACAGGGTGGCGGACGGCGGGGCCGCGGCACTCGGCTGTGGGGTGCACTTCGTGGACCATCTGCCGGTCACCCAGCGCCCGGACGGGCTGTTGCCGGTGCTGGACCTCGTCGACTGACGGCAGTTGGCGGCTGTACGCCTTTCACATGGCCGTCCGCCTGAGACGATCCCCCGCGTCGCCCCAGACGGACGGCAGCTCCGAGCGGGCCGCGCGCCCACGGGCAGCGACCCCCGCGTTGAGTATAGTTGGCTGGCAGCCAGTCAACGCAGGAGTTACAGGATGTCCCCGCGAAGCGCCTCGGTCAATGAAGAGTTGCGGCGACGTTCCCGGGAGCGGCTGTTGCAGGCAGCCGTCGAACTCGTCGGCGAGCGGGGGTTCGAGGCCACGACCCTGGGCGACATCGCCGACCGGGCGGGCTCGGCGCGGGGGCTGGTGTCGTACTACTTCCCCGGCAAGCGCCACTTGGTGCAGTCCGCCGTGCACCGGCTGATGCACCGCACGCTGGAGGAGGCACTGGAGCGGGAGCCGCGCACCGAGGACGGCCGGGAGCGGATGGCGCGGGCCATCGACGCCGTCCTGGGCCTGGCCCACGACCGTCCCGTGCTGATGCGCCAGCACATGGCCGGGCTGCTCCAGGCAGAGGGCTTGGTGCAGTGCCCGGAGCAGCGCCGGCTGGGCGAACTGCTGAGCGACACCGTCGCCCGGTACGGCTCCCAGGACATCGCGGCCGACTACCCCATACTGCGGGCGCTGTTGATGGGAGCGGTGTACTCGGCGCTGGTGCCGGGGGCGCCGATGACCGTTCCGGTGCTGCGCGCCGAGCTGTTCAAGCGGTACCGGCTCGACTGGGATCTGGGCATGCCACCGGGGAGCGATCCGGGCAGCGGGGCGCCGGAACAGGACCTGTCGCGGTTCTTCGCGACGGAGGGTCCGGTGGAGGACCGCCCTAGCGCTCCCTGAGCGTCGGCGGAAACCGGGACACGTTTCCGATTCATTGAAGTCCCGCACTCAGCCGCGTGCATGGCGAGGCGTCAGGAATCCGGCGTCACGCGCCTGGGCGATCATCCCGAGGGACCGGCGCCGGCTGTGCCCGGTCGCGCACATCACCGCGAGGACCGGGTCGCCGCCCTCCTCCTGCGCGGCGCGGTACTCCTCCGCGACCAGCCGGCATCCGTCGATGCCCCGCGGCCAGGCAGGACGGGCGCGCCGCGGTCCCACGCGGGCGGCGCCCTCCTCGCCACCCCGCGCGGGCGGGCACCCCTCGTCGTCGTACGGCTTCTCCGCCGCAGCGCACGCCTCGAACAGCGGCTCCTCGATCCAGTCGGCGAGCGCGGTCAGGTCGGCCAGGGACAGGGCGGGCTGCGCCTTGATGTCCTCGATGGACACGCACCCCTCGCTGACCACGGCCAGGACGTCGACCCAGGCGCCGTCGGGGAAGGCCAGCCGGACATACAGCCAGGACGTCGCGCCGCCGTGCTCCTGCACCTCCCACGCGGGCCGGACGGACACCGCGCCGTCCTCGGCATGCCGATCGGAGAGATTGAGAAAGGATGCCTCTAGCACACACGCAACGTAACCGCGCGATCACGTCCCATACGAACGGGACACGCGTCCCGATCACCCCACCGGCCTCTGCCGCTGCGGCGCCGGTGGTGCCATGCTGGAGCCGTCCGCACACCACCTCCTCCGGGCAGGGAGTACCGCTGTGCTGCGTGTCGCCGTCGTCGGTTCCGGGCCGAGCGGGTGCTACACCGCCCAGAGCCTTGTCCAGCAGGACCCGGACGTGCGCGTCGACGTCCTGGACCGGCTGCCGTGCCCGTACGGCCTGGTGCGGTACGGCGTCGCCCCCGACCACGAGAAGATCAAATCCCTGCAGGGCAACCTGCGCACGGTACTGGAACACGAGCGGGTGCGATTCCTGGGCGGCGTCCTGGTGGGCGGCCCCGGCGGGCTGCCCGTGGAGCGGCTGCGCAGCATGTACCACGCGGTGGTGTACTGCGTGGGCGCCGCCACCGACCGCCGGCTCGGGATTCCCGGCGAGGATCTGCCGGGCAGCTGGTCGGCGACGGAGTTCGTGTCCTGGTACAGCGCGCATCCGGACGCGCGCGACACCGGCTTCCTGAACGGGGTGCGCTCGGCGGTGGTCATAGGGGTGGGCAACGTGGCGGTGGACGTCACACGCATGCTGGCCCGGGGCGCCGCGGAGCTGCGCCCGACGGACATGCCGCAGGGCGCGCTGGACACTCTGACGGCCAGCGGGGTCACCGACGTGCACATGGTGGGTCGGCGCGGCCCCTCGCAGGCCCGCTTCACGACCAAGGAGCTGCGTGAGCTGGGCGTCCTGCCGGACACCGAAGTCATTGTGGATCCGGCCGAGTTGGCGCTGGACACCACGGATCTCGCCGCGCTGCCCGCCGTGCGGCGCCGCAATGTGGACGTCGTGCACGGCTGGGCGGACCGGCCGACCGCCGCCGCGCCCCGCCGTATCCATCTGCGGTTCTTCCTGCGCCCTGTGGAAGTGCTCGAGGACAAAGGCCGGGTGGGCGCCGTACGGTTCGAACGGACCGCTCCGGACGAGCAGGGCGGCGTCACGGGAACGGGCCAATACGAGGACGTACCGGCGCAGTTGGTGCTGCGCTCGGTGGGCTATCGCGGAGTGCCGCTGGAGGGGCTGCCGTTCGACCCGGCCACGGGCACCGTGCCGAACCTGGAAGGAAGGGTCGTCCGCGAGGGCGTCGTCTCCCCGGGCGAGTACGTCGCCGGGTGGATCAAGCGCGGCCCGACGGGTGTCATCGGCACCAACCGGCCCTGCGGCAAGGAGACGGCGACCGCCCTGCTCGCGGACGCACCCGCGCTCGCCTCCCGGCAGGTACCGGAGGACCCGGTCGCGGTCCTGCGGGCGGCGGGCGTCGAGCCGGTGCCGTGGACGGGCTGGCAGGCGATCGAACGGGCGGAGGCGGAACTGGGCGCGCGGCTGGGGCGGGGCGTGGTCAAACTCGCGGACTGGGACGCACTTCTCGGGGCGGCGCGGCCCGCCTAGCGGACCGGCCGGACCGCGTCACACACCGGGCTGCCCGTCGTCGCCGAGGCGGGCGGACTGGCGGTCGGCGGCGGTGAGGAGGCTGGCCAGAAGGCCCGGGAAGAGGTCGTCCAGATCGTCCCGGCGCAAGCAGTTCATCTTGGCCGTGCCGCGGTAGACCTGCCGGATGACCCCGCTCTCGCGCAGCACCCGGAAGTGGTGCGTGGTGGTGGACTTCGTCACCGGCAGCACGAAGTCCGAGCAGGACAACTCACCGCCGTCGACGGCGAGTTCACGCACGATGCACAGCCGCATCGGGTCGGAGAGGGCGTGCAGCACGGCCTCCAGCCGGATCTCCGCCCGCTCCGGATGCGGAAGCGTGCGGCCGGGCGCGGCGGCGCCTGTCACTTCGGTCACGGCGACTCCCCTTTCCTCGTCCGCCCACCATTCTTCATCACCTCCCCGCATTGTACGAGAACCGTCGTAGTTTGACACCTCTCGTACTACGAGGTCTATCGTACGAACAGACCTACGGCCCCGTGACGAATGGAGTTCGCCGTGAGTGCCCTCTTCGAGCCCATCACCCTGCGTGAGGTGACCATCCCGAACCGGGTGTGGATGCCTCCGATGTGCCAGTACTCGGCCGAGCCGGTCGGCCCGCAGGCCGGTGTCCCGCACGACTGGCACTTCGCGCACTACGCGGCGCGCGCCACGGGCGGCACCGGGCTGATCATCGTGGAGGCCACGGCGGTCTCCCCGGAGGGCCGGATCTCGCCGTACGACCTCGGGTTGTGGAACGACACCCAGACGGAGGCGTTCCGCCGGATCACCCGTTTCCTCGCGGCGCACGGCACCGTGCCCGGGATCCAGCTCGCGCACGGCGGCCGGAAGGCCTCGACCGAGCGGCCTTGGAAGGGCGGCGCGCCGGTCGGACCGGAGGCGCACGGCTGGCAGCCGCTCGCACCGAGCCCGGCGGCCTTCGACGAACTCCACCCCGTGCCCGCCGAATTGACGATCGATCAGATCCGGGAGGTCATCGGCCAGTTCGCCGAGGCCGCGCGCCGGGCGCTCGCCGCCGGATTCGAGATCGCCGAGATCCACGGCGCCCATGGCTATCTGATCAACGAGTTCCTCTCCCCGCACTCCAACCACCGCACCGACGCCTACGGCGGCTCGTACGACAACCGCACCCGGTTCGCCCTCGAAGTCGTCGACGCTGTCCGGGCGGTGTGGCCCGACGACAAGCCGCTGTTCTTCCGCATCTCGGCGACCGACTGGCTGGAGGAGGGCGGCTGGACCCCGGACGACACGGTCCGCTTCGCCCACGATCTGCGGGCCCACGGAGTCGACCTGCTCGACGTGTCCACGGGTGGCAACGTCTCCGACGTCCGCATCCCGACCGGTCCCGGGTATCAGGTCCCGTTCGCCGCCCGCGTGAAGGCCGAGACCTCGCTGCCGGTGGCCGCGGTGGGCCTGATCACCGAGGCCGACCACGCCCAGAAGATCGTGGCCAACGGCGAGGCCGACGCCGTGCTCCTGGGCCGGGAGTTGCTGCGCAATCCGTCCTGGGCCCGGCATGCGGCACGGGATCTGGGCGGCGAGATCCGGGTGCCGGACCAGTACCACCGGTCCGTCTAGGACCCCGGTCTGCCTGGGACCCCCGGTCCGTCCGGCCGGGGACGTCAGCCCAGGTGCTCGCGCCGCCCCACCGAGGCCGCCAACTCCCGCTGGTACGCGCCGTACGCGGTGCGCAGCGCCTCTCCCGGCCATTCGGGGGGCAGGAGTTCCGGCGGCAGAACGGGGTCGGTGAGCAGGTGGCGTACGGCCGCGGCGAAGGCGGTGAGGCGGTCGGCCGGGTGGCGGGCACCGGCCGCTCGCGCGAGCAGGGTCCGGGCGGTGGCCGCCCAGTCGTCGAGCGGCCACAGGCGGGCGACCAGGTCCTGCGGGGGCTCGTCCGGGCGGGCCGTGTACGTCTTGGCCACGCGGCGGAGTTCGCCCGGCAGCGGCCGGCCGAGGTTGGCCGGCCGCAGCCAGACGCCCTCGCGGAGTTCGGCCAGCCGCAGGGCGGCCAACCGGGCGCGCAGCTCGGCGCGTTCTGCGGGGCCGCGGCCCGTCGCCGTGATCACCAGCATCTCCCAGTCGCCGTCCCACGCGCGCGTGCGCGGACGCACCGCGTCGTCCTGGCGGCGCTGCCGGGCCAGCAGCCGGTCGCTGAGCCCGTAGACGGCGTCCGTGCGCCTGAGGTCTCCGGCGGCCACCATCCGGCTCAGGGCGGCCCGCAGTGTGGAGCCGCCGACGCCGAAGGGCTCCACCAGCCGGACCAGGTCCTTCACCGGAAGCTCCGGCGGATGCGCGCCGAGGAGCAGGCTCAGCACGACGGACCGCGCGGACAGCGGTCGCAGGCCGGCCTCCCCAGGCTCGGCAGACACGTTCATGCGCATGGGCACGTACTGTACGTGCGCCTTCATGTTGCATCATTGCTACGACCGCAGGATGAGTGCAACATGGCCGTATGGTCTCGATACCCGCGCAGTCGCAGCTTCAGCCGCAGCACGCCACGCACGACGTCACCAATCAGGCCCCGCCCCTGGCGCCGTACGACGCCTCCGACGACCCGGCGCTACTGGAGGGCCTGCGCCGGGAGGGCGCCGGCTGGGCCGAGGACGACATCCGCCGACTGGGTCTGCGGGCCGGCGGCGAGGAGGCACAGGAGTGGGGCGAGCAGGCCAACCGGCACGAACCGGAGCTGCGCACCCACGACCGCTACGGCAACCGGATCGACGAGGTCGACTTCCACCCCAGCTGGCACCACCTGATGCGCACGGCGGTCGCCGAGGGCCTGGCGGGCGCCCCCTGGGCGGACGAGCGGCCCGGCGCGCACGTGGCCCGTACCGCGGGCGGGCTGGTGTGGGGGCACACCGAGGCCGGGCACGGCTGCCCGACGTCCATGACGTACGCCGCCGTCCCCGCCCTGCGCGCCCAGCCGGATCTCGCCAAGGTGTACGAACCGCTGCTCACCAGCCGCGTGTACGAACCGGGGCTGCGCGTCCCGGCCGAGAAGCCGGGCCTGATCGCCGGGATGGGCATGACCGAGAAGCAGGGCGGCTCGGACGTGCGCACCAACACCACCGAGGCCACGCCCACCGGCGAGCCGGGTGTGTACACGCTGCGCGGGCACAAGTGGTTCACCTCCGCGCCGATGTCCGACGTCTTCCTGGTGCTCGCGCAGGCTCCGGGCGGCCTGTCCTGCTTCCTGGTGCCGCGCGTGCTGCCGGACGGCAGCCGCAACACCTTCCGCATCCAGCGGCTGAAGGACAAGCTCGGCAACCGGTCCAACGCCTCCTCCGAGCCGGAGTTCGACCGGACCGTGGCGTGGCTGGTGGGGCCGGAGGGTCGGGGCGTGAAGACCATCATCGAGATGGTCAACTGCACCCGACTGGACTGTGTGATGTCCTCGGCCACGCTGATGCGCAAGACGCTCGTCGAGGCCGGGCACCACGCACGCCACCGCAGCGCGTTCGGCGCGCGGCTCCTCGACCAGCCGCTCCTGCGCAACGTCCTGGCCGACCTGGCGCTGGAGTCGGAGGCGGCGACGACGCTGACCCTGCGGCTGGCCGGCGCGGCCGACCGGGCGGTACGCGGGGACGCCGGGGAGCGGGCGTTCCGGCGGATCGCCACCGCGGTCGGCAAGTACTGGGTGACCAAGCGGGGCCCGGCGTTCACCGCCGAGGCGCTGGAGTGCCTGGGCGGCAACGGGTACGTCGAGGACTCCGGCATGCCCCGCCACTACCGGGAGGCCCCCCTGCTGTCGATCTGGGAGGGCTCGGGCAACGTCAACGCGCTCGACGTGCTGCGCGCCCTCGGCCGGGAACCGGAGACCGCCGAGGCCCTGTTCGCCGAACTCGCCCTCGCGCGCGGCGCGGACGCCCGGCTGGACGCGACCGTGGCCGGACTGAAGGCGCAGTTGGCCGAAACCGACCAGGTGGGCGCGCGGCGGTTGGTCGAGCGGATGGCCCTCGCCCTCCAGGCCTCGCTGCTGGTCCGGCACGCCCCGCACCCGGTCGCGGACGCCTTCTGCGCGAGCAGGCTGGGCGGTGACTGGGGCCACGCGTTCGGCACCCTGCCCGCCGCGACGAACCTCGACGCCATCCTGGAGCGGGCTCTGCCCGACCGGAACTGAAGCCTCCCCCGCCTCTCGCCCGTCTCTCCCCCCGGTGGTGTGCCCGTGGCTGGTGACAGCCGACGGATCGCACACAGTCAGCACACGATTCCGCATCGTTGTCAGTGCCGTGGTGCAGACTCGCGATCAGGGTGGCACTCGCCCGGGGGAGGACAACGTGTTCACGGGGATCGACGAGGTCGACTGGGCCTCGCTACGGCACGCGTACGGCAGCGCGGAGGACGTGCCCGGATGGCTGCGGGCACTGGCCTCCGCGGACGCCGCCGAGCGGGAGACCGCGCTCGACGGCCTGTACGGCGCGCTGCACCACCAGGGGAAGGTGTACGACGCGACGCCTGCCTGCGTGCCCTTCCTGTTCTCGCTCGCGGCGCGCGAGACGGTGCCGGACCGGGGCGGGATAGTCGAACTTCTGGTCAGCATCGGCACGGACAGCGCGGGCGGGAACCCTGAGGCGCGCTCGGCCGTGTGCGCGGACGCCGAACTGTTCGTGCCCCTCGCCGAGGACCCCGACCCGGGAGTGCGCCGGGCCGCGGCGGGGGCTCTGGTGCGGTTCCTGGACGAGCCCGGACGGATCCTGGCGCTGCTGCGCCGCAGGTTCCACGCCGAGCGCGACGACTGCGTCCTGCTCGCCCTCACCGACGCCCTCGGCCTGTTCGCCCGCCGGCACCCGGGGCACGCCGAGGCCGCTGCGGACCTCCTGACCGCGCAGAGCGCACCGCCGTACGCCCCGGCACCGCGGCTCGCGGCACTCGGCCAGCTCGCGCTCACCGCGCCCGGGCGGATCCCGGCCGACCTGGTGCCGACGGCCGTACGGCTGCTGCGGGACAGGTCCGCCCAGCGCGCCCGCATCCCGTACCCCTCGGACGGGGCCGACTCGGACACCCTCGTGGGGCGGATACGGCGCCTGCGCCCCTCCGACGAGCAGGGCTCGCGTCTGCTGCGCACGCTGCACACCGCGCTCGGCGACCGGATCGGCGACCGGATCGCCCTGCTCACCGGGCAGTTGACCAGCCCCGACCCGGTGGACCGGTGCAACGCCGTGTGGATGTCGGCGGGCCTGTTCCGCGCGTGGCGCGCCGACTACACCAGGCCCGTCGCCCTGACCGGTGCCCAACTGGCGTCGGAGCACGACCGGTTACGGGACGCGGCGGTTTCGGTGCTGTCGGAGCTGTACGCCCTGGCCGCACCGGCCGCGAACGACCTGTACGCGCTGGTGAGAGACCGGCCCGATCTGTGGACGCACCGCTGGGAGCGCACCTGCCCGACGCTGGGCGGTCCGCTCAAGGCCCTGGCCAGGACCGGTGATCCACGCGCGGTCCCGGTCCTGGCCCAACTCCTGGCCTCCCCGGCGGCCCCCGCCGGCCTGGGCTTCGAACTCGCCCACCTGGGCCGGGCCGCGGCCCCGCTCGCCCCCGCGTTGCGACGGCGGCTCGGCCGGATACCGCCGGCCTCCCCCGCCGCGGCCGAACTCGCCGCTCCCCTGCTGTCGGCGCTCAGGACCATCCACGACACGGAGGCGGTCCCGGAGGTACTGCGGCTGCTGCCCGAAGGAGGGGACGGTTCGGCGGCGCTCGTCCCGGACGTGATCAGGACGCTGGAGGCGCTCGGCGCCACCGCACACGCGATACCGCGCCTGCGGGAGTTGCTGCACACCCGCCACGCCGCCGCCGCGGCGGCCGCGCTGTGGTCGGCGGAAAGGGACACGGCAGTCGTACTCCCGGTCCTGCTGCGGGAGTTACGGCAGGGGGAACCGGAGAACCGCCGCCTGGCCGCGCGGCACCTGGGCAGGCTCGGGCCCGCCGCGCGCCCTGCTCTGCCGGAGCTGCGCCGGATCGCCCGGTCGGGGCTGCGGGTGCGGGAGCGCACATCGGCCGCGTGCGCCCTGTGGCACATCGACGGGGATCCGGGCCCGGTGCTCCCCGTGTTCCGGGCCGCCTGGTCGGAGCACCCGCACACCCGTGGCCCGATCGCCCGGTGCCTGGCCGCCATGGGCCCGGCGGCCCTGCCGTTACGGGACCTGGTGGCAAGGGAACTGACCACCGTGCGCCGGCACACGGCCCGCGAGGGCGGGTACGGGAGCGAGGACATCCTGAAGGACGAGGCACTGCTGAGGACGTGCCGGGAGGTGATGTCGGGCTAGGACGTTCCCGAGGCTGAGCGGCCGGTGAGAAGGACTCACCGGCCGTAGGGAAGGGCTGCCCGCTACACCATCCGCCTCCACTGCGGCCCCCACCGGGCCCATTCCGTCTCCCACCGGTCCAGGCGGCGGCGCTCCATCCGGCCGCGCAGGACCAGGCCGCCGACGAAGGGGACGGCGGCGGTGCTCACCCCGACGAGGACGCCGATCAGGCCGGCCCGGAAGGCGGCCCCGGAGGCGTCGACCGGGCGGGTGACGAGGTGGCCCTGCGGGTCGGTCCAGACGGTGACCCGGGTGCCGGCCGGGCTGCCGGGCGCGACACGGACCTCGCCGGTGTGCACCGAGCCGTCGGCCAGGGTCCAGCGCACCCTGGCCCAGACCCCGTCGGCCGCGGGGGCGTGGCTGCGCCCGCGGGGCGCGCCGGGGGCCTGCGCCACCACGCGTGCGGGAGCGGGCCGCCAGGTCGCGCGTTCCCGGGCCAGCCCGTGCTCCACCGACCGGTCCGCCGCCAAGCCGCCCAGCACCCCGGTCAAGACGGTCAACAGCCAGACCCCGAGCACCACCCAGCCCTCCAGCACGTCGGCCCGCCGCTTCAGCGGATTGCGCCGCCAGCGCCACAGCCACACCTTCGGACCACGGAACGCCTTCAAGGCATCCTCCCCCACGAGCACACCGACAGGCCGGGACGCACTCCCGTACGGAAAAGTCCGCCCCCCTGCTCACGACGAGCCGTCACCTCGACGGTCGCACGAGACACCCGCTTCGCGCAGGCACATCCCGCAACGGACCCGGCCGATCTTCGCGACGGACCGACGACACCGCTGTGACCTGCGGGAACGTGCCGCACCGGGGAGACTGTCAGTGGCGGGGTGCAGACTGGCCGATATCTGACGACTACCCGGACAAAGACGTCCCGGAGGTGATCGGCATGACCGAGGTACTGCTCACCGTGGGCACCCGCAAAGGCCTGTTCATCGGGCGGCGGCGCGGTGGCGCCTGGGAGTTCGACGAAAGCCCGTATTTCAACGCCCAGGCCGTCTACTCGGTCGCGATCGACACGCGGGGCGAGCGGCCACGGCTGCTGGCCGGCGGGGACAGCGCGCACTGGGGACCGTCGGTGTTCCACTCCGACGACCTCGGCCGCACCTGGACGGAGCCGGCCCAGCCGGCCGTCAAGTTCCCGCAGGACACCGGAGCTTCGCTGGAGCGGGTCTGGCAGCTGCACCCGGCCGCCGCCGAGCCGGACGTGGTGTACGCGGGCACGGAACCGGCCGCGCTGTACCGCTCGGAGGACCGCGGGGAGAGCTTCGAGCTGGTACGGCCGCTGTGGGAGCACCCCACCCGCTCGCAGTGGGTGCCGGGCGGCGGTGGTGAGGGCCTGCACACGGTGATCACGGACGCGCGCGACCCGCGGGCGGTCACCGTGGCCGTCTCCGCCGCCGGGGTGTTCCGCACCACTGACGGCGGCGCGAGCTGGGCGCCGTCCAACTCCGGTGTGTCGGCGGTGTTCCTGCCCGACCCGAACCCGGAGTTCGGCCAGTGCGTGCACAAGATCGCCAAGGACGCGGGCGATCCGGACCGGCTGTATCTGCAGAACCACTGGGGCGTGTACCGCAGCGACGACGCGGGTGCGCACTGGAGCGACATCGGCGCGGGCCTGCCCTCGACGTTCGGCTTCGCCGCCGCCACGCATCCGCACCGGGGCGGCACGGCGTACGTCTTCCCGATCAACGCCGACGCCGACCGGGTGCCGGCCGGGCACCGCTGCCGGATCTTCCGCACGGCGGACGCGGCCGAGAGCTGGGAGCCACTGTCCAAGGGGCTGCCGTCCGAGGACCATTACGGCACGGTGCTGCGCGACGCGCTGTGCACCGACGACGCCGATCCGGCCGGGGTGTACTTCGGCAACCGCAACGGCGAGGTGTTCGCCTCGGCCGACGACGGCGACAGCTGGCAGCAGCTGGCCGCGCATCTGCCGGACGTGCTGTGCGTGCGGGCGGCGGTGGTCGCCTGAGAGCGTCCTGAGAGCGTGGTGTGCGACGCCGGTCCTGGCCACCGGTTGATCTCCGGCCGCCGTACGGCAGTAGGGTGACGGCCGTGGCACCACGACCCTTGCATGAAATCGTCGAACCGGGCTGGGCGAAGGCCCTGGAACCCGTCGCCGGACGGATCGCCGAGATGGGCGACTTCCTGCGCGCGGAGATCTCCGCGGGACGCACCTACCTCCCGGCCGGACCGAACGTCCTGCGGGCCTTCCAACAACCCTTCGACGACGTACGGGTTCTGATCGTCGGTCAGGACCCGTACCCGACTCCGGGCCACGCGGTGGGGCTCTCGTTCTCGGTCGCGCCCGAGGTCCGCCCACTGCCGCCGAGCCTGATCAACATCTTCCGCGAGCTGAACACCGACCTGGGCCTGCCCCAGCCGTCGACCGGCGACCTGACCCCGTGGACGCAGCAGGGTGTGCTGCTGCTCAACAGGGCGCTGACCACCGCCCCGCGCAGTCCGGGCGCCCATCGCGGCAAGGGCTGGGAGGAGGTCACCGAGCAGGCGATACGGGCCCTGGCCGGGCGTGGCAAGCCGCTCGTGTCCGTCCTGTGGGGCCGGGACGCCCGCAATCTCCGGCCGCTGCTGGGCGCTCTGCCCGCCGTGGAGTCGGCGCATCCCTCGCCCATGTCGGCCGACCGCGGGTTCTTCGGCTCGCGTCCGTTCAGCCGGGCGAACGACCTGCTGATCCAGCAGGGCGGACAGCCGGTGGAGTGGCGTCTGCCGTGACCGTCCCCGGTTATCTCGCCGTCGACTCCGGGGGCTCCGGCCTCCGGGTCCTCGTCGGCGCCGTCGGTCGGGGGCCGTCGGCCGCGCGGGAGACTGGAGAGCCGGTGCGCACAGGTGCGCGCGGGATCGACCCCGTTCATCTGATGGCGCAACTCCTGCCGCTGGCCAGGTCTTTGGCCACCGAGGCGGGGGTGGACGAGCTGGGCACGGCCGTCATCGGCGCCGCCGGTTTCGCCTCCCTGGGCGACGCCCTGCGCGATGAACTGCCGGGCGCCCTTGCCCGGGAGCTGGGCGTACGCCGGGTGGCGCTCGCCGCCGACGCCGTCACCGCGTACGTCGGCGCCCTGGGGGCGCGCCCCGGTGCCGTACTCGCCGCGGGCACCGGACTGATCGCGATCGGCACCGATCTGACCAGTTGGCGGCGGGCGGACGGCTGGGGACACCTGCTGGGCGACTGCGGCGGCGGTGCCTGGATCGGCCGGGCCGGCCTGGAGGCGGCGCTGCGCGCCCACGACGGCCGGGAGGGCGGCTCCGGCCCGCTGCTGGCCTGCATGGACGAGCAGTTCGGACCGGCGCACACGCTGCCCGGCCTGCTCTACCCCCGCTCCGACCGGCCCGCGGTCCTCGCCTCCTTCGCACCGCGGGTGGCCGACTGTGCCGCGCACGACCCGGTCGCCGCCGGCATCCTGCGCGGAGCGGCCCGCAACATGGCCGAGTCCGCCGCCGCCGTGTGCCCGGCCTCCGGCGCACCCGAAGTGGCCCTCACCGGTGGTCTGTTCAAGCTGGGCGACCCCGTCCTCGTACCGCTCGGCAAGGAGTTGGCGGCGCGGCTGCCACACGCCCGGCGGGTTGCGGCCGAAGGAGACCCTCTGCACGGCGCGGTGCGCATCGCGACCGACCTGGCGGCCGGCCGGCTCACTCTGCCGGGTGAACCGTCCCTGTTCTACACGGTCATCACAAAAGGGGATTGACCGCCTTTGCCGTCACGTATCCGGCCAACGTACGGCTTGTATCAGGCAAGTGTCGGCGATGTGCCCGGCATGTGCCTGCCTCACGTGTCACGCGTACGTAACTCATCAGACAAAACCGGACGGAAACCGCTCACCTGCACCCTCCCCGAACAGCAGAGCCCAGGAAGTTAGTAACATGCGGCGCCATGAGCTCCCCCACTGGGCCCGCGTCCGGCCTGCCAGTACGAATGCCGCGACCCCGCCAGCCCGGACGGCACCGCCGCCCGGAACCGCTGGTGGCTCCTGAGGGCGCGCCCGCCCTCGTTCTCGCGGTGCCCGGCGTGCCCAGCACCGCCACGCGCGCTCTCGCCGAGGAGGTCGTGAGCATCGCCCGCTCCGAGCTGCCCGGCCTGGACGCCCGCATCGGTTACCTGGACGGGGACGACACCGAGTTCCCCTCGCTGCGGTCCGTGCTGGCGCACGCCGCCGAGGAGCGCACCGCCCGCTACGAGCAGGCCCTGGCCGCCGGCCTCGACGTCAAGGAGCCCGACGGCCCGGTCGCCGTCGTCGTTCCGCTGCTGGCCGGCCCGGACAGCGCCCTGCTGCGGCAGGTCCGCCAGTCGGTGATGGACAGCCGGGTCGCCGCCGACCTGACCGACGCCCTCGGCCCGCACCCGCTGCTCGCCGAGGCGCTGCATGTGCGCCTGTCCGAGGCGAGCCTCGCCCGCGCCGACCGCGCCCGCCTGTTCACCGTGGCCACCGCCGCGGACGGCATCATCCTGGCCTCCGTGGGCGGCGAGGAGGCCGTGCAGGCGGCCGGGATCACCGGCATGCTGCTCGCCGCGCGCCTGGCCGTGCCGGTCATGGCGGCGGCCCTGGACCAGGAGGGTTCGATCGCCTCCGTCGCCGAGCAGCTGCGTTCCTCGGGCTCGCAGCAGCTGGCCCTGGCGCCGTACCTGATCGGCCCGGAGATCGACCCCGGGCTGCTGGCGGCGGCTGCCGAGGAGGCGGGCTGCGCCACCGCCGAGGCGCTCGGCGCGTACCCGGCGATCGGCAAGCTCGCCCTCGCCAAGTACACAACCGCGCTGGGCATCGCCCCGCCGCAGGCGCAGGGAACGTCCGTCCGCTGACGCGGCGCGGCACCGGTACACCCGCACGAGAAAGGGCCCGCTCCAGCCGCTGGAGCGGGCCCTTCGGCGTCCCCGGGCGACCGGTTCGGGCAGCTCAGCCGAAGACGACACAGGAGGCCGCGGGGACCTCCACGTGACCCTCGTAGCGCGGCAGCCCCGACGTCTCGTCCACGGCGAACCAGGTCACGTCGCCGGAGCGTTCGTTGGCCGCGTACAGGAAGCCGTCGTACCCGGCCAGCGCACGCGGCCAGTGGCCGCCGCACGGCACCGTGCCGGTCAGCCGGAGCCCGTCCCCCTGGGCCCCCGTGACGGCGAACACGGACAGGACGTCCTCGCCGCGCGTGGCGGTCCACACGAAGCGGCCGTCGGGCGAGACGACGATCCCCGAGGGGTAGGCGTCGCCGGCGGGGGCGCCCGGCAGGACCGGCACCTCGGCCAGCGGCTTCAGGGAGCCGCCGACGGCGTCCCAGCGGCAGACGGTGACCGTGGGGGTGAGTTCGTTGACGACGTAGGCGTGTGCGCCGTCGGGATGGAAGACCAGGTGGCGGGGGCCGGAGCCGGGGCGGAGCGCGAACTCGCGGTGCAGTACCGGGCTGCCGCCGTCCAGCGTGCAGACCCGCACCGAGTCCGTGCCCAGGTCGACGCTGACGGCCCAGCGGCCGCTGGGGTCGGGCTGCACCTGGTGGGCGTGCGGGCCGCGCTGCCGCCGGTCGTGCAGGCCGGAGCCGGTGTGCCGGAGCACCCCGGAGGGGGCGGCGGCGAGCGTGCCGTCGGAGCGCAGGGGCACGGCGGTGACGCTGCCGGAGCCGTAGTTGGCGGTCAGGACGTGCCCGGCGTACACGCTGAGGTGGGTCGGCCCGCTGCCGTCGACCAGCACGGGCGGACCGGCGGGTTCCGGCTTCTCACCGTGCACCCGGTAGGCGGCGACGGCGCCCTCGGCCGTCTCGCTGACCGCGTAGAGCGTGCCCCCGTCCGGCGACAGGGCGAGATACGAGGGGTCGGGCAGGTGGTTCACGGCGGCGACGAGGCTGAGGGCGCCGTCGTACGGCCGGACGTGCGCGGTCACCACACCGGGTCCGCCCGCCGCGGTGAACGAGCCGATGAACGCCCGGCGCCTGCCCGGGCTGCCGCCCTCTGCCACCGCTGTCCCCTCTCGGTCGGGCCTCGGTCGAGCCGTCCGGGGCCGACGGTAGCAGTCGATCAACGGCGGTCTAGACCAAGGATGGGGATGGCGGGCGGTTCTTCACTCGTGCTCAGGAGACCTGGCCGCATGCCCTTTCCGGGCCCGCGTCCGGCAAAGGGCGCGGAGTGCCGCCGCTCAGGCCCCCACCAGCCGCGAACCCGTCGGCGCCCGCAGCGGCTCGGCCAGGTCGGCCAGCGCGCGCTCCACGCCGTGCAGGTGGGCCAGGGCGGGCTCGGCGGGCGGCTCCGGGACGAAGGTGACGTGGCGGCCCTGGGTGAGCGCCTCGACGGCGGCCTCCACACGCCAGCAGGCGGCGGCGAGGCGGGCGTCGTGCGAGGCCTCGGGGTCGGCGGCGACGGCGACCAGGCCGCGGATCTCCCGGGCGCAGTCGTCGAGCCGATCGAGCACCCGGCGGGCGCGCCACTTGCGGCCGAGCATCGGGTTGAGCGGGTGCACCAGCGGGGCGACCGAGAGCCGGACCCGGCCGAGCAGCAGCTCCAGCTCGGCGACGAGCGGCGCCGGGTCGGCCGTGGGCGAGCCGGCGAGGCGGGCCGCGGCCTCCGCGGTGCAGGCGTGGACGCAGCGCAGGGCGCGCTGGATCCAGGCGTCGGTGGTGGCGTGCGTGGTGACCGGCAGCACGAACAGCACGGCGAGCGCGGCACCCACCGCGCCCACTTCGGTCTCGGCGAGGCGCAGGGCGAGCAGGCCGGGGTTCAGGACGCCGAGAAGGCCGTAGAGCATCTCGGCGAGCACGGTCACCCAGAGCATCATCCACGTGTAGGAGACGGCGGCCGAGTAGAAGATCCCGAAGACCGCGACCGCGACGAGGACGACGCTGGGCACGGGCGCCCCGTGCACGGGGATGGCGACGAGGAAGCCCAGTGAGATGCCGATCATCGTGCCGAGGACCCGGCGGAAGCCGCGCACGAGGGTCTCCCCGCGCGAGGCGGTGTTGACGAAGATCCACCAGGTGGCGCCGACGGCCCAGTACCAGCGCTGTCCGGACACCAGCTGGCCCACGACGAGCGCGAAGCCCGCGCCCGCGGTCGCCTGGACGGCCTGCCGGGTGGTCACGCGGGCGAAGCCGCTGCCCGCGGGCGGGGCGGGTACGGAGGGCACGGGCAGCCGGCGCTCGTAGCACCACAGGCCGAAGCGCACCGCCGCGGCGCTGAGCACGGACAGCAGGACGGAGACGTACAGCTCGGGCAGCCGCTCGGGGGTGGCGTGCAGGAACTGGGCGACGAAGTAGGTCATGAAGGCGAACACGCCGAGGCTGTGCCCGCGCGGCCCCCAACGGCGCGCGTACACGCCGGCGCCGACGACGGCCAGGAAGACCAGGTCCCGCGCCACGGGAACGTCGTGCAGTCCGGCCGCGGCGGCGAGCACAGGAACGCCGACGGCGGGCAGCAGTGCGGTGGTCACCGCCTGGCCACGCACGGTCGGATCCGCCACGGTGAACAGGGTGAGCAGCGCGGCGAGACCGCCGGTGACCGCACCGACGAGGGAGTGTCCGGCCAGGAAGCAGACCATGACCGCCAGCCCGATGCCGAGGACGGCCCGCGCGGCGAAGCGCAGCCGCGCCCGTCCCGGGTCCGGAGCCACGAACACCCTCTTCAGCACTGCTGCCCTCCCCTTGGAGCACCGGCATGGGACCGGCATGGAAAAGGCGCCGCGGGATCCCCGCAGCGCCATCGACACCCCCATGAGAGCATCACAAAGGGCACTGGCTCAAGCGTGGCTCGTATCACTGAGCCATTGGCACAGCTCGCTTCCCGCAGCGAAGCGCCCCGGAATGCCAACGGACCAGGTCGGGCGGCACACGCGCTGCGGGGGCTGCTGGGCCATTGGTACAGTCGTGATGTCATGAGCGTGGATGAACTCGACACCCGCATCCTGCGGCTGCTGCTGGAGCAGCCGCGCACCAGCGTGCGCGAGTACGCCCGGATCCTCGGTGTCGCCCGCGGCACGCTCCAGGCCCGGCTGGACCGCATGGAGCGCGACGGCGTGATCACCGGCACGGGCCCCTCCCTGTCGCCCGCCGCCCTCGGCCATCCGGTCCTGGCGTTCGTGCACATCGAGGTCACCCAGGGCCATCTCGACGACGTCGGGAACGCGCTGGCCTCCGTACCGGAGATCGTGGAGGCCTTCTCGATCACGGGTGGCGGAGACCTGCTGGCCCGGGTGGTGGGGCGGGACGCCGCCCATCTGGAGGACGTGATCCAGAAGCTGATCAGCCTGCCGGGCGTGGTGCGCACCCGCACCGAGGTGGCCCTGCGCGAACGGGTCCCGTACCGGCTGCTGCCCCTGGTCGAGTCCGTCGGCCGGGCGACCCGCACCTGACGCCGGCGCCTTCCACACGGGGTCCGGTGGCTGACCCGCCGGGGACTCCTCGGTCACGTCCGCGAATGCGGCTACCCCGAAGGCCACTTAGCGTGTGCACATGACCACAGTCCAGCACCGGCCGGCCGGTGACGACCGGCGATGGAAAGCGCTCGGGGTCTGTCTGACGGCAGGCTTCATGTCGCTGCTGGACACCTCGATCGTGAACGTGGCGCTGCCGTCGATGGAGCGCGGACTGGAGGCGAGCGGGGCCGACCTGTCATGGGTCGTCTCCGGTTACTCCCTGACCTTCGGGCTGGCCCTGGTACCGGCAGGCCGGCTCGGCGACATGCGCGGGCGGCGCGAGGCCTTCCTCGCCGGGCTCGCCCTGTTCACCGTGGCCTCGGCGGCATGCGGACTCGCCCCCGGCGCCTCCTGGCTGGTGCTGTTCCGGCTGTTCCAGGGAGCGGCGGCGGGGATGATCGCCCCCCAGACCACGGGGCTGATCCAGCAGATGTTCCAGGACCGGGAGCGGGCCCGCGCCTTCGGCCTGCTGGGCAGCGTCATCGGTGTCTCCACGGCGGTCGGCCCGCTCGTGGGCGGCGTGCTCATCGAGGCGTTCGGCACCGGCGACGGCTGGCGCTGGGTGTTCTACGTCAACCTGCCCCTCGGGGTGGCCACGTTCGTGGCGGGGCTGCGGCTGCTGCCCCGGTTCCCGGCGCAGACCCGCAGGCGGGAGGAGTTCGACCTGTTCGGGGTGCTGCTCCTCGGCTCCGGCGTGCTCGCGCTCATGCTGCCGCTGGTGCAGGAGCAGCAGTGGCACGGGCGGGAGAAGTGGGCGCTGCTGCCGGTGGCCGCACTGCTGCTGGCCGCCTTCTGGGCGTGGGAGCGGCGAGAGGAACGGCACGGGCGGGCTCCCCTGCTCGACCTGCGCCTGTTCTCCCTGCGGTCCTTCACGCTCGGTGCGCTGATCAGCCTGACCTACTTCGCGGGCTTCACCACCGTCTTCTTCGTCCTGTCGCTGTTCCTGCAGAACACGGTCGGCTACAGCGCGCTGGAGGCAGGGCTCACGGTCCTGCCCTTCGCCGCCGCCTCGGCGATCGGCGCAGCCGCCGGGGGCCGGCTCGTGACCCGTTTCGGCCGCAAGCTGGTCGTCATCGGTCTCGGCGGGGTGGCGCTGGGGCTGCTCGGGGTGGTCGTGGCGGTGCAGCTGGTGCCCGGGCGCGGCGTGGGGTGGGCCTCGGCGCTGCCGCTGCTCATCGGGGGGATCGGCTCCGGCCTGACGGTCTCCCCCAACACGACGCTCACCCTCACCCGCGTCCCCGTCAAGCGTGCCGGTGCGGCCGGCGGAGTGCTGCAGACGGGCCAGCGCGTCGGCTCGGCGGCCGGGATCGCCGTGGTGGGCGCGGTGTACTTCGCGCACCAGGCCAGCCACGGGCATTCCGCCGTGGCGATCCAGCTCGGATTGCTGACCGCCGTGGGGATCATCATGATCGCACTGACACTGGCGATCGCGGATCTACGGGAGCGCCACGTGCGTCCCGAGCCGGAGGCCGCCGGGGTCGGTGTGCCGGTCGGACGGGGTTGCGAGGAGGGCGGCTCGGACGAGAGGCTCCGGCGCGATTCCTGAGGGGGCCGGACCGCGGGTCACGACCTCCGGCGCGGCTTCCCCCGCTTGGCCGGCTTGGCCGCGCCCCCGGAGCCCGCGCGGCCCCGGGCGGTACGGCCCGCGGACTTCTGGCCCGCCGGCTTGCCGCCCGTCGGCTTCGCGGGCGCCTGCTTCTGCCGAGCACCCCCCTGCTCGGGCCGCGTCCGCTTGGGCTCGGCCTCCGCCTTCGCCGCCGTACGGCCCCGTGTGCTGTTGACCGTGCGGCCCCGGACGATGCCGATG
Source organism: Streptomyces sp. NPDC002676 (assembly GCF_053592455.1). Taxonomy (NCBI): domain Bacteria; kingdom Bacillati; phylum Actinomycetota; class Actinomycetes; order Kitasatosporales; family Streptomycetaceae; genus Streptomyces; species Streptomyces sp. NPDC002676. The sequence continues at coordinate 273,766 of NZ_JBSFVT010000006.1, read as the reverse complement.
AAGTCCTCCACCAGGTCGGTGGTGGCCTCCTCCGGCCAGGACAGGGCGATGCCCGACTCGGGGGCGTCGACGACGGGACGGTAGGTCAGGTCCTTGCGGTGGTACAGGCGGGCCAGCGACTGCGGGACGACCAGGAGGCCGACGCCCGCCGCCACCAGCTCGATGGCGTCCGCCGTCGTCGCGGGGCGTTCGAAGGCGGGCTCGCCGGGCGGGCTGTCCCAGTCGAAGACGTCGTCCAGCGGGTGGAAGAGCACCTCGTCGGCGAGGTCGTCCAGGGTCACCTCGTCCGCCGCCGTGATCACGTGGTCCTTGGGAACGACGACGACCGTGGTCTCGGTGTAGAGCGGGATGGCGCTGAAGAACGAACGGTCCACGGGCAGCCGTACGAAGCCCGCGTCGGCCTCGCCCGCGCGCAGCAGCTCGGGCGCCTCGGCGGCAGGGACCTGGAGGAGGGTGAGCGGGGTGTCTGGCAGCCGCTCGTTCCAGATCCGCACCCACTTCGCGGGCGTCACTCCGGGGACGTACGCGAGCCGGAACGACGGTGTTTCCTGCGAGCCTGTCACCAGGCCAGGTTACCGGCCGTGGTCAGCCCTCCCGTACACGGCCGATACCCTTGACCTCATGAGTCCGCAGCAGAGCCCCCAGACGATGAAGCCCGCGACCGCGGCGAAGAAGCTGGGTGTGTACCTCCCCGCCACCCCTGCCGAGTTCCAGGAGGGTGTGGTCTCGCGCGCCGAGCTGAACGAGCTCCAGGCCAACCCGCCGGAGTGGCTGCGCGAGCTGCGAGCGAACGGCCCCCACCCGCGTCCGGTGGTCGCCGCCAAGCTCGGCGTGTCCATCGCGGGCCTCGCCCGCGGCGGGGTCACCGAGGCGCTGACCACCGAGCAGATCGAGACGCTCAAGCAGGAGCGGCCCGAGTGGCTGGAGAAGGAGCGCGCGACGCAGGCCGAGGTCCGCAAGGAAGCGGCGCGGCTCAAGAACCTGAAGCAGGAGAAGCAGGAGAAGCAGGACAAGGGCGCCGAGCGCTGATCCTCCGCTTTTCCACAGCTTTACAGCTTCTTCCAGCTCTTCGGCTTTCCACAACGCCCTCCGGTCGCCGGAGGGCGTTGTCAGTGGTCCCCCCTAGAGTTCCCGTCACTTGATCACTGCGGGTGCGGGGAGGCACGTATGGGGTGGGTGTCGGCGGGCGACTACGAGGTCGCCCTCGACGGCGGGAAGGTGGTGTGCCGCAACGCGGCCGGGCGGCGGCTGAAGTCCGTGCCGCCGAAGATCGCCGACGATCCGGCGGTCGTGGGCCTCAGGCAGCTCGTCGAGTGGCTGGAGCGGCACGAGCGGCAGTGCCTGGCCGATGTCGAGCGGTGGATGGTCCGTTCGCTGCCCGTGCCGTTCTCCGTCGTCGCCCGCGTGTGGCCGGACCCCGCCTGGCAGGCCGCACTGCGCGATCTCGTGGTCACCGGCGCCGACGGTGAGGTCGCCGGTTTCCTGCGGGACGCCGGCTCCGAGCGCGGCCTCGGCCTCGTCGACCTCGACGGCGACACCGTCCGCATCACCCCCGGCCTGGTCCGCATCCCGCACCCGGTCCTCCTCGAAGACCTGGCGGAACTGCGGGAGTTCGCCGTGGAACTGGGCGTCGAGCAGCGCGCCCAGCAGCTCTTCCGCGAGGTCTGGCACCGCCCGGCCGGCCTCGACGCCGAGGCGACCCAGGTGGAGGAGTACGCGGGCGGCTCCTTCAAGGAGCTGCGCTTCCTGCACGGCCGGGCCACCCAGCTGGGCTACCGCGTGCGCGGCGGGTACGCCGTGTGTGCCGTCCTGGAGGACGGCCGCGGGGTGGAGGCCCGCGTGTGGATCGGTGACTACGACGGCTACGCGCAGACCGAGACCGGCCCGCTGGTGTGGACCGGCCCGGACGGCCGCGTCCTGAAGCTCGGTCAGGTCGGCCCGGTCGCCTGGTCGGAAGGCATGCGCATGGCGGCGGCGCTGTACGCCGGCCGGGACATCGAGGACGAGGAGCGGGCGGCATGAGTGACACCACGCGGTACGACGAGGCCACCGTCGCCGCCCTCCTGGACGCGGGCGCCGTCCTGCCGCCGGGCAGCACCGCGCGCGAGGACGCCGATGTGCTCACCGTCCGCAGCTACACCCACCCCGCCCTGGACGGCCGACAGGTGGTCCGGCTGGTGCCGGGCACGCTCGGCGAGGCCGAGGACCTGGCGCTGGAGTTCCTGGGTCTGGCCCGCGAACCCCAGACGCCCCAGGTCGGGCAGGTGCGCCGGGAGACGCTGGGCTTCCCGGCGTGGGCGCTGGTGAACGACCCGGCGAACGGACACCACGCGCTGGCCCTGGTCAAGGACGTCGAGCGGCTCGCCCGGCAGGCCAAGTCCAAGCCGGGCAGCGCCAAGGAGGGCTTCGAGGCGCTCGGCGAGAAGCTCGGCCGGGCCGTGCCGCACTTCCTGCCGACGTTCTACGAGCAGGCAGCGCGCGTCTTCCTGGAGCACGAGAACACCACGTACGCCGCCGCGTTCTTCGGCAAGGCCCGCGAGGCCGAGCGGGTGCACGCGCTCACGGTGGACGAAGAGCGGCAGCGTGCGGTGTTCCTGGAGTTCGCCTTCGCCGGGGCGCTGACCGTCAAGGCGCTGAAGGAGCACGTGAAGGACCTGGCCGGCAGGCTCGACCCGGCCGCCGCCTGGGCGCAGTTCCGGCAGCTGACGGTGGAGCGCTGCGCGGCCGGGATGCCGCCGTACGCCTCGCTGCCGCAGGACGCGCGCGGGCTGATCAAGGCCGCCGGTTTGGACCGGGTCACCGAGGAGTGCGCGCTGGTCGCCGACCTGATCGCCTCCCCCGCGGCGGTCCGCGCGCCCGCGTCCTTCTGGACCGCCTACCGCGCGGTCCTGCCCGTCCTCACCGAGCGTCAGCCGGCCGTCCGGGCACGCCTGTTGGAGATCATGCCGGCCGGTCTGGGCCGGGAGGTCGAGGACGACGAGTTGTGGCTGACGCTGCTCGCGGAGTGCGGGGCCGAGCGGCTGCTGACCGACCAGGAGGCGGCGCGCGAGTACGGCGTCGACCCCGGCGAGTGGCTGGGCCGCTGGGCGTCCTTCCGCAAGCACGGCGGCTCGTTCTCCCGCCGCTCACCGGCCACGCTGGCGCTGGTCGAGCGCATGGCCGCGCGGCTGCGGGCCGCCGTCCGTCCGGTCGACCTGTTCACCGGGCGCTGGCACGCCGGGGCCGACCTCGACCTGCTGGACCTGTGTGTGGCCGAGGGCGTCCCGCTGGCCGTTCCGGGCGCGGACGTCCGGGTGTTCCTGCCGCTGGCCCACTGGCTGAAGGACACCCGGGCCGGCGTGCGCGACCTGACGGCCGTCGCGGCCGACCCGCGCTTTCGGGGCCTGCTGCACCAGGCCGTGGAAACGGTCGGCGGCGACCAGCGGAGCGGCGAACTGCTGACCGCCGTCGCCGCGCACCCCGTCCTTCGGGGTGTGCTCGGCGAGTGGCTGGACGAGGCCGCTGACGACGTCACGCGCGCGGTGGGGCTGCCCGGTGCCCGCACGGCCCTCGACCGGCTGCGTCCCTTCCGGGTGATCGCCTCCGAGGTCAATCCGGACGCGGTCGCCCGGGTCGCCCGCCGCGAGACGGCACCGCTGCTCGGCCGCACCCTGCGCGCCGGAATCCTGGACGAGCTGGGCTGGCCCGCCCTGGACGAGGCGGTGCGGCGGCTCGACGCCGAGGTCGGCAAGGGCACCGAGGACTCGCTCACGGTCCACGAGTCCTGGCCCGCCCTGATCCTGGCCCGCCGGCGCAGGGCGATCGTCGTCGGCCCACGCGAGGTGCTCCTCGACCACGACCTGCGCCTGCCCCAGGAGCTGGACCGCCGGCAGCGCCCCCGGTTCCGGTACGTGGACGGGGAGTTGCTGGTGATGTGGCGGCAGGGCAGCAAGCAGCACGGCTACTGGTCGGCCCGGCCCGCCGAGGTGTTCGAGCTGGGCGGCGAGCAGCTCCCGTTCTGGTGGTCCGACCACGAGCCGGTCGTTCCGTCGATCCCGCTGCCCGGCGGCGGCCGGGCCACCGGTGGCCGCACCCTGCACGCCGGTGACACGGTCCTGCCGCCGGCCCGCCCGGTCATCGGCGACGGCACCACGTACTGGCGTCAGGGCAGGCAGGGACGGCAGACGATGTGGCTCGAACACGACCCGGCCACAGGCACTCACGGGCGGGCTTCCCTGCCCGCGCTGCTGCGCGCCGGCATTCGTGAGGACGCCGAGCTGCTGCCCGGCCAGTGCGAGGTGCTGCCCCTGCAACCGGGCCTGGAGGACAGCCCGTTCGGTACCGACGGTACGGTGCTCGGCCGATGGGTGCGCACGGAGGGCGAGGGCCTCAAGGCGCACCGGACCGCCGGGACGCCCGACGGGCGGACGGTGTCGGTGCCGGTCTTCCAGGGCAGCCGCGCGGGCGCGGTTCCGCTGGGCGCGCTGCGGCTGCCCGGGGGCGCCGAGCCCGTCGTCACCCAACTGTTCCGGCAGGTGGGGGTGTTCGCGGACGACGACACCTCCGCGCACGGCGAACTCGGCCGGGTGCTGCCGAACAGCCCCGGGGGCGAGTTCGCCGCCGGGACCCGGCTCGTACCCCCGCTGCCCTTCTGGCATGCCCTGCGCCCGCGCGACGAGCAGGGCTCGGCCGTGCTGCGCGCCCTGACCGACGAGCAGGCGGCAGAGGTGCTGCGGGTCACCGCGACCGCGCTGGCCGGACGCCAGGAGGCGCTCGAACGCGCCGGGTCGGACAAGGCCGCCAAGGCCGCCGTACCCCCGGCGGACGAGGTCGTCGTGGGCGCGGTGGCCCGCGCCCTGCCGGGTCTCACCGACGGCCGACTGATCACCGGCGTCGCCTCGCTGGTCCGCTCGGCGCTGCGCATCGGCGAGTCGGCCACGACGTTCGCGACTGCGCCTCAGGACCGGGAGCGCCAACGCCCCCGGAACGTGCACATGTTCGACGACTACCGCCCCGAACACGGCGAGGACCGCACCGTGCTCGCGGCCCTCAACGGCATCGTGGGCGTGCACGGCTGGTGGCAGCAGGAGCAGTGGAGCGCGCTGCGCCAGATCCGCGCGGTGAACCACGTCCTGTCCGGCAGGCCCGCCGAGGGCAAGCCGCTGCCTGGCCTGGAGCGACTCGGCGCCCTCGGCGACGGCTGGCGCAGCGAGGAGCACACCGTTCCCGGGATCGGCGTCGTGTGGACCCCCGTCCTGGGCGCGCTGCGGGCTCTCGCCCACCGGGCCGCCTCGCCCGCTCTGGCCGATGTCCAACGGGAGCCGCTGCTCCTGCTGTTCGAGGCGCTCACCGAAGGGCCGCTCGTCTCGGCCGACGGCACGCTCCGGGAGGTCGTGCTGAGCGAGCGGTCCGACAAGCAGCAGCGCGCCGGGCAGGTGCTGCGCCGCGACGGCCGCACAGTGGTGATCCTCGGCTGCAAGAGCGTCGACGGGCAGCGGGGCACGCTGAACTGGCTGGCCCTGGATCACGACCCGTCCGGCGCGTTCGGCGCGGTCGCCCACTTCACGCTGGCCGAGGAGGTCCGGTACCCGGCGACCGTCTCGGCCGAGGACCTGGCCACGGTCGCGCGGCTGATCCGGGGCAAGGGGGCTGCCCCGTGGCAGGCCGCGGCCGTCGAGGAGCTGGTGACCGCGACCGGTGGCGGACTCGGCCCCCTCCAGGCCGCCGTGCTGCTCGGCGGGCTCCTGCCCTCGCCCGAGGCGGAGGGTCTGACCACGATGGGGCTGAAGCCCCGGCAGTGCGAGTTCGGCACCGCCCGGGTCAACGCCCTCGGCCCTGCGGAGCGGACGGCGCTGCTCGGCGCGCTGCTGCCGGCCGACCCGGCCGCACTGTGGACCGAGGGCCCGGACACGGCTGCCGCGGGGCGGGTGTGGGCCGAACGGCTCGGCTCGTTGGTCCGCGTGCCCGAGGATCTCGGCGCCGAGCTGGCAGGCTTCGGCGCCGGGGCCGCCGAGACCGTGCTCAACCCGTCCCGCACGCCGTGGCTGAACCGCACGACGGTCCTTCGGCCCGACGAGAAGGGCATGCTCGTTCCGAAGGACCCCGAGGCGGTGCCCAGCCGGTACGAACTGGGGGGCGTGGTGCACGCCCTCGCGGCACTGGCCTACGTCCTGCCGTACGGCCATCCGCTGCGCGCCCGGCTGCCGGAGGGCCTGGCCGCCGTGCGCCGCCGGATGACCGACCCGGAGCTGCTGCTCAGCCTGGACGTCGACTGGACGGAGAAGGGCGACTCCACCGCGGTGGAACTCCGCAAGGCGTACGGGCTGCCCGAGACCGGGGGCGGCGACGCGCACGGTCTGACCCGGGTCGGTGAGGCGATCGCGCTGCGTCCCTGGTACCGCGACACGGAAGGGGTCCTGGTCCGGCCGGCCGCGCTCTCCGGCCCCGACGACCCCGCGTTCGGCCTCCTCGAAGGCCTGACCGGCCCCGCGCGCGGCCACGGTCTGCGGGCGCTGCGCACCCTCCTCGGCGAGGAGCTGGCCCGGGCGGTCGCGGCCGGCGCCGAGGGACCTTCGGGGTACGCCCAGGACCCGACCGTCACCGTACCCGCGCTCGTCTCCGAGGCGGCCACGACGCTCGGCCTGGGTCAGGACGCGGCGGCGCTCTACCTCCAGCTGCTGGCCCTGCCGGACCCCACGGACCGCAACTGCGCCCAGTGGACCGGCTGGAAGCCCGCCCGCATCAAGAAGGCCCGCGCCGAACTGGCGGCGACCGACCTGGTGGTGGAGGCCAAACGGCCGCGCGCCGGGCGGACGTTGTTCCTGCCCTGCGGCTGGCGCGACCTCAAGTCGCCCGCGCTGCCGGTGGAGACGTGGAAGGAAGGCCTCTACCCGGTGCACGACCACGGTCGCGCGATACCGCTGCTCCCGGTGCCCGAGCTGTTCACGCGCGCCTGGGACCGGGTGCGGTCGGGCGACGCCCCGGCGTACGAGGAGCTGACCACACGCGCGACGCGCAGGGGGCGGCGCCGGTGACCCCCGCTTCCTCGACCTTTGTTCGTACGACTCCGAAGGGCACCCCCCGATGACCACCGTCCTCGTCCCCGACGCAACCCGGCAGATCGTCCCGCCCGAGGACCGTTACGCCACCGAGCTGGCGTTTCTCGCCGCGTACGACTCCGGGCCCCGGCCGCCCGCGTGGCGGCTCACGCCCCGTGCCGTCGTCACGTTCGTCATGGGCAGCGGCGGCCAGGCGCTGAGGCTGCCCGACGAGGCGGAGGCCCCTGCCGGAGTGCCGCGCCGGCTGGTGGTGGAGGGCAAGTTCGTCGGCGACCGGGCACTGGTCGAGCGGTGTGTCGTCACGCTCGCCGGTGAGCGGGGCCTGCTGCTCGTCGGCGAGCCGGGCACCGCCAAGTCGATGCTCTCCGAGCTGCTGTCGGCGGCCGTGTGCGGCACCAGCGGCCTGGTCGTGCAGGGGACCGCCGGGACGACCGAGGATCAGCTCAAGTACGGCTGGAACTATGCCCTGTTGCTCGCCCAGGGGCCCAGTCGGAAGGCGCTCGTGCCGTCGCCGGTGCTCACCGCGATGACCCGGGGAGCGGTCGCCCGCGTCGAGGAGGTCACGCGCTGCCTGCCCGAAGTGCAGGACTCCCTCGTGTCGTTGCTGTCGGAGCGGCGGATCGCCATACCCGAACTGGCGGGCAGCGAGGACGCGTTGGCACACGCGGCACCCGGTTTCAGCCTCATCGCCACCGCCAACCTGCGCGACAAGGGTGTGTCGGAGATGTCGGCCGCGCTCAAGCGCCGCTTCAACTTCGAGACGGTGGGCCCGATTTCCGATCTCGACGCCGAGACCGCGCTGGTGCGCAGCCAGGCGAGGGCGTCGGTGGAGCGGGCCGGGGCGCCCTTCCAGGTAGACGACACCGTACTGGAGGCCCTGGTCACCGCCTTCCGGGATCTGCGGGAGGGGCGGTCGGCGGAGGGCTGGGAGGTGGAGCGGCCGTCCACCGTGATGAGCACCGCCGAGGCCGTGTCCGTGGCGGGTGCGCTGGGGCTGGCCACGGCCTACTTCCCCGGGGACCGCGATGTCCTCGGGCTGCTGCCGGGTCATCTCCTCGGTGTCGTACGCAAGGACGACCCGGCGGACGCGGCACGGCTGCGCGGCTACTGGGACGGTCCGGTCCGGCGCCGTGCCGAGCAGGGCTCCGCCACCTGGCGCACCCTGTGGGACCTGCGCACGGTCCTGGAGGGCTGACGACCGTGCCCCACGCCTCTCCCGAAGCGGCCCTGGCGGCCCTGACCGACCCTGCGGCGCCCTACCTCATCGGCGTACGGCACCACGCGCCGTCCCTGGCCGCCGCCGTGCCCGCACTGCTGGACGCGGCCGAGCCGGACGTGCTGTTGGTCGAACTCCCCGCCGAACTGCAGGACTGGCTGCCCTGGCTCGCCCACGAGGAGACCCGGGCGCCGGTCGCCCTCGCCGCCGCGCCCACCGACGGGGCCGGTGGCCCGGCGTTCTACCCGTTCGCCGACTTCTCCCCGGAACTGGTCGCGGTGCGCTGGGCCGCGCGGCACGGGGTGCGGGTGATCGCCTGCGATCTGCCGCTGGCGGACCGGGGCTGGGGTGCGGATTCGCCGGGGCCCAGCGGGCAGGACGGCAGGACGGGGGAGGGCAGTACGGGGGACGGCAGGACGGGGGGCGGCAACGACGCCGACAGGCCGGGGGTGCCCGGCTCCGACCTGCCTGGTACAAGCGCGGGCGTGCCCGGTACAAGCGCGGGCGTGCCCGGTACAAGCGCGGGCGTGCCCGGTACAAACGTGGGCAGTGTGTCGGCCTCGCGGGCGTCCGGCGGCTCAGGTCTGCCCGGCGATTCCACCGCGGCCGGACTCGGCGGCGCGCTCCGTTCCCGGCTCACCGGCCGTCCCGGTGACGACCTGTGGGACCGGCTGGTCGAGGCCACGGCCCCCGGTTCCGCGCCGGAGGCGCTGCGGCGGGCCGCGCTGCTCACGGGGTGGGCCCTGCGCGCGGACACGGTCGCCGCGGGCGGAGTGCCGGAGCTGGATCTGCGGCGGGAGCGCTGGATGCGCTCGTGTCTGGCCGCCGCCACGGCCGACGGCGAGCGGGCCGCCGTACTCGTCGGCGCCTTCCATGCCCCGGCACTGCTGGCACCGGCCGATGAGGCGGCGGGTGCCCGGCCCGCCTCGGCGTGGACGACCTCCCTGATCCCCTACACCTACGCCCTGCTGGACGAGCGCTCCGGCTACCCCGCCGGGATCCGTGACCCGGAGTGGCAGCACATGGTGCTGGACGCGGCCGGGGATCCCGCCGCGCTGGCGGAGGCGCTGACCCGGGCCGCCGTACGGGTGTGTGCGGAGCTGCGGGCACTGGGCCATCCGTCCGGGCCCGCCGACGCGCGGGAGATCGTCCGGCTGGCCGGTGATCTGGCCCGGCTGCGGGGGCTGCCCGCGGCGGGCCGGGGCGAGCTGGTCGAGGCGGTGCAGACCGTGCTGGCACAGGGCGAGCCGTACGGGCGGGGCCGGGCCGTCGCCAGGGCGATGGAGCAGGTGCTGGTCGGCACGCGGGCGGGCAGGCCCGCGCCGAACGCGCCGCGCAGCGGCCTGGCCCCGGCGGTGGAGGCCGAGTTGGCCGCGCTGAACCTGCCCGGCCCGGCCGACGGCGGCCCCGGCATGGCACGCGACCTACGGCTCGACCCGCTCCGCTCCGATCTGGACCGCCGCCGCGAACTCCTGCTGCGCCGCCTGACGGTGTGCGGGGTGCCGTACGCCGAGCCCAAGGCGGTCGCCGGTGCGGGCGGCGCCGAGGCACTGACCTCCCGCTGGGAGGTGCGCTGGACGCCGGCCACGGCGGCCATGCTGACCGCCGCCGGGGTCCGCGGGGTCACCCCCGCCCAGGCGGCCGAGGGTCTGCTGCGTGAGCGGAGGCGCGGGGAGCGGAACGACGGCGGGCCCACGGCGGCACAGGCCCTGCAGGGGTTGGCGGAGGCCGCGGAGTGCGGTCTGCCCGGCCTCAGCGACGAGCGGCTGGACGACACCGCCGAGGTGCTTCCGGGCTCGGCCACGCTGTCCGAACTCCTCGCCGGACTGGCCCTGTTGGACCGGCTGCGGACCGGGCACATCGCCGGGCTGGGCGCCGACGAAAGCCGTACGGAGCGGGCGGCGGCCGTCGCCGGGCTGCTCACCGCCGCGGCCGTGCGCCAGGTGGACGGGCTGACCGGCTCCGAGGACCCCTCGGACGCCCACGCCCTGCTGGAACTCGCCCACCGCGCGGACGTGTCGGGCGGCATCCGGCTCACGGACGCGCTGGCCCGGCTGGCCGCCGACGGCTCCCCGCTGATGCGCGGGGCCGCCGGGGCCGTACGCGTGCTGCTGGGGCAGGAGGAGCCCCAGGAGTTCGGCGACCGGGTCGGCTCGTGGGTGGACGGCGCCGCCGGCCCCGAGTCCCGGTCGGCGCTGACCGCGCGCCTGACCGGTCTGCTGACGGCGGCCGGGCCCCTGTTGGAGTCGGCACCGCCCGCGCTGGAGCCACTGCTGGACCGGGTGTCCCAGCTGTCCGACAGGGACTTCCTGGACCGGCTGCCGGCCCTGCGCGGCGGCTTCGACACGCTCAGTCCGGCCGCCCGCGAGCGGCTCCTGGCCGCCGTGGAGGAGCGCCTGGGCAAGGGCCGGCCGGACGAGGGCCAGTTGGGCACGGGCCGGCTGGGCGACACCGGCGCCGTCGATCCCGGCGCGCTGGCCGAGTGGACCCGCGCCGACCTCGCGGCCCGGGAGGTCCTCGGGGCGTTGGGGCTGCTTCCGTCGTCCGGGTCTGCCGAGGAGGCAGCACGCGGGTACGCCGCGAAAACTTCGCTCACTTCCGGCGCCGACGCCGTGGGCTCGGGAGACGAGGTCGCGGCCCCTTCGTCCGGCACGGAGCACCGGCTCGCGCCCGCCGAACGCTGGCGCCTGGTGCTGGGCCGTCGCACCGATCAACTGCCCGCCTGGGCCCGGCCCTTGGCGACCGCGCTGGACGAGCTGTACGGCAGCGGGCGCGGTGAGGGCAGCCGTGGCGATCTCACCGGTGCGGGGCGCGGCGGCGGGCGCGAGGCGTCGTACCCCGGGGTGCGGGAGTGGTCCGAGGAACTGGCGGCGCTGTTCGGGCCGGGCATCCGGGAGGAGGTGCTGGCGGCAGCCGCCGCGACGGGCCGGCAGGACGTGTTCGAGGCACTCGATCCGGACAGCGTACGGCCCTCCGTCGACCTGCTCCGCTCGGTGCTCCGACACGCGGGCGGGCTGCCGGAGGCACGGCTGGCGGCGCTGCGTCCGCTGGTCCGGCGCCTGGTGGACGCGCTCACCCGGCAGCTGGCCACCCGGCTGCGCCCGGCTCTGCACGGCACCGCGCTGCCGCGCCCCAGCCGGCGTCCGGGCGGTGGCCTCGACCTGCCGCGCACGCTGCGGGCCAACCTCGCGACCGCGCGCCGACTGCCGGACGGCACCGTCCAGGTCGTTCCCGAGCGGCCCGTCTTCCGTACCCGGGCGCGCCGGGTGGCCGACTGGCGGCTCATCCTGGTCACCGACGTGTCGGGATCCATGGAGGCATCCACGGTCTGGGCGGCGCTCACGGCCTCCGTACTGGCCGGGGTGCCCACCCTGTCCACGCACTTCCTGGCCTTCTCCACCGAGGTCATCGACCTGACCGACCATGTCGAGGATCCCTTGTCGCTGCTGCTGGAGGTCAGCGTCGGCGGCGGCACCCACATCGCGGCCGGGCTGCGGCATGCGCGCGAACTGGTCACCGTGCCCGCGCGCACACTGGTCGTGGTCGTCAGCGACTTCGAGGAGGGCTACCCGATCGGCGGGCTGCTAGCCGAGGTGCGCGCACTGGTCGGGGCCGGCTGCCACGTGCTGGGCTGCGCGAGCCTGGACGACGCCGGCCGCCCCCGGTACGCCACCGGTGTCGCGGGCCAGTTGGTCGCCGCGGGGATGCCGGTCGCAGCCCTCAGTCCGCTCGAACTCGCCCGTTGGGTAGGGGAGAAGATCGCATGAGCGAGGATCGTGTCGGCCAGGAACGTGTGGGCCAGGAACGTGTGGGCCAGGAACGTGTGGGCGAGGAACGTGTGGGCGAGGATCATGTATGCGGGGATCTGCCTCCGGTCGCCCCGGCCGTGACCGCCGAGCTCGTCGCCGCGCTCTCGTCTCGCCTGCGCAAGCGGCTGGACGCGGGTGTCGCCAAGCTGGCGGACCGCCCGGTCGTCCGCGACGGCGACACCGCGCGCATCGCCGTCGACGACAGCACGGACGTCGAACTGCACGCCCCTGGCGGCGCGGTGACCAGCGCGGACGCCATCCGGTGCGGCTGTCTGCTGGCCCCGCACTGCCTGCATCGCGCGGCGGCGGCCTCGGCGGCACCGATCGCGGAAGCCGATGACGCCACCAACTCCAGGGAATCGGCTGCCAGTTCAGCAGAGGCGAGCGCGGTCGCCGAGCCCGAGACAGCGACCCCCGGGCAACTCGCCGCCGCCCGCGCTCTGCAGGCCGCGGCGACCGCCGTGCTCGAAGCCGGCACGGACGGATCCGGGGCCGTGCTCCAGGCGGAGTTGCTGCGCGCCGCGCACACCGCCAGGCTCGCGGACTTGCCCAGGGCCGCCGCCTCGGCCGTGTCCACGGTCACCGCACTGCGCGCGGCCCGCTCGGCCGACCCGGCCTACCGGCTCGCCGACCTCGTCGCCGCGCTCCGCGACGTCCTGTCCCTGGCCCATCGCATCCCGCGTGCCGAAGGCACTGAACTCGCCGGGCTGCGCGGCACCGTACGGCAGCCGTACCTCCCGGACGGCTCGCTGCGGCTGTACGGCCTGTTCTCCGAGCCGGTGCTCACCGCGAGCGGTTACGCGGGGGCCGTCACCTGGGCCGCCGACGCCGAAGGCCGCCTGTACCAGGTGTCCGACGTGGCCCCCGGCGGTGCCGGACGGGCGGTGGGCGCGGCCGACCGGGCCGTACGCGTCGGCGACACCGCCCTGCCCCACCGGGAACTGTCCCGGGCGGGCCTCGCGGTGTCGGGGGCCACCGTCTCCCCGGCGGGGCGGCTCGGCGCGGGCGCCGGAGTACGGGCGGTCCGCGCGTCCGGTGCCGGATGGCGCGAGGAGCCGTTGGACCGGCTGTGGGGGGAGCCCGTCGCCGAGCAGGTCGGCCGTGCGCTGAGCGGCGGCCACGAGCTGCTCTTCCTCGAGGTCACCCTCGCGGGCCCGGTCCGTGAGGCGACGGGCGACTGTCTTCTGTCCGACTGCGGAGGCGTCGTACTGCGGCTGACCGCCGCCCACGACCATCCCGCGCTCCCCCACCGGGAGAACCTGCGTCTGCTGGCCGCCGTTCGCGGCAGCCGGCTCCGGGTCGTCGCCCGGCTCACTCCGGGCCCACACCCCCGGGCGCTGCTCCTGGCGACCGAGCACCCCACCGACCCCGGCTCCCGCGTCGACGTCGGCCTGGACCGGCTCCAGCACGCCGACCTGCCCGCGGCACACGCCTCCCCGGCAGCGGCGCCGGCCGTTCCCACACCGGACGAGGCCCCCGTGCACCTGCTGCGCCGCCGCGTCCACCAGGCGGCCTCGGGCGGCCGACGGATGCTGTCCTTCCCCGGCCGTACGTCCGCCGACGCCCGACGGCTGCGGCAGCACGGTCTCGCCACGGCGGGGGACATCCTGGACGAACTCCAGGGGGCCGCGGCGGAGCGCTCCCGCGATGCCTTCGGCCGCCTGCTCCCGGCGGACCCGGACCGGTTCGCCCGCGCCTGGCTGGCCGCGGCCCACTACACCGACGAGGTCGACCGTGCGCTGTGCGCGGCGGCCTGGAGCGGGTGAGGCCGGTTGAGGGGGCGGGCTCGTCTGGGCCCTGGCCTGTACCTGGGCCTGGGCCTGGGAGTGCCTTCGTTCGGCGACCAACTCCCGGACAGCCGGGCGGCGGCAGAGCCAGAGGGTGTCCTCTTCGCGATGGAAGATCCACCGAAACGCTGTTGGCCCGCCTCGAACTGCACTCACGCCTCCGACTCGCCGGCGAGGAGCCGGGCCACAGCAGTGACGGCAGGGGGATTCCGTGATCCGTAAGCGTGAGGCGGTCGCCGTCGCGGCTGCGGCGTTACTGTCAGGCCTGGCCGTGGCCCCGGCGCAGGCAGTGACCTCGAACTCGGTGACACCGGCCGCGTGCTCGGTCATCAACATCGGGCTGCCCGGGAACATCACCATCAACAACGAGTACGTCGGCCAGGTCGAGCAGCAGTACGACAACTGTCACAACGTCCGTGTCCACTGGCAGTGGTCCTCTGGATACCGCGCCAAACACCCTTCGGCCCAGGTCCTCGCCGGGCCCTTCGGCTGGAACGGCACGGTGGGCTGGGGCCTTTGGCAGTACGCGAACCAGAGCCAGGACTACTACTCCCCGTGGACGTACATCTACACCAACGGAGAGAACACGTGGCGCGCCCGCGCAGAAGTCGCGGCAGACAACGGCGTCTACTGCGCCCCGGGCCTCGGTGATTGGCACAGGTACTCCGACGGTGCCGAGTTCGGCTCAGCACAGCCCGCGATCTGCTGATCGTAACTCACACACCTACCTCGCGAGAGAGCTTCTGACTGACCTGTGGGCGAGGCGGGGCTCACAACTTCTTCGTTCGGGACGAACAGGTCGTGCCAGATGCGTGCCGGGTGGTGCAGGGAGTCACGGGGAACACCAGGAAACCAACAGGCCCGCGCACCAGCGTCGACAGCCTTGAGAGCTTCAGTTGGATGCCCGGTGCGGCTGTCGCTCCTCGTCGTTCAATGAGTTGCTGATCTCCCGCAGGCGCCCTTCGGGCAGCGCGAAGGCGTTGCGAGGGTTTCGGCAGGAGTGCCCGCCGTCGTTGATCCAGACGCCGTCGGCCAACCTCCAGTGTGCAGGCTCCCATTGGCCCTGGTTCTCCAGGAGCATCCTCGCTACTTCGACGGGCTCTTCGATGACGGTGAGAGCGGCAAGCGCGGCAGTGAGGGGTGCCGCCGCGTCGTCGGGCAGCCACGCATCACCGAGCGTCGGGAAGAGCAGCAGGAGTCGGGCGTCGATATCGCCAACGCCCTCGGCCGCCGGCTGTCGGGCAGCCGACAACAGTTCCGGCCAGGCCGTGCCGGGCCCCATGAAATGGCCGTCGTCCACAGCGAGGGTTTCCGCTGCGGGCCAAGTCGGGTGATGTATCAGGTAGTCCACCCCTCGGTCACCGTCGAAGTTGCGGTAGACGACGTAGACGGTGTGGCCAGAACGCAGAGGCACACTGAACACCGGCCACTCATGGTCGGCGTAGAGCACGCGGCACAGCTCCATGGCCGCGTCCCAGTCGGCACCGAACGCGGCTCGTTGTGCGTCCTGACCGCGCAAACAGGCACCGAGGTGCACTGGCCAGAACAAGGGGTCGTCCAGATAGGCGCTCCCCGCGACCAGAGGGCCGCCTTCGTATCCCGGGATCTGCAGCACCCGAGGATCATGGCATGAGGCGCGGACACTCCTGCTCTGTGCCTTCGACCGGATGCGCATGCGGCACCGCACCACAACCGCACCAGAACGAGAGGGGAACCGGGAAACAGCGGGGAGCCATGGTGAAAGCAGCCGGGCGCGACCAGGTCTCATCACGGCCGTTCGCCCAAGTCAGCGCGCGAACCTGCTCTGCCGCGTGCTTTGCATCCCAGTGCTTCACGTGGCGCCACCGATCACGGTCGTACCCGACGTGCCCTTGCCGGGGGGAAACCAAAGCCCAGAGTGTGTTCCAACACGTACGGACTTCCAGGCGAAGCAGGGTCCGCGCCACGGTAGCCGCGTGCGCGCTGTCCCGTCCCCTCAGCACCAGCAGCGCCGCCCCACCCCTCCTGAGGCAGGCAAGGCTGATCAGCCCATGGTGGAGGAAGCGATCGAAGCGCGTCATCCGGGCCGGGGGTAGGGAACGTGGACCGAACTCCTAAAGCGGTGGTCCCCTTCGCTGTCAGGCGGTGCGCCTACTCGAGAGTCGGAGCGGCTGCCACCAACATGCTGCTGATCGAGCCGGTGTCGGAGGCGGCTCTGGTGGGGTCGACGCTGGATTCCTCCGCGACCGTCGTGGCCCAGCAATCCCCCCACGTTGCTGCCCAGCCGCCGGCCAGATCGCTGTCCGCATCGAGATCCTCGGGCCTGCCCGTGATCCCGTAGGCATCGAGAAGTTTTCGCTCCACTCCGAACGGCTCGCCCAAGGCGAGCTCCGGGGACTCACTGATCCAACGCCTCAGGATCCGTCCGCGTTCGGCGATCAGCCACGCCTCCCCGTCGTTCTGCTCACTGTGGAAGAAGAGTTGAGCTTTGCCGAAGCGAGCGCTCACATCTCGGCACAGGTCGGTGACGTGCGCCGTCCGCTGTGTATAGGCCAGGCCGAAGTACGGTCCGACGACCAGGGTCCACCCTCGCATGGGCGGAGTAACCACAACGGTGGTGAACGGCTCCTCCTCGTCGTGCGCCACCTCGTCGATGAGTTCCACGCCGTCGGCCCAGCTCGTCTCCCGTACCTCCGTCAAGCCGAGGGCCTTCACCACCGCTGCCTGATCGACGGTCTCGACCGCGAGCCATGAAAGCCAACAGGCGCGTATGAGTGGTGCAGAACCGAAGCCCCCCATGACCTGCATCGTAGCGGGGTGGGCCGGGGCCGTCCCTGGGCCGTCCGAGGCCGCTCAACACCGGCCGACGGTGACCAATGACGACCCCTCAAGCAACTATCCTCGCCCTGGCTCCCATGAGCACGTCCCGCGTCCTCACAAGCGACGCGGCGGATGTCGAGGTCGTCATCGCGCCGTCCGAGACCTCAAACTGGAGGGCTGACGTCTTCAGGACTCGCCGCAGGCGTCACGTAGGCGCTGAAGGTTTGCCTCGTGCTCGTCAATCCACTCAGGCGTTGCTTGGAGTCCCAAGGCCACAGTCAACCTGTCGGGGTCGTGGACCGAGATGGAGAGCCAGCCGTCTTCGTGTGGGTGAAAGTACAGCTCCAGCCCTCGGCTTCCTTGTGGCCAGCTGGCGTCTTCACCAGCACTGAGGCGTCTCAGTGCTTCCTCCCACTCGTCGAGGTGATCAAGCCAGATGCTGGTCTCCAAGCGGGCGTTCACGAAATCCGTAGTTATCAGGCACTCGGCTCGAACCTGGGCGCGTCGGGCTTCGTGGCCCTCAACCGCACGCAGGACGAGGGAGACGTCTCGTCCGTCAGACAGATGTATCAAGTCAACGGGGACCCACTCGTCCATCCCACTCCCCTTTGTCGATTGTGTATCCAGAGCTTGCGTGCACGATACGGGCAGAGTCCGACAAGGATGACGTGGACAGCGTGGGCGATCCTGCCTCTGCCTCCCCAGAGCCGAACTGACGGGGCCGCTTGTGGGCCGCCGAGGCTGACCAACGCTGACAGGCGTCGACATCTGTCAAGTGGGAGTCGGTCGGCTGACACCACCGGCTGACACCAACAGATGCGGACAGTGCCGGCCAATGCCGAATGGCAACGGAGACCGGCTGGTTGGCCAACGTTGCCGACCGGCGCCCCATGGCTCGCCCCAGTCATTGAAACTCCGCAGCCCGGAGGGTGCGTGGATCAGCTTCTGACTACGCGGGAGGGGCGTAAGGGTTCCCGTCGGACGCCAGTGGGCCACCCCACTGCACCCCCGACGGCGGGGCAGGAGCCCAGTCCGGGCCGCGGTGATCCACCCACCACCTACCGATGGTGTGGAACTTCTCCTCGAAGCTGCGATCCCCGCTGAGGAACCCGGTGATCGGCGCCCGCAGGCGGGTACGGCGGCCGCACGCCTCGTAGATCATGACGGTCCGGCTTCCGAAGAGAGGCTCGATCTGGATGGCTTGGACGTTCGACCACGGGATGGTCCTGCGGCGGAGGTTGCGCACGATGGCCGCCGACGGCGTGAGAGTGACCCCGAAGGGCGGCGAGGCGATCAGCGCCACGGGCAACAGGACACCCCACACGAGCAGTGAGACAAGTACAGGACCAAACGGTCCCCCGTCCAACCAGAGCAAGACCTGGAAGACCATCACGACGATGGCGGGCAGCGCAGACAGCAGGCGCTGGCGGCGCGTCAACCGGTAACGGATGCTCTCCGGCGACATAGCCTCGACCTGCGATTGCTCCATCGATCCCCGCCCCTCACACAACGCAGTCAGCGTCGGCTGTCACCGCCAAGGCAGCATGGCGGACCAGGGGCGCGCTGTCCATCTGTCTGCCCCTGGAAGCCGAGCAAGCGCTCTGGAGAACTCGTCTGGCCACTTGCTGTGGCCGTGGATCTTGAGACTGACGAAACCGACGCCTGCACCAAGAGAAACTTCACGGCCTGATGCGCTGTGCCTGGGAACAACGGCGAGCCGCCTGCCTTCGCGCAGGTCAACATTGCGCCAGGTGAGCACGGATCCGCATACGCAGTCTTCCAAACCAGCTACGCGGGTTCGATTCCCGTCGCCCGCTCCACATGACTCAGGGCCAGGTCAGAGGATCAATCCTCCGCCTGGCCTTGATCTTTTCCGGGGCTCGATCAGTCCGCCGTGTCCCTCGCGTGCCCCTCGGGGTGCCGCAGCTTCAGGTGGCGTGGAGAGGGCTTCGCTCGTCGGCCGCGAGGTGAACGAGAGCAGGAACAGGGGACGGACTTTCCAGGCTTCCCGGTCACGGAACCACCATCGGTGGTTAAGCAGGTCCCGGAACAGGTCGTGCAGGGCTCTTCTGCGACAATGAGGGCGGATCGATTCGACAAGGCTTCGACTCCTTCGAATCGGACGGGGCCGCGCCCGGCGTCGACGGGTGCGGCCTAAATTTCACTGCTCCGCGTTCCTGCCCCAACGGGCCACGGTCGCACGGGAGATGCCGGTGAGTTCGGCAACGTGGCGATAGGGGCCGCCTGCCGCGACAGCCTCCAGGATCAGGGGGCGAAGGTGGGTGTCCAGCCGTTCCAACTCGGCCGCGAGGCGGACACGCTCTTCGTCTGGCTCTACGAGCTGTCGTACGGCCTTGGCCCGAGCGCCTTCAGGGGGGCTTGCAGAGGTGTCCGATGCAGGGGCTTGGACAGTACGGGGCGGTCGCTGAACAGCCTTGGGCCGTTGTCTGAGGAGACTGGCTGCACCACTTCCAGAAGAACTGGTCCCCGATACTCTGCTGACTCCTGCTTGCCCAACACGCTAGTGTCCAGCCATGTCCAGCGATGCGCCCGATCCCTTCAAGGAAGTCATGACGCGGGAGTCTCTTGCCGCCATGATCTACAGCCTCTGCGACGACTTTCACCGACGGGGCGAGGAGTGGGAGAACCGCACCGTAGAGGACTACCTCGGTGCGCTCGCCGCGTGGATCAGGGATTCGCCCGGCTCGTACCGGTACCTCGGCGAAGAGATGCCACCGGAAGGCGACTGGACGTTTTTTGCGCGGGCGCTCAGCGCGGCCGTCGTCTACGAGTAGCCGAAGGGCCATCATCGGTGCTGCAAGCCAGGGCAAGCAGCGCTTGTCAAGAAGGCCTGCGGCGGCTGACATCAACGGCTGACAGCAACAAGCGCGAACAGCGACGAGCAAGGCCGGACCTCAGTGGACGATCGACCTAGGCGCCGGGCCGGTTGGTCGACGTCGACAGTTGCCCGTGATCGACCTGGTAAGGATGAGGCCACAGGCCTGAGACCCGGCGCCCCGAAGGCCTACGGGCCGCGATCTCTCGCCCCGTGGCAACTCCAGCCCAAAGCTGCTTAACCGACCTGTGGTCAGCGGCAGGGCTCAGATCAGCGCATTGGTGGCCATCCACGCCGGGCGCCCAGCCGTTCCACCCGCTCGAACAGGTCCTCAGGCACGTCCACGCTCTTCTCCCGAGCAGTCTCAATGCGGTGCCTGACATGCCCGAGGATGTCGTCCAACTCCTCATCGCTGAGTGCGGCAAAGCCCGTCAGCTGTTCCCACAGACGGGCCTTCCGCGCGTCCCCCAAGTTGATCACCAGATCGAGCATAGGCGGCTCAGAGGTCGGACGCGATGGGCTCGGAAGGCCGCGGTGTCCTTGGAAGCGTCGAACCGTCGTGCCCCATGCGTGCCCGATCGACTGGTGCTGAGCGGGGAGCCACGGGGAACCGGAGCGAAACAGCCGCTCTCCCGCAGGTCAGCAGCCTCGCAGGCCAGCCGGAATCCGCGTACGAGATCTTCCAAACCGGGTACCTTTGAGCGGCGCTCGGTCGCCGAATCGGGGCGACGACGTGAACAGCGAGCACTCGGGCGTCACATGCGAGCAGCGCCTCTAGCGCCCTTCGGGCGTCCCGCTGCCCGCGTCTTCTCCGTAACGTTGCGGTTGCGGCGCTGGATGGCGCGCAGTTCCATATGCGCGCCCCACGCCTCCGTCCGGTCGTCGGCCCAGCCGATGATGTGGCCGTTGACGGATGCGGCGGCGGTGAGCACGTCCGCGCGGTGCCGCTCCGGCCCCGCAGCGTCGTAGGGGCATTCGATCAAGTTCAGGTCCGTACCGCGCAGGACTTCTCCGTTTCGAGCACGCAAGGTACGGAGCTTTGGCGGCCACATCCAGGACGATCCGGCTCAGGCCATGAAGCTCAGTCGAACCTGACGGTTGGCATTGTCCTTATTGGTGTCCGCCAACCTCCGCTAAGACAACCCCGACCCTACCGATAGGCCGTCGCCGCCACCCTCCGCACCGCTTTGCGCTCGTCGAGCTCCATCGCCCCCGGGGCGCGCATCATTAAAGGGAAGGGAGACCATCGACGAGGAGTGGCGATGAAGTTGTCGTTCCTTGAACCCCTCTACACGGAGCCGGGCCCGTTCGCCTCCGTGTACCTGGACACCTCCCGAAACGTCGAGCATCCCGAGCGGGCGATCGCGCTGCGCTGGCGACGGCTGCGCGAGAGTCTGTCCCGTCAGGGCTCGGACCGGGCGCTGCTGAACGTACTGGAGGAGGCGGTCGGCGCCGACACAGAGGTGCCGGGGGTGCACGGTCAGGTCATCTTCGCCGCCCACGGCGCGCTCGTCCTGGATGGGGAGCTTCCCAGGCCGCCCGAGCACGACTCCGCGCGCTACAGCACCCTGCCGGACGCGATGCCCCTGGTCACCCAGCACCTTCCGGAGATCCCCTACATGGCCGTAGTCGTCCACTACGGCGGCCTTCCGACCGCCGAGACCCACGGCTGGGTAACTCTGGAGGCGGAGACCGGCACCTGGCCCACGTCCACCGTCACCCCGGGTGAGCGGCTGCACCGCAGGGTCGCGGTGGCGACCTGGCACCACGCCTCCCTCCGGCTCGGTCACCGGTTGGACGAACGGGCGCGGCGCGCCCATGCCGACGCCGTCGTGGTGGGCGGGGACGAGTGGGCGTGCAACGTACTGATCCGCCGCCTGCCGCACACCCTGCGGGACAAGGTCGTACGCGTGGGCGGCCGGACTCCCACCGACACCGGACGCGCCCTGTTGGAGCCGCAGCTCGACGGCGTCTTCCGCGGCCGCATGGCCGCGCACGACCGGGAACTCGTGGACGCCTTCATCGGCCGGCGTGCTCTGGACGGACCCATGACGGAAGGGCTGGCCGCCACCGTCGCGGCCCTCCAACGTGGCCAGGTCGCGGCACTGCTGCTGAACCGACCGCCAGAGTCTTCGCTGCGGCTCTGGGCGGGCTCCCAGCCCACTCAGCTCGCCCTGACCGAGGCGGAGCTGATGTCCTTCGGCGTGCGGGCCCCGCGCGAGGAACGCGCCGACGAGGCCCTCGTCCGGGCCCTCGTCGGCACCCGTGCCGAGCTGGTCGTCGTGCCGGAGAGCGAGCTGATGCTGTACGAGGGCGTGGGCGCCCTGCTGCGGTACACCGACCCGGGGACCCGGTCCTGACGCCGACGCGCTGCGCCTCCCGGATCACGGGGCGCCCCTCGCGCCTGACCGCCCCGAATCGCGCCGCGGGCGGGACATGCCGACACTGGGCGGGAGCGGGAGCGCGGCGCATGAGCGGCGGACAGGGCACATGGACAGGAGCAGGAGCGGCGTGGAGGAGACGGACGGCGCCGGCCACCTCGGCCGCGTACGGGATCCGCGTGTGCTCGGCGGGCGGCTCAAACCCTAAAACATGAGTAGTGCTCATGTTAGTCGCCCGATGGGATGATGGAAGCGTGAATCAAGACCGCACCGCTGGGACGCTGCGTCGGCTGCCGGTCCAGAAGCGCAGCGCCGAACGCTTCGAACGACTGCTGGACGCCTGCGCCGAACTCCTGGACGAGGTCGGCTATGCCGCGCTGACCACCAAAGAGGTTGCACGCAGAGCCGAGGTGCCCATCGGAACCCTCTACCAGTTCTTCTCCGACAGGGAGGGGCTGATCGGCGCGCTCGCCGCCCGCAATCTGGAGTCCTTCCTGGAGCGGGTCTCGGACCGGCTGGAGCACGAGGCGCCCGACGGCATCCCGGGCCTCGTGGATGTGACCGTCGACGAGTTCGTCGCCATGCGCCGGACGATCACCGGTTTCGGCGTGGTCGACTTCGGCGCGGCGGGACAGGACCACATCCTGGAGCCGGCCCTGGACAACAACACCGCGGTCGCCGGACGGCTGCGCTCACTGACCGCCTCCCTGACCGGTGTCCAGGACAACGCCGAACTCGAGATCGCTGTGCGGGTGGCCCTGGAGTGCGCGGACAGCGTGCTGAAACTGGCCTTCCGCACCGATCCGCAGGGCGACCCCCAGCTGATCGCCGAGTGCAAACGAGTCCTCAACGGCTATCTGAACGACCGGCTCCAATGACTGACAACCAGTTTGTGGTCCAGCGCCCGGCTGAGCTCTGACGGACGCTTTTGACCTTCCAGACCAATGCCGCGCCCAGTGCGGACATGGCCGCGGAGCAGAGGAACAGCGCGCTGTAGCCCCCCGACTGCCGAGCACGACCGCAGCGACTGGTCATGGCCGTCCCGGAGCCGGTAGTGCAGGTCGAGACCGAGGGAGCGGACACCGTCGGTGAAGGAGAGCGTGAGCAGGTCACCCTCGACTGCGTGCGAGCCGAACCCCACTCGAAGCCGCGGACACCGTCGTCGAACCGGACGGTCAGCGACGGCGCCCCGAAGCGCAGGCCGCCCTCGACCACGTACTCCTCACCCCCGGGGTCCTCGGTGGGCAGGTCGGTCGCGATCACGACGGCCTGCTCCAGGGTCAGCGGCCGACTCCGGTGCACGTGCCGGGGGACGTCGTCGGCGTCCAGCCGGAAGGCCTAAGAGGTGCCAGGAGTACTCAGGAGGGGCCGGCCGGGTCAGGAGAGCCGATCCGGCAGGCCCGGGCCCTGGACACCGCCTCACCGGTGCCTCAGTCGGCGTAGACGCCGACCTCGCGAAGTGAGTAGCCCCACTGGGTGCCGCGCTCCAGCCCCTTGATCCGTACGTAGCGCGCCTGAGTTCCGGCGAATCGTGCCGTGTCCAGGCCGCCGTCACCGGAGGCTGTGGACCACACCGTCTTCCAGTTCGTGCCGTCTTCCGACAGCTCGACGCGGTACGACTTCGCGTAGGCCGTCTCCCAGTCGAGGGTGACGCGCCCGACCGGCCTCGCGGATCCGAGATCGATCCGCAGCCACTGGTCGTCGTTCCACTCGCTGGCCCAGCGGGTGCCCGTGTCGCCGTCCACCGCCTTGCCGGGCGCGAAGCTGACGAACGGGTTCCACCACTCCGACGAGGACGCCGTGGCGGCTGCGCCCGAGGCAAGGTTCTCCCCGGCCTTGTGCCTCTCGGTGTTGCCCCAAGTGCGAAGGTAGGACTCGGCGCCGGAGAAGAGGTCGTCCACGACCCGCTGGCCGCCGACGATCCGGATGTCCTCGATCCAGTCGGGGACCATGCCGTAGTGCGCGGCGCCGTCGGTGTTGAAGTCCCATGTGCGGTCGCCGGTGGTCTGCTTGTCGATCACCGAGCCGCCGTCCGTGCTGCGGAAGGGGTACTTCACCGGGTTCGGGGTGTCCCCGCCCCGTGGGCCCGGCCAGCCTCCGACACCGTTCATGTCGGTGCCGTAGCCGTAGCCGACCTTGTACTTCTCGCGCAGCGCCTCCGTGCGTCTGGCCTCCGCGCTGAACGCCTCGGAGCCGCTCATGTACTGGGCGGCGAACCCGCCGAGCTTGTAGAGCCGTTCGGTCCAGCCCAGGTCCATCCAGCTGTGCGAGGAGATGACGCCCGGGTACGACTCGGACTCGAGGATGTCGAAGGCCTGATCCGCGGCCTTGACGCTCATGTGGTCGATCTCCAGCATCATGTGGCGTTTCATCATGCCGCGCACCGCGTACGCACCCAGGTCGGTCAGCCCGCGCGTGTTGCACTGCGCGCCCGAGGCGTACGAGGGGACGGCCACGCCCTTCGGGAGCTGCTTCTGCGCCTGCGGTGCCACCGCGTTGCCGATGGGGTTGTCGTGCTGCGGGCCCCGGCAGGTCTCCGTCTTCCAGAACGTGCCGGTCGACAGGAACTGGCCCACGTTGATGGCCGTACCGAGGGCGCCGGAGTCGAAGCGCACCCCGCACAGGGCGTTGTCGAACTTGTGACACAGGAACATGCTGCGCACGCCCAGCTTGTACAGCTCGTCCAGGCCCTGGTCGATGTCCTCCTTGCTGCACTGCGCGATGTCCAGGATCTGCTTGCAGCCGAACGGCTCCGAGGTCTCGACGCCCAGAACGACGGCCAACTTGCCCTGCTCGATGACCTCTCGGGCCTGCGCGCTGTCCGTCACGATCCGGAACCAGCCCTTGCCCGGACCGCCGTACATCTTGTCGATGAAGGCCTGCATGTCGTACGTCTTCTTCGCCTCGAGACGAATGGCGGTCATCTCGTCGCAGCTGCGGTCCTTGAAGAAGTAGACCGAGCAGATCACGCCGTTGGTGACCAGGTCGTTGACCAGCACCCGCTGGCCGCCGCGCCATGCCCGCTCGATCCAGGCGTAGTAGTTCTGCTGGTGGGTCAGCGAGTCGTGGGCGGGCCAGTCCTTGAACGTGGGCCAGCCGACCGGGTCGTGCCGGCCGTCGCCGCCCTTGGTGATGAAGTCGAAGATGGCGAGCGAGCCGTCGGGGTAGTGCTCGGGGCAGTCCTTGAGCGCGTCGGCGACGCCCTGCTCCGAGAACGGCTTGCCGCAGATCAGCCGGCCACCGAAGCCCTCGTTGGACATGATGTGGTCGTGGGCATCGATGAAGCCCCTGACGCGCCCCTGGGCGTCGGTGCCCTTGAAGGGCTCACCGGTGACGTTGATCTGCGAGTCGGGCGCGGGCCGCGCGGACGGATCCCACCAGTTGGACTCCGCCGCGGAGCTGGGCTTCGGACCGAGCACCAAGGCCATCACGGCGAGGAGCAGTGACGCCACCGTGAGGGATCTGAGTCTGCGGTGCTGAGGTTGAACCATGGTCATCGCATGGATCCTTTAATGTGAGCGGGGCTCATGTTCCGCTATACGTTAGAGACGCGAGCTCGCAACGCCAACCCCCTGACGGGGGCTATCGAAGATCGCTTCACCGGGGGCCCTCATGCCCGAGAAGGCGCGGGCGGCGAACGCGCCGGAAAGGCAGCCGGGCCGCCCCGTCAGGGCCCCCACGGCTGCGGACACGGCCCGGCTGCGCCATCTGGCCCGATCGCTGCCTTCCCCTTCGGGCGTCCCGCTGCCCGCGTCTTCTCCGTAGCGTTGCGGTTTCGGCGCTGGATGGCACGAAGCTCCATCTGCGCCCCCCAGGCCCCCATAGTGAAGCGGTTCTCGTCCACCTGATCGTTCAGGTCCGACGGACCGTCATGGCCGTAGGTGACGAGCAGCTTCCCCTCGTCCCGCATCTTGTAGCCGGTGTTGAGGCAGTCCACGACGTTGCGGCCGAGCCGGTCCACGGCGCAGCCACCAACCCGTCGTAGAGGCCCCTCTCATCGCGAAGCCAAGGGCCCGACTTCGGCCGGGTCATCGGGTCGGTCGCGCCCGACAGCTCCCAGTCGTCGGCCCAGCCGATGATGTGGCCCCCGACGGAGGCCGCGGGGGTAAGCACGTCCTCGCGCTGCCGTTCCGGAGACGACGTGGCGAGCTTCATCCGCGACAGCCGCCGCACTCCTAGCAGGCACTTTCCGCATCCGTCGTAGGGGCGTTCGATCATGTTCAGGTCCGTACCGCGCAAGACTTCTCCGTTTCGAGCACGCAAGGTACGGAGATTTGGCGGCCCATCCAGGGTGATCTTGCTCAGGCCATGAAGCTCAGTCGAACCTGACGGTTGGCATTGTCCTTATTGGTGTCCACCAGGCACACCGACTGCCAGGTGCCCAGTTCCAGTCGGCCGCCGATGACCGGCAGAGTGGCGTGCGGGGGCACGATCGCCGGGAGGACGTGGTCGCGGCCGTGGCCGGGGCTGCCGTGGCGGTGCTGCCAGCGGTCGTCGGCGGGGAGCAGGGTGTGCAGGGTGGCGAGGAGGTCGTCGTCGCTGCCGGAGCCGGTCTCGATGATGGCGATTCCGGCGGTCGCGTGCGGGACGAACACGTTCAGCAGACCGTCGCGGCCGGCCGCCGCCTCGCGCAGGAAGTCCTCGCAGTCACCGGTGAGGTCGACGACGCGTTCCCGGGAACCGGAGGTGATGTGCAGCATGCGGGTGGTGAAGGCATCGGGCATGCCCCCATCCTGACCCATACAGCACGATTCACATGCGGCGGCACAGCCGGCTGCTGAGACGAGAAGTCCGCTGCGAGACACCGTTGACCCCGGCCGTGCCCATCTGGCTGGTTTCGGCCGCATGTTGCGTTCAGCAGGAGTTGGAAGAAGTCGGCCTCGGGCACCGCGCCGACGCCTGGACGAGGACCCTCTCCGGCGGCGAGTCCCAGCGCGCCTCCCTGGCCAGCGCCGTGGTGCCGGGGCCCGATCTCCTGTTGCTGGACGAGCCGTTCGGCGCCCTGGACGCACTCACCCGGATCAAGGCCCAGCGGCTGGCCGGGGAGTTGTGGCGGCGCCGGGGCCGCGCCGTCCTGCTCGGCACGCACGACGTCGAGGAGGCCGTACTGCTCGCCGACCGCGTCCTGGTGATGGACAGCGGCCGTATCGCCCACGAACAGCGCATCGACGTCGACCGGCCGCGTGGTCTCTCCGACCCCCGGTTCGCCGCACTCCGCGCCGGACTGCTCGAAAGGCTCGGCGTCGACACGGCAGCCGAAACCGTCTGAAGAGCGGGTGGGCCGGACGGTCCGCTTCGGCATCCGGCTGCACACGATCAACCGGGACTCCCCCGTCGGGGCCTGGGCGACAGCGGACCGGCTGCTCGACGACCTCGACGCCGACACCGTCGCCGCCGCGCAGGCCACGCTCGGCCGCAGCGAGTCGGAGGGTCAGCGGCGGATGCTGGAACTGCACGGGGGGGGGCTCGCGGGACCGGCTGGAGATTTGCCCGAACCTGTCGGCGGGGGTCGGCCTGGTCCGCGGCGGCGCGGGCACGGCTCTGGTCAGCAGCCACGCGGAGGTCGCCGACCGGGTCGAGTAGTACCACGCGCTCGGCATCGAACACCTCGTGCTCTCCAGATCCCCGAACTGGCGGCACGCGGGCTGCTGGACCGGGCGGGGGTTCCGCTGCTCGCGACGGGCGGGCGCTGACTCCCGGGAGGCTCCGGCCTCTCGGGAAGATCCCGGCGCAGCCCTCTGTTGGTAGAAGCGTGAACGAAACGCGCGAGGTCGAGGTAGTCGTCATAGGCGCTGGTCAGGCCGGTCTGTCCAGCGCCTATCACCTACGGCGCACCGGCTTCGAGCCGGACCCTGACTTCGTGGTGCTGGACCACTCCCCCGGTCCGGGCGGAGCCTGGCAGTTCCGGTGGCCGTCGCTGACGTACGGCAAGGTGCACGGGATGCACGCGCTGCCCGGCATGGAACTTACGGACGCCGACCCGGCCCGGCCGTCGGCGGAGGTGATCGCCGAGTATTTCGACCGGTACGAGCGCACCTTCGACCTGCGGGTACGGCGTCCCGTGGACGTGACGGCCGTGCGTGAGGGGGACGGCGGGCGGCTGCTCGTGGAGACCTCGGACGGCATCTGGTCGACGCGGGCGCTGATCAACGCCACGGGCACCTGGGACCGGCCGTTCTGGCCGCGTTATCCGGGCCAGGAGACGTTCCGGGGGCGGCAGTTGCACACCGCGCAGTACAACGGCCCCGAGGAGTTCGCGGGACAGCGGGTCGTGGTCGTGGGCGGCGGGGCCTCGGGCACCCAGCACCTGCTGGAGCTCGCCCCGTACGCTGCCGCCACCAGCTGGGTCACCCGCCGGCCCCCGGTCTTCCGCGAGGGGCAGTTCGACCAGGAGGCGGGCCGGGCCTCGGTCGCGCTGGTGGAGGAACGCGTACGGCAGGGGCTGCCGCCCAGGAGTGTGGTCTCGGTCACCGGGCTGCCGCTCAACGACGCCATCCGGCAGGGGCTGGCGGACGGGGTTCTGGACCGACAGCCGATGTTCGACCGGATCACACCGGACGGCGTGGAATGGGCCGACGGTCGTCGCGTCGACGCCGATGTCATCCTCTGGGCGACCGGTTTCCGGGCCGCGCTGGACCATCTGACGCCGATGCGGCTGCGCGAGCCGGGCGGCGGGATCCGCGTCGAGGGGACCCGCGCGGTCGCCGATCCGCGTATCCACCTCGTCGGCTACGGTCCCTCGGCCAGCACCATCGGTGCCAACCGGGCCGGGCGCGCGGCCGTACGGGACATCAGGCGGCTGCTGGCCGACGAGCAACCCGTCGCCGCGTGACGCCCCGTCGGCTCAGCGGACGCGCGAGCCCTGCGGCGCCCGAATGTGCGCGGAGTTCTGCGCGGTGTGCGGGCTCTGGCTCGTGCCCTGCGACTGCCCGCCGCTCTGGTGCAGGGCGTTGAACTCGGCCACGTTGCGCATGTGCGTCGCGTAGTCGGAGGTGAAGCGGGTGTCGCCGGGCTTGACCGTGACGAAGTACAGCCAGTCGCCCGGCGGCGGATTGATCACGGCGCGCATCGCCTCCGCGCCGGGGTTGCCGATGGGTGTGGGCGGCAGACCCATGCGCTGGTAGGAGTTGTAGGGGCTCTCGATGTGGGTTTCGTCCGCGCTGGTGCGGACCGTGCTGCGGTTCAGCACGTAGTTGATGGTGGAGTCCATCTGGAGCGGCATGCCGCGCTCCAGCCGGTTGAAGACGACCCGGGCCACCTTCCCCATGTCGGCCTTCGTGGCGGCCTCGGCCTGGACGATGCTGGCGATGGTGACGGCCTGATAGACGTTCAGGGAGTTGCGCTGGGCTCCCGCCGCGACCGGTGCCCCGTTGAAGTTCTCGTTGGCGGTGTCGACCATGAAGCGCAGCAGCGACTCGGGAGTCACGCCCTTCTGCAGCGGATACGTTGCCGGGAAGAGATAGCCCTCCGGGTTGCCCGAGGCGTCGTTCGGCAGTTTCAGGCCGGCCTTGCCGATGGACTTGCGGGCGCTGCCCGGGGGCAGCTTGAGGGCCTTGTCGACGGCGTCGTAGATCTGGCTCGCACGCCAGCCCTCGGGGATGACGAGCGCGGCGGGCGGCACCGCCTCGTCGCCGCCGCCTCCCAGGGTCAGCAGCGGCACCGCCACGGCGGTGCCGGCCAGGACGGCGCCGGCCACGACGAGGACGAGCTTGCCCCGGCGTGTCAGTCGAATCGTGCTCCGTGGCGGAGTGTTCGTCAGCATGCGGGAACGGTAATACGCATATCCTCACAAACCCGGCATATCTGATACATCTACCGCTTCGTCGGCCCTCTTCAGCTGGTCGGCTCCAGTTGCGCGTCCCGGCGCACCAGGGCCGCGTACCGCCCGTCCAGTTCCAGCAGTTCCTCGTGCGAGCCGCGTTCGGCGACCCGTCCGGAGTCCAGGACCACGATCTGGTCGGCGCCCCGGACGGTGGACAGGCGGTGTGCGATGGTGATGGTCGTCCGGTTGGCCGACAGCGCGTCGATGGCCTGCTGCACGGCGGCCTCCGTGCGGGTGTCCAACGCACTGGTCGCCTCGTCGAGGATGAGCACGGGCGGATCACGCAGGATCGTGCGGGCTATCGCCAGGCGCTGCTTCTCGCCGCCGGAGAAACGGTGACCACGCTCGCCGACGACGGTGTCGTAGCCGTCGGGCAGCCCCGCTATGTGGTCGTGGATCTGGGCGGCCCGTGCCGCCTCCTCCAGTTCCTCGTCGGTGGCGTCGGGCTTGGCGAAGCGGAGGTTGTCGGCGATCGAGGCGTGGAAGAGGTACGTCTCCTGGGAGACGACGCCGACCGCGCGGGCGAGGGTGTCGAAGTCGAGGTCGCGGACGTCGACGCCGTCCAGGGTGACCCGGCCGCCGGTGACGTCGTAGAGGCGGGGCACCAGATAGCCGAGCGTGGACTTGCCCGCGCCGGTCGGGCCGACGATCGCGAGGCTTCCGCCGGCAGGGACGGTGACGTCGATGCCGTCGAGGACGGGCCGGACCGCGGCGCCGCCGCCGTCCTTGCCACCCTCGCCGTCCGTCTCGTAGCGGAACTCCACGCCCTCGAAGCGGACTTCGCCCTTGACCTGGTCGAGGTGGACGGGCTCGGCGCGCTCGGTGATGTCGATCGGCAGGTCGAGGTACTCGAAGATGCGCTGGAAGAGCGCGAGCGACGTCTGGATCTGGACGCCGGTCGCGAGCAGGCTCACGGCCGGGCGGAACAGGCCCTGCTGGAGCGAGACGAAGGCGACGATCGTGCCGAGGGAGACCTGCGGACCGCCGAGCTGGAGGGCGATGCCCGCGGTCCAGTAGATGACGGCGGGCATCGCGGCCATGACGATGGTGATCACGGCCATGCGCCAGCGGCCGGCCATGTTCGCCCTCACCTCGAGGTCGACCAGGCGCTCGGACTCCTCGGCGAAGGACGCGGTGAGCGAGTCGGAACGGCCCATGGTGCGGCCGAGCAGGATGCCGCTGACCGAGAGCGACTCGGTGACCGTGGCGGCCATCGCGGCCATCTGCTTCTGGCGCTGAGTGGTTATCTTCTTGCGCTCGTTGCCGACCCGGCGGCTGATCCACACGAACACCGGCAGCAGGACCAGCGAGACGATCGTGAGCCGCCAGTCGAGGGCGACCATCGCGACGATCGTGGCGACGACGCTGGTGACGTTGGAGACGAGGGAGGTGGCGGTGGAGGTCACGGTGGCCTGCATGCCGCCGATGTCGTTGGCGATGCGGGACTGCACCTCGCCGGTGCGGGTGCGGGTGAAGAAGGCGAGCGACATGCGCTGCAGGCGGCCGTAGACGGCGGTGCGCAGGTCGTGCATGACACGCTGGCCGACGGTGGTCGAGATCAGCGTCTGGAGCACACCGAAGACGCTGGTCAGGACGGCGCTGAGGATCATGCCGAGCGCGAGCAGGCTCAGCAGGCCGGTGCGGCCGTCGGGAATCGCGACGTCGAGCGTCTCCTTGAGCAGGAACGGCGTGGCCACGGAGACCAGCGAGGCGGCGCCGACCAGCAGGCCGACGATCGCGAGCCGCCCGCGGTAGGGGCGGAAGAGCTTCAGGATGCGGCGCACCTGCCGGGGCTGTTCCTTGGCGTCGGCAGGCGGGGTCCAGGAGGGTTCTCGGTCGGGATGCATGGGCTCCTACGGTGGTGAACGGGCGCCGGCGCGGAGGCCGACCGACGATGACTTACGGATCTTAGCTCATTGTTACCTATACTCACAATGAACTGCATCCTGATATTGTTCCCGCAT
This sequence comes from Streptomyces sp. NPDC002676, assembly GCF_053592455.1. Classification (NCBI taxonomy): domain Bacteria; kingdom Bacillati; phylum Actinomycetota; class Actinomycetes; order Kitasatosporales; family Streptomycetaceae; genus Streptomyces; species Streptomyces sp. NPDC002676. The sequence goes on along the minus strand of NZ_JBSFVT010000006.1, from coordinate 242,115 downwards.
GACCACCCCCGATCCCGACGGCCTGCTCGCCGAGCAGTTGCTGCGGCTGACCCGCCGGGTGCAGCGCATCCAGAAGCACCACCTGGAGCAGCGCGACCTGGGCGTCACGCCCGCCCAGTCCCGGCTGCTGCGCACTCTCGCGCACTACGGCTCACCGCCGCGCATGGCCGACCTCGCCGAGCGCCTGGAGGTGGTGCCCCGCGCGGTGACGACGCTGGTCGACGGGCTGGAGGCGAGCGGCAAGGTGCGCCGGGTGGCGGACCCGGCGAACCGGCGGGTGACCCGGATCGAGCTGACGGACGACGGGCGCGCGACCCTGCGCGAGCTGCGCGGCGCCCGCCGGTCGGCGGCCGAGGAGATACTCGCGCCCCTGACCGGAAAGGAGCGCGAGGTGCTCGGTGTGCTGCTGGACACGCTGATCGACGGGGAAGTCCCCAAGCGCTGCTGACAACCGCGCGGCGCCCCCCACGCAACGGAGAGCGCCGCACTCAAGCCGGACAACCGCGCCGGTCTGCCGGACTCAGCAGCGGCTGCGGTCCTCGGTGAGCACTCCCTGAGCCGTGGCCAGGGTGTGGTCGTAGCAGCCGTCAGTCCCATACAGGCGGTAGCGCTCCGTCGAGGTGCCGACCGCGTGACGCTGGTCGCGCGGGACGTTCAGCGTGAAGGAGGCGTCGCCGCTGTAGGTGTCGTCGAGCCGCGACCACGCGGTGCGCCGGCCGTCCTGGCGCTGCACGACCGCGGCCCGGTCGCCGAGGGTCAGTGCGGTGCGGAGCCGGTTGTCCGTGCCGACCGTCGTGGCGCCGCTCATCGTGTACGTCCGCAACGTGCGCGTCGTCCGCTCGGGCCCCTGTCCGCCGACGGTGATTCTCTGGTCGTCGGTCCAGGTCGCGTCGAGTCCGTCCGTGTTCTCGCCGTCGGTCCAGGTGTGTGCGGAGGTGTTGGCGAGGGTCCGGGTGACCGTGGTGGTCACGCGGCCGTGCGAGGTGTCGAGGTATCCGGCGACGGTGAGCCGGTGCCCGGCCCGCGTGTCCACGCGGTTCTCCGAACCGGGCGTGTAGGTGGAGGAGTTGGCGATGTCGGTCGCCTTGTTCTCGGTGAGGGCACCGGTGACCTGGGCGCGGTGCGCATCCTGCCAGACCAGCACGTTCACGGGGACGCTCCAGCCCGCCTGGCCCGCGGGCACGCCGACGACGGAGACTTCGACGCGGTGCGGGCGGCCGTCGTCGAGCAAACCGGCATAGGGCGTGAGGTCGTACTCGATGGGCCGGACGTCGAAGGCGCCCGGGGCTGGGATGACGTACCAGAGGAAGGGATCGGACCAGCCGCCGGTCCACACGTTCGGGAACGGCGAGGCGATTCCGGCGAGTTGGCCGTCGACCTTGATCTGTACCTCGCGGTAGGGGCCGTGGTCGGCCTTGCAGGAGTACGACGCCGGGTCGGCGACGGTCATGTACCAGAACTCCTCGCAGCCGCCGCCGGATCCGGTGGCATACACCTCGGCGACGATGCGCTCGCTGTTGCGCGGGGTGGTGAGGGTCGTGCCGTCGGGCGTGTCGGCGAGGGTCAGGACGCGGTCGGGGGCCGGGGTCTCCGGGCGGCCGGCGTAGAAGGTCAGGGTGACGTGTACGTCGATGACGCCGGTGTAGGTGTCGTTGACGACGTTCCCGATGAGCATCTCGACGTCCTGGGCACTGCGGAAGGTGTCGCTGTAGCGGGTGACGTCCTTCTCGACGTGCCAGGCGATGCCGTCCGGGGACGGCTCGGGCGTGGAGGTACGCAGAATCTCGACGCCGCCGACGTGCAGATAGCCGAGGCGGTCGTACTGACGGCCCTTCACCTTGCCGTCCAGCTGCAGAACGACCTTGCTCCAGTGGTCGCCGCAGCCCTGGGGCGGCATGTACGAGCCTCGGTAGGGGGTGAAGTCGCGGAACTGGGCGTCGGCGAGGGTGACTTCGCAGGATTTGGTGTGCGGCCGGTCTACCGGCGGCGCGGCGGTGACCGGGTCGTGCCAGTCGGTGCCGAACTCGGCCGGGACGTCGGCGGCTTGGGCGGCGACGACTCCGGTACCGAAGAGCGTGCTCGCGAAGAGGGTCACTCCCGCAAGCATGGACATGACTATCCGTCTTCTCATGGCCGGTGTTCTACGGGGAGTTGACCATCCACCGCAATGGACAGATCGGACGACGGCCGCCGGGCGAATGGAGCCACGGCATCGAGTGCACGGGCGCCGGCCGGATTGCCCCATGCGGACGCACTATGTAGGGACATTTAGTGCTATAAGCACACTCTACTGCCATAGTGCGGTCATGAAGATCACGACCGTCGGCATCCGACCCGGGCGCACGGCCCTCGCCTTCGCCGGTGCCGTCGCCTTCGCCTTCACCGGTGCCGCCGTTCTCTCCGACCCGCGCCCGGACGGAGGCCACGGCTCACCCGCTCCCGGCTCGACCGCCTCGCCGGTGCCGGGCCCGGCACCGGCGCCCGGCGCACGCGGCATCGGCGACCCCCTGATGCCGCTCGCCGGCAACGGCGGCTACTCGGTGCGCCGTTACACACTGGACTTCGACTGGCGGGCACCTCGGACACCCTTCGACGCCGGCGCCACCATCAGCGCCACCGCCACGCAGTCCCTGTCCCGCTTCGACCTCGACTTCGCGGGGAACACGCTGCACCGGGTGACAGTCGACGGGGCACCGGCCACCGCGGTGCGCGACGGCGACGAACTCGTCGTGACTCCCGCCCGGCCTATCCCCCGCGGCAGCGCGTTCACCGTGCGCGTGGCCTACACCGCCGACCCGACCCAGCGACGCCACCGCCACGACGCGATCCAGGACTACGGCTGGGTGCCCACGCCCGATGGCACCGTGGTCTGCGCCCAGCCCGACGGCGCCAAAATGATCTTCCCGGCGAACGACCACCCGAGTCTGCGGGCGCCGGTCACCTTCCACATCACCACCCCCGCGGGCCTCAGCGCGGTGGCCAACGGCCGACTCGTCGGCACCGTCCGGCGACCCGGCGGACGCACCCGGTGGACGTACGACTCCGAACAGCCGATCGCCGCGCAGCTGGTGCAGCTGGCGATCGGCAGGTTCACGTTCCGCGACCGCCACGGCCCGCGCGGGCTGCCCGTCCGGGACGTGGTGCCGGACGGGCTGGTCGGGGACACCGAGGCATACCGCTCGCTCACCACGGAGCACCTGGACTGGCTGCAACGGCGGCTCGGCCCGTACCCGTTCCACCGCTACGGCGTGCTGGTCGGGGACACCGACCTGCCGGTGGCGCTGGAGACGCAGTCGCTGTCCGTCGTACCGAAGGACGACCTGCTGGGCGGCCGGGTCGACGCCGAGCGCAATCTCGTGCACGAGCTGGCCCACCAGTGGACGGGTGACAGCATCGCCATCCGGCGCTGGTCCGACCTGTGGCTGAGCGAGGGACACGCCCGCTTCTACGAGCGTCTGTACTCCGAGGAGCACGACGGCGTCAGTCTCAAGGACGCGATGCGAGACGCGTACGAGCAGCACGACCGGTGGCGTCACGACGACGGGGCGCCCGCCGAGCCCACCGAAGCGACCCTGTTCAAGGTGATGCGCTACGACGGCTCGGCGCTGGTGCTGTACGCCCTGCGGGAGAAGGTGGGCGAGGAGACCTTCGACCGGATCGAGCGCTCCTGGGTGACGACGTACCGGGGCCGTGCGGCGGGCACCCGGGAGTTCATCGCCCTCGCGTCCCGGGTCGCGGGCGAGGACCTGGACCCGTTCCTGACGTCGTGGCTGTACGGGCCGCACACCCCGCCCATGCCGGGCCACCCCGACTGGCGGGTGAACCCTGTGCAGGAGTGAGGCCGCGCCCGGCCGCCCCACCTGACTGCCCCACCTGCGACTGCCCGACCCGCGGCTGCCCCACCCGGGAGGCGGAGTCGCTGCCGCCGACCGGGTGGCCTGGGCCGTGGCGCTGGTCCAGCTCGGTGACGCTCGACGCGCCGTGGCGCGCGGGGACCGGAAACGTACGGGGGGTGACGTGAACGGCAACTCCTGTCCTGGCTGCCTTTCTCCTGGCCGCCCGGGTCCCAGCTGCCTTTCTCCTGGCTGCGACGAGCACGATTGGAGCGCGCGATGAGAAGACCTGCTGTCCCACGTGTCATCGGGTCCGCCCGCGGGTGTCGCTGGAAGACCTGTGTGATCGGGTCGGCGGCGCTGCTGGCGCCGCTGCTGATCGCCCCGCTCTCCGGCTGCGACAAGCCCCGGCGGGACCCGAGTCTGCAGGACGCCTTCGCGGAGGCCGCGAGGGAGTATCACGTGCCGCGCAGTGTGCTCATGAGCGTGTCCTACATGCAGTCGCGATGGGACGCCCATCCGGGCGCCCCCAGCGTCGCCGGCGGCTACGGACCGATGCACCTGGTGGACACCGGCCGGGCCCATACCCCGGCGCCGGCCCCTGGTCCCGCGGCGCTGCAGGGCGGCAACACCGGGCAGCGCGAGGCGACCTCGGGGGCACCCGCCGCAGGCGACGAAGACGCCGAAACCGACGCCCCACACCGCAGCGCCGACCCGCCGGCCGACCTACGGCGCGCCGCGCAGCTGATCGAGGAGCGGACCGAGCGCCTGCGGACCGACGCCACCGCCAACGTACGGGGCGGCGCGGCACTTCTGGCGGACACGCAGCGGCGGCTGGGCAAGCCCCTCAGTGCCAACCCGGGGGACTGGTGGGAGGCGGTGGAGCGCTTCCCGGGCACACCTGATGCCACATCAGCGGCGACCTACGCGAACGACGTCTTCGCGGTGATCCGGCGGGGAGCCCACCGGACCACCGCCGAAGGGCAGCACGTCACCCTGCCCCCCAGCCCCGGTGTGCAGCCACGCATTGCCATGGCACAGGGTCCGCAACGGTCGAAGGAGGTGGAGTGCCCGCGCGAGCTGTCCTGCGACTGGCTCGCTGCGGCGTACGAGGAGATCGGCGACGGCCGGTACGGCAACCACGATCTGGCCGACCGGCCCCAGGACCAGGGGATCGAGTACATCGTCATCCACGACACCGAGGCGTCGCTGCAGAGCATGTTCCAGACCGTGCAGGATCCGACGGAGGCGTCGTGGCACTACTCGATCCGCTCCAGCGACGGCCATGTCACCCAGCACATCAAAACCAAGGACCCGGCCTGGCACTCCGGCAGCAGATTCATGAACGCCCGTTCGATCGGCATCGAGCACGAGGGGTTTCTCAGACAGCCGGGCACCTGGTACACGGAGCAGATGTACCAGGCCTCGGCGCGCCTCGTGCGCTACCTGGCCAAGAAGTACAGCATTCCGCTCGACCGGCAGCACATCTTCGGGCATGACAACGTGCCGGCCCCGACCGCCGGCAGCATCCCCGACATGCACGACGACCCCGGCCCCTTCTGGGACTGGCGGCACTACTTCGACCTGCTCGGCGCGCCGCTGCGGGCCACGGCCGGCCCGAACAGCGACATGGTGACGATCCTTCCGGACTTCGCCAAGCACAAGCCCGAGTTCACGGGGTGCGCCGCGGACGGTGTGCCGTGTCCGGCTCACGGTTCCAGCGCCGTCCGCCTGCACACCGAACCGTTCGACGACGCACCGCTCATCCAGGACCCGGGCCGCAAGCCGAACGGCGATGCGTCCACGAATGACGTCAACGACCTGGGGTCGCGCGTCTCCGCCGGCCAGACCTTCGCGGTCGCCGAACGCGGCGGCGACTGGACGGCGATCTGGTTCCAGGGCCGGAAGGCCTGGTTCAAGAACCCCAGGAAGCACCCGACGGCCGTCGGTGCGGCCGGCCGGATGGTGACGCCGAAGGAGGGTCTGGACGAGGTCAAGGTCTTCGGGCGTGCGATCCCGGAGCGGGACGCCCTCCCGGAGGAGATGTCGGATCCGACCCCCGAGTCTCCGCTCCCGTACCGCTTCCTGGCGGGTCAGCGGTACGTCACGCAGTCCCACCTCGACAGTCCCTACATCGCCAAGTCGTCCTACGACGACTCTCCCGGGGCCTTCGTCAGCGGCCGGGAGGGGTACTACGAGATCCAGTTCGGCCACCGGCTCGCCTACGTCCGGGCGAGCGACGTGGACGTGGTGGGTCCGCCGGCCACCGCGGGAGCGCCGCCGGCGGACAAGGGCCGCACGGACGGGCAGTGACGCCGCCAGGCGGTCAGCCACGCTGGCGCAGGCCGAGGGTGGTGCCGTGCGGCGGGGTGCCCGCGAGGCGGTTGCAGTCGACGGCGATGACGTAGTCGAAGTCGTACAGATGTGCCTGACCCCACTCGTGCGGGGGCGCGTAGGCACCCTCGTCCCGGTCGTACGGCAGCCTCGTGCCCGGGTCGGGGAGCACACCGCTCGCGTCGGGCTGATGCTTACGCAATCTTCCGGATATTCACCGTGCCGGGTGACATGACCCTCCGTCGGCCCTGGCCGGAAGTCAGTGGATTTCGCGGACGTCCGGAGAAAAACCGTTTGAGATTCACCACTCTGCGACGCGAACCTTTCACGGCCCGTTGCCGCCGCAACCCTCATCTCCCCCTTCCCTGACACGAGCCGCTGGGACGTCATGCAGATTCAAGACCTTCCGTATTCCGACCCGGGCGTGCCGGACACGCGCTCGGGTCCCCGCTTCCTGTGGTGGCTCGGGCGCAATCAGCTCGGCGGGCAGCTCAAGGCGCTCGCCTGGGGCCTGCTGCACTTCGTCTCCGTCTCCTCCATGCCCTTCTGCGTGGGCCTCGCCGTCCAGGCGGTCGTCGACCACTCCGGCACCCGCCTCGCCCTGACGGGTGGTCTGATGCTGCTGTGCGGTGCGGGCATCGCCGTCGGCGACACCTTCCTGCACCGCACCGCCGTCACGAACTGGATCACGGCCGCCGCCCGCGTCCAGCAGCTGTTGGCCCGCCAGGCGGCCCATCTGGGCTCTGCCCTGACGCGGCGGGTGGCGGCGGGTGAGGTGGTGGCCGTGTCCACCGGTGACGTGGAGAAGATCGGCTGGTTCGTGGAAGCGGTCTCCCGGTTCACCGCCGCCGCGCTGACGGTCGTCGTGGTCTGTGTCGCCCTCCTCGTCTACCAGCCCGCCCTCGGCGTGGTCGTCGCCGTGGGCCTGCCCGTCGTCGCGCTCGCGGTGCTGCCGCTGCTGCCCCGGGCGACGCGCCGCGCCGACATCCAGCGGGAGAAGGCCGGCCGGGCCACCGAGCTGGCCTCCGACACCGTCGCCGGGCTGCGGGTGCTGCGCGGCATCGGCGGCGAGGAACTGTTCCTCGACCGCTACCGCCGCGCCTCGCAGGAGGTACGGCACGCGGCCGTGCGCAGTGCCCGCATGTGGTCGCTGATCTCGGCCATCCAGGTGCTGCTGCCCGGACTGCTGCTGATCGCGGTCGTCTGGTACGGCGTCCATCTGGCCCGCCAGGGCCGGATCACGGTCGGCGAACTCGTCACCGTCTACAGCGCGGTGATGATCCTCAGCTACCCGCTGCGGCACTTCGAGGAGATCGCGATGGCGTACTCCTTCTCACGTCCCTCGGCCAAGCGGACCGCGCGCGTACTGTCCCTGGAGCGGGCCACGGCCGCCGACGGTTCCCCCGAGCGTGAGGCCGACGTTCCGGGCGGGGACCTGTACGACCCGGCCACCGGTCTGCTCGCACCCGGCGGTCTGCTCACCGCGGTGGTCTGTGGCGACCCGGACGCGGCCGGACGGCTCGCGGAACGGCTGGGCGGCCACCCCGCCGTACCGGGTCCCTCGGTGCTGCTCGGCGGCGTCCCCCTCGACGAACTCCCCCTCGACAGTGCCCGCACCGCGGTCCTTGTCCAGGACAAGGATCCGGTGCTGTTGTCCGGCACCCTGCGCGAACTGCTCGACGTGCCCGCCTCCGGTGCCGTACCGGCCGCGGACGCGCTGGCCGCCGCGCAGTGCGACGACGTCCTGGACGCGCTCGTGCAGGGCTCGCTGGACGCCGCCGACCCGATGGACGCCCGCATCACCGAGCGGGGCCGTTCCCTGTCGGGCGGCCAGCGGCAGCGGCTCGCGCTGGCCCGGTCGCTGATCACCGACCCGGAGGTGCTGGTCCTGGACGAGCCGACCTCGGCGGTCGACTCGCACACCGAGGCACGGATCGCGGACGGGCTGCGGCGGCTGCGCTCGGGGCGGACGACGGTGGTGTTCACCTCCTCTCCCCTGCTGCTGGACCGCGCGGACCGGGTCGCCCTCGTCCACGGGGGCGAGGTCATGGCGGTCGGCGTGCACCGCGAACTGATCGACGGCGAGCCGCGGTACCGGGCCGTGGTGACACGGGAGACCGACGACGAACTGAGCAGTGCAGAAGGAAATGCGGCCGGGGTCGACGCTCTCGTGGGCGCCCCGCAGAAGCTGGAAGAGATGGAGGAGAGCGCATGATCGGCGTTGCGCCACCGGCGTACGACCCGGCGGCCCCGACGACCGCCACCACCCTGCCCGTCGGCGCGGCCTCCACCGTGCGCGCCTACGTGGCCGAGCTGTTCCGCCGGCACCGCCGGGCCTTCCTGCTCCTCATCGGCGTCAACACGGTCGCCGTGGTCACCTCGATGGTGGGCCCCTATCTGCTCGGCGGCCTCGTCGAACGGGTCTCCGACGGCGCCCGGGAACTTCATCTCGGCCTGACCGTCGGGCTGTTCGTACTCGCCCTGGCCGTGCAGGCGGTGTTCGTCCGGCAGGTACGGTTGCGCGGCGCGATGCTCGGCGAGCGGATGCTGGCCGACCTGCGCGAGGACTTCCTCGTCCGCTCCGTGGGGCTGCCGCCCGGCGTGCTGGAGCGGGCGGGCACCGGCGACCTGCTCTCCCGCATCACCACCGACATCGACCGGCTCGCCAACGCCATGCGGGAGGCCGTGCCACAGCTGGCGATCGGTGTCGTGTGGGCCCTGCTGCTGCTCGGCGGGCTGGTCGTGACGGCGCCGCCGCTGGCCGCCGCCGTGCTGCTCGCGGTGCCGGTGCTGGTGGCCGGGTGCCGCTGGTACTTCAAGCGGGCGCCCTCCGCCTACCGCTCCGAGGCCGCCGGATACGCCGCCGTCGCCGCCGCGCTCGCCGAGACCGTGGACGCCGGCCACACCATCGAGGCGCACCGCCTCGGCGCCCGGCGCATCGCGCTCTCGGAGCGGCGGATCAAGGAGTGGACCGCCTGGGAGCGGTACACCCTGTGGCTGCGGTCCGTGCTCTTCCCGGTGATCAGCGCCGTCCACGCCCTCGTGCTCGGCTCGGTCCTGATGGTGGGCGGCTCCTTCGTGCTGCAGGGCTGGATCGGGGTCGGACAGCTGACGACGGGCGCGCTGATCGCACAGATGCTCGTCGAGCCGGTGAACCTGATCCTGCGCTGGTACGACGAGGTGCAGGTCGCCCAGGTCTCGCTGGCCCGCCTGGTCGGTGTGCGGGACATCGAGCCGGAGGCCGGGGACGGTGCACTGTCGCCCGACGGACGGAACGTGCACGCCGACCGGGTGCACTTCGGCTACCGCGAGGGCGTCGACGTGCTGCGCGAGGTGTCCCTCGAGGTCGCCCCCGGCACCCGGATGGCCTTGGTCGGCCCGTCCGGCGCGGGCAAGTCCACGCTGGGCCGGCTGCTCGCCGGCATCTACGCGCCCCGGGACGGCCGGATCACCCTGGGCGGCGCGGAGCTGTCCCGGATGCCGGCGGAACGCGTCCGATCCCACGTCGCCCTCGTCAACCAGGAGCACCACGTCTTCGTCGGCTCCCTGCGCGACAACCTCCTGCTGGCCCGCACCGACGCGGCCGACGCCGAGCTGTGGGCGGCTCTGGGCGCGGTCGACGCGGACGGCTGGGCGCGGGCGCTGGACGACGGCCTGGACACCGAGGTCGGCTCCGGCGGACTGGCGCTCACCCCGGCGCAGGCCCAGCAGATCGCGCTGGCCCGGCTGGTGCTGGCCGACCCGCACACGCTGGTCCTGGACGAGGCGACCTCGCTGCTCGACCCGCGCGCGGCACGCCACCTGGAACGCTCCCTGGCCCGCGTTCTCGACGGCCGCACCGTCGTCGCCATCGCCCACCGCCTGCACACCGCCCACGACGCCGACGTGATCGCCGTCGTGGAGAACGGCCGCATCAGCGAGCTGGGCAGTCACGAGGAGCTGGTGGCGGCGGACGCCGCGTACGCAGCCCTGTGGCGCTCTTGGCACGGGTGAGCGGGCGGCGGTGACGGCGGGGGGCGGGCCAGTGCCCACCACACCGGCCGGACCCATCGCACCGGCCGTACCTGCTGCTCCGGCCCGCGCGGTACCCGCCGCCGGGGCCCGGAGCGGGCGTGCAGCCCCAGGCCAGGGCCCGTGCCGTTGCGCAGTCCCGAACCGGGGTGGAAGGCTGGAAAGCGGCACCGGCTCGGGGAACGCCCGGGAACCTTTGGGTTCGCGGCGCGTGCAACCCCTGGCGACCGTGCTGACGACCCGCCTCCCCGTGCGGAGGTACGAGGCCGTCCTCACCACCTGGAGGTACCCGTGGACAACGCCGACGGATGGGGAGACGACGTCTACCAGCCCGATGCGTCCGAGATCCGGGAGGACTCGGGTGTACTCGATGTCGAGGACACCCTGGAGAACGACGGCGTCGACGACCCCCTCGACCGGGGTTGGTCCCCTCCCGAGCGGCCGTGGGCGGTGGAGCGCAGCGGTGTGACGGCGGCCGAACGCCAGGCCGGGGAGACACTGGACCAGCGGCTCGCCGAAGAGCTGCCCGACCTCGCTCCGCCCGACGGCGACGACATCGGCGACTGCCAGAAGAGCGACGGGGAACTTCTGGACAACGAAGTCGGCCACTTCCGTTCCGGTCGCCTGGTCGCGCCGGACGAGGGCGCGCACGAGGACGAGGAGAGTGCCCTCGTCGCCACGGACGTCGGCATCGACGGCGCCGCCGCGTCCGCCGAGGAGGCCGCGATGCACATCGTGGACGAGGACTTCCTCTCCGGCTGAACCCACCGAGCCTCCGGCCGCACCCGCTGAACCGGATGCCGGTGCCGCCTGCCCGACCGCCTCACGCGAGGAGCCGCCATGCAGCAGGACAAGCACCCCGGCTACCACGCCGTGGTCTTCCGCGACCGCGCCGCCGGATACGCCTTCCTGACCCGGTCCACCGCACAGAGCGAGCAGACCATCGAGTGGGACGACGGCCAGACCTACCCGGTGATCGACGTGGAGATCTCCTCCGAGAGCCACCCCTTCTACACGGGCAAGGCCCGCACCGTCGACACCGAGGGCCGCATCGCCCGCTTCGAGCGCCGGTACGGCGGGCCGGACGCGGGCAAGACGACCTGACCGGCCGGGGCACGGCCAGGGGCAGGAGCGGCAGCCCGCGCTGCCCGGCCGACGCCGGCAGCGGCCCGTGCATCCCGGCCGCGAGCGGCGGGTCAGATCACGTTGAGGGCCGCCGCGCAGCCCACTCCCCCGAGCAGCATGAACACCGGCATCAGGACCTTCAGCTCGACCCAGCTGCCCGCCCGGAACCGCATCGCCTTCGGCGGCCCCACCGGGTACCAACGCTTGCGGCCCACGGGGATCGGCCACAGGATCGGGCAGCCGGAGACGGTCAGCGCGTCCCCGATGTCGTGCACCAGCGCACCCAGCACGACCGGCAGCCCCAGCCACAGGTACTCCTGCCCGGGCGCGGTGAACAGCCAGTCGGAGCCGTTGCCCGGCTTGTCCAGCACCCCGGCGAGGATCCACGCGCTGGTCGCCGCGAGCAGCCAGACCAGGACATCGCTGCTGGAGCCGCGCGCCGCCCGCCACAGCAGGCCCTCGATCGCGAGCACCATGTGCGCGAAGAGGATCGCCAGCACCGCCCACCGGCCACCGGTGACGGCCGCTGCCGAGCAGCCCGCTCCGATGAGGACCGCCCACAGCCAGGTGTGGGTCAGGGTGCGGTGTCCGCCGGAGCGGCGCGGGTCGCCCTTCTTCCTGGTCGACTTGTAGGCGGCGTACGACAGCTTGTCGACGATCTCGCAGAGCCAGCGGGAGACGGGCCCGAAGGCACGCGAGATGGTGGCCGCCTTGTGGTCCAGATCCGGGGCGAGGGCGGCGCCGGCACAGATCAGGGCGCCGACGAGGAGGACCGGCCAGGGCATCGCGTGCCCGGCCGCCGCGGCTGCCGCTCCGACGCCGAGCCAGGCGGCGGCCCCCGACAGTGAGTGTGCTGGTCCCATCATGGCCGCTTCCCGCCCCATTCCTCGTGTGCCGCTGTCCAGTTGACCCGGTGCGCTGACGTTTCGTCGGCGACACAGCGTAGCGGCCGTGATCTTCGGATCCACAGCCGATTCCCCGCTCGGGGACAAGGCCAGGCAAGATGGGTCCGTGACCCTCATCGATCAGCTGCCGCCGACCGCCGACCCCGACGCCCTGTACGAAGCCTTCGAGTCGTGGGCGCTGGAGCGTGGCCTCACCCTCTATCCCCACCAGGAGGAGGCACTGATCGAGGCGGTCTCCGGGGCGAACGTGATCGTTTCGACGCCCACGGGCTCCGGCAAGAGCATGATCGCCGCGGGCGCGCACTTCGCCGCGCTGGCCCGGGACGAGGTCACGTTCTACACAGCCCCGATCAAGGCACTGGTGTCGGAGAAGTTCTTCGAGCTGTGCAAGCTCTTCGGCACCGAGAACGTCGGCATGCTCACCGGCGACGCCTCGGTCAACGCCGATGCGCCGGTGATCTGCTGCACCGCCGAGGTGCTGGCCTCGATCGCGCTGCGCGACGGCAAGGACGCGGACGTCGGCCAGGTCGTGATGGACGAGTTCCACTTCTACGCGGAGGGTGACCGCGGGTGGGCCTGGCAGATCCCGCTGCTGGAACTCCCTCAGGCGCAGTTCATCCTGATGTCGGCGACGCTGGGCGACGTGTCCTTCTTCGAGAAGGACCTCACCCGCCGCACCGGCCGTCCCACCTCGGTGGTCCGCTCGGCGACCCGCCCGGTGCCGCTGTCGTACGAGTACCAGCTCACCCCGCTCACCGAGACCCTCACCGACCTGCTGGCGAGCAAGCAGGCCCCCGTCTACATCGTGCACTTCACGCAGGCGCAGGCCGTGGAGCGGGCGCAGGCGCTGATGAGCATCAACATGTGCTCGCGGGAGGAGAAGGACCAGATCGCCGAGCTGATCGGCAACTTCCGTTTCACCACCAAGTTCGGCCGCAATCTCTCCCGTTACGTCCGGCACGGCATCGGCGTCCACCACGCCGGCATGCTGCCGAAGTACCGGCGCCTGGTGGAGAAGCTGGCGCAGGCCGGTCTGCTGAAGGTCATCTGCGGCACGGACACGCTCGGCGTGGGCGTCAACGTGCCCATCCGGACGGTGCTTTTCACGGCCCTGACCAAGTACGACGGCAGCCGGGTGCGCACGCTGCGGGCCCGTGAGTTCCACCAGATCGCGGGCCGGGCCGGCCGGGCCGGCTTCGACACGGCGGGGCTTGTCGTCGCGCAGGCGCCCGAGCACGTCATCGAGAACGAGAAGGCCCTCGCCAAGGCGGGCGACGACCCGAAGAAGCGCCGCAAGGTGGTGCGCAAGAAGGCGCCGGAGGGGTTCGTCGGCTGGACGGAGAACACCTTCGACAAGCTCATCACCTCTGAACCGGAGCCGCTGACCTCGCGCTTCCGGGTGACGCACACGATGCTGCTGTCGGTGATCGCCCGGCCGGGCAACGCCTTCGAGGCGATGCGCCGGCTCCTGGAGGACAACCACGAGCCGCGCAGGCAGCAGCTGCGGCACATCCGGCGCGCGATCGCGATCTACCGCTCGCTGCTGGACGGCGGGATCGTGGAGAAGCTCGACAAGCCGGACGCCGAGGGCCGTATCGTCCGGCTCACGGTCGACCTCCAGCAGGACTTCGCGCTCAACCAGCCCCTGTCCACGTTCGCCCTCGCCGCGTTCGAACTCCTCGACCCGGAGTCGCCGTCCTACGCCCTGGACATGGTGTCCGTGGTGGAGTCCACGCTGGACGACCCGCGGCAGATCCTCGTCGCCCAGCAGAACAAGGCGCGCGGCGAGGCCGTCGCCGCGATGAAGGCGGACGGTGTCGAGTACGAGGAGCGCATGGAGCGCCTCCAGGACGTCACCTACCCGAAGCCGCTGGAAGAGCTGCTCTTCCACGCGTACAACACCTACCGCAAGAGCCACCCCTGGGTGGGCGACCATCCGCTGTCGCCGAAGTCGGTCATCCGGGACATGTACGAGCGGGCGCTGTCCTTCACGGAGTTGGTGTCCTTCTACGAGCTGGCCCGCACCGAGGGCATCGTGCTGCGCTACCTCGCCAGCGCCTACAAGACCCTCGACCACACCATCCCGGACGACCTGAAGTCCGAGGACCTGCAGGATCTGATCGAGTGGCTCGGCGAGATGGTGCGCCAGGTGGACTCCAGCCTCCTGGACGAGTGGGAGCAACTGGCCAACCCGGAGGAGATGACGGCCGAGGAGGCCCGGGAGAAGGCCGACGAGGTCAAGCCGGTCACCACCAACGCGCGCGCCTTCCGGGTCCTGGTCCGCAACGCGATGTTCCGTCGCGTGGAGCTGGCGGCCCTGGACCAGGTCGAGGAACTGGGCGAGATGGACGCCGAGTCCGGCTGGGACGCCGACGCCTGGGGCGAGGCGATGGACAAGTACTGGGACGAGTACGAGGATCTCGGCACCGGCCCCGACGCCCGCGGCCCCAAGCTGCTGGTCATCAAGGAGGAGCCGGAGAACGGTCTGTGGCGCGTCCGCCAGATCTTCGACGACCCGAACGGCGACCACGACTGGGGCATCAGCGCGGAGATCGACCTGGCGGCCTCCGACGCCGAGGGCCGTGCGGTCGTCCGCGTCACCGACGTCGGCCAGCTGTGAGCACAGGAGAGACCCACCGATGACGAACCCGGCCGAGAGACTGGTCGACCTGCTCGACCTGGAGCAGATCGAGGTCAACATCTTCCGTGGCCGCAGCCCGCAGGAGTCCTTGCAGCGGGTCTTCGGCGGCCAGGTGGCGGGCCAGGCGCTCGTCGCCGCCGGGCGTACCACCGACGGCGACCGCCCCGTGCACTCGCTGCACGCGTACTTCCTGCGCCCGGGCCGGCCGGGTGTGCCGATCGTGTACCAGGTGGAGCGGGTCCGCGACGGACGGTCGTTCACTACGCGCCGGGTCACGGCCGTGCAGCAGGGCCGCACGATCTTCAATCTGACCGCCTCCTTTCACCTGCCTGAGGAAGGACCGTTCGAGCACCAGCTGCCGCCGGCCCGTGAGGTGCCGGACCCGGAGTCCCTGCCGACGGTGGCCGAGGAGATCCGCAAGCATCTGGGCGCGCTGCCGGAGCAGTTGGAGCGGATGGCGCGCCGCCAGCCCTTCGACATCCGTTATGTCGACCGGCTGCGCTGGAACGCCGAGGAGATCAATGGGGCCGAGCCGCGCAGCGCCGTGTGGATGCGCGCGGTGGGCCCGCTCGGCGACGACCCGCTGGTGCACACGTGCGCGCTGACCTACGCCAGTGACATGACGCTCCTGGACGCGGTGCGGATCCCGGTCGAACCGCTGTGGGGTCCACGGAGCTTCGACCTGGCGTCGCTGGATCACGCCATGTGGTTCCACCGGCCGTTCCGCGCGGACGAGTGGTTCCTGTACGACCAGGAGTCCCCGATCGCCACCGGCGGGCGCGGCCTGGCCCGCGGGCGCATCTACGACCTGCAGGGTCGTCTGCTCGTCTCGGTCGTCCAGGAGGGTCTGTTCCGGGCGCTGTAGCGGACCCGGTCAGCGCCCTGCGCGGGGTCGTACAGCGGGTGGGCGCCCGGTGTTCAGACCTCTGCGGGCCTGTGGCTTCTGCGGCGCAGCCAGGTCCGCAGGCCGCGATGGCGCTGGGGCCCTCCGGACTCCGGCTTGTGGTGCCGGGGTGCGACGGGCTGTGGAGCCGACTGCGGGAGGGGCTCGACGTGCCGTGTGGTCGGGTGTGTCACGGGGCGGGTGTGGCGTGGGGCCACGTGCGGGGCCGGGCCGTTGTGCCGAGAGGCCGGGCGCGGAGCGGGGCGACAGAGCCGTGCCTCCTCCACCGCCTGTGCCAGCTCGCTGCGCAGCCACGCGATCTCGTCGGGGTCGGCGGCCGTCATGATCTGCTCGGCGAGCTGCGCGGACGGGGATCCTGGCCCGCCGTGGGCGGGCGGAGCCGCCCGGTAGCGGTTCAACCCGGCGCGCTCGTACGGGTCCGTGACGACATTGGCGACCTCCACGGGTTCGAGAAAGGCGGCCAGGACTCCGGCCCGTTGCCACGCGTCCTCGGCCTGCCGCAGCAGGAAACCCCGGTGCCGTCCCCGCCAGTTGCGTGCGCGCAGGTCCACTCCGGCTTCCAGCTGCCCGCGCAGCGTCTCGGGCGTACGGCCCTTGAGCAGGGGCGCGTTCTCGGTGCCGGATGTGAAGTTTCGTAGTTCTTCGGCCAGATAGAGCCAGACCACGGCCCGGTAGCGGTTGCGGTAGAACTTGACGGGCACGACCAGGCCCAACCGGGCGAGCCGGGTGAACCTGCCTGCCGGAATCTCCATGAGCGCGGCGCCCTCGGCGGTGCCGACGATGCGCACCCGTTCGCGCAGGGCGTCGGGGAAGCCGTCCTGGGCGCGCAGCCGGTCGATCTCCGCGCGTTGAACGCGGCGGCCCCCGCCTCCGCCCTCGTCGGGCACGGTGCGGATCTGGCCGAGCAGGACCGCGAGGTCGAACTCTCCTCGCTTGATTCCCAGTTCACGTGCGGCGTGGCCGGCCGCCCATGTGACGGAGTGGGATGGGTCGAAAGTGCTTGCCGACATGTTCGTACTCCCCCGTGGAGTCGGTTGACTCACGCCGTGTGCGCTCGCCGTGCAAAAACCGTAGCCGGTTCGGCGAATCTCGTGGCAAGCCTGTGGATAACTTCGCGGGGCGAGGCAAATACGCAGGTCAGAAGTCTGTTATGGGAGCGCGTTCGGGTTGCCGGGCATCCACGCCGAGGTGTTCGCCGACTCGGTTGACGAGCAGGGTCATCTCGTAGGCGATCTGGCCGATGTCCGCCTCCGCGCCGCTGAGCACGCACAGACAGCTGCCGGTGCCGGCCGCGGTCACGAACAGCACGGCGTCGTCGTACTCGATCATCGTCTGGCGCACCCGGCCCGCGCCGAAGTGGCGTCCCGAACCCTTGGCGAGGCTGTGCAGCCCGGACGCCACGGCGGCCAAGTGCTCGGCGTCCTCGCGGCGGAGGCCCGTACTGGCCCCCGTGACCAGCCCGTCGTTGGACAGGACCAGCGCGTGCCGCACATGGTGCACCCGCTGGGTCAGGTCGTCCAGCAGCCAGCCGAGTCCCTGGTTCTGCGCCATTTCCGTCTCCCCGTGTGACGTCTCCCCCTCACCGGAGGATCTGCCCGCCAGCCTTCCCCACGACCGGCGTCCGGGCAAGCAGGATGGGCGTATGGCACAGAAGATGACCGATGAGGAATGGCGGGCGTTCGTCTCGTACGGGACCCGAACCGGCAAGTTGTCCACGGTGAGCGCCGACGGGAGCCCGCACGTGGCCCCGATCTGGTTCCTCGTGGACGGGGACGAATTGGTCTTCAACACCGGCAAGGAGACCGTGAAGGGGCGCAATCTCGCGCGGGACGGACGGATCGCGCTGTGCGTGGACGACGACCGGCCGCCGTTCCACTTCGTGGTGCTGAGCGGACGCGCCCAGCTGTCGGAGGACCTGGACGAGGTGCGTCTTTGGGCCACCCGGATCGCCGCACGCTACATGGGCGCGGACCGCGCGGACGAGTACGGCGCCCGCAACGGCGTTCCGGGCGAGCTGCTGGTCCGCGCCTCCATCGAGAAGGTGGTGGCGGTCAAAGACCTGGCCGCGTGAGGGACCTCAGCCCGCCGAGTCCAGGAGCCGGGCGGTGTGCGTCCGCCCGGCATACTCGACGAGCCGGATCAGCACTTCCTTGCCGGAGTCCCGGTCACGTGCGTCGCACAGCACCACGGGGGTGCCCCTGTCGAGGACCAGGGCCTGGGAGACGTCGCGGGCGCCGTACGCGTGGACTCCCGCGAAGCAGTTGACGGCCACCACGAACGGGATACGCCGGTGCTCGAAGTAGTCGACCGCCGGGAAGCAGTCCTCCAGCCGCCGGGTGTCCGCGAGCACCACAGCGCCGAGCGCTCCCTGCGACAGTTCGTCCCACAGGAACCAGAAACGTTCCTGCCCCGGTGTGCCGAAAAGGTAGAGGGAGAGCCCGGAGCGGAGGGTGATGCGTCCGAAGTCCATGGCGACGCTCGTGGTGACCTTGTGCGCCACGCCGTCCGTGCCGTCCACCAACCGGCCCTCCTCGCTGAGCAGTTCCTCCGTGCGCAGCGGCCTGATCTCGCTGACGGCCCCGACCAGGGTCGTCTTGCCGACGCCGAATCCGCCGGCGACCACGATCTTCAGCGCCAGGGCGGCAGACGCCTCGTCGCCGGTGTCGGAGTGACGCTCGCCCGGCGGGTTCTGAAGGTTCATCTACAGCGCTCGCAATCCCTCGATGACCTCACGCAGAATCCGCGCGTCTGGCAGGTGTGCCGAAGGCACCGGGCGGCTGACAGTCACGCAGCCCAGTTCCACGAGGTCGCCCAGGAGCACCCTGACCGCTCCGACAGGGAGCTTCGTGTCCGCGGCCAGCTCGGCGACGGACTGCGTCTCCTGGCGGCACAGTTCGATCAGCCTGTGATGTTCGGGGCCGAGTGCGGTTTCCTCGCAGAGCCCCGGTGCGGCCGGGTCGAGGGTGACGAATGCGACGAGGTCGAAGCACACCCCGGTGTGTCCCGGCCGGCTCCGCCCGCCGGTCATGGCGTACGGGCGCACCAGGGGTCCGGCTTCGTCATCGCACCACTGGCCGCCCGCGTGGTCCACGTGTCCCATGGTCCCGGGACGCTAGGGGTACAGGGCACACAAAGAAGGCGTATTTCGAAACACGTTGGAATATGACGCGCAGATGCGACAGAACGATCGCGTCCCGCTCGAACATGCGCACAGGAATGTCCCTCATGCCGGTGAGGGATCATGCGGTACATGAGTGATGACCACACACACGTGCAGGAGTTCTTCACCGCGCGGGCGGCCGACTGGGACAGCAGGTTCCCCGACGACGGCCCTGCCTACGCGGCTGCCGTCGACGACCTGGGACTCAGGGCGGGCGACCGCGTGCTCGACGCGGGCTGTGGCACGGGACGGGCACTGCCGCCACTGCGTGCCGCCGTGGGGCCCTCCGGAGTGGTGGTGGGCGCCGACCTCACCCCGGCGATGCTCCAGGCCGCCGTGCGGGCGGGCAGGGACCGCGACGGGCAGCTGCTGCTCGCCGACGTCGCGGCGCTGCCGCTGCGGTCGGGGTCGTTGGACGCCGTGTTCGGCGCGGGACTGATCTCACACCTGCCGCAACCGGCGGAGAACCTGCGGGAGCTGGCCCGCGTGGTGCGGCCGGGTGGCATGCTCGCCCTGTTCCATCCCATCGGCCGGGCAGCCCTGGCGGCGCGTCAGGGGCGGCAGATCACCCCGGACGACCTGCGGGCCGAGGCCAATCTCGGCCCGCTGCTGGCCCGTTCCGGGTGGCGCATGACGTCGTACGTGGATGAGGACGCCCGTTTTCTCGCGCTCGCGGTGCGCGAGGACTGACGAGCGGGCCGGGTCACTCCCGCCCGGCGACGGCCGCCACGAAGGCATCGGGATTGTCGAACATGACGTTGTGCCCGGCGCCCGGGACCGTCACCACGCGCACCCCGGCGGCCTCCAGGCGCTCCTTGCCTGGGAGTTCGCCGCTGTCCTCGCCCTGCAGATAGAGGCGGTCGACGGACAGGCCCTCCAGGATCGTGCGCATCACGGGGTCCGAGCCGCGCCGCAGACCGACGGCGCTGCGGTGCAGGGCACGCGGATCGGCAAGCCGCATCGTGGCCGCCCACAGCGGCCCGACGGCCTCCAGCACGCGCGCGTACGCGCTTTCGGCGAACTCGTCCTCTTCGTAGGCGGCGATGCCGCTGCTGCCCGCGGTCGGCGGCGGGCACGCGTCGAGGTTGGCCTCGGTGAGGACCAGCCGGGTGACGAGGTCGGGCCGCCGGTGGGCGAGCACGATGGCGACGGCGCCGCCCATGCTGTGCGCGATCAGCTCGGCGCCGGTGACTCCCGCCTCGTCCAAGGCGACCGCCGCGGCGTCGGCGTGCTCCTCCAGCGTGTAACCGAAGTGCTGTGGCCGGTCACTGATGCCGTGCCCGGGCAGGTCCACGAACAGACTGCGGCGGCCGGCCAGTTCGGGGCGGGCCGCGATGTGCGCGTGATAGACGGCGGACATCGATCCGAGCCCGTGCAGATACACACGCACGGGCTCCGCGCCCGGTACCTCGGTCCAGCGGATCCGGCTTCCCCTGCCGTCGAATTCGGCCTGCAGCAACGTGCCCTCCTGATGCCTGCGGTGACGTGGCGTTCACGGCGGCCCCAAGATACCTCGGGAGCGATGTATAGCTGAAGCGAAATATAGATGCACCGAGATACCGCGGTCCCGGGAGAGAATGCGGGCATGCTGGAACTCGCCATCCTCGGCTTCCTGTACGACGCACCGCTACACGGCTACGTCCTGCGCAGGCACATCGCCGCACTCACCGGCCACGTACGACCCGTCGCCGAGAGCACGCTGTACCCGGCCATCAAGCGGCTGGAGAAGGCGGGCCTGCTGGCCCGGACCACCGAACCCGGCGCCGTGGCCGCGCCGCGACACGTCCTGACCCTCACCGAGCAGGGCAGGCGGGAGTTGCGGCGCCGCCTCGCCGAGCCCGCGCAGCGCGAGATCACCGACGAGAACCACTGGTTCACGCTGCTCGCGTTCCTGCGCCACCTGGAGGATCCTGCCGCCCAGGCGGCCGTACTGCGGCGTCGGCTGGCCTTCCTGGAGGAGCCGGCGAGCTTCTTCTACGACGGCGGCCGGCCCCTGCGCGCCGAGGAGCTGGACGATCCCTTCCGGCGCGGCGTCCTCACCATCGCGCGTGCCACGAGCCGGGCCGAACTGGCCTGGCTGCGTGACACTCTCACCTCACTCGAAGGAGGCGTCGGCGGCTGAGGCGCCCTGGTGCCGAACCGGGCAGCCGCGGAGTCCGGGGACCGGACGGGTGCCCAGATCGGCCACCCGGTAGCCGTTCGGGTAGCCCTTGATCTCCCAGTTCTGGCGGGCGAAGTGCGGTGTGCGGCGCGGTGGCAGCAGCCGGACCAGCCTGCCGCGCGTCCGCACGGCGCGGCGCACGAGGGCGGAGGTGGTGGCCGGGGGTGCCGGGTAGCGGAACGCGCGCAGCAGCGACTCGTCGAGCAGGGAGAGTGTGGCCGTGCGCAGCAGCGGCGCCAGGGGACGCGGGTACCAGGACACCATGAGGTCGAGCGTGGCGTCGGAGACCCCCCGCGCCTGCTCGTCCCATCCGAAGTTCTCCTCTTCGTAGGCGTCGAGAAGTGCCTCGAACTCCTCGTAGGTCTCGGGGATGTCCGGGATGCCCATATGGCGGCCGAGCGTGCGGTAGTGCTCGGTGGCGGCGATCACCTCATGCCGGGACATGCGCCGCCAGCCGTAGGTGTCGATCCAGCGCCTGGGCGTCACGACGAACGTGCTCAGCACGTACCGCATGTCGTCGTCGCTGATGTCATAGCTGCGGTGCATCTGGTTGATGCGACGGATCGCGGTCCGCCCCTGCTCCGACGCGAACCCGTGCTCCACGACGGCGTCGAGCAGCAGCGCGGTGTCGTCGTAACGCTTCTGGGTGCGCCCGGTCATCTCCGCCGTCTGCGCGAGCAGCCGCCCGATACTCGGCACGGCGTAGGTGCGGTACAGGGCCAGTTCCAGGGCGCGCGTGTAGTCCCAGGGGAACTCGAAGGTGGCGCTGAGCCGATAGATCTCCAGTGAATCTGCCACCGGGTCCATCCGGCGGATCTGCTCGAGCCGCTCAAAGCGCTTCAACGTGTCGTCCCCCTTACTGCCGCCGAAACTCCAACTCTACGCTGAGCAGCGGCAGACGAGCGACCAGCGACGATCCCCGTGCGGGGGAAGGGCGGCGCGCGCACAGCGGTGGCCCGTGAGCTGCCCGGGCTTCCCGCGACCTGAGGAGGACCCGTGCAGACCGAGGTCGTTTCGCCCCTGTCCAGGTGGAAACCTGCAGGTCCGGGTAGTGTGCGGAGTCGTGACAAGCGGCTTCCGCTCGCATTAGGGTGCGCGCCGTTGGCCGAACCACTGGGAGGCAGGGATGGCCGGAACGGACGATGAGGCCGTCGCCGCCGCGGACGATGCGCTGTATGTGCTCACGGCGGTACTGCTGACGCCGGCACAGTTTCCGAGCGTGCTGGGCGACGACTATCCGGAGGCCTGTGCGGCACTGGGCCTCGCGCCCCACGCCGACGGGTACGGCTTGGTGCTGGGCCAGGACGGCGAGGGGGCTCGCTGGACGGTCGTCATCGACGACGTCTCGCTGGTCGCCGTGGCGATCGCGTCCTGGGACTGCGGCATGGAGTACGAGCTGTCACCGGACGAGCGCGCGGTCGTGACCGCCCTGCCGGGCTGGCCTCTGGCGGTCGCCGTCGCAGCCCCCGGTGTGCCCGCGCCGCACGACCCCGCGCCCGAAGTGGCGGAGGGGCGGCCGCTGAGCCCGCCCGACACCAGTTCCTGGGGCCCGGCGCAGCGGCGCCTCGGGGCGGACGAGATCGCGCTGCAGTGGGCTACGTGGCGGGAGCAGATCAACGACGCCGAGTTCTCCACGCCGGGAGCACAGGCGGAGCCCGCCGCGAGCGCGCCGGAGGATTCCGAGAGCACACCGGGCAGCGGTGGCCATCAGGGCGTCCGGCGTGTGCTGACGGAGGCACGTGCCTACGTCGACACGCCGCCGCCGGTCGGCCGGGTTCGCTCGTCGTTCGCGCCGGGCGACGCGCGGACGCTGCGCGCCGACGGCCCCGGCTGGTCGATGGTGGCCCGCACCGACGACATCGCGTTCGTCCTGCTCGACGAGGAACCCGGCGAGGTCCTGCCCGTGGGCAGGGGTCCCGAACTGCCGGGCCTCCTGGAAGCGCTCGACAAGATGGCCGTGCGGCCGATCTGAGTCCGTGCGGGCCGCGCCCCTGACGGAGGCGCGGCCCCCGGCGGCCCGGCGCGCGGGCACCCGCAACCGCTTGACGGCCCGTGCCGGGCGTCACCCTGCTCTCAGCGGCCCAGTTCCTTGCGTCCGACCCGGCGGAGCCTGCGCCGCTGCGAGGGGTCCAGCGTCAGGTACGCGGCCGTCGGCACTCCAACCACGATCAGGAATGCCACCCACCAGGGCAGCCCTATCAGCAACAGGACGATCCCGACCGCCACACCACCGGCGGCGATCTTCGCGTACTTCGACATGAGCGTCGCCTCCTTCACGGCCACTGCCGCTCTCTGATCTGAGAACGGCCCCGCATTCGCGGCGGTTCCGCCTTCAGACCCTGAGACATCCCTGAGACGGGCTCCTTACTGGCCAGTGGCCCCTGTCCGTTCAGGTCAACCATGACCACGCTTCGAACGGATTGTGAAGTGGCCCGAGTCACCCGATAACCACGATGGCTCGCCCTCGGCGTGCTGTAGCCTCGGCCACCCAGCCGAGTAGTCAAATTTGAGGAGTGCCCAGAGCTGTGCAGCGAATCTCCCCGGCACCACCCTCCGACCCGTCCGAACTGGCCCACTGCTGTGCCGTGTTCGTCCCGTCCGACCCCGCCCGTGCGGGCCGGATGGCCTTCTGGCGTCCGGACGGCGAAGCCCTCCCGGCCGTCGCGCAAGGCTCCGTGACGGAGCTGGAGGCGGTCGCACCCGCGCAGGGCGGGGGCGTCGAGCGCGTACGGGTGCCTGCCCTGTCGCTTCCGATGCGTGCCGCTCTGCCGCTCCTCACGCGCGCGCGTGCGGACTCGCAGGCTCACCGGGCGATCGCCTTCTGGGGCACGGCCGGCCTGCTGGCGCTGCACTTCCTGGCACGCGGCCTGCTCCTGCCCGGCCTCTCCCCGGGTGACCACGACGCGTGGCGGGTGGGGCCGCTGTCCACGCACGACACAGAGCTGCTCCGTGAACTCGCCGCCGCCATGCCCCCGGAGGCGCACGCCGTACCGGTCGCCACACCCGGACCGCCCAGGCTCCCCGACCCCGAGAGGCTGTTGCGCGACTTCCTGGACGCGGTGGCCGACGCACTCCCCCGCTCCCCCGCCGCGCCGCTGGTGACCGGCGGTCCCGCGTACGCGGCACCTGAGCCGCAGCACCTGCCCGGTCAGCGGGCCTGGGCCGACGACATCGCCGCCGGTCACGACGCGGGCGTACGGCTGTCGCTGCGCGTGGAGGCGCCAGGTCTCCAGGACGCCGGAGCCGAGGACACCGCGTCCTTGCGGTTCCGCGCGGTGCTTCAGGTGCACGGCGTGAGGGGGACGGCGGACGTCATGGACGCCGCGGAGCTGTGGGCAGGAGCGGAAGCCAGGCACGAGGAGTTCGGCCCGCGCGCGCGTGCCGACGCGCTGCTGGCGCTGCGCCGCGCGGCCCGCGCCTGGCCGCCGCTGTCGCCCTTGCTCACAGCCGCTGTCCCGGACGCTGTCGACCTGGCCGACGACGAGATCACCGAACTCCTCGGCGAAGGCGCGCGGGCGCTGGCCGCGGCGGGCGCGGACGTGCACTGGCCCAAGGAGCTGTCCCGCGACCTGACCGCCTCCGCGTCCGTCGGCCCGCTGGACGACGGTGCGACCGCCCGCGCGGGTGCCTCGCCAACCCCGTCGCTGCTCTCGGCGGACTCCTCGGTCACGTTCCGCTGGTGGTTCGCCCTCGGCGGCCGAGAGCTGTCGCGGGCGGAGCTGGACCGCTTGGCCGAGTCCAAGCGTCCCCTGGTGCGGCTGCACGACCAATGGGTGCTGGTGGACCCTCAGGAGGCGCAGCGCGCCCGCGCCCGGCAGGACCGGTCGGTCGCCCCGGTCGAGGCGCTGGCCGCGGCTCTGACGGGCTCCGCCGAGGTCGACGGCCGGCGGGTCGACGTACGGCCCACCGGGTGGCTGGCACAGTTGCGGACGCAGCTCACGGATCCCGATCCGGCACGGACCGTCGGACCGCCGCCGGGCCTGGCGGCCACGCTGCGGGACTACCAGCTGCGCGGCCTCGACTGGCTGGCCCGGACGACGGCCCTCGGTCTCGGCTGCTGCCTGGCCGACGACATGGGACTCGGCAAGACGGTCACGCTGATCTCGCTGCACCTGCACCGGCAGACCGACGCCTCGGCCGCCGGTCCCACGCTCGTCGTCTGCCCGGCCTCCCTGCTCGGCAACTGGCAGAGGGAGATCGAGAAGTTCGCCCCCGGAGTGCGGGTGCGCAGGTTCCACGGGCCGGGACGCCGCCTCGGTGCCGTGGCGGACGGAGAGTTCGTCCTGACCACGTACGGCACGATGCGCCTGGACGCCGAGCGGCTCGCCGGGGTGCGCTGGGGCATGGTCGTCGCCGACGAGGCGCAGCACGTGAAGAACCCGTACTCGGCGACCGCGCGGGCGCTGCGTTCCCTCGGCACACGCGCGCGCGTGGCGCTCACCGGCACTCCCGTGGAGAACAACCTCACCGAACTGTGGGCGATCCTCGACTGGACGACGCCGGGTCTGCTGGGCCGCCTCGGTGCCTTCCGCGCGCGGTACGCGCAGCCGGCCGAGGGCGGGGACCCGGCCGCCGCGGAGCGGCTCACGCGCCTCGTCCGGCCGTTCCTGCTGCGGCGCCGCAAGTCCGACCCGGGGATCGCACCCGAGCTGCCGCCGAAGACCGAGACCGATCATCCGGTGGAGCTGACGCGCGAACAGACGGGCCTGTACGAGGCGTTGGTCCGCGAGACCATGGAACGCATCGCGGATGCCGACGACATGGCGCGCCGGGGTCTGATCGTGCAGTTGCTGACCGGTCTGAAGCAGATCTGCAACCACCCGGCGCAGTTCCTCAAGGAGGACGATGCGCGGCTGGTCGGACGCTCGGGGAAGCTGGAGCTGCTGGACGAACTCCTCGACACCATCCTCGCGGAGGGCGCCGGTGTGCTCGTCTTCACCCAGTACGTGCGGATGGCACGCCTCCTGGAACGGCATCTGACGGCCCGCGGGGTGTCATCGCTACTGCTGCACGGCGGAACCCCGGTCGCCGCGCGCGAAACGCTGGTGCAGCGGTTCCAGGACGGCGAGGTGCCGGTGTTCCTGCTGTCCCTGAAGGCCGCGGGGACGGGGCTGAACCTCACCCGGGCGGAGCACGTCGTGCACTACGACCGCTGGTGGAACCCGGCGGTCGAGGCGCAGGCCACCGACCGCGCGTACCGCATCGGTCAGACCAGGCCGGTGCAGGTGCACCGGCTGATCGCCGAGGGAACCCTGGAGGACCGCATCGCGGAGATGCTGGACCGCAAGCGGGGACTGGCCGAGGCGGTGCTCGGCTCCGGCGAGGCCGCTGTGACGGAGCTGACGGACGCCGAACTGGCCGCACTGGTGGAACTGCACGGGGAGGCGCGATGAGCCGCTACGACCACGCACACAGCCCTGAGGACGAGCGCACGTTCGCCGCGCTCCCGCCCGCGCGGGGGCGTGGTTTCGCACAGAGCTGGTGGGGTCGCGCCTGGCTGCGGGCCCTGGAGGAGGCGGCGTTGGACGCGGAAGCGGTCAGGGTGGGGCGCCGGCTCGCGCGCGCGGGCGGCGTGGGTGCGGTGACCGTACGGCCCGGCCGGGTCACGGCCGTCGTGCGTGACCGCGACGGCGCGGCCCATCGCGCGGACGTCCTGGTGTCGGAACTGTCCCAGGAGGAGTGGGTCCGGTTTCTGGACCTGGCCGTGGAGCAGGCCGGGCACCTGGCTGCGCTCCTCGACCGGGAGGTGCCCCCGCACCTGGTCGAGGACGCGGCTGTGCGCGGGATCGACCTGCTGCCGGGCTTGGGCGAGCTGGAGCCCGAGTGCGACTGCGGCACCTGGGACCACTGCGGACACACCGCAGCCCTCTGCCACCAGGTCGCCCGGCTCCTGGACGAGGATCCGTTCGTGCTGCTGTTGCTGCGTGGCCGGGGCAAGGGCACCTTCCTGGAGGAGCTGCACCTGCGGAGCACGCCCCGGGACGAGCCCTCCGAGGCCGGGACCGAAGGTGGGAGTGTGGGTGTCGACGCCGCCGAGGTCTGGTCGGCCTCGGACATCCTGCCGCCGCTGCCTGCTCTGCCGGACCTTTCTGACGCACCCGGCGGACCGCCGGCCTACGACGCCGGGGCGGCACCGGCGCCCGGGATCGACCCCGCGGCGCTGGAGTACCTGGCCGGCCGAACGGCCGCACAGGCGTACCGGATGCTCGCGCAGGCTCTCCGCGACGACGGCCAGGAGGGGCGCGGCGGCGCGCATGTGACGGCTGCTCAGGATACTGATCAGGACGCCGTCCGCCTGGCCGACGGAGCGGCGCCCGCCCCCGTCATCGAGCGGCTCGCCGATGGGTCGGGGCGAGGCCGTGACGGGCTGGCCACGGCGGTCCGCGCGTGGCGTGCCGGAGGCGCGGCGGCGCTGGCCGTGCTCGACGAGGAATGGCAGGTGGAGGGTCCGGCACTCGCACGCGCGCGTGACGCGCTCGGCGCGGCCTGGGAGGCGGACGAGCAGCCGTCGTTCCGTGCGAGCGGCAACCGGTGGACGCTTCCTGGCGAAGGGGTTCAGCTGCGCCTCGACCGGGACGGCCGCTGGTGGCCTTTCCGGGAAGAGGACGGCTGCTTCGTTCCGGCCGGTGGCGCGGACCGGGACCCGGCGACAGCACTGACGACGGCACGGTTCGACACCGAAACCGACACCAGCACCAGCACCGCGCCTACGGTGGGCGGCCCCTGACAGGCCGTCAACACAACATCGGCACACCCGACCGGCGACGGACGGCGATTGTTCACCGCACCGTCGCACAGCATTCCTCCTGGGGCCCAAATGTGTGCGCAGTCAGCGAACTTGGTCCCAGGAGGCCCGATGCCCTCGCACGTCACCGGCCGACGCCGTGTCCACCGTTCCGTCGCCACGGGCCTGCCGCTCGCCCTGGCCGCCGCCCTCGTGGTGGCGGGAACGGCCGCGGCGGCACCGTCCGAGGACGCCCGTGTCGTCCGCACCGCGACCCTCGGTGACATCCCGCTCGATGCCTTCAGCAACGCGCTGCTGCCGGGCAGCGTGGACGACGACCACGGAATCGACCTCGGTGCCATCGGCAGCGACATCTACCCGGCCGGCCGCAAGGGCGAGTACTGGACGGTGACCGACCGCGGGCCCAACGGGCAGATCAAGGTGGACGGCAAGAAGCGCCGGACGTTCCCGGTGCCCGGATTCGACCCCGCGATCGTGAAGATCCGGGTCTGCGGGGACAGCGTCCAGGTCATCGACGCGATCCCTCTGACCACGTCCTCCGGTAAGGCCGTCACCGGGCTGCCCGACCAGAAGGGCCGCGACGAGGCGCCGTACACGTACGACGCCGGGACGGCGCTCTCGTACAACCCGAACGGCCTTGACACCGAGGGCATCGTGCGCGCCGAGGACGGGACGTTCTGGCTCGCGGACGAGTACGGTCCCTCGCTCGTTCACGTCTCCGCGCGCGGGACGGTGCTCACCCGCTATGTGCCCGAGGGACTGAACCTCACCGGTGCCGACTACCCGGTGGTGGAGGCCCTGCCGTCGGTCCTGCTGCACCGCAAGACCAATCGCGGCTTCGAGGGGCTGGCGCAGCTTCCCGGCGGCGATCTGGTGCTGGCGTTGCAGAGCCCGCTCTCGCTGCCGGACGCGGGCGCCGGGGACGCCTCGCGCAACACGCGTCTCCTTCGCTTCTCGCCGAGGGAGAAGGCCGTCACCGCCGAGTACGCCTACCGGTTCGACCCGGTGAACGTGGTCGACCCGAGCACGAACGACACCTCGGAGCTGAAGATCTCGTCCGTGGTGGCCGTGGGCGGCGACCGGCTGCTGGTGGAGGAGCGCACCGACAAGACGGCTCGGCTGCAGCTTGTACGCCTGGGACGCGGCTCCGGCATCCTCGGCGGCCCCTGGGACGACGACACGACCTCGCCGTCGCTGGAGCAGCTGGACGACCCGGCTGCCGCAGGCGTCCCCGTACTGGCCAAGCGGCTCGTCGTCGACCTGGGCCAGGTGGAAGGGGTGCCGGGGAAGATCGAGGGCGTCGCGCGCGTGGACGACGACACGCTGGCTGTCATCAATGACAACGACTTCGGGATGACCGACGGCCCGGGCGCATTCGACGCCCAGGGCCGGCTGGTGGACAGCGGCATCAAGACGACGCTGGTGTACGTCCGGCTGCCCGAGGACCTGTGAACCCGTGAAACCGCCCGTCAGGGCGATTGATCCGGCTGTCTGAGCGCCGAGGAGAGCGGCTTGGGTCCATGCCCAAGCCGCTCTCCCACGCGCGCGGGGGACACTCAGCCCCGCGCTCCCAGCACATGATCCATGGCCAGCTGGTCGAGTCGTTCGAAGCCCATCCCGCGCGCGCCGGCCGCCTCCACGTCGAAGTCCTCGAACGCCGCGCGGTCGGCCAGCAGCGCCTGCAGGCCGTCGGCCGCCGTCGGCAGGGCGAGCTGGTCCAGGCGTGCGGCGCGCAGCGCCTCCCGGACCTCCGGGTCGGCGCGGAAGGCGGCCGAACGCTCCTTCAGGATCAGGTAGTTGCGCATACAGCCCGCCGCCGACGCCCACACACCGTCCAGGTCCTCGGTCCGCGGGGGCTTGAAGTCGAAGTGGCGCGGACCCTCGTAACCGGCGCTCTCCAGAAGGTCGACCAGCCAGAACGCCGCCCGCAGATCGCCGGCGCCGAACCGCAGGTCCTGGTCGTACTTGATGCCGGACTGGCCGTTGAGGTCGATGTGGAAGAGCTTGCCCGCCCACAGGGCCTGCGCGATGCCGTGCGGGAAGTTCAGCCCGGCCATCTGTTCGTGACCCACCTCGGGGTTGACGCCGTACAGCTCCGGCCGCTCCAGGCGCTCGATGAAGGCGAGCGCATGGCCGACGGTGGGCAGCAGGATGTCGCCGCGCGGCTCGTTCGGCTTCGGCTCGATGGCGAAGCGGAGGTCGTAGCCCTGGGCGGTGACGTACTCGCCGAGCAGGTCGAAGGCCTCCTTCATGCGGTCGAGGGCGACGCGTACGTCCTTGGCGGCGCCTGATTCCGCGCCCTCGCGGCCTCCCCAGGCGACATAGGTCTTCGCGCCCAGTTCGACCGCGAGGTCGATGTTGCGGATCGTCTTGCGCAGCGCGTAGCGGCGCACGTCGCGGTCGTTGGCGGTGAACGCGCCGTCCTTGAAGACGGGGTGCGTGAAGAGGTTGGTGGTGGCCATGGGGACGGTCATGCCGGTCGCGTCGAGAGCCTGGCGGAAGCGCTTGACGTGCGACTCGCGCTCGGTGTCCGAGGACCCGAAGGGGATCAGGTCGTCGTCGTGGAAGGTCACGCCGTAGGCACCCAGCTCGGCCAGACGGCGCACCGTCTCGACCGGGTCGAGGGCGCGGCGGGTCGCGTCGCCGAAGGGGTCCCTTCCCTGCCAGCCGACGGTCCACAGGCCGAAGGTGAACCTGTCATCGGGGGTGGGCTGGTAGCTCATGCCGCGGCTCCTTGCTGCGTACGACTATTTCGTCATGGCCGTTTACAAATTAGTATGCGGACGCACCTCTGGGAAGAGGGAAGGTGTCCTTGACGGCAACGTGTCTGTGAGAGGGAGAGCCCGATGTCAGCAGCCGAGGGTCCGCTCGTCGTCGGTGTGGACTCGTCCACGCAGTCCACGAAGGTGCTGGTCGTCGACGCCTCCACGGGGCAGGTCGTGGCGAGCGGCCAGGCGCCGCACACCGTGTCCACGGGGGCCGGCCGGGAGAGCGATCCGCGTCAGTGGTGGAACGCACTGTGCGAGGCGCTGCGCCAGTGCGGCGACGCGGCGCACGAGGCGGCGGCGGTGTCGGTCGGCGGCCAGCAGCACGGTCTGGTCACCCTGGACGAGCACGGCGAGCCGGTGCGGCCGGCGCTGCTGTGGAACGACGTCCGTTCGGCGCCCCAGGCCCGCCGTCTGGTCGAGGAGCTGGGCGGCCCGAAGGCCTGGGCGGAGCGGACCGGCAGTGTGCCCGGGGCGTCGTTCACGGTGACGAAGTGGGCGTGGCTGGCCGAGCACGAGCCGGAGGCGGTCCGCGCGACCAAGGCGGTGCGGCTCCCCCACGACTACCTCACCGAACGCCTCACCGGGCAGGGCACGACGGACCGCGGCGACGTCTCCGGCACCGGCTGGTGGGCCTCCGCGACGGAGTCGTACGACGCGGAGATCCTCGCGCACATCGGACTCGACCCGGCGCTGCTGCCGCGGGTGGTGCGGCCCGGCGAGGTGGCGGGCACGGTGCGCGACAGCCACGATCTGCCGTTCTCCAAGGGCACCCTGGTGGCGCCCGGCACCGGCGACAACGCGGCGGCGGCACTGGGACTCGGCCTGCGGCCGGGCACTGCGGTGCTCAGCCTCGGCACCTCGGGCACCGTCTACGCCGTCTCGAAGCACCGTCCGGCCGACCCGACGGGCACGGTGGCGGGCTTCGCCGACGCGCACCGGGACTGGCTGCCGCTGGCCTGCACCCTCAACTGCACGCTCGCCGTCGACCGGGTGGCGGCTCTGCTGGGCCTGGACCGCGAGGCCGTCGAGCCCGGCGCCTCCGTCACCCTGCTGCCGTACCTGGACGGCGAGCGCACGCCGAACCTGCCGAACGCCTCCGGTCTGCTGCACGGGCTGCGCCACGACACCACGGCCGGTCAGCTGCTGCAGGCCGCCTACGACGGCGCGGTGCACTCGCTGCTCGGCGCCCTCGACCTGGTACTCGACGCGGACGCGGACCGCAGCACCCCGCTGCTGCTGATCGGCGGCGGAGCCCGTGGCAGGGCCTGGCAGGAGACCGTGCGGCGGCTGTCGGGGCGGCCGGTGCAGGTACCGGAGGCCCAGGAACTGGTCGCCCTCGGTGCCGCGGCGCAGGCGGCGGGCCTGCTGACCGGCGAGGATCCCGCGGCGGTGGCCCGGCGCTGGAAGACGGCCGCGGGCCCGGTGCTGGAGGCGGTGGAGCGGGACGAGGAGACGCTGGCCCGGATCACCGGGGTACTCTCCGACGCGGCCCCGCTGCTGGAGCGGGGCACGAATCCCCAGCCGCGCAGACAGAGCTGAGCGGCGGACACCGAGGATTGACGGAGGCATGACCGCACCGCTGCACCAGACCCGGCCGTCGGGTGCCGGCCGCGCCCTGCCGGACACCCAGCAGGGCATGCGCCGGCGCAACCTGGCCCGGGTGATGCACGCCGTCGGTGCCGAGGGTCCGCTCTCGCGGGCCGCGGTCGCCTCGCACATCGGGCTGACGCGCGCCGCGGTGTCGACCCTGGTGGACGAGCTGATCCGCTGGGGGCTGCTGGAGGAGCTGGGGCCCGAGCGGCCCGGTCGGGTGGGCCGTCCCGGGTCGGCGCTCGCGGTGAGCGGGCGTGGCCCGGCCGGGATCGGCGCGGAGGTCGGCGTCGACCATCTCGCGGTGTGCGCGGTCGACCTGCGCGGTACGGTGCGCGCACGGGCCGTGCGGCACGGTGCCAACCGAGGCCGCGCTCCCGGCCCGGTCATCGAGGAGCTGACGGCGCTGGTGCGCCGGGTCGTCGCGGAGGCGGAGCGGGAGGGGCTGTGGCCCGCCGGGCTCGCGGTCGCCGTGCCCGGGCTGGTGGCGCGGGACGGCCGTACGGTCGTGCGCGCCCCGAACCTCGACTGGCACGACACCGACCTGGGCGCGCTGCTGCCGGACGGTCTGCCGCTGACCGTGGACAACGAGGCCAACTTCGGCGCCCTGGCCGAGCTGTGGCTCGGCGAGAGCACCCCGCGCGACTTCCTGCATGTGTCGGCCGAGATCGGCATCGGTGCCGCGGTAGTGGTGGACGGGCAACTGCTGCGCGGCACGCGGGGCTTCGCGGGTGAGCTGGGCCATGTGCCGGTGCGCCCGGACGGCCCGCCGTGCCCGTGCGGCGGGCGCGGGTGCCTGGAGCAGTACGCCGGTGAGGAGGCAGTGCTGCGTGCCGCCGGGCTCGCACCGCGCGAGGATCTGGTCGGTCTGCTCGCGGAGCGTGCCGAAGCGGGCGACGAGGCTGTCCGGGAAGCCCTGCGGGACGCCGGTACGGCGCTCGGCATCGCCCTGACCGGAGCGGTCAATCTGCTCGACCCGGAGTCGGTCGTCCTCGGTGGCGCGCTCGCCGGCCTCTCGCCCTGGCTTCTGCCGTCGCTGGAGGCCGAGTTGACGGGCCGTACGGCAGGACCGCCGTGCCCGGTGTCGGTCTCCCGGCTGGGCCCGGAAGGCCCGCTGCTCGGCGCGGCGCACTCGGTAGTGCGGGCGGTTCTGGACGACCCGGCGGCGGTGGCGGGGCAAGCCTGACGCGCACGCGCCAAGGCCGTTGAGCGCGGTGGGCCCCAACGGCCTGTTGCCGTAGGGGACTCACTCGATCGGGTGGCCGAGTTTTCCACAGTGCGCGGCTTGTCCACGCAACCACGGCGGCATCCTTCTACCCGACCCGCACACGCCGTACCGTGATGCACACGAGGCGCGATCGCCGGGCCGTCGTGCCGGTGAAGTGCGCTGGAAACGAGGGGAATCGCACACATCGAGTGACACTCGGCCGACACCTGTCGGGGGGCCGCATGCAGGTTCACTGCGCTGGAGGTGTACCAGTTCGCAACCCCGGCGGTCGAATCACCGTTGGCCATCGTGTGCGACACCCACTGCACGTGCGTGGCCAAGCCCCGCAAGGAGTGGCATGGCTGCCCGCGCGGGAGACATGACCGAGGCATGCACACCCTGCTGCGCGAGACAGCACGGGCCCCACGGCCCTGACCCACCCGAGACAACCCCCATCCCTCCCGAAAGGCACCGCCGATGGACAAGGACCGGGCAAGACCCCACCTGAGCCGACGACGGCTCCTGCAGGGCACGGCCCTCGCCGCCGTCCCCTACGCGCTGCTTCCCGAGGCCCGTGCCGGTGCGCAGGTCCAGTCAGCCGACTACCCGCCGGCCGAATGGCAGCCGGCGAGCACCTCCGACTACACGGCGTCCAGCCGCCCCGGCAGTTACGCCATCGACCGGGTGATCATCCACGTCACGCAGGAGACGTACGCCAACACGCTGGACGTCTTCCAGAATCCGGCGAAGCAGGTGTCCGCGCACTATGTGGTCCGCTCGGCGGACGGTCATGTCGCACAGTGCGTGCGCGAGGCCGACATCGCCTGGCACGCCGGGAACTGGGACTACAACACACGCAGCATCGGCATCGAGCACGAGGGCTGGGTGGACCAGCCCGCCTACTTCACCAACGCCCTCTACGAACAGTCCGCAAAGCTGACCGCAGCGATCTGCGCCAAATACGGGATCCCGAAAGACAGGGAGCACATCATCGGCCACTACCAGGTGCCCGGCACCGACCACACGGATCCCGGCCCGAACTGGGACTGGGTCCGCTACATCAGACTGGTCAATTTCGCCTAGTCGAACGTCCGACCGGTTGTCCGCACGAACACCGCGAGTGACGATGGTGGCCGGCGTGTCACCGCCGTATCGCGGCCATGACAGCGTTGTTCCACCGTCCGGGGAGGGTGAGTTGACCGATCCGTGGGTGGCCCTGGAGCCGGGTGCCGACCCAGCCGAGCGGGTCCGGGTACTGCGCCGGGCGCACGAGACGTTCACCACGGTGGGCACGGTGCCGCGCCCGGTGCGGTCGGTGGTGGCGGAGTCGTGGCGGCGCAGCGCGCGGGCCGGGGTCGGGCCGGACGGCACGGCGAACGTGGAGCTGTCGGACAGCGACCTCGGCACCTACCGCGCGGAGCACCCGCTGGCCCGGGTGATGCCGCTGGTCAGGGAGCTGATGGGCACGTTCGCATCCGACGGCGAGCATCTGCTCGCGATGTGCGACGTGCACGGCAGACTGCTGTGGGTCGAGGGGCACTCCGCGACCCGGCGCCGGGCGGACGGGATGAATTTCGTGCCGGGGGCGCGCTGGGCGGAGAGCGCGGTCGGCACCAACGCGCCGGGCACGGCGGTCGCCGTGGACCGGCCGGTGCAGGTGTTCGCGGCGGAGCACTTCATACGCCGGGTGCAGCCGTGGACCTGTGCGGCGGCACCGGTCCACGATCCGCGCACCGGCCGGGTCCTCGGCGCTGTCGACATCACCGGCGGGGACCGGCTGGCGCACCCGCACAGCCTGGGGTTCGTGCAGGCGGTGGCGCGGGCCGCCGAGTCGCAGCTCGCGCTGCTCGCCCCGCCGCGCCCCGCCGAGGACAGCCGCCTGCTGAGCGCGCTGGGTCGGGCCGAGGCGGAACTGCGCCTGGAGGGACGCCGGATCAGGCTCAGCCGCCGGCACAGCGAGATCCTCGTCCTCCTGACCCGTCATCCGGAGGGGCTGACCGGCGACGAGCTGCTGTGCGCGCTGTACGCGCAGGAGTCGGTGACGCCGGTGACGCTGCGCGCCGAGCTGGCCCGGCTGCGACGACTGTTGGGACCGGGGCTGCTCGCCTCACGGCCGTACCGGCTGACGGCCCCGGTCGACTGCGACGCGACCGTGGTGGAGCGGAGGCTGAAGGTGGGCGCGCTCATGGCGGCTGCCGAGGCGTACAGCGGACCGCTGCTGCCGGGTTCAGAGGCCCCGGCGGTGGTACGGCTGCGGCGGAGTCTCGCCGACGGCCTGCGGGCGGCGCTGATCGCCCACCGCGATCCGGACCTGCTGGCGGACTGGGCGCACGCGCCCTGGGGCGAGGACGACGTCGAGGTGTGGCGGGCGCTCGCGGCGGTGCGGCCCACGGCACCGGTCAGAACCCGGCTGGCGGCGCTGGAGGCCGAACTGACCGTACCGGCCCGCCGGAAATCGCTGCGGACGCGTGGCGCAACGTACTTGCAACGTCCGCTCGCCTAGCCTCGCGCCGGGAGCTGCCCAACGGCGGGCAGCGCTTCACCGGGAGGCAGACCAGCATGACCCGTTACGCGGCGCCCGGCACGGAGGGCGCGATCGTCTCCTACCAGGCGCGCTACGACCACTTCATCGGCGGCGAGTACGTGCCGCCGGTCCGCGGGCAGTACTTCGAGAATCCGTCGCCGGTCAACGGGCAGCCGTTCACCGAGATCGCGCGCGGCACCGCGGAGGACGTCGAGCGAGCACTGGACGCGGCGCACGCGGCGGCCCCCGGGTGGGGCCGTACCTCGGTGACGGAGCGCTCCGACGTCCTGCTGAAGATCGCGGACCGGATGGAGGCGCACCTCGAATCCCTCGCGGTGGCCGAGAGCTGGGAGAACGGCAAGCCGGTACGGGAGACGCTGGCCGCCGACATCCCGCTGGCGATCGACCACTTCCGCTACTTCGCGGGGGCAGTCCGGGCGCAGGAGGGGTCGCTGAGCGAGATCGACGACGACACGGTGGCGTACCACTTCCATGAGCCGCTTGGGGTCGTCGCGCAGATCATCCCGTGGAACTTCCCGATCCTGATGGCGGCGTGGAAGCTGGCGCCCGCCCTGGCCGCGGGCAACGCCGTGATCCTCAAGCCCGCCGAGCAGACGCCGGCGTCCATCCACTACTGGATGAGCCTGATCGCGGACCTGCTGCCGCCGGGCGTGGTGAACATCGTCAACGGCTTCGGTGTGGAGGCGGGCAAGCCGCTGGCCTCCAGCCCGCGGGTGGCGAAGGTCGCGTTCACCGGGGAGACCACTACCGGGCGGTTGATCATGCAGTACGCCTCGGAGAACATCAAGCCGGTCACGCTGGAACTGGGCGGCAAGTCCCCGAACATCTTCTTCGACGACGTGTGGGCGCACGACGACGACTTCCGCGACAAGGCCCTCGAAGGCTTCACGATGTTCGCGCTCAACCAGGGCGAGGTGTGCACCTGCCCGTCCCGGGCGCTGATCCAGCGCGGCAACTACGCCGAGTTCCTCGAGGCGGCGGTCGCCCGCACCCGTCTGATCAAGCCGGGGCACCCGCTCGACACCGACACGATGATCGGCGCGCAGGCCTCCAACGACCAGCTGGAGAAGATCCTTTCCTACCTGGACATCGGCCGCCAGGAGGGCGCGAAGGTCCTGACCGGTGGTGAACGCGTCGAGTACGACGGCGAGTTGAAGGGCGGCTACTACGTCCAGCCGACCATCTTCGAGGGCGACAACCGCATGCGGATCTTCCAGGAGGAGATCTTCGGCCCGGTCGTCTCGGTGACCTCCTTCGACGACTTCGCCGACGCGATCAAGATCGCCAACGACACGCTGTACGGCCTCGGCGCGGGCGTGTGGACCCGGGACGCGACCACCGCGTACCGCGCGGGCCGAGCGATCCAGGCGGGCCGCGTCTGGACCAACTGCTACCACGCCTACCCCGCGCACGCGGCGTTCGGCGGCTACAAGCAGTCCGGGATCGGCCGCGAGACGCACAAGATGATGCTGGACCACTATCAGCAGACGAAGAACATTCTTTGTTCTTACAGCCCTCAGAAACTTGGCTTCTTCTAGAGCCTGAAGCCGGGTTGCCTGGACGCATCGTTGCGCTCCAGGCTGCCTCGGCGGCTTTGGCCTGTCGGGTAGTCCTCGTCGTGCGGCACCGGTCCTGGCCCCGGGCCATCAGCCGCAGCCCACCCACCGCCCTCGCATCCGGGCAGCGGCCTATGTCATCATCTGAAGACATCACATGATGACATAGAGGAGATCTGCGGGCGATGCTGCTGGTCGAAGAGATGCAGTCATGGCGGGCGCGGGC
Organism: Streptomyces sp. NPDC002676; assembly: GCF_053592455.1. Lineage (NCBI taxonomy): Bacteria > Bacillati > Actinomycetota > Actinomycetes > Kitasatosporales > Streptomycetaceae > Streptomyces > Streptomyces sp. NPDC002676. Next base: position 204,404 of record NZ_JBSFVT010000006.1, on the reverse strand, counting down.
ACTGGTCCCGGTGTTGACGTGCCTGGGCATGCTGGTCGCCGTCGTCAGCAGTCTGGGAGCGCCGCTGGTGCCCACGATCGCGGCCGCCGACCACGTCTCTCTGAGCGATGCCCAGTGGTCGCTGACTGTGACGCTGCTGGTGGGCGCCGTGGCGACCCCGGCGATGGGCCGCCTGGGCGACGGTCCACACCGACGCCGGGTGATTCTCGGCGCCCTGGGCACAGTGCTGACCGGCAGCGTCCTGGCGGCGCTGCCGCTGGGATTCGTCTGGCTGATCGCCGGGCGGGCGATGCAGGGGGTGGGGCTCGGGCTGACCCCGCTCGCCATCGCCACGGCCCGCGACGCTCTCCCCGCGGGGCGGGCCCGCCCCGCGGTGGCGATGCTGTCCATCACCACCGTCGCCGGCGTCGGGCTGGGCTACCCGGTCACCGGGCTGATCGCGCAGTCCTTCGGCGTCCGGGGCGGGTTCTGGTTCGGTGCGGCGGCCGCCGCACTGGTGTTGGTGTGCGCGGCCGTCGTCCTGCCGCAGGCGCCGCGCCGCGCCCGGGCGCGGCTGGATCTCCCCGGCGCGCTGCTGCTCGGCGCCGCGCTGGCGGGGCTGCAGCTCACGTTGAGCGAGGGCGAAGTCTGGGGCTGGGCATCGGTGCAGCTTGTCGCGCTGGCCGCAGCGGCGTTGTTGCTCGCGGCTTTGTGGATCAGGCACGAGCTGCGCACGCAGCACCCACTGGTGGATCTGCGGCTGGTACGGGACCGCACCATGCTGATCGCGAACGCGACCGGGCTGGCCGCCGGCGTGGGGATGTACCTGCTCATGTCGCTGGTCACGCGGTTCGTACAGACGCCGGCCGGCGCCGGCTACGGCTTCGGGGCCTCGGTCGTGGTTGCCGGACTGGTACTGCTGCCGTTCTCGCTCGCCTGCGTCGCGGCCGGGCGCGCGGCTCCGCTGCTCGCCCGCCGGGTGTCGCCCGCTCTGGTGCTTACCGTGGGGTGCCTGGTCGGCCTGGCCGCTGTGGCGAGCTTCGCACTCGCGCATGACCAACTCTGGGAGCTCTTCGGGGTGATGGGTGTGGCCGGCTTCGGCGTCGGCCTGCTCTTCGCCGTGTTGCCCGGCATGATCACCACCTGCGTCCCCGCCCACGAGACGGGCAGTGCGATGAGCTTCAACCAGGTGCTGCGCTACGTCGGTTTCTCCACCGGCAGCGTGCTGAGCGCCACCGTGCTGCAGGCGCACACCGCTGCCGGGCACCGGTTGCCCGAGATCGGCGGCTACCATGAGGCTGCGTTGCTCTCGTGCGCTGTGTGGGCTGTGACAATCCTGGCCATCCTGGTGCTGCGGCCCGGACGCCCCCGGATCGGCGACGCCGAGCGCGCAGCCGTGTCGAAACCGGTCGCCGTCTCTCCGTCCCGACGGGTGGGCGCGGACGAATCCAGGAAGGTCACCCGATGAGCCCCGCACGGCACCGCCCCCGGGATGCCGCCCGCAGCCGCGAGCTGCTCCTGACGGCGGCCGGAGCGCTTTTCGCCGAGCGCGGCTACGAGCGGACCACCATCCGCGACATCGGCGAGCGAGCCGGCGTCGACCCGGCACTCATCGCCCGCTACTTCGGCGGCAAGAGCGGCCTGTACATCGCCGCGCTGCAGGTCGAGACCGGCACCGACGCCCCGCCCGACCTGCTCGATGCGGATCGCCTGCGCACCCTGTTCGACCGCGTGGGCCGACGCGGGACAGGCCCGATCTTCCGGTCCGCCGTCCAGCCTCACGACGACCCGGTGGCCCAGCAGGCCGCCCGCGCCCAACTTCAGGCTCGTCTGGTGGACCCCCTGCACGATCGCTTCACTCGCGAGGGCGTCGACCAGCCCCGCCTGCGCGCAGAGCTGGCCGCCGCCGCGTTCGTGGGTGTGCTGCTGGCACGGAACGCAGGCGCACTCGACTCCCTGGCCGCTGCGGAAACTGACGACCTGGTGCCGCTGATGCAGTCCGTCCTCGCCGCGCTGGCCGCCTGAAGTCACCGTGCGGCTGCCACCCCCGTGCGAGCGGGGGTAGCAGCCGCCGGCCCGGCGCCCGTACTGTGCCTACCAGGAGATGCTCAGCCGCAGGTCACCCTGGCCCGTGCCCAGTCGGCGTGGTCGGCGCCGTAGCCGTCGCCGCCGTTCGAGACATGCAGCTCCAGGACACGCGCCCCGGTGATGTCCACGTCCACGGGCACTCCCGCCTGGTGGCCCCTGACGACATCGGTGGTGAACAGTTCCTTGCCGTCGGCCAGCACGGAGAAGGCGACGCTGCCGGCGCCCCCCATCTCGTCGTCCACCCCGGCGACACCGGTGAAGCGGGTGCACGATCCGCCCAGGTAGACGGTCACCGTGCTGTCCGCGTGCACGCCGAGGCCGGTGTCGTACGTCGTGCCGGCGATGGTGATGGGCCTGCCGTCGCCTGCCTCCTGCTCGCCGTTCGACGTGTTCCGCTCGACCGGGCCCCAGCCGTTGACGGCATCGAATTCCAGCGAACTCACCTCGTCCGTCCCGGCCTTGGGCGGCGCGGGGGGCGTGAGGACCGTCGCGGGCGCGCTCGCCGAGGACTCCCGTCCGCGGGAGGTGTACGACGCGGTGGCGGAGAACGCCGTCGTCCACGGTGTGCCGGCCTCGGTGGGAGCGGTGATTTCCCAGGTTCGCGTCACTGTCTGGCCCGCGGGCACGGTACCCAGCTTCTGCGAAGCGTCCGGCTCTGCCTTCCACCCCTGCGGCAGCCGCAGCGCGAGCGTCGCGTCATGGGCGGCCGAAGCACGCGGGGTGAACGAGGCCGTGACCTTCCCGGTGCCGCCGCGGGTGAGAGTGTCGGGCGCGGTGATCAGGACGTCCGCGCTCGCCACGGTGTCGCGATGGGGTACCTGCGCGTAGGACGGGGAGTCGAGATCGGTGTAGCGCAGGGGCGTGGTGTGGTTGCCGTAGGACTCCAGGGAGATCCTGCCGAGTCCACCGCCCTGGCCGTCCTCGTTGATCACGGCGACGGCGATGGTGTTACGGCCGTTCGTCCTGAGCATTCCCGGCTGGACCGGGAAGGACTTCTGCGGTCCGAGGTCGTTGACGTAGAGCCCGGCCATCCAGCCGTTGACGTAGATCATGGCGCGGTAGTGACGCTTGGTGTCGTCGTCGATCCGCAGCCCCATCGGCACGTCCTGCCCGGCGGGCAGGTCGAGGTCGACGTGAGTGCGGTACCAGGAGACTCCCGCGGTGTCGTCGGTATGGGGCAGCGCCGTGTTCTGCCAGCCGGAGTCGGGGTAGCCGGGCAGGTGCATGCCGTGGCGTTCACCGTACAGGCCGCCCGTGTTGAGCGGTCCGCGCACCGGGTCGGCGAGGTCCTCGCCGCCGAGTGCCCCCTGCAGACGCCATCCGATCTGCCGTTCGGAGCCGATCAGAGCGGCTGCGGTCAGACCCCGGGGTTCCTTGTGAGCATCGTCGGCGGACCAGTCCTCATGGTGCGCCATGTCTGCGGCGAGCACCGCCAGGACGTTGTCCTTGCCGGGCTTCAGGACCCCGCTCGGAATGGTGAAGGTGTGCTCCCCGGCACGGCTGCTGCCCAGGAAACGGCCGCCCAGCCAGACGAGGTAGGAACCGGCCCTGCCGGTGGAGACGTTGAGCCGCACCGACTTCTCGTCACCGGTGGCCGTGAAGTGGCCGCGGTACCAGACGGAGCCGGTGTGGAAGCCGTAGTGGTCCGCTGCCGGCGAGGGTCCGTCCGCGGCGCGCCAGGCGGCGTCGTCGAAGCCGGGCTGCGCCTCGGGAGTCTCCTTCTGGAACTTCCAGCTCCCGATCTGCGGCAGCTGGACGGGCTTCGGCCCGTCCAGGGCGGCACCGGTGGAATCCAGCGCTCCGGTGGCGGGCTTGCCGTTCCAGGTGACCGAGGTGGCCGGGGTTCCCGTGAGCACCCGCAGCTTCGCCGCCTTGTCGGTGTCACCGGTCAGCCGGAGCACGCCGTCCTCGTAGTCGGCAGTGCGCAGCAGCTCCGGCCCGGAGGCCAGCACCGGTCCTTCGGGGGTGTCGAGCCGCCAGTACGTGTCGGCCGTGGCGTCGTCGGCGAGGAGCAGCAGCACCGGGGTGCCGTGCACGGGGGTGACGAGGACCTGGGCGAGACCGTCGTGGTGGTAGTTCAGGCGCAGGTCTCCCTTGTCGGAGTCCCAGTGCTGCTCGACGGAGCCGCTGAGGACGGTGACCTCCGGGCGTGCGTCGTAGTGCAGCACGCTCTCGCCGTCCTCGCCGTGGCGGCCGTAGAGCAGTGCCACGTCACGGTCGCCGAAGGTGCCGTGCGTCATGATCTCGGAGGTCGAGTAGCGCAGCTGCTGGTGGTCCATCGCGTAGTCGGCGACGAGCATCTTGGTGTCGCGGGCGTCGATGGTCAGCGCGGTCCCCGGCTCCTGCGGCACGGAGGGGTACGAGCCGAGGGCCAGGTGCATGGTGTCCTTGGCCTTGTTGTTGACGTCCTTGTGGCGGACGACCGTGAACGTGGTGCCGGTGTCGGGGTTGCGCCGGTCGCGCCGTGAGATCGCGGTGTTGTCCGGTGCGCCGGCGGTGTACGGCTCGGTGTCGGTGAGCGGGGTCACCGCCTGGACGAAGTACCCGAGCCTCTTGTTGACCAGGTACTTCTCCGTGAGCTGACGGTTCTCGCTGATCGGGGAGCCGTAGTCGTAGGAGCTGTAGACGTTCTCCGGCGAGGGCAGCCAGCCCCAGGACGTGCCGCCGTACGCCATGTAGAAGTTCTGCATGGTGGCGCCGGACGCGATGTTGTTCTCGTACGAGGCCTTGTCGAACTCACCGTTCGTCAGTTCCCGGCACTTGTCGTAGCCGGGGCCGCCCCAGGGGTCGAAGGATCCGCCCTGGAATTCGGCCAGGAACAGGGGCTCGTCCGGTCTCTTGGCGCTCGAGAAGTCCGGCAGCCTGTGCCAGGTGTCGGGGTGGGAGCAGTTGAAGCCCTGCGGGTAGGAGTCGCTACCGTCGATATCGAGTTCCTGGGCGAACGTGCCATTGTGGTTGCCGGTCAGCGGCACCGTGATGCCGTGGGCGCGTGCCTGGTCCGCGAGGTGGCGTATGTAGGCGTGCCCGTCCTCGCTGTCGTCGTAGTACTCGTTCTCGACCTGGTAGGCGATCACCGACCCCTTGCCCTCGGTGAGCTGGTGGCGGGCGATGATCGGGTCGATCCTGGACAGCCACTCGTCGGCGGCCTTGAGGTAGTCCGGCGCCGTGGAGCGCGCCTTCCCCTTCTGCGTGGTGAGGTAGCCGGGGAAGCCCCCGCCGTCGGTCTCGGCGTTGATATAGGGGCCGGGCCTGGCGATGACGTAGATGCCCACCTCGGCGGCTATGTCGAGCAGGCGGTCGACATCGCGCACACCGGTGAAGTCGTACGAGCCCGGCTTGGCGGAGTGGAAGCCCCAGTCGAAGTAGATGGAGGTGGCGTTGTAGCCGCCCGCCTTCATCTTCTGCAGGACATCGCGCCAGGCGTCCGGACTGGGCAGACGCCAGTAGTGGAACTCGCCCGACCAGATGTACAGCGGCTTGCCGTCGATGGTCATGGAGTGCGCGTCGTAGGAGACCTTGTGCGGCTCCGACATGTCCGGCACGGGCGATGAGACGGCCGGACGTGGTGCCTTCGCCGGGGCGTCCGCCTGCGCCGGAGCGCCGAGCAGTCCCGAGGCGGCGAGAGTGCAGGCGGCGAGGGCGACGACGGCGGCGCGTCCGCGTCTGCGGTGCGGCCTGAAGGGCATGAACGTTACTCCTCACAGAGATGAGCGAGCGCGAACAGCCAGGAGTCTAGAAACGTTGAGCTTTGAGGAGAACGGTTGGAACGTGTTTATTTCTGAGGGAGTGCATCAGCCGCATCCGGGGCTGAGGGTTGCCCGCCTCGACGGAGTCGGGTGCCTGGAAAGGACGTTGCTCTCTCCAGGCACCCTTGCTCACACGGCGGGCTGCTGCTGGGTGACGCAGTGGATGCCGCCGCCGCCCGTGCCGAGGCGGTCGATGTTCAACTGCTCGATGACGCGGTCCGGGTAGAGGCGGGCCAGGGTCGCCTTCGCCGCCTCGTCCGCCGTCGTGTCGCCGAACTGGGCGCTGATGACGGCGCCGTTGCAGAGGTAGAAGTTGGCGTAGGAGGCGAGGAAGTTCCGGTTGGTGGAGCGGATCTTGTTGTAGTCCGCGCCCTGGAGGCGCATCACGTCCATGGCCCGGCCCGTGGCGGTCGTCGAGGCGGACAGGATGCCGTACTGCTGGCGGGCGTCGCGCGCGAAGGCGTCGGTGTCGGTGGAGAGGGGCATCTGGACGAGGGCCTCGCCGGGGGCGAGGAAGCGGGACGTGGCGTCGACGTGGTCGTCGGTGATGTCCTGGCCGTAGACGCCGTCGAACCAGATGACCTTGGTGGCGCCGTAGGCGTCGCACATCGCGGTTTCCAGCCGGCTCTCGGACACTCCGGGGTTGCGGTTGCGGTTCACCAGACTGCTGCGGGTGGCCATCAGGGTTCCGGCGCCGTCCTGTTCGATGGCGCCGCCTTCCCCGACGAGGTCGGCGTAGGTGAACGGGACGCCGACGTAGGAGGCGATCCGCTCGGCGACGAGGGCGTCACTGGCGTGGGTCTGCTTGTTGCCCCAGCCGTTGAAGTTGAGGCCGACGGCGTCGAGGCCGCCGTAGCCGTCGGTGCGGAAGACGGGGCCGGTGTCGCGCATCCAGCAGTCGTCGACGGGGATGGAGTCGATGACGGTGACCGACGAGCCGCACATGGAGCGTGCCCTGGCGGCGCTGCCGGAGTTGGCGCACATGACGACCGGTTCGTACTTGGCGATTGTACGGGCGATCAGGGCGATGTCCGCCTGGACACCGCTCAGCTTGCCGACCCATATGGAAGTGCTGTCCGGCCAGGCCATCCAGGTGCGGGTGTGGCGGACATCCTCGACCGGGACACGGAAGGTGCCCGCGGCGGCGCGGGCCCTGTCCTGGGTCGTCGCGGCGAGGGCGGCGCCGGCGGCGGTCGCGCCGGCGGCGGCGAGGAATCCTCGCCGGTTCAGTCCTCGGGTCATTCATGCCTCCTGTGTGGGGGTTGCCTGCGGGGACGAGAGCTGCCGGCGGGCCTCCGCGATCCGGTCCGGGTTCCAGCCGGGGCGCGGTACGGAGTCCAGGAGCAGCCGGGTGTACGGGTGCTCAGGCGCGGCGAGCACCTCGGCGGTGGCGCCGGCCTCGACGACGCGGCCGTGGTGCATGACGAGGACCTCGTCGGTGACGCACCGGACCACGCCGAGGTCGTGGGTGATGAAGAGGTAGCCGATCGCGGTCTGTGCGCGGATGTCGGCGAGCAGGTTGAGGATCTGGGCCTGTACGGACACGTCGAGGGCGGCGACCGCTTCGTCGAGGACGAGGACGGCCGGTTCCACGGCGAGGGCGCGGGCGATGGCGACGCGCTGGCGCTGGCCGCCGGAGAGCTGCCGGGGCAGGGCGTCGGCGGCGCGGGTGCCGAGGCCGACCTGGTCGAGGAGTTCGCGGATGCGGGGCTCGGGGTCGCGGTCGGGGAAGTGCAGGCGCAGGGTCTCGCGCAGGACCCGTTCGACGCTGGTCCTGGGGTCGAGGGAGAGGTAGGGGTCCTGGAAGACCATCTGCACCTCGCGGGCTCTGGCCAGGCGCTGCCGCCGGCCGCGTGCCCGGGCGGGCCGAGCCCTGCCCCGTATCCGGACCTCTCCCGCGTCGGCCCGCTCCAGGCCGACCACGATGCGGGCGGTGGTGGTCTTGCCGGAGCCGGAGCCGCCGACGATGCCGAGGGAGCCGCCCTCGGGCAGGGTGAACGACACGCCGTCCACGGCCCGTACGGCCTCGAAGGCACGGCTCAGGCCGACGGCTTGCAGCAGGGGTTCAGGCATCGCTGACCGCTCCTTCCCGCGCGAGCCGTTCGCTGTGGTGGCAGGCGGCGAGGTGTTCGGGCCGGCCGGGGGCCGGCAGCGCTTCGGGGGCGGCTTCCCGGCAGATCCCGGTCGCGAGGGGACAGCGGGCGGCGAAGGCACAGCCGGTCAGGGGCGTGCGCGGGTCGGGCGGCTGTCCGGGGATGGCGGAGAGCCGGCCGCCCGGGGTCGTGAGGCGGGGTGTGGAGGCGAGCAGGGCCGCGGTGTACGGGTGGCGGGGGTGGGCGAAGAGGACGTCGGCGCGGCCGGTCTCGGCGATCCGCCCGGCGTACATGACGTACACGCGGTCGCTGATCGCCGCCGCGAGGTCGAGGTCGTGGGTGACGAACAGCAGGGCCGTACGGAAGCTCTCGCGGAGCCGGGCGAGGAGGGCGATCACCTCGGCCTGGGTGGTGGCGTCGAGCGCGGTGGTCGGTTCGTCGGCGAGGAGCAGTACGGGGTCGCCCATGAGCGCCGCGGCGATCACGACGCGTTGCAGCATGCCGCCGGACACCTGGCTCGGGTACTTCCCGAGGGCGGTGTCGTCGAGGCCGACGGCCCCGAGGAGCTCCACGGCGCGGGCGGTGGCCGTCGGCGCGTCCATGGTCCCGGTCGAGCGGACGCCCTCGGTGAGGAAGTCGCCGATGCGGCGGAGCGGGTTGAGGGTGGCCCGCGGGTCCTGGAAGATCATGGAGACGGTGCCCGCGCGCAGGGCGCGCAGCCGGTCGGCGTCCATGGTGCGGACGTCGTGGCCCTCGACCAGAACGGCGCCTTCGGCGGCGGCGCGGGGCGGCAGCAGACCCAGCGCGCTGCGTGACGTGAGGGACTTCCCGGAGCCTGACTCGCCGACGAGGGCGACCGTCTCGCCCGGGCCGACGGTGAGGTCGACGCCGTCGAGGACGGGGCGGGCGGTGCCGGGGAGGGTCAGGCGCAGGCCCCGGATGTCGAGCGTGGGCGCCGGCGGCGGGGAGGCGGTTGTGGTCATCGGTCTCTCCTGGCGACGCGGTCGGCCCAGCGCTCTCCGACCACGTTGAACGCGACGACGGTGAGGACGACGAGGACGCACGGCAGGATCGCGGAGAGCGGGTAGCCGTGCTGGATGGCGGTCTGGCCGTCGAAGACCATGCGGCCCCAGTCGGGCGTGAGCGGGGGCACGCCGAGGCCGAGGAAGGACAGACCGGCCAGGTCCATGAGCGCGTAGCCGAAGTTGATGGTGGACTGGGCGAGGACGACGGGGGCGATGCCCGGCAGGACGTGGCGCAGGCAGATCTGGAGCGCCGAGTGGCCCTGGACCTGGTAGGCGCTCACGTACGGACGGGCCCGTTCCGCCAGGACGAGCGAGCGGGTGAGCCTGCTGACGTAGGGCAGGTACGCGAGACCCAGCGCGACGACGGGGGCGAGCAGGCCCTCCCCGTACACGGAGACCACAAGGATCGCGAGGAGCATCCCGGGGAAGGCGAAGACGAGTTCGGTCGAGCGGGACAGGACGGAGTCCAGCCAGCCGCCGCGCCAGGCCGCGGTGGTGCCGACGGCGACGCCCGCGAGGGTGGAGAAGACAATCACACCAAGCGGGCCGAGCAGGGAGGTGCGGGCGCCGAGGAGCAGCCGGGAGAGGGTGTCGCGGCCTGCGGTGTCGGCGCCGAGCGGGTGGTCGGCGGAGGTCCCGGCGAGCGAGGAGCCGAGGTCGACGGCGTTGGGGTCGTGCGGCGCCAGCCACGGCGCGAGCAGCGCCGCGAGGACGACGAGTCCGACGAAGCCCAGGCAGGCAAGGCTGAGCGGTGAACGGCCCGAGGCGGCTCGGATCCTGGAGAGGCCGGGGCGACGGGTGAGGACGGCGGTCATGCGGCGACCCCTCTCGTTCCGAGGGTGATCCGGGGGTCGACCAGGGGCAGCAGGAGGTCCACGATCAGGTTCACGGCCATGAACAGCGCCACGATGATCAGGGAGACGGCCTGGACGGTCGGGAAGTCCTTGGTGGTGGTGGACAGTTCGAGGAGTTGTCCGATGCCGCCGATGCTGAAGGCGGTCTCGACGAGGATCGTGCAGACCAGAAGGGTGGAGACGATCAGGCCGCCGGTGGTGAGCACGGTCCCGAGCGAGTTGCGCAGGACGTGGCGGCGGATGACCAGGCGTTCCGGGACGCCCCGGCTGCGCGCGACGGTCACGTGTTCGCTGTCGAGGGCCTCGAGCATGGCGGTGCGGGTGACGCGGGCGAGCATGCCGATCAGGTAGAGCGCGAGGGCGATCGCGGGCAGGGTCAGATGCCACACCCTGTCGAGGAATCCGTCGCCGGCGCCGCTGCTGGGGAACCAGCCGAGCCTGACGGCGAACAGCCCCTGGAGCAGGACGGCGGCGACGAAGGACGGCGTGCCGACGGCGAGGGTGGTGGCGAGGAGGACGGCGGAGTCGGTCCTGCCGCCGCGTACGGCGGCGGTCCGGCCGAGCAGCAGGCCGACGGTGACGACCACGGCCAGCGCCATGGTGATCAGCAGCAGTGTGGTGGGCAGCCGGTCGGCCAGGAGGCGGAAGACGTCGGTGCGGTAGGTGAGGGATCGGCCGAAGTCGCCCTGGATCATGTCGCCGAGCCAGCGCAGGTACCGTGCTGCGAACGGATCGTCGAGGTGGTAGCGGGCGTTGACGGCGGCCAGCGCCTCGGGTGAGGCGGAGCGGCCGGAGAGCAGGAAGCTCGCGGGGCTGCCGGGCGCCAGGTACATGGCACCGAAGACGACGAACGAGGCGACAAGGAGGGTGGCCGCCATCTCGGCGACCCGCCGTACGGCGAATCTCAGGAAGTCGACGGCGTTCACGGCGTGCTCCCCGCGTCCGCGGCGCCGATGCCGGCGGCCCACGGGTAGTACATGTACGCGATCGTGGTGGGGGCGCCGGTGATCCTCTTGTTCAGGAAGAGGGCGGTCGGCCACTCCGCGACCGGGATCCAGGGCAGCCGCTGCGCGGCGTGCCGCTGGAGTTCGCTCTCGACGCGCAGGCGGCGGTCCTTGTCGTACGTGGCGGTGGCCCGCTCGACCAGTGCGTCGTAGCGCTTGTCGCTGTATCCGGCGAAGTTGAGGTACGCACCGGTCCTGAAGTTGGTCAGGAGGTCGAGCGGGTCGGTGATCGAGTCGTAGTAGGTGAGCGGGAACATGTCGATGCCCTCGCGCGCCCCTGGGTCGGTGAAGAGCGCCGTGAAGGCGTCGGGGGCGACGGACCTGAGGGTGATCCTGAGCCCGATCTCGCTGCCGGCGGCCTGGACGGCGGTGGCGAGGAGGGAGACGTCCTGGCCGATGGAGCTGGTGGCGACGGTGAGGGTCTTGCCGGCGGCTCCGGCTTCCTTGACGAGCGCTCTCGCCCGCTCGACGTTCCGGGTCGTGGGCGGCAGTCCGTCGAGCGCTGCCTTGCGGACCTCGGGTGAGGCGCCCGCCCATGCGGCGCGGGCGGTGAGGGAGCTGGTGGCGGTCCCCGCGCCGCCAAGGCCGGCCTGCACGAATCCGGCGCGGTCCAGGGCGAGGGAGAGCGCCTGACGTACGCGTACGTCGCCGAGCGGGCCGTTCATGTTCGTGATGCCGAGGTTGACGGTGCTGAGGCCCTCGCCGAAGTAAAGGGTGCCGACGCCGCTGTCCTTGAGGCGCCCGTAGCTCTCGGTGGGGATGAGGTAGCCCCCGTCGGCCTCTCCGGTGAGCAGGGCGTTGGTACGGGCGGAGGGGTCGGTGAGGAAGCGGAAGACGACCTTCCCGGCCTTGGCGCGGGTGCCCCAGTAACCGTCGAACCGGTCGAGTTCCAGCGACTGCCCCTTCTGCCAGGCGCCGAGCGTGAACGGGCCGGTGCAGGCGAGGCCGCCGGAGGTGCCGTAGTCGGCTCCCGCCGCGGTGACCCCGGTCCTGGAGGCGACGACGCCCGCGGCGGTCGCCATGTACTGGGGGAACTGCGAGTCGGACTTCTTCAGCTTGACGGTGACCTGAAGGGGACCGGTCTTCCGGATGGAGGCGACATTCTGGAAGTTCTGCGCCCAGGCGGCAGCGTTCTTCGGGTCCCGCTGCCGGTCGAGGCTGAAGACGACGTCGTCCGCGGTCATCGTCCGGCCGTCGTGGAAGCGCACCCCGCGCCGCAGGTCGTACACCCAGGTGGTCGGGTCGGGGTTGGTCGCCTTCTCGGCGAGTGCGGGTTCGAGGGTCAGCCCGGGCGTCCAGCGCATCAGGCTCTCGCAGACGTTGGAGAGGATGGTGTTCTGCGGGTAGTCGAACGCCATGGTGTAGTCGAGCGTGGGCGGCTCGGCGTAGACGGCCCACGTGAAGGAGTCGATGTCTCCCCTGGGCTTGGGGGTACCGGCCGAGAGCACGAACGAGGCACCGGTGCCGCCGCGGGGCGGGCCGGCGCAGGCCGTGACTGCCGTGAGGGCGGCGACCGAGGTGAGGGCCGCGAGGGCAGCCCTCCCAGGGCGGCGTCCAGGGACGCGGGGCGGGGGTGGTGCGGTGCTCATCGTCGCGCTCTCTTTCGGTACGGCAGGGCGGAGGGCTGCAGAGGGGCTTCCTGCTGGGTCACGCGCCGGGGCGGGCCACCGGGATCTGCTGGGTGATGCAGTGGACACCGCCGCCGCCGTACGCGATCACCGGAGCCGGCACGCCGACGACCTTGCGGTCGGGGTACGCGGCGGCGATCACCTCGAGGGCGGCCGGGTCCTGGGGGGCTCCGGCGACCGGGACGACGACTCCGCCGTTGGCGACGTAGTAGTTCAGGTACGAGACCTCGACTCGGTTGCCCGCGACCTCGGCGAAGGCGGTCTGGGGGACGTCGACGATCTCCAGGGCACGCCCCCGGGCGTCGGTCGAGTACTCCAGGACGGCACGGTTGGCGCGCATCCGGGCGTAGTCGGGGTGCTCGGGGTCCTCGGGCAGGGAGACGACGACCTTGCCGGGGGCGGCGAAGGCGCAGACGCCGTCGACGTGGCCGTCGGTCTCGGTGTCGAGCAGTCCGCCGTACGGGAGCCAGATCACCTTTTCGACGCCGAGCTGCCCCTTCAGCTGGGCCTCGATCTCTTCCCGGGTCAGGTCCGGGTTGCGGTTGGGGTGGAGGAGGCACTGCTCGGTGGTGATGAGGGTGCCTTCACCGTCGACGGTGATGGCTCCGCCCTCCAGGATCATGCCGGAGGCGATGCGGTCGACGCCGAGGTGCTCCAGGAGCAGGGCGCTGACGCGGTCGTCGGAGTCGTAGGGATGGTGCTTGCGGCCCCAGGCGTTGAAGCGGAAGTCGACGCCGGCCCGGCGCCCGTCGCCGTCGAGGACGAACAGCGGCGCGGAGTCGCGGAACCAGGAGTCGTCGAGGGGCAGCTCCACGACGGTGACGTCATCGCCGCAGTGGGCGCGGGCGTCGTCGCCGAAGCCGGGCGGGGCGACCATGGTGACGGGCTCGAATCGGGCGATGGCGCGAGCGACATCGGCGTACTCGCGCTTCACGGCGTCGAGGACGCCGTCCCACAGGTCCACGCGGGTCGGCCAGGCCATCAGGCAGCCCTCGTGCTCGGACCACTCGGCGGGCATACGGAAAGCGGTCATCGGGGTCTCTTCTCGATCGATGGAGAGGGATCATGGTCTTGACTGAACTTTCAGTCAAGAATTAGGGCGCGAGCAAGCCCAGGAGGGTCAGAGAAAACAGGAGGATCAGAGAAAGTAGAGGCGGCTCAGGGAGACCTCCTGCGCCGGCTCGGAACGCAGAGGCGCCCCGTCGAGCGTGACAAGGCCGCTGTGGCCGTCGACCTGGACGTCCCCGATGCGCGAGTTGAGCAGCAGGTCGGCCGGGCCGATGCCGCGGGTGCCGCGCACGGCGACCCGGCGACGGCGGGTGGCCATCGCGTCGTACGGGCGGCCGAAGGAACCGGACTCGGCTGCGGCCCGGCTGACGAAGGCCACGGAGAGGTCTGCCGGGGTCGCGCCGTGGGCGCCGAACAGGGGGCCGAGGACAAGGGGTTCACAGGTGTCGGTGGCCGCGTTGGGGTCACCCGTCACTCCATAGGCGGGGAAGCCGTTCTTGATGACCATCTGCGGCTTGGCTCCGAAGAACGGCGGGCGCCACAGCACGATGTCGGCCATCTTCCCGACCTCGATCGAACCGATCTCGTGCGCGAGGCCGTGGGCGATCGCCGGGTTGATGGTGAGCTTGGCCATGTAGCGCAGCACGCGCGCGTTGTCGTCTCCCGGACCGTCGTCCTCCAGCGGGCCCAGCTCGGCCTTCATCTTCCCGGCCATGGCGAACGTACGCCGGATCGTCTCCCCCGCACGTCCCATGCCCTGCGCGTCGGAGGAGGTGATGCCGATCGCGCCCAGGTCGTGCAGCACGTCCTCCGCGCCCATCGTCCCGGCCCTGATCCGGTCACGCGCCAGGGCGGCGTCGCCCGGCAGGTCGGTCTTGAGTGCGTGGACGGAGACGATCATGCCGTAGTGCTCGGCGACCGCGTCCCGGCCGAACGGCAGGGTCGGATTGGTGGAGGAGCCGATGACGTTCGGCACGCCCGCCATCTTCAGGACGTTGGGTACGTGTCCGCCGCCGCAGCCCTCGATGTGGAAGGCATGGATGGTGCGGCCTTCCAGAACGCTCAGGGTGTCCTCGACAGACAGACACTCGTTCAACCCGTCACTGTGCAGGGCCACTTGGACGTCGTGCTCCTCGGCCACCCTCAGCGCCGTGTCCAACGCCCGCGTGTGCGCGCCCATGTCCTCGTGGACCTTGAAACCGGACGCGCCGCCCTCGGCGAGAGCCTCCACCAACGGGGCCGGGTCCGAGGACGAACCCCGGGCGAGGAAGCCGATGTTGACCGGCCAGGCGTCGAAGGCGTTGAATGCGTGCCCGAGCACCCAGGGCGAGTTCACGCCCACACCCCAACTCGGGCCTGCCTCCTGGCCGATGACCGTGGTGACGCCGCTGGCGAGCGAGGCCTCCATGATGCGGGGCGACAGCAGGTGGACGTGGGTGTCGACGGCTCCGGCGGTGGCGATGAGCCCCTCCCCCGGGATCATCGTCGTCCCCGTGCCGACGACGACGTCGACGCCGTCGAGGGTGTCGGGATTGCCGGCCCGGCCGATGGCATGGATCCGGCCCTCGCGGATGCCGATCGACACCTTGCGGATGCCCAGCACCGCGTCGATCACCAGCACGTTGGTGATCACCACGTCACAGGTCTCGCGGACGGCGGCGGCTTTCAGATGCAGCCCGTCGCGGGCGGTCTTGGCGAAGCCGGCGAGGAACTCGTCGCCGGGCTTCTGGGAGTCGGACTCCACGCGGACGACGAGCCCGGAGTCACCGAGTCTGATCCGGTCACCGGCCCGCGGGCCATGCACCGCGGCGTACTCGTGGGGGTCGATGTGACGGCTGCGCCCGGGAGCACAGTGGTCGCCGTGCCGGTTCGGCCTGCTCATGCCCGTACCCCTTCCGAAGTCTCCTTGGCCGGCTCAGCACCGAGATAGCCGCAGGCAGCGGCCCGTGCCAGGGCCCGGGCCCTGGCACCGGGGGCGTCGAGAGGTCCGTCGACCAGGCCCGCGAAGCCGATGGCGACGCGTGAACCGCCGATCGGGACCAGACCCACGTCGACGGCCTGGCCCGCGTCGAAGCGGGTCGACGACCCGGCCGGGGCCGCCAGCCGCATGCCGTAGGCGGCGGCGCGGTCGAAGGCGAGGCGCGGGTTGGCCTCGAAGAAGTGGAAGTGGGAGGTCACGCCGACCGGGACCGTCGCCGTGTTGCGCACGGTGAGCGTCACGAGCGGCTCGGGCACGGCAGGGTCGTCCGGGCCGGGCACTACGGCTCCGGGGGCGCCGTCGTTCCGGTTCAGGGGCCCGAACGGCTCGGCGACGACGGCGAGCCGCGAGCCGTCGTCGAAGACGGCTTCGACCTGGATCTCGGTAACGACGTCGACGACGCCGGGCAGCACATCGTCCGGGCCCAGGGCCGTGCGTCCCCGCTCGATCGCCTCGGCCAGGCGCAAGCCGTCGCGGGCGGCCTCGCAGACGGTGTCCGCGATGAGCGCGGTCGCCTCGGGGACATTGAGCCGCAGACCGCGCGCGTGGCGGGTCCGGGCGAGTTCGGCGGCGGTGAAGAGCAGCAGGCGGTCCCGCTCGGTGGGAGTCAGCGGCATGCCGGCCTCGCGTGCGTGACGTACATGGGTGTTTCCTTCCTCCCCTGCGAGCGCGGCGGGGAGAGGGCGAGGGAGTCGGGGGCTTTCGCGGGAACGGCTCGACATCGGGTGCGAGCGGACCGGCGAGGCCCTGCGATGACCTCACTGTGGCACTGACTGAAATTTCAGTCAATAGATCGGGCGCGCCCAGGGACGGGTGAACGTCCACAGGGCAACGGACCGCGGGAGCCTACGACTGGCGCAGCCGGGCCAGCTCCACCTCGATGGCCTCCGACATGAGGGTGCGCGCGTGGTCGATCGCGAGGCCGCCGCTCAGCCAGCGCATGCTCAGGCCCTCGAGCAGAGCGGTGAGCCGTTCGGCGGCCGAGGCGAGCCGGGCCGCCGGCGCCATGGGGTGGACCTGCCCCATGAGCGCGGCCACCTCCTGTACCCACACCAGAGTCGCCCGGGCGAGGTCCTCGCGCAGGACGGGGTCGAAGACGGCGCTCGCCCTCAGCTCACCCCAGGCCGTGCTGTTCTCCCGCACCTCAGGGGTGTCCTGGAGCTCCAGGAGCAGGACCTGGTCGAGCTCCTCGCGGGGGCCCAGCGGTTCCGCGTCGGGGTCCCGCTCTGTGGTGTACCGCTCGGCGCGGTCGTTGATGAACTCCAGCGTGTGGCGCAGGATTCCGGTGCGGTCCTTGAAGTGGTAGTAGATCAGGCCGGTGGAGACTCCGGCCTCCTCGGCCAGTTCCTCCACGCGGAGCCCGCGGACCCCACGCCGGGCGATGACCCGGGCAGCCGCTTCCAGGATCTGAGTACTGCGAGACGCCATGTCACGAACCCTATCCGGACCACCGGGCGGGGCGATCGCCACGGCGTCCACCGCCGGAGAGCCACCCGGCTCCCGCTCGGCTCACCTGTTCCTCCGGTACTGGCTCAGCACCACCGTGACCGGGCCGCCGTCGGGAGTCGTCTCGACCACACGCGCCACGACGAGCCGCTCGCCGTCGGCACTGCGCACGCAGAACGGCCGCTCGTCGGTCAGCTCGTCGAACGGCAGACTCGTCACCGGCTCTGTGTCGACCCCCCGCTCGCAGTCGGCGGGACTGAGCACGTATCCCGAGGCGATGAAGGCGTCGGAGTCCTCGGGCAGCACGAACTCGCCCTTGTCGCGAGCGAGGTACCACGTGGCGGTCTCGGCGGGCGTCACCTTCCCGGCATCCAGGTCGAACTCGTAGCCGTCGTCGGGGGCGGTCAGTTCGACGTCCTCGTAGCGCGGCGTGTAAGCGACATCCGATTCCGCTCCGCGCCGGCCGGGATCGTCCAGCCAGTACACGGCTCCGGCCGCCGCCATGAGCGCGGCGAGGAGGGCGGCGGCTCCTGCCGTCACGGCCGTACGCCCGCGCCGATTCCTGCGGCGGTCCCGCCGTACGGGCGGACCGCCGTGCGCACCGGCGCCCGAGGCGCCCCGCTCCGCGGGCAGCGCGACGGACGGGGCGGACGCCTGTGTGGGCCGGTGGTGCACGGACGGCCCGTCGAGGAGCGTGGGCTCGGGGGCGGACGGGCCCGATGCCCGACGCATGACCTCCCGCCCGACCGCCCCGGGCAGCCAGCCCTCGCCGAACTCGGGCGAAGGACCTACGGCGGGGTGCGCGCGCACGGTGGCGATCAGCTCGGCCGGGGTGGGTCGCCGCTCGGGCAGCTTGGCCAGACAGTGCCCCAGGAGCTCGCGCAGCTCCTCCGGTACGCGGGAGAGGTCGGCCGGCTCGTGGACGACTCGGTAGAGGGCGGCGGACTCGGGGCCCGCCCCGAAGGGCAGGACACCTCCGGCCACGTAGGCGGCGAGAGCACCGAGCGCGAAGACGTCGGTGGCGGGCGTCACGGCCTGCCCGAGCGCCTGCTCCGGCGCCATGTACGCGGCGGTGCCGATCCGCAGACCGGTGCCGGTGAGCCCGGTGGCGTCGGCCGCGCGCGCGATGCCGAAGTCGATGACGCGGGGGCCGTCCTCGGCGACGAGGACGTTCGCGGGCTTGAGGTCGCGGTGCACCACACCCGCCGCATGGATGGCCTGGAGGGCCTCCGCGATCCCGGCTACGAGCAGGAGCACGGTGCGCGTGGGCAGGGGGCCGTACCACTCGACGACCTGCTGGAGCGAAGGACCCGGTACGTAGGCGGTGGCGAGCCAGGGGACGGCGGCGTCGACGCCGGCGTCCACCACCTGCGCGGTGAACAGGCCGTGGATGCGGCGTGCGTTCGCGACCTCCTGGGCGAACCGGCTGCGGAACTCCGGGTCGGCGGCGAAGTCCTCGCGGACCACCTTCAGGGCGATGGGCCGACCGCCCGGAGTACGGGCGAGGTAGACGATGCCCATCCCGCCGGAGCCGAGCCGGGCGTGGACTCGGTAGCCGCCGATCTCGCGGGGATCGTCGGGTGACAGCGGCGGTTGGACCGGCTGAGCCCGGGGCGGCTGGGTGGTGGGCATGGGCGGCTCTTTCGGCGGTACGGATCGGCTGGTCGAACAGCCGGAGCGAGGGACGACTGTGCCGATGGGCGCACGGCACGCCCTACGCCCGATCGTGCATGCTGACTAAAGTTTCAGTCAACACGACCCGATGGATGAGTACCGGGCGAAAGAGGACAAAGGGTGAAGGACCGGAAGAAGGCGATCCTCGAAGCGGCTGCCCGGGTGATCGCACGCCGCGGGGTGCGCGGGCTGCGACTGGAGGAGCTGGCCGCCGAGGCACGGGTCTCCAAAGCGCTCGTCTACTACCACTTCGGCGACCGCTCGGGCCTGCTGCGCCACACACTGAGGTTCATCGGCGACCGGGCGGAGCGGTACGCCCGCGGCCGGCCACCCGGCCCACAGCGACCCGGGAGTCCGCTCCGCGAGCTCGAACGCAGGCTGCTGCTCGAGCTCCAGGACACCCCGGAGGTGCGCGAGAACAGCACGGCATGGGGCGAGCTGCGGGCCAGCGCCGTCTTCGAACCGGAGCTGCGGGAGGAGCTGGCACGGGCGGGCCTCGAATGGGCCGGGGAGATCGCGGATCTCCTGGGCCAGGTCGCCCCCACCGCCCCTGACAAGGCCCTCGTCGCCGCGGCCGAGCGGCTCATCGTCCTTCTGGAAGGCCTGAGCATCCGGTGGCTCATCGGGGTACTGCCGGTCGACCACGCCTGCGAGCTGATGCGGGGCGCGATCGCGGCGGAGGTCGAGGGGGTACGGCTGCGCGACGGCGTGCCTCACGGTGGCCCAGCGATTTGACTGAAAATTCGGTCAGTGTCACAGTGGCGTCCACGGCCATCCCCGCTCACGCCTCCACTCAGCCGTCCGTACGGCCGACATACCCGTGAAGCCAAGGCCCGCGATTCCGCCGCCGAGCGTCACCGCGATCCGCCCGCCGCCACCGCCGGATAGCCTCGCCAGTACACGATCGGAGCACACCGTGTCCCACTTTCCCCCCTCCCGCCGCACCGCCCTGCGCGCCTTCGCCGGAATCGGCGGCGCCCTTGCCCTCGGCGCCACCGCCTGCGGTCCCGAGGAGTCCGTGAGCGGTGGCACGAACAGCTCCTCCGCCCGCAGCGCGGCGTCGGACGGCGAGCGCCGCTTCGGCGCCGAGTGGGAGAGCCACACCCGTACGTTCATGTGCTGGCCCGCCCTCGCCTCCGTCTGGGAGGACGAACTGCCCTACGTACGGAAGGACATCGCCCGCATCGCACGAGCCGTCGGGGAGTACGAGGCGGTCGTGATGCCGGCCCGCCCCGACCAACAGGCGGCGGCCCAGCGGGCGTGCGGATCGCAGGTCGAGGTCATCCCGCTCGCCGTCGACGACCTGTGGGCCCGCGACACCGTCCCCGTCTTCGTCGAGGAGGGCGGCGAGGTCGTCGGCGTCGACTTCAACTTCAGCGGCTGGGGCAACAGGCAGGAGCACGCCAACGACGCCCAGGTGGGTCGCAAGCTGCTCGGCAAGTACGGCATCCCCCGCGTACAGGCGCCGCTCGTCGCCGAGGGCGGCTCCTTCGAGACCGACGGCGAGGGCACCCTCCTCATCACCGAGAGCTCGATCGTCAACGACAACCGCAACCGCGGAAAGAGCCGGGACCAGATCGAGGACGAGCTCATCGAGACCCTCGGTGTGGAGAAGGTGATCTGGCTGGCGGGTGTCCGCGGCGAGGACATCACCGACGCGCACGTGGACAGCCTCGTACGGTTCACCGCGCCGGGCGTGGTCCTCCTCGACCAGGCGTTCCCCGGCACTCCCCCGGACTCCTGGTCCCGTTCGTCCGACCAGGCCCGTTCGGTGCTCAGCAAGGCGACCGACGCGCGGGGCCGACGCTTCGAGATCATCGACCTGCCGCAGCCCGACCTCGACAAGATCACCGGCGAGGGCGACGACTTCGTGTCCACCTACGCCAACTTCTACATCGCCAACGACGCCGTCTTCCTGCCCAGGTTCGGCGACCGGAAGGCGGACGCCCGGGCGAAGGCCATCCTCCAGGAACACTTCCCCAAGCGGGACATCGTCCAGGTGCAGATCGACACCATCGCCTCCGGCGGCGGCGGAATCCACTGCTCCACCCACGACCAGCCCGGCAAGCCCGCCGCCTGACCGAGCCCGGGCAGCGCGCGGATCTCGGTCAGCAGCTCATCCCGCTGCCGGGAACGGGCTGGCGGCGGGGGCGATACACCGCGGGCAACCTGGCGGACCTCACAGAATCGGCCGTCGACCTGTACGCCACCGAGCCGGCGCGGTCCCTCGGCGACGAGCCTCCCTCCGGCGTGGTCACGCCGGAGGGAGGCAGAAGGCTCAGCGAGCGATTCCGTAAAGGGGTTCCGGACCATTCTCGGTCCAGGGCATCGCCATCACGCCCCGGGACCTCTCACTCCAAGGCTCCCCGGATCCGGCCCAGTATCTCCCGCAGAATGTCCTGCGACGTCGCGAAGTTGAGCCGTACGAAGCCCTCGCCGCCCGGTCCGAACGCGCGGCCGTCGTTGAGCAGGACCCGGGCCTTGTCCAGGAAGAAGGTGTGCGGGTCGGTGTCCAGTCCCAGTTCGCGGCAGTCGAGCCAGGCGAGGAACGTGGCCTGCGGGACCCGGTAGCGCACACCGGGAGGCAGTTCCTCGCGCACGAGTTCGGCGTTGCGCGCCAGGACCGGCCTCAGCTGGGACAGCCAGTCCTCCCCTTCCCGCCAGGCGGCCAGGGTGGCCGCGACGCCGAAGGTGTTCGGCTCGCCGTACAGGTGGCTCGGGTTCGCCAGCGCCTCGCGCACCTCGGTCGCGCCGACATGGGCGACGGAGCAGCGCACCCCCGGCACGTTGAACGCCTTCGTGGCCGAGGTCAGGGTCACCGTGCGCGCGGCCACCTCGGCCGAGAGCGAGGCGAACGGGAGGTGCCGGTGGGGGGCGTGGACGAGTTCGGAGTGGATCTCGTCCGCGATGACCAGCAGGTCGTGGCGGAGCGCGAGCCCCGCCAGCGCCTCCAGTTCTTCGCGGCGCAGCGCACGTCCCGTCGGATTGTGCGGGTTGACCAGCAGCAGCACCCGGGCGGGCCGCTCCCGCAGTTCCCGGTCCAGGCGCTCGGCGTCGAACGTCCAGCTGTCCTCGTCCGGCGTGTACGGCACCGAGTGGAGGCGGCGCCCCATGCTCGCGATCGTCTCCAGGAACGGCGGGTAGGTGGGCGTGTGCACCACGACACCGTCCCCCGGCCGCGTGGCGACGGACAGCACGGCCTGGAGGCCCTGGTTGATGTCGGTGAACTCCCTTACGTGAGAAGGGTCGAGGACCCAGCCGTGGCGTTCTCGCATGCGGTCGGCGAACGCGGCCCGCAGGGGGGTTCCCACAGCCCCTCCGTCCCAGGAGGGATAGCCGAGGTCGTTGTCCACGCACCGCAGCAAGGCCTCACGCACGCTCGGGGCGGGCGGGAAGTCCATCTCCGCGATCCATGCCGGAAGCACGTCCGGCTCGACTCGGCTCCACTTGACTCCCGAGCGCCGGGACAGCTCGCGGACGTCCAGGTCGTCGAACATAGATGGCCTTTCTCCTGTCATCAACGGCTTCTCATGCCTACCCGTCATTCCGGGTTGATAGGAGCGGCGAACCGTAGGCGGACGTCGGACCGCGGCCTTCACCGTCCGGGCGGGCGCGCCGGAGAAGCAGACCGGGTGCCGGCACCGAGACCCGGGCGCAGGCGTTCCAGCAGGGCGTACAGAGTCGCGCTCTCGTCCGCGTCGAGCGTGTCCAGCGCACCGTGGCTCGCCTGCATCTCTTCCCGGACGCGGCGAACCAGCTCCCGGCCGCGGTCCGTCGCCACCACGTTCTTGACCCGGCGGTCCACGGGGTCGGGCTCGCGGCGCACCAGCTCGCGGGCCTCCAGACGGTCCACGATCCCGGTGACGTTCGACGCGTCGCACACCAGCAGGGTGGCGAGGGCGCGCATCGGCAGCGGGCGGTCGAGCTGAGCGAGGACCTTCGCCTGCGTGGGCGTCAGGCCGTGGTGGGCCGCCGCGGCGGCGAAGTCACGCCACTGGGCCGTACCGATGGCGGCGAGCAGCTCCAGCAGCCGGAGCTTGGTGGGGGTCTCGGGGGCCGTGGTGCTCATGGCTCGAGCGTACAAGATGCTTCATGGCCTCAATTGTTTGTTTGACCATCTTAAGTATCTCGTCTACTGTCGGTCGGAGTACTTGATGACATGAAACATCTACGTCCTGAAGCACCGAGAAGGTTTCTCCTTTCATGAGCCAGCCCACCCCTCCGCCCGCCGACGGTCGCAGACGTGAGACCGTCATCGTCTTCGCGCTGAGCCTCGCCGCGATGGTCGTGTCGATGATGCAGACCCTGCCGGTCCCGATCCTCGGCCTGATCCGCGCCGACCTCGGCACCTCGACCGCCAACGTGAGCTGGGTGACCACCGCCACGCTGCTCTCCGCCGCCGTCTTCACCCCGCTGCTCGGCCGCTTCGGCGACCAGCACGGCAAGAAGCCCACCCTCGTGGGCGTGCTCGGCGTCATGGTCGTCGGCTCCGTCATCGCCGCCCTCGCGCACTCGCTTCCGCTGCTGATCCTGGGCCGTGTCCTGGAGGGATCCGCCACGGCGATCTTCCCGCTGGCCCTGTCCGTGCTGCGCGAGGAGGTCCGCCCCGAGAAGCTGCCCGGCGCCATGTCGCTCGTCAGCGGCACCCTCGCCTTCGGCAGCGGCCTCGCGCTCGTCGCCACCGGCCTGCTCACCTCGGGCCACGACGCCGACTACCGCAGCGCCTTCTGGATGGCCACCGGCCTGGCCGCGCTCGCCCTGCTCGCGGTGGTCTTCCTGGTCCCCGCGACCCGCCACAAGACCGGCGGCCGTACCGACTTCCTCGGTGCGCTGACCCTCGGCATCACCCTCCTGCTGCTCCTGCTGCCGATCTCGCAGGGCCACGAGTGGGGCTGGACCTCCGCCCGCACGCTCGGCTGCTTCGCGGGCGCGGCGGTCATGACGGCCGTCTGGGTCGTCACCGAGCTGAAGGTCCGCGAACCCCTCGTCGACATGCGGATGTTCGTCCACCGGCCGGTGCTCATGGCCAACCTGGCCGGCATCCTCGTCGGCTTCGGCATGTTCGCGAACTTCCTCGGCATCTCCTACCTCGTCCAGATGCCCAAGGCCCTCACCGGCTACGGCTTCGACGCGTCCATCCTGCGCGCCTCCGTGCAGTTCCTGCTGCCCGGCGCGATCGTCTCGCTGCTCGCCTCCCCCATCGGCGGCCAGTTGGTCCGCCACCGCGGCCCGCGCACGGCCCTGACCCTGGCCGCCGCGCTCGGCGCCGTGGGCTTCGGCTGGCTCGCGCTCGACCACGGCCACACCGCCTCGGTGATCGGCGCCGGCATCGTCGTCGGCGCGGCCGTCAGCTTCGGCTACGCCGCCATGCCCGCCATCATCATGGCGAGCGTCCCGCACCACCAGAGCGGCATCGCCAACGGCATCAACTCCATCTCCCGCTCCACCGGCAGCGCCATCGGCAGCGCCATCGTCACCACGATCCTGGCTTCGAAGACCATCGAGCACCTGCCTGCCGGCGTCCCGGCACTGCCCGCGGAATCCGGGTTCACCCTCACCTTCTGGATCGGAGCCGCCGCCTTCGCCCTCTGCGCGGTCATCAGCGGCTTCGGCCTGCGCGGCGGGCACGGTCCGCGTACGGCGACGGTGACGGCTGCCGCCCCGGCCGCCGCCACCGCCACCGCCCCCGAGAAGGCGACCGAACCGGCCGCCTGACGCAGGTGAGAACACGGTCACCGTGCCCGACGAGACGGGCACGGTGACCGTCGTATTCTCGACCCGGACCGGGCGAGGGCCGGAAGAGGACGGACACAGGCAGGACCCGCTCGGCCGCCTCGGCCTCGCTCAGCGCGCGGGCGCACGAGGAGGTCCTCCAGCGCATCGTCGACCGGCGGTACACGCAGGGCGCCCGCCTCGTCGAGCGGGAGGTCGCCGAGGAGCTGAGCATGTCCCGCGTACCGGTGCGCGAGGCGCTGCGCGCGCTGGTCGCCGAGGGGCTGCTCGAACTGCTCCCGCACAGCGGCGTACGCGTACGGCGCCTGGAGCGCACCGACGTGGAGCATCTGTACGAGGTGTGGGAGCCCCTGGCCGTCCAGGCCTCGCGGCTCGCGGCGCGGGCCGCGGCGGCGGGCGACCCCGAGGGGCTCGCCGCACTGGAGGCGACGCTGCGCCAGGCCGAGTCGGCGGCAGCGGCGGACGAGGGAACGCGCGAGGTGGCCGCGCACACGGCGTTCCACGAAGGCGTCGTCGCCATGGCGGGCAACCCGCTGCTCGCGCGCACGATGGAGCAGCTGAGCCGGCACCTGCGGCTGCTGTTCGGACTGCACGCGGAGCCCGCCCACATGCGGGCCCAGCACGCCGAGATGTACCGGCACATCGCCGTCGGCGACGCGGACGCCGCGGCGGCCAGCACGCTGCTGCACGTGCGCGACAGCAGGGCCGTCGCCCTGCGCACCCTCTTCGGCGACAGCGCATCTGCTCGGGTGGGTGACGGACGTACGGCTCGACGAGGAGCTGACGGACTGCTACCGCGTCGTCGCCGACGGGGGCGCGGACGTCATGGGCCTCCCGCACGCCGACTTCGGGGCCGGTTCGCCGGCCGACTTCGTCCTCGTGCGGGGCGAGTGCCTGCCCCAGGCCGTCGTGGACATGCCGCAAAGGGACATGGTGGTGCACCGCGGAGTCGTCGTGGCCCGGACCGGAGAATTCCTCGACTGCCCTCTGGATTTCGCTGTCCGCCAAGCCGCTGACCCCGGCCGTCAGGCCTCCGCGCGCAACCGGTCCAGTTCGCCGCCGATCGCGGCTCGCAGCTCATCGTGGTCCGGGCCGAGCCGGAACCGCTCCTCGCTCCACCGGTCGCGCGGGTAGAGCCACACCGGCAGGCCCACCAGGTCGGCCGGCTCCCACTCGTACCGCGGCCAGACGTGAGCGTGCAGCACCGGTTCCGTGTTTCCCAGGATCTCCAGGTTGACCCGCCGGAATCCCGGGTCCAGCCTCCGGCAGGCCCGCTCGACCGCTTCGCCGAGCCGGTCCATGTCGGCGAGAAACGCCGCCCGCTTGGCCTTCGGCAGATCGGACAGGCGTTCCACACCGGGCTCGTCCACGAGGAGCACCGAGTATCCCGGCAGGAACTGAACGTCCCCGATCGCCGCGAACCCGGAGTCGAGCCGCCGCAGCACGGTCGGGTTCTCACCGCGCAGCGCGGCCCCGATCCGGTCCTTCCGCCAGTCGTCAGTCATGATCCAAATCTACGTCGTTCGCGACGCGATCGGCGAGCCTCGATCAGCAGGGGCAGGAAGAAGAGGAGCACGACCACCGCGACCAGCGGCAGCAGATAGTCGTCGATTCCCGGCACGGACGCACCGAGCGTGTAGCCGGCCAGCACCAGGCTCTGCGTCCACAGCAGGCCGCCCACGGTCTGCCAGACGGTGAAGGTGCGCATAGGTACCCTGAGGACACCGGCCACCGGGTGCAGGACGGTCCGCAGCAGCGGCACGAAGCGGCCGATGACCAGAGCCTTGCCGTAGCCGTAGCGGGCCAGCAGTTCCTCCGCGCGCACCGCCGCCCCCTTCACGCGCCGGCTGGAGGTGCGCGCCAGCAGGGCCCGCCCGCCGTGCCGGCCCAGTAGGAAGCCCACCTGTCCGCCGGCCACCGCGCCGACGGCCGCGCACAGCAGCACCTGCCACAGCTCCAGCCGCGGCGCCCGGTGCACGCTCCCCGCGCACAGCACACCGGCCGGGAAGAGCAGGGCGTCGCCGGGCAGGAAGAAGCCGACGACCAGGAGGCCCGACTCGGCGAAGATCACGACCAGGACCCCCAGGGCCCCGAAGGCGGCCAGGACCGAGGCGCTGTTCGTCGGGTCGACGGCGATCACCGGCCGTGCCTCCTGGCCTCGTCGTAGGGCTGCTCGCTCCCCAGCATCGCCCGCCGGCCGCGAAACCGCCCGCCAACAGGCCCCCGATCCCCCGGCGCTACGCTGAGCGCGCCCCGGACCCCCTCGATGATCGGACTGCCTCATGGACCTCGTCTTCACCGGCCGCGTGATCGAATGGCGGGGCCCGGCGCCGTATTACTTCGTGCCTCTGCCGGAGTCGGAGTGCGACGACATCCGCCAGGTCGCCGCGGCGGCCAGCTACGGCTGGGGCGTGATCCCCGTCGAGGCCCGGATCGGCCGGACCGCCTTCACGACCTCGTTGTTCCCCAAGGACGGCAGCTATCTGCTGCCGCTCAAGAGCGCCGTGCGCGGGCCGCAGGGCCTGTCGGCGGGTGACGACGTCACGGTGGACATGACCGTCCGGTTCTGAATCGGGCGAAGCGGTCGCGCGAGCCGATACGTCTGCTGCACAATCTGCCTACGCATCGTCAATTGGCGCCTACTGCCGGCAGTTGGCACTTGGCGCACCAATCGGGGGACGCACCATGGAACTCTCGCTGACGGTTGCCGGCGACGGCAGCCCGGACGAGCTCACCTCGCTCCACCGCTGGCTGATCCAGGACCCGGACGTCACCCACCACGCCACCCTCGAACTGGGCGAGCGCGTCACCGACGGGCCCACCGGGGAGATGAGCGGCGCGCTGGAGGTGCTGAACATCGTGCTCGGCGACGCGGTGGCGCTGGGCAATCTGCTGGTCGCCATCGGCACCTGGCGGGACACCCGGCGGCGCGCCCCCGAGGTGCGCATCCAGCGCGCCGGAACCACCGTGACGGTGACCGTCAGCGGCGACGATCCCGAGACGGCACGGGCCGTGATCGCGGCCCTGAGCGACGCGCCCGAGGGGCCGGACGCCTCGGGCCGTCCATGAGCACGCCCACGCTCGCCGATCCGCAGCAGTCGTACGCCCTGCTCGTCGGCGTCCACCGGTACAACTCCCTGGAGTCCCTGCCCGCCGTCGAGAAGAACCTGACCGGGCTCGCCGATCTGCTGTGCGCGCCCGATGTATGGGGACTGCCGCCGAGCCACTGCCTGACCGTGCCGCAGCCGGACAACCCCAACCGGGTCCTGGACATGCTCACGAACGTGGCCCGGCGCGCCACCGACACGCTCCTCGTCTACTACGCCGGTCACGGCCTGCTCGATCCGCAGGACAACGACCTGCACCTCTCCCTGGTCGGCTCCGACAGCTACCGCGTCCAGTCCACCTCGCTGCCGTTCGCCTGGGTGCGCCGGGAGATCCTGGAACCGGAGGTGCGGGCCCGGCACAAGGTCGTCATCCTCGACTGCTGCTGGAGCGGGCGGGCGATGGAGGGCTGGATGAGCGGGGGCCAGTCGGTCGCGGAGCAGCTGGCCGACCACTCCCGTATCGACGGTGCCTGCCTGCTGACGTCGGTCGCCGAGACGAAGAAGGCGAAGGCCGAGCCCGGTGAGGACTTCACCGCGTTCACCGGCGAGTTGATCACTCTCCTCAGGGACGGCATCGAGGAAGGGCCCGCGCTCCTCGACCTCGAAACCGTGTACGCGCACACCTACAAGCAGCTCCGGGCCAAGAACCGGCCTCTCCCGCGGATCCGCAGCCTCAACATGGGCGGCAAGGTGGCCCTGGCCCGCAATCGCGGGTACGCCCCGCCGCCGCCCCCGCCCCCGCCCGCACCGGAACCCTCCCCCGCCCAGGCCCCCTTACCAGAGCCGGCCGCGCCCCCTGCCCCCGTACCGGAACCCGTCCCGGCCCAGGCCCCCGAACCGTCGGCCGCGCCCGCCCCTTCATCGTCCCCGCGCGCACTTCCGCGCCCCCGCAGCGAGGACGTGCTCACCGAACCGGCACCCGCGGAGCCGGAACCGGTCGTGGACGAGCAGCAGTCCGCCCCGGTGCGCATCGGTCTGTGGGGCGCTCCCGCCAGCGGCAAGACGACCCTCCTCGCCGCGTTGGCGCACGTCGTGGGTGACACCCAGGCGGAGTACGGGACTTGGCGGATCAGCGGCACGGACCGTGTCTCCGAGCAGTTCCTGGTGCGGCACAAGACCGGACTGATGAACGACGGTCAGTTCCCGTCCGCCACCGAGGCGGTCGGCCAACCCCTGCGGTTCCGGTTCACCGGCGGCCAGAGCCACCCGGTGAACCGGACCGTCGACTTCGTCGTGGAGGTCCAGGACGTCCCCGGCGAGTTCTTCCACGACCGGAGCGTGGCCCCGGACAACCCGGTCGTCGCCCGCCTCGCCGAGTCCGACGCGCTGGTCTATCTCTTCGACCCCATAGACGCGGCGTCGCACGCGAGCGCCGACTACCTCTTCGGGCTCATCCAGCGTCTGACCACCCATCTGGAGGAGACGGGCCGGGTCACCGGCCGCTATCTCCCGCACTGCCTGGCGGTCTGCGTGACCAAGTTCGACGCACCCCAGGTGTTCCTGGCCGCCCGCGCGGCGCGCTGGGGCACGCAGGGTGACGACCGGTACCGCTTCCCGCGTGTGAAGGACGAACACGCCCGGGACTTCCTGCACTGGGCCGCCCGTCACTTCGCCGGCAACGCCGGACGCCGCGTGTGCGATCTGATCGAGAACCACTTCGACCCCGCGCGCACCCGGTACTTCGTCACCTCCGCCATCGGCTTCCACGTCGGCCCCGACGGGGTGTTCCGCTCGTCCGACTTCGTCAACACCGATGCCCTGGGGGGAATCCGCAGCGGCATCCGCCCGGTGAACGTGCTGGAGCCCTTCATCGCCCTGCAGCGCATGGTGCCCCAGTACCACCCGGCCGAGGCCGGAGCGGCCCGGGGCGACGGACCGGCGGGGGGCACATGACCACGGTCCACGCGGAATGGGCGCTCCACGGCAAACTCCCCGAGCGGCGGCACGACTACCACATCCTCGGCTCCAGCCGGGACCGTGCCGAGGACGCCCGGTTCGACCGCCTGATCCGCGAGGCGACGCCGGGCACCCCGCAGGGCGGGGGCGCCGAAGCGGCCGACGCGCTGCCCTGGGTGACGTTCGACGTGTCCGGCGGCGCGGACGAGGGGCACTGGACGGGCATCGCCGTCAAGGAGTGGTCCCCGGAACTGGACGAGGTCGGCAGGCGCATCACCACCACCCGCTACTTCACCTTCCCCTTCCTGGAGGCCGCCGGCCCAGCCGTCAGCTACCGGGGCCTGTACGACCAGGTGGCCCCCATCGGGCTCCCGCTGCCCTCGGCCGACGCCGTCCCGCTGGACCTTCCGGCCCTCGACCCCCGTGCCCTGGCCGACCGCCTGGCCACCGACCCGCGCGGCTTCGACTGGTACGCCGCCGTCGCCGCCCTGCTGCTCGACGGCCCGGTCGCGCTCATCGGCGCGGGGGCGCTGCCGCTGGCCGAGCGCATCGACTGCCTCGACGCGATCGTGGCGCTGCTGCCGTACGGGGCGCGGGCCAGCCTCAGGGCCAGCACCTGGGCGGACAACCTCGCCGATCACGACGTACGGCTCTTCTTCGGCGAGTGGGTCGGCAAGTCGCACCAGCAGCACGTGCTCTGGTCCGACCGGCCCGAGCCCGGCCGTGGCACCCTCGGGGACGTCTATCTGTCCGCGCTGCGCGACGCGCACCGGCGGCACGGCGAACCGGGCCCGTTGCTCGCACAACTTGCCCGGGAGACCGGTCCGTTGGAGCTGAACGACGAGCGGAGCCTGCTCGCCGCGGTGGACGTGCTCGCCGCGCCGGAGCACCGGAGGGCCGCTCGCGCGGCGCTGCTCACCCAAGCGAAGGCGGCCTCCCCGGAGCAGCTCGCGCGCCGCTGGACCGAGGCCAGGGAGGCCGTCGTCGCCGGTGCCGGTGCCGAACTCGCCTCGGGCAGCGCCCAGTTGGCACGCAGCTACCTGGAGGTCGCCCAGCGGCTGCGGCAGGCGGACTCCTATGTCGACGACGTCCTCAGACACTGCCCCCCGGACCGCGCCCCGGGCACGCAGGCAGCCCTGCTGACCACGCTGCGCCCGCCCGCGCCGGGCGCCTGCCCGGAACTCCACCGCACCGTGGTGACCCGCCCCGCTGTCGTCCACCAGGTGCTGCGTCAGCAACTCCCCCATCCCAGGGCACCGTTGGAGCACTGGCTCGCCTGGCTCTGCACCTCCGGACGGGCTCCGGCCCCCGACTGGCTGAAGGCGTTCGGGGCGCTGCTGCCCGAACGGGCGGGCCCCGTCCCGCCCTCCTGGCTGGACGACGTGCAACGGCACTGCGGGGACGAGGCGTTGCCCACGCTGGTGCGCACCGCCGGACGCACCGGCACGATCGACCTGGTCCTGTACGGCGCCTGGCGGCCCCTACTGCTTCTGGCGACCGCCCGGCCCGGCTCCGCACATGCCGCCCTCCGCGACACCGTCGGCGGGCTCGCCCCCGCGGACCCGGCCAACCGCGCCGGACTCGACGTCCTGTCCCCGCTGCTCGGCGTCGCCCCCGTCTGGGCCGCGCGGACGAGTCCCGACCGGGAGGGCGCCCGCTACTGGGCCGGCTTCCTGAACCTGTGGGACCGGCCCGAACTGTTCGAGCACCGCGATCAGGTCGGCCTCGCCCTGATCGCCGCCGTCCCCCGCAACCACTGGCTGCTGCGGCGCCTGCGCCGCCTCGACCCCGAGCTGGCGCGGGCCGTCGCGACGCGGCGCCGCCCAGGATTCCCCTCGGGCTGGCTGCGCGGCCTCACCGAACTGAGGGCCCGGCGCGCCGCCCAGGACGGACGCCGCCCCTGGCAGCCCGATCCGCACGACACCGAAGGTCACCGCCCATGAGACCGATCAGGGCCGCCCTGCTGTCCTCCCTGGCCGCCCTCCTCGCCCTGCTGGCCGTCCTGTCGCTCCCGGCGCCGTCGGCGCAGGCCCGGGACCAGCCGCTGACCCCGGCACAGTTCTACAAGGCGGTCGGCGTCACCGGGATCCGTACGCGGTACGTCGTCCTGCTCGACACCGGGGCGCTCGACGGCTCCCGGCTCGCCGAAACCCGGGACCAGCTCGGCACCCTGCTTGACGCGGTCGCGAAGCCCGACGACATCACCGTGATCGTCTTCGACCACCGGGTCCGCCGTACGATCAGCCCGCTGGGCCGGGCGGACCTGGGCTCGCTGGCGATGCCCGGGCCCGGGGACGACAGGATCGACCTCGCCACCGCGCTGGACGCGGCGCTGACCAGCCTGGAGGACGACCGTCCCGCGCGCACCGCGCTCGCCGTCCTCGGGTACGGGGACCCCGGCGGCGAGGAGCCGTCGGCAAAACTGCGCCGCCGGGCCGGGGAGCTGGCCGCGCACACCGCCCTCACCGTGCACGCGTATCCGCTGGCGGCCGGCGCCGACACCCGCGCACGGCAGTCGGGATTCCTGGAGAGCGCCTTCCCCGGGGCCGTCGCCACGGCTCCGTGGAGCCCCGCCGTCCACCCCGACCTCGCCCAACTGGCCGACGACGTGCTCCGGTACGCGGCGCTGGCCGCCCTCGCCCCGGACCGCGCGGGCCGGGTCATCGCGAGCTGGCCGCGGCGGGCGCCCCGGCTGTCCCCCTGGGACGAGAAGGCCGAGGTCACCCTCACGCTGCGGTCGACGCTGCACCGGGTTCCCGTGCACCTCTCGGGTGTGGCCTTCACGGTCACGGACGCGCCGGTCCCGATCAAGGCCAAGGCGGACACCACGGAGCTGGACCTGAAACCCGGGGCCACCGCCCACGTCACCGTCGAACTCAGCTGGAAGGCCGACAAGTACCGGCTGGGCAGGGCGTCCGTGCGGCTGAGCGGACAGCTCTCGGTGCACGCCAGGACGGGCACGCCCTGGGCGCAGAACCTCGCCGCTATCGGCCTGCGCACCATCCCGCCGCGTCTGAACACGGCCTCGACCGGCGTGGCCGGAACGGGCTCGGTCGGCATCCCGTTCTGGCTGCTGCCCACGGCGAGCGGCGCGTTGCTCCTCCTGTTCGCCGTCCCGACCGGCCTGTACCTGCGCCGCTGGCTGCGCCGCAACCGTCCGACGATGCGGGGCTGGCTGACGGCCCAGTATCCCGAGGCCGCCGACGGCGCCTGGGCCGTCCGCGAGCTGGGGCCCGTCACGCTCGCGGGCAGGCGGAGCCTGGTCACCTACGCCCTCGACCCCACCGGCGAGGGCTCGGTCGAGATCCGCCCGGACAGGGCCGACGACCGGGGCACGGTGGAGCGGCTGTCCATCGTCTGCCGGAAGCCCGGCAAGGACGGCCACCGGGATCGGGGCCGGTGCCCGGTGGGCGGCAGCGTCATCATCAACGGGGTGGAGTTCATCCACCACAAGAAGCAGCCCTGACGGTATGTCAGGCCAGGTAGGGCGGCCCAACTCCGCTGCTCTGCCTCAGCGTTACAGCTGGGCCACCCGGAAGGTGACCCGCCCGGCCACCGCCGTCAGCAGGATCGGCAGTCCGGCCAGGTCGGTGTCGGACACCTGAAGCGGGTTCTCGGCCAGGACGGTGAGGTCGGCGCGGTGACCGACGGCGATCCGGCCCGCGAGGTCCTCCTCCCCGGCGGCCCAGGCGGGGTTGACGATCAAGCCCTGGAGCGCCTGCAGGGCGGTGAGGCCCTGCTCCGGGCCGTGCGGCGGCCGGGAGAGGTCGGCGGGGCGGCGGTGCCGGGCGCCGGCCATCACCTCGAGCGGCGGGTACGGCGCGATCGGCCAGTCGGAGCCGAGGACGACCCGGGCTCCGGCCTCCCACAGGTCACGGCAGCGGAAGGCGCGCGCGGCGCGCTCCTCGCCGAGCCGGTGCGACCAGTTGTCGGTGTGGTCGGACCGGGTGAACTCGCAGCAGTGGGTGGGCTGCATGGAGGCGGCCACCCCGAGTGCCGCGAAGCGCCGTACGGTGTCGTCGGGCACGGTCTCGATGTGCTCGACCCGGTGGCGGACGGCCTGCGGGTGCTCGGCGCGGGCCTTCTCGACGGAGTCGAGCACATGGCGTACGGCCGCGTCGCCGATCGCGTGGGTGGCGGTGGGCACGCCGGCCCGGTGGAGCGCGCCGATCACCTCGGTGCAGCGCTGCGGGTCGGGCCAGAAGGCGTGCGTGGACTCGCCGTGGCAGTCGGGGGCCTCCAGCCAGGCGGTGCCGTTGTCGATGGTGCCGTCCATGAACAGCTTCACGCCGGCCACCCGCCACAGCCCGCCGCCGGTGCCCTGCTGCCGGACGAGGTCGGCCACGGCGTCGTCGTCGGCCTCCGGGCGGCACCAGGGGGCGATCCGCAGCCGCAGCGGCAGCGCGTCCTCGGCCTCCAGCGCGCCGTAGACGGCGAGGCTGTCGCCGTTCGCGTCCATGGCGTGCCCGCCGGTGAGGCCGGCGGCGGCCACGGCGCGCAGCACCTCGGCGGTCCGCTCCCGCACCTCGGCCTCGGTGAGCCGGGGGGCGACGGCCTCGACGAGTTCGCAGGCCGCGTCCTCCAGGAGCAGGCCGGTGGGCCGGCCCTCGGCGTCGCAGACGATCTCGGAGCCCTGCGCGAACTCGCGCGGCCCGTCGACGCCGGCCGGCTCCAGCGCCCGCCGGCTGGCCAGCAGCGAGTGCGCGTCGAACAGGTCGAGGAGGGCGGGGATGCCGTCGAGCACCGGGCCGAGCGCGGCATGGTCCGGCGCGCTGGCCCTCGGGCTGGGTGTCGCCGCCTCCGCCCTCTGCGTCGACACCGTCTACACCGGTCCGGTGGCCGCCGCTCTGGGCGGCATCGACCTCGCCCTCCCGGTGGGTCTGGTGGTGTCCGCAGGCGCGTACGCCCTGCTGATGTGCGACAGGGTGCGCGCTGGACGCCCGGCCGACCAGCCGTGAGACTGGAGCGCGGCCGACGCCCCCGCTCTCCAGGACGGTGACCATGGAAGAGGAAGTCCCCCGCGTCGAACTCACCCCGCAGGCCGCCGAGCTGGTGCGCCGGCTGCGTGCCGAGCACGGTCCGCTGATGTTCCACCAGTCCGGCGGCTGCTGCGACGGCAGCGCGCCCATGTGCTACCCGGACGGCGAGTTCCGCACCGGCGGCTCGGACGTGCTGCTGGCCGAGCTGGACGTGGACGGCGTCGACGAGCCGGTGACCTTCTGGATGTCACGCAGCCAGTACGCGGCCTGGAGCCACACCCGGCTGATCGTGGACGTCGTACCAGGACGGGGAAGCGGATTCTCGCTGGAGGCACCCGAGGGGGTGCGATTTCTCACCCGTTCTCGCGTAGTCGACGCCTAGGCACCCCGCCGGTTCCCCCGCGTCTGCTGCACTGCCCCTGAGTCCTCGGAACATTGACGAGACATCAGGGGGTACGGTGACACGACGTCAGCGGCGACCGGCCACGGGCAGATCGCTCCTCACAGCTCTCACGGCCTTCGGTGTGCTGGCCGGCGCGACCCTGACCGGGGTGGCGCCGGCCAGTGCCGTACCGGAGGGAAAGCGGATCGCGCCGGGGGTCAGCTACCGGCAGTTCGACCTCCCGGCGGCCAAGGGGTTGACGCACGCCCATGTGGTCACCGTCGACCTGACCGACCGGCGTGTGCACCTGGACCTGCTGTACCCGGGCGCGGTCGCGGCCCGGGCGACGGTCTCCGGGATGGCCGCCGCGGCGGGCGCCGTCGCGGGCGTCAACGGGGACTTCTTCGACATCAGCGAGGCCCAGCACCCCGGCGTCGAGGCCACCGGTGCGACCGACGGTCCGGAGATCGCGCACGGCCGGATCCTGAAGGCCGCCGTGCCGGACGGCCAGCGCTTCGGTCCCGCACTGCCGCCCGGCACCACCGCCGAGGACGTCTTCGGGGTGGGCGAGGACCGGCGGGCCCGCCTGGACCGGCTCAGCCTCGCCGGCTCGGTCCACACCCCGGAGGGGAGGCTGCCGCTGCGGGGCCTCAATCAGTTCGCGCTGCCGGAGAACTCCGTCGGCGCCTTCACCCGGGCCTGGGGCAGCGTCTCGCGGGCCCGCGCCGTCTGCGGCACGGACACCGACCGCGCCGCGGGCTGCGACCACGACACCTACGAGGTGACCGTCCGCGACGGCCGGGTCGTGTCCGCCTCCGGCCGTCCGGGCAGCGGCCCGATCGCCAAGGGCACCACGGTACTGCTCGGCCGTGACGCGGGCGCCCGGCAGCTGCGAAAGCTCTCCAAGGGCGACCGGGTGACGGTATGGCACCGGATGCCGGCCTCGGCGTCGACGGTGCCGTACCGGTTCGCGCTCGGCGGTTATCCGGTGCTGAGCAAGGGGCAGCCGCTCGCGGGGCTCGACAACCGGGTCTCGGCGGTGCGCACCGCCGTCGGCTTCAGCGACGACGGGCGCAGGCTGCTGCTCCTCGCCACGGACGGCGCCCCCGACTACCGCAGCGGTCTTACGATCGCCGAAGTCGCCTCGGTGATGCGGAAGTTGGGGTCGTACGACGCATTCAGCCTGGACGGCGGCGGCTCGACGGAAATGGTCACCCGCGAGCCCGGCGCGAGCACGGTGTCGGTCCGCAACCACCCGAGCGGCGGCGCCGAGCGCCCCGTACCGAACGGCATCGGCGTCTTCTCGGACGGCTGACCCGGCCGTCCGGCCTCAGGGCCGCAGACCGCTCACCAGGTCGGCGGTCGCGGTGAGCCCGCTGCTGATGGTGGGCGCCATGCTCGTGCCGGCCAGGTAGAAGCCGAGCAGCATGCAGACCAGGGCGTGCGAGAGCTTCAGCGCGCCTTGGCGCATGAAGATCACGGCAATGATCACGAGCAGCAGCACCACAGAGATGGAAACGGCCATCGGGAACCTCCTCCGCCACGCCCCATGAGCGGCGTTCGGCCGCAAGTGTGGCGTAGCGGGGGGTTCGTCCGGGCGGCTGACGTGTCCTCCGATCGTGTGGTGTTACGCGGAGGGGTGGGCGTCGAGGAAGGCCTCCAGGCCGGCGAGGTCGTCGGTGTTGAGGTAGTCGACGCCGCCCGCGAGCAGTTCCGTCCACAGCGC
The DNA here is from genome assembly GCF_053592455.1 of Streptomyces sp. NPDC002676. NCBI lineage: Bacteria > Bacillati > Actinomycetota > Actinomycetes > Kitasatosporales > Streptomycetaceae > Streptomyces > Streptomyces sp. NPDC002676. Next base: position 168,058 of record NZ_JBSFVT010000006.1, on the reverse strand, counting down.
GTCCCGGGCCGGACCTGCGAGGTCGGGCGTGGCCCAGAACCGGACCTGCTGGCCGCGCGCGTGGGCCTGCGCGGTGATGGCGCGCAGTTTCTGCCGCTCGGCGTCCGGGAACGGCCCGTTGCCCAGCCAGGTGAAGTTGTTGGTCCAGTTGTCGCTGATCAGCGAGATGAAGGAGGCCGGGGCCGCGCTGCCGAGATCAGCGAGCCGCCCGTCGTAGAAGGCGCGGCGCTCGGTCTGGGCCTCCATGGGGATACGGGCCGCACGGTCGCCGGAGATGACGGCGGTGAGCGGACCGGGGTGGACGCGGCCGTTCGCGTAGGTGGTGAACAGGTGCGGGTAGCGGCACAGATGGCGGTCGAGCTCGACGTAGGTCGAGGAGCCCTCGGTCTTGATGTCGATGAGCAGCTGCACCGGTCGGCGCCAACCGCGGTACACGGAGCCCTGGTTGGCCTTCACGACCGCGCAGAGCGGTTCGAGGTAGAGGGATTCGAGGGTGCGCTTCGGGTCCAGCTCGCCGGCCTCGTGCGCGACGAGGAGCTGGTCGCCGACGAGGAAGATGTCGGCCTCGACGCTGCCGAAGCGGTGGTCGAGGGCGTCGAACAGGGGACGCGGGTGCTCGTAGTCGTTGTGTGCGTGGGCGTTCCACAGCGGGCGCGGGCCGCGGTGGCCGCCGCCCGCCCAGGCCTGGCCGGCGGGCAGGGCGACCGCGCCGGCGAGGGCGGCGCCGAGGGTGGTGAGGGCTCTGCGACGGGTGGTGAGGGCCATGCTCTGCCTCCCTTGAGGGACCGGATGGGACCGAAGGGAGTATGCGTTCCGCACACAGCCAACAGGCCCCATCCGAAAGGGAGTTCGCCCTCTGTTCACTTGTGGTCGCCGGGAAGGACAGCTAACTCAGTGGCCCCTGAAGATCGACCAGTCCGGCCAGCGCCGAGCGGTGCGCGCCCGCGGTGCCGTAGGCGATCGAGTCGGCCTTGGCCCGCTTCAGGTACAGATGGGCCGGGTGTTCCCAGGTCATGCCGATCCCGCCGTGCAGTTGCACGGCCTCCTCGGCGGCGTGGACCGCGGCGGGCGCCGCGTACGCCTGTGCGACGGCGACCGAGACGTCGGTGTCCTCGCCGGAGGCAAGCGCGTCGGCCGCGGCCCGGGCCGCGGCCCGGAGGTTCACGACCTCCAGCCACAGCTGGGCGAGCCGGTGCTTGAGCGCCTGGAAGCCGCCGACCGGCCGGTTGAACTGCTTGCGCTCCTTCAGGTAGCGCACGGTCTCGGTCAACGCCCAGTCGGCGAGGCCCAGTTGCTCGGAGGCGAGCAGTCCGGCGGCGGCGCGCAGAGCCCGGCGCACGGCGGGTCCGGCCTCGCCGACGCGGCGGCCGGGGGCGCCGTCGAGGGTGAGGGTGGCGAGCGGCCGGGTCGGGTCCAGGGAGATCTGCGGGGTGATGGTCACCGCGTCGGCGGCCACGGCGTACAGGCCGCCGTCGTCGGCCGGGACGAGCAGGACGTCGGCCGCGGCGGCATCCGCGACGCCGGTCAACTCACCGTGCAGCGTACCGTTCTCCAGGCGTACGGCCGGGAGCGCGGCGCCCGGGGCCGTGTGCAGCCCGACCGCGAGGGCGCCGATGGTGCGCCCGGAGGCCAGCCGGCCCAGCAGCTCCTCGTCCCCGCAGGCCAGCAGGGCCTCGGTGGCGACGACCGCGCTGGTGAGGTACGGCACGGGTGCCACCGCGCGCCCCAACTCCTCCAGGACGACGGCAACTTCGCGGTGCGTCGCACCCTGGCCGCCCTGCGCCTCGGGCACCAGGAGCCCGGCGAGGCCCATGCCCTCGGCGAGGGACTTCCACAGGGCGAGGTCGTGCGAGGCGTCCGACTCGGTGCGGGCGATCACGTCCGCCGCGGCGCAGTGGTCCGTGAGCAGGTCACGGACGGCGGCGCGCAGCGCCTCTTCCTCCTCGGAGTGGAGGAGATCCCGCTGTGTGCTCATCGGGCCAGGTCCTTCCAGGCGACGTCCTTGTCGGTGCGCGGTTCGGCGGGCAGGCCGAGGACTCGCTCGGCGACGATGTTCAGCAGGACCTCGCTGGTCCCGCCCTCGATGCTGTTGCCCTTGGAGCGCAGATAGCGGTAGCCGGCGTCGCGGCCGGTGAAGTCGACCAGCTCGGGGCGGCGCATGGTCCAGTCGTCGTACAACAGGCCCTCTTCGCCGCGGAGTTCGACCTCCAGGCCGCTGATCTCCTGGTTGAGGCGGGCGAAGGCGAGTTTCATGCCGGCGCCCTCGGGGCCGGGCTGCCCGGCGACGAGCTGCTGGCGCAGGCGCTCGGCGGTGAGCCGGGAGACCTCGGCCTCGACCCAGAGCTTCAGCAGCCGCTGGTGGAGGTCGTGGGTGCGCAGGTCGGGGCGCTCGCGCCACGTCCTGGAGACCGGGCCGATCATGCCGCCCTCGCGGGGCAGCCGCATGCCGCCGATGGCGACGCGTTCGTTGTTGAGCGTGGTCTGCGCGACCCGCCAGCCGTCACCGGCCTCGCCGAGGCGGCGGGAGTCGGGGATGCGGACATCGGTGAGGAAGACCTCGTTGAACTCGGCCTCGCCGGTGATCTGCCGCAGCGGCCGGACCTCGACACCGGGGTCGGTCATGTCGCAGATGAAGTACGTGATGCCCGCGTGCTTGGGCACGTCCGGGTCGGTGCGGGCGATGAGGATGGCCCAGCGGGCGAGGTGTGCGCTGGACGTCCACACCTTCTGCCCGTTGACGACCCAGTCGTCGCCCTCTCGTACGGCACGGGTGCCCAGCGCGGCCAGGTCGGATCCGGCGCCCGGCTCGCTGAAGAGCTGGCACCAGACCTCCTCCCCGGTCCACAGGGGCCGCAGGTAGCGCCGGTGCTGCTGCTCGGTGCCGTAGCGCAGGACGGTCGGGGCGGCCATGCCGAGGCCGATGCCGATGCGCCGGGGGTCGTTGTCGGGCGCGCCGGCCTGCTCCAGCTCGGTGTCCACGACGGCCTGGAGGGAGCGCGGGGCACCGAGGCCGCCGAGGCCCTCCGGGTAGTGCACCCAGGCGAGACCGGCGTCGAACCGGGCCCGGAGGAAGTCGAGGCGGTCGGTGGTGGCGGGCGGGTGCGCGGCCAGCAACTCCCGGGTGCGGCGGCGCAGTTCTTCGGCGTCGGTCATGCGGCGGCTCCGTTCTTCAGTGACGGGACGACGGCGATCCGCCCGGTGGTCACGCCGTCGGCGACCCGCTGCACGGCGTCCGCGGCGCCCTGAAGCGGCACCCGCTCGCTGATCAGCGGCTTGATCGCACCCCGGGCGGCCAGCTCGGTGAGCTGCTCGTGGCAGTGCAGGACCAGCTTGGGGTTCTTGGTGTTGTACAGGCCCCAGTGGAGGCCGAGGATCGAGTAGTTCTTCACCAGGGCGTGGTTGAGGCCCGGGGCCGGGATGGTCCCGCTGGCGAAGCCGATGACCACGATGCGGCCCTCGAAGGCCACCAGCTTGGCGGACTGCGTGTAGGCGTCGCCGCCGACGGGGTCGTAGATCACGTCGGCGCCCCGGCCGCCGGTGGCCTCCTTCACGGCGGCGACGACGTCCTCGGTGTGCCGGTCGACCACGACGTCGCAGCCCTGCTCGCGGGCGACGGCCGCCTTGGCGGCGCCGCCGACGACGCCGATCACCGTCGCACCGGCGGCCTTGCCGAGCTGTACGGCGGCGCTGCCGACACCGCCCGCGGCGGCGTGCACGAGGAGGGTCTCGCCCGCCTCCAGGTGCGCCCGGCGGTGCAGGGCGAACCAGCCGGTCTGGTAGCCGATGTGCAGCGCCGCGGCCTCCGCGTCGTCCAGCGCCTCGGGCGCGGGCAGCAGGGCGCGGGCGTCGGCGACGGCGTACTCGGCGAAGCCGCCGTGCGGCAGCTCGGGGTTGGCGATGACCCGGCGGCCGTCCTCGGTCTCGGCGCAGATCTCCACGCCGGGCGTGAACGGCAGCGGGGGCCGCACCTGGTAGTGGCCCCTGCACATCAGCGCGTCCGGGAAGTTGATGTTGGCGGCGCGCACCCGCAGCAGCACCTGGCCGTCGCCGGGCGTGGGGCGCTCCACCTCCGCCAGGCGCATCACTTCGCTCGGTTCGCCGTTCTCGTGCACTTGCCATGACTGCATGGGGCCTCCACGGGACTGCTTCGTCTGACCGGGTCCGAGCGCATACTAAGCGGTCGCTTGCCATTCAGGGAACCGTGCCGAGCATCACGCCTGCCGGGGCCGCGCCCGTACGTGCATCCGCTCCCCCTGCGGCCCGAACAGGCTCAGGAACTCCACCGGCCCCTCCCCCGTCGACCCGAACCAGTGCGGCACCCGGGTGTCGAACTCGGCGGCCTCGCCCGCCGCGAGCACCACGTCGTGCTCGCCCAGCACCAGCCGCAGCCGCCCGGAGAGCACGTACAGCCACTCGTAGCCCTCGTGGCTGCGCGGCTCAGGCACCTCCTTGCGCTGCGGTTCCAGGATCTTGAAGGCCTGGAGCCCGCCGGGCTGCCGGGTCAGCGGCCAGTGGGTACGTCCGTGGCGCACGATCGGCTTGAACCGCACCCGAGGGTCCCCGACCGGAGGCGCGCCGACCAGTTCGCCCAGCGGCACCTGATGGGCCTGGGCGATCGGCAGCAGCAGTTCGAGGCTGGGCTTGCGCAGGCCCGACTCCAGCCGGGACAGGGTGCTGACGGAGATCCCCGTCGCCTCCGACAGCGCGGCGAGGGTCACCTCGCGCTCCTGGCGGATGCGCCGCAGCCGGGGACCCACCTCTGCCAGTACGTCTTCGGTCGTCATGGGCCATACTGCAGAATCGGCAAACAGGTTTGTCAATACGGCAGCACCTGGGTGATCGTCGGCCGCGGAGGTGGTCACCATGCCCCGCTGTGGACGGCCGGCAACGCGAGCGGGTTCGCCGAGCAGGCAGTGAACGCGGCCGGCCGCGGCCACCGGGCCGGCGCGGCGATCAACGGGCAGGTGAGGCATCGCGCGTCCGGCGGAGCGCTGGTGCACCATGACTGCATGCTGCTGACCCGGCTCGCCGAGGTGTCCCGGGAGGTCGCCGCCACGGCGGCCCGGTCCCGGAAGACGGCGCTGCTCGCGGAGCTGTTCCGGGAGGCGGAGGCGGACGACGTGCCGGTCGTCATCCCGTATCTGGCCGGACGGCTCCCGCAGGGGCGGCTCGGGGTCGGCTGGAAGGTGCTGAGCCGCCCGGTGCCGCCGGCCGCCGAGCCCTCGCTGACCGTGCGCGAGGTCGACGCCCGGCTGACCGAGCTGGGCAAGGTGTCCGGGCCCGGTTCCCAGACGGAGCGGGCCCGGATCGTCGGCGAGGTGATGGGCGCGGCGACCGAGGCGGAGCAGCGTTTCCTGCGCGGTCTGCTCACCGGCGAGGTGCGCCAGGGCGCGCTGGACGCGGTGGCCGTGGAGGGGCTCGCCCAGGCCACCGGCGCGGATCCGGCGGACGTACGGCGGGCGGTGATGCTGGCCGGGTCGCTGCAGACGGTGGCCGAGGCCCTGCTCGCCGACGGGCCCGGGTCGCTGGAGCGGTTCCGGCTCACGGTCGGCCGCCCGGTGCTGCCGATGCTGGCGCAGAGCGCCTCCTCGGTCGCCGAGGCGGTCGGGAAGCTGGGCGCCTGCGCGGTGGAGGAGAAGCTGGACGGCATCCGGATCCAGGTCCACCGGGACGGCGAGGCCGTACGGATCCACACCCGCACGCTGGACGACATCACCGACCGGTTGCCCGAAGTGACCGCCGTGGCACGGGAGTTGGCCGGTGAACGTTTCATCCTGGACGGCGAGGTGATCTCCTTCGACGCCGCCGGCCGCCCCCGGTCCTTCCAGGAGACGGCCGGCCGGGTCGGCTCCCGGACGGACGTGGCGAGGGCCGCCGGACAGGTGCCGGTCTCCCCCGTCTTCTTCGACGCCCTGTCGGTCGACGGCCGCGACCTGCTCGACCTGCCCTTCGCCGAGCGGCACGCGGAGCTGGCCCGGCTGGTGCCGGAGCCGATGCGGGTGCGCCGCACGGTGGTGTCCGGCCCGCCGGAGGCCACCGAGGCGGAACGGTTCCTCGCCGACACCCTGGCCCGCGGCCACGAGGGCGTGGTCGTCAAGGCGCTGGACGCCCCCTACAGTGCGGGCCGGCGCGGTGCCGCCTGGCTGAAGGTCAAGCCCGTGCACACCCTCGACCTGGTCGTGCTGGCCGCCGAGTGGGGCCACGGCCGGCGCACCGGCAGGCTGTCCAACCTCCACCTCGGCGCCCGCAACCCGGACGGCACCTTCGCGATGCTCGGCAAGACCTTCAAGGGCATGACCGACGCGATGCTCGCCTGGCAGACGGAGAGGCTCCAGGAGCTGGCCGTCGAGGACAACGGCTGGGTGGTCACCGTACGCCCCGAACTCGTCGTGGAGATCGCCTACGACGGCCTCCAGCGCTCCACCCGCTACCCGGCCGGCGTCACCCTGCGCTTCGCCCGCGTGGTCCGCTACCGCGAGGACAAGCGCCCCGAGGAGGCCGATACCGTGGAGGCTCTGCTGGCGGCCCACCCGGAGGTCGAGCCGTGACGGTGAGGACGACGAAGCGCAGTGCGGGACTGCTGTTGTTCCGGCACACCGGCGACGGGCTGGAGGTATTGCTGGGCCATATGGGCGGGCCGTTCTTCGCGAAGAAGGACGCGGGGGCGTGGACCGTGCCGAAGGGCGAGTACGAGCCGGACGAGCCCGCCTGGGAGGCGGCCCGGCGCGAGTTCCGCGAGGAGCTGGGCCTGGAGCCGCCCGACGGGGAGGCCGTACCCCTCGGCGAGGTCGTGCAGCGCGGCGGCAAGGTCGTGACCGTGTGGGCGGTCGAGGCGGACCTCGACCCGGAGACGATCATCCCCGGCACCTTCACCATGGAGTGGCCCCCGAGATCCGGCCACGTGCGGGAGTTTCCCGAGCTGGACCGGGTGGCGTGGTTCGGGCTCGGCCCGGCCCGAGAGCTGATCGTCACGGCGCAGACCGCGTTTCTCGACCGACTGGAGGAGCACTCGGGCTGAAGGGAGGCCTACGCGTTGCGCACGGCTCGGGCGCGCGCGAAGGTCGAAGCAAGCCCGCTCCCAGGGAGGCCAGCCATGCCCATCGCGACGGTGAACCCGGCGAACGGCGAGACGCTCAAGTCGTACGAGCCCATGGGCGAGGAGGAGCTGGAACGCCGGCTCCAGCTCGCCGAGGCCACCTTCCGCACGTACCGGACGACGGCGTTCGCCGAGCGCGCCCGGCTGCTGAACAAGGCCGCCGACCTGCTGGACGAGGACCTGCCCGAGATCGGCCGTGTCATGACCACGGAGATGGGCAAGCCGATCAAGCAGGCCCGGGCCGAGGCCGCCAAGTGCGCCAAGGCCATGCGCTGGTACGCCGAACGGGCCGAGTCGCTGCTGGCCGACGAGGAGCCCGCCGAGTCCGACGTACGGGACTCGGGCGCGTCCCGGGTGCGAGTCGTCTACCGGCCGCTCGGACCCGTGCTCGCGGTGATGCCGTGGAACTTCCCCCTCTGGCAGGTGGTCCGCTTCGCCGCGCCCGCCCTGATGGCCGGCAACGTCGGCCTGCTCAAGCACGCCTCGAACGTCCCCCAGACGGCCCTCTACCTGGAGGACCTGTTCCACCGGGCGGGCTTCAAGGAGGGCTGCTTCCAGACGCTGCTGGTCGGCTCGGGCTCGGTGGACGGCATCCTGCGCGACGAGCGCGTGAAGGCTGCGACGCTCACGGGCAGCGAGCCCGCGGGCCGGGCGGTCGCCTCCACCTCCGGAGAGATGATCAAGAAGACGGTGATGGAGCTGGGCGGCAGCGACCCGTTCGTCGTCATGCCGTCCGCCGACCTCGACCGTGCGGCACAGGTCGCGGTGACCGCGCGGGTGCAGAACAACGGGCAGTCCTGCATCGCCGCCAAGCGGTTCATCGTGCACAGCGACGTGTACGACGCCTTCACCGAGAGGTTCGTCGCGGGCATGAAGGCGCTCAAGATCGGCGACCCCCTGGAGGAGGACACCGAGATCGGGCCGCTCGCCAGCGAGCAGGGGCGGTCCGACCTGGAGGAGCTGGTGGACGACGCCAAGCGCAGCGGCGCGGCGGTACTGTGCGGCGGCGAGCGCCCCGACGGGCCGGGCTGGTACTACCCGCCGACCGTGCTCGCGGAGATCACCCGCGAGATGCGCATCCACCGCGAGGAGGCGTTCGGGCCGGTCGCCACGGTGTACCGGGCCGCGGACCTGGACGAAGCCGTGCTCATCGCCAACGATTCGCCGTTCGGGCTGAGTTCGAACGTGTGGACCCGCGAGGAGGCCGAGGTGGCGCGCTTCGCCCACGACCTGGAGGCCGGTTCCGTGTACGTCAACGGCATGACCGCCTCCCACCCGGCGTTCCCGTTCGGCGGTGTGAAGCGGTCCGGATACGGACGTGAGCTGTCCGGGCACGGAATCCGGGAGTTCTGCAACATCACCACGGTTTGGCAGGGTGCGTGAGCACTGCGCGGCTACCATCCCCTTTTGTGAACCGCGAAGTGACTCTGCCTCTGATCGTCGACGACCGCGGGACCTTGCAGGTGGCCGCGGCCGACGTGAGTAAGTTGCTGCGGACGTTGGGTGGCCGGTGGCTTCATCTCGTCGAGGCCGGGGAGCAGGGGCTCGACGAGGACACCGTGGCGGCCCTGGCGATCGAGCTGGCGAAGCTCGCGGACCGTATCGACGTGGCGTGCATCGCGCACAGCAGCGGGGCGCCGTAGGCGTAGGTGCCGCTTGGTCGCCCGCCCCTTACCCCTTGTCACCGATTTGGAGTAGTCCCGCGCGAGATCGTCGCCCTGTCGGGTGAACCTGAGTGGACCACCTACTGACCGGCGGGCGCAGGCCTGCCGGAAGGCGAAAGCAGGGACGCTCATGGCGACTTTGTGCAGACCTTCGGTGTCGGTCCCGGAGCACGTGATCACGATGGAGGAGACGCTGGAACTGGCGCGCTCCCGCCACGAGGACCACCCCCAACTGCCTCTGGCCCTGAGGCTGATCGAGAACACCGGCGTACGCACACGGCACATCGTGCAGCCCATCGAGGAGACCCTGAAGCACCCCGGCTTCCAGGAGCGCAACAAGCTCTACGAGGCCGAGGCGAAGGCCCGGGTCCCCGCGGTGATCCAGCGTGCGCTCGACGACGCCGAACTCCTGACCTCGGACATCGACGTCATCATCTACGTCTCGTGCACGGGCTTCATGATGCCCTCGCTCACGGCGTGGCTGATCAACGAGATGGACTTCGACACCACCACCCGCCAGCTCCCCATAGCCCAGCTGGGCTGTGCGGCCGGCGGCGCGGCGATCAACCGGGCCCACGACTTCTGCACGGCCTACCCGCACGCCAACGCGCTCATCGTGGCCTGCGAGTTCTGCTCGCTGTGCTACCAGCCGACCGACCTCGGGATCGGCTCGCTGCTCTCCAACGGCCTCTTCGGCGACGGCATCGCCGCCGCCGTGGTGCGCGGCCGGGGCGGCACGGGCGTCCACCTGGAGCGCAACGGCTCGTACCTGATCCCGAAGACCGAGGAGTGGATCGCGTACGACGTCCGGGCGACCGGCTTCCACTTCCTGCTGGACAAGCGGGTGCCGGCGACCATGGAGCCGCTCGCCCCGGCGCTGAAGGACCTGGCCGGCACGCACGGCTGGGACGCGTCCGACCTGGACTTCTACATCATCCACGCGGGCGGGCCCCGAATACTCGACGACCTGAGCAAGTTCCTCCAGGTCGATCCGCGCGCGTTCCGGTTCAGCCGGGCCACGCTGACCGAGTACGGCAACATCGCTAGCGCCGTCGTCCTGGACGCGCTGCGCCGGCTGTTCGACGAGGGCGGCGCCGAGGACCGGGCACGCGGACTGCTCGCCGGGTTCGGTCCGGGCATCACGGCCGAGATGACGGTGGGCCGCTGGACCACCGGGGACGGAGCGAAACGATGACCGACGAGACCATTGTCGAGATCCTGCCCCCGGTCCGGCACTGGCCGGCGCTCGACCTGGCCGGCACGGACTTCGACCCGGTGCTGACCGAGCTGATGCGCGAGGGCCCGATCACCCGCATTCAGCTGGCCAACGGCGAGGGCTGGGCGTGGCTGGTGACCCGGTACGACGACGTGCGCATGGTCGCCAACGACCCCCGCTTCAGCCGTGCGGTGGTCATGGACAAGCCGGTCACCCGGCTCGCCCCGCACTTCATCCCCGACCGGGGCGCGGTCGGCTTCCTGGACCCGCCCGACCACACCCGGCTGCGCCGCTCGGTGGCCGCCGCGTTCACCGCGAAGGGCGTGGAACGCGTCCGGGAGAAGGCGCGCGGGATGCTGGACGAGCTGGTGGACGAGCTCCTCCAGGACGGTCCGCCCGCCGACCTCACGGCGACGGTCCTCAGCCCGTTCCCCATCGCGGTGATCTGCGAGCTGATGGGCGTGCCGGCCGCCGACCGGCACGTCATGCACACCTGGACCCAGCTGATCCTGTCCTCCTCGCACGGCAAGGACGTCAGCGAGAAGGCCAAGCGCGAGATGAGCGCCTACTTCTCGGACCTGATCGGGCGGCGCGCGGACAGCACGGACGAGGACGTCACCTCGCTGCTCGGCGCCGCCGTGGGCAGCGGCGAGGTCACCCTGGACGAGGCGACCGGCCTCGCGGTCCTGCTCCAGATCGGCGGCGAGGCGGTCACCAACAACAGCGGGCAGATGTTCTACCTGCTGCTGACCCGCCCCGACCTGACCGCACGGCTGCGCGACGAGCCGGAGATCCGCCCGAAGGCGATCGACGAACTCCTGCGCTACATCCCGCACCGCAGCGCGGTCGGTCTCTCCCGGATCGCCCTGGAGGACGTGGGGATCAGCGGCGTACGCATCCGGGCCGGCGACGCGGTCTACGTCTCCTACCTGGCCGCCAACCGCGACCCGGACGTCTTTCCCGACCCGGAGCGGATCGACTTCTCCCGCAGTCCCAACCCGCACGTGTCCTTCGGCTTCGGTCCGCACTTCTGCCCGGGCAACATGCTGGCCCGGCTGGAGTCGGAACTCCTGGTCGACGCCCTGCTGGACCGGGTGCCGCGGCTGCGACTGGCCGTGCCGCCCGGCCAAGTGCCCTTCAGGAAGGGCGCGTTGATCCGGGGGCCCGAGGCCCTGCCGGTGGCCTGGTGAGCTGGCGATGACGACCGAGGGACTGCTCGTACCGCCCGGTCACGGCCGCATCGTCGAGACACCGGCCCAGCGTGTGACGTACAAGGTCACCGGCCTGCAGTCGCGGATGGCCTCCACGTTCGAGGTGGAGGTCCCGCCGGGTTTCGACGTCGGCGCCCATGTGCACACGCGCAGCGAGGAGTTGTTCTACGTCCTCGAAGGCGAGCTGGACGTGCTCGCCTTCGAGCCGCGCATCCGTACACCGGACAACTGGCAGCGCTGGGAGTCGAGTTCGGGCAACCGCGTGGTCCGCGCGACACCGGGCACGCTGATCGTCGTGCCCCCGGGCTGCCCGCACGCCTTCGCCAACCCGACGGAGACACCGACGAGGATGTTCTTCCAGGCGTTTCCGCCGCCCGACCACGAGCGCTACTTCGAGGAGCTGCTGGAGATCCTGGGGGCCGGGGGGCCACCCGATCAGGCGGCGATCGAGGAGCTGCGGGCCAAGTACGACATCCAGCAGCTCACGCCGCTGAGACATCGCTGACCCGCGCCGCTACCGGATCGGCATCCCGGCCAGCGTACGAGCGATGACGAGCCGCTGGATCTCGCTCGTGCCCTCGAAGATGGTGTAGATCGCGCTGTCCCGGTGCATCCGCTCGACCGGGTACTCCCGGGTGTACCCGTTGCCGCCCAGGATCTGGATGGCCTGCGCGGTGACCTTCTTCGCGGTCTCACTCGCGTACAGCTTGGACATCGACCCCTCGGCCGCGGTGAACGGCTTCCCGTTGACCGCCATCCAGGAGGCGCGCCACACGAGGAGACGGGCCGCGTCGACCTGCGTGCGCATGTCAGCGAGCTGGAAGGCCACGCCCTGGTTGTCGATGATCGGCCGACCGAACTGCTCGCGGGTCTTGGCGTAGTCGAGGGCGACCTCGTACGCGGCGCGGGCGGTGCCGACCGCCATCGCGCCCACCGCCGGCCGCGAGGCCTCGAAGGTGGCCATCGCCGCGTTCTTCACCCTCTCCCCGCCGCCGGCCTTGGCCTTCTCACGGGCGCGGGCGAGCCGCTCGTCCAGCTTCTCCTTGCCGCCGAGCAGGCAGGAGCCGGGGACGCGGACGTTGTCGAGGATGACCTCGGCGGTGTGCGAGGCGCGGATGCCGTGCTTCTTGAACTTCTGGCCCTGGGCGAGGCCCGGCGTGCCCGGCGGGATGATGAAGGAGGCGTGCCCCTTGGAGCCCAGGTCCGGGTCGACGGCGGCGACGACGACGTGGACGCTCGCGATGCCGCCGTTGGTCGCCCAGGTCTTCGTGCCGTTGATCACCCACTCGTCCTTGGCCTCGTCGTACACGGCACGCGTGCGCATGGAGGCCACGTCGGAGCCGGCGTCGGGCTCGGAGGAGCAGAACGCGGCGACCTTGACGTCGTTCACGTCGCCGTACATCTGGGGGATCCAGGTGCCGATCTGCTCCTCGGTGCCGTTGGCGAGCACGCCCACGGCGGCGAGGCCGGTGCCGACGATGGAGAGCGCGATGCCGGCGTCACCCCAGAACAGCTCCTCCATGGCCATCGGTATGCCGAGGCCGGTGGGGTCGAAGTACTGCTGCGCGTAGAAGTCGAGGGAGTAGATGCCGACCTTGGCGGCCTCCTGGATGACCGGCCAGGGAGTCTCCTCGCGCTCGTCCCACTCGGCGGCGGCGGGACGGATCACATCGGCGGCGAAGCCATGGAGCCAGTCCCGGACCTCCTTCTGTTCGTCGTTCAGCTCCATGGTGAACTCGGCCATGTCCCCTCCAGCGGCGGCAGTACAGTGTTACTAGCGGTAACCCGAGTGTGTTACTGACCGGTAGGAAAAGTCAACTCCCGAGGACCCCTCGGCAGCCCGTTCGATGCCAGGGGGCCGGTCAGTGTTACTTTGCGCGTGCGTCACCGAATCAGCACGGGTGGGGAGAGCACATGAACACCACACAGCGGACCGACCAGCAGCGGTCCGCCGAACGCCGACGGCGCGAGCTGCTGGAGGCCGCCGACCGGGTGGTGCTGCGCGACGGCCCGCAGGCGTCGATGAACGCGATCGCCGCAGAGGCCGGCATCACCAAGCCGATCCTTTACCGGCACTTCGGGGACAAGGGCGGCCTTTACGCGGCCTTGGCCAAGCGGCACACGGACGCCTTGCTGGACTCGCTGCGCGCGGCTCTGGACGCGCCGGCCGACCGGCGGGAGCGCGTGGAGTCCACCCTGGACACCTACCTCGCGGCGATCGAGGCCCGGCCCCAGGTCTACCGGTTCCTGATGCATCCGGCGGAGGGGTCCCAGACCGAGCAGGGCTTCAACGTCGGCATGCACACCGCGCCGCTGCTCCGCAGGATGGGCGAGGAGCTGGCCCAGGTCATCGAGGAGCGGGTCGACCTGGGGCCGGGCAGCCAGCAGCTGGCCCGCGTGTGGGGCCATGGCATCGTCGGCATGATGCACGCGGCCGGGGACTGGTGGCTGGGTGAACGCCCTTGCCCCCGGGCCGAGTTGGTCAAGTCCCTCGCCGATCTGCTGTGGGGGCGGCTCGCGGCGGCCGGGGAGCGGGTGGGCGGCCCGGGGTTCTGACTCTCAGCGGCGCCAGGAAGCCCGGTCGATCTGCCTGTGCAGCCTGCGCTTGCGCCACCCCGCAAGGTGGTCGGCGTACACCGTGCCGTCCAGGTGGTCGCACTCGTGCTGGAGGCACCGGGCGAAGAACCCGGTGCCGTGGACGGTGACCGGCTCCCCCGTCATCGTCACGCCCTCGACCACCGCATGGTCGTACCGTTCGGTGCCCGCCTCAAGGCCCGGCAGGGAGAGGCAGCCCTCCGGGCCGCGGATCACCACACCGTCCGCCTCCACGAGGCGGGGGTTCACCACATGTCCGAGGTGCCGCACGTCCTCGTCGTCCGGGCAGTCGTACACGAACACGCGCAGCGGCACCCCGATCTGATTCGCGGCCAGCCCCACCCCGCGCGCCGCGTACATCGTGGCGAACAGGTCCTCCACGAGCGCCGCCAGGTCGCTGCCGAAATCGGTTACTTCCCGGCATTGTTCGCGCAGTGGGGCGTCGCCGAGCAGGGTGAGAGGCCGGACGCGCCCGCGGGCGCCCGCAATGGAACCGTGTCGCATGGGCGCAAGGGTACGGTTCCCTCGGCACACGACCGCCGCGCAGGCTGGGCCGGGATTCGGGTGTGCGATCGGATCTCGATAGGCTGAGGCACAACCACGTTGCCGGATGGCCCCAGGCGCGGCGCGTACGCAAGGAGGATCGAGAACTGATGGCAGGCAACTCGGACCCGCTCAACGCGCGGGCCAAGCTGGCCGTGACCGCCGGCAAGGCGGTAGCTGCGGCATCGCGCGCAGCGGGACGCGGCAGCGGGTCGGTGATCGGCGGCCGGGTCGCGCTGAAACTCGACCCCGATCTGCTCGCCCGGCTCGCGCAGAACCTGGACGTCGTCCTGGTCTCCGCCACCAACGGCAAGACCACGACCACCCGGCTCATCGCGGAGGCGCTGCGCGCCGCGGGCCCGGTGGTGTCGAACGCGCTCGGCGCCAACATGCCGGCCGGTATCACCTCCGCGCTCGCGGGCGGCTCGGAGGCGAAGTTCGGCGTCATAGAGGTCGACGAGAAGTACCTGGCCGGTGTGGCCCGGGACACCGACCCGAAGTGCATCGCCCTGCTCAACCTCTCCCGCGACCAGCTCGACCGCGCCGCCGAGACCCGGATGCTCGCGGAGAACTGGCGCGAGGGCCTGGCCGGCTCCAAGGCCGTCGTCGTCGCCAACTGCGACGACCCGCTGGTGGTGTGGGCCGCCTCGTCCTCCCCGAATGTGATCTGGGTCGCGGCCGGGCAGATGTGGAAGGACGACGCCTGGTCCTGCCCGTCGTGCGGCGGCGTCATGCAGCGCCCCGGCGAGGACTGGTTCTGCGGTGAGTGCGGCTTCCGCCGGCCGACGCCGACCTGGGCGCTGTCCGGGGACCACGTCCTCGACCCGCACGGCTCCGCCTGGCCGATCCATCTGCAGCTGCCGGGACGCGCCAACAAGGCGAACGCGGCCAGCTCCGCGGCCGTCGCCGCCGTCTTCGGGGTGCCGCCGCAGGTCGCCCTGGAGCGGATGTACCAGGTCCAGGCCGTCGCCGGACGCTACGACGTCGTCCAGTTCGAGGGCCGTGACCTGCGGCTGCTGCTGGCCAAGAACCCGGCCGGCTGGCTGGAGACGTTCTCCCTGATCGACCCGCCGCCCACCCCGGTGATCCTCTCCGTGAACGCGCGCGGTGCCGACGGCACCGACACCTCCTGGCTGTGGGACGTCGACTACACGCGGCTGACCGGCCACCCGATCTTCGTCATCGGTGACCGCAAGCTGGACCTCGCCGTCCGTCTGGAGGTCGCGAACCAGCACTTCCAGGTCTGCGAGAACCTCGACGAGGCCGTCCAGATGGCCCCGCCCGGACGCATCGAGGTCATCGCGAACTACACCGCGTTCCAGGACCTGCGCCGCCGCGTCGGCAACTGATCTTCGAAGGGCGATCAATCACCTCATGAGCGACAACCAACTGCGGCTGGTGTGGATCTACCCGGACCTGCTGAGCACCTACGGCGACCAGGGCAACGCGCTCGTCGTGGAGCGCCGGGCCCGGCAGCGCGGCCTGGACGTGGCCCGGCTGGACGTGCGCAGCGACCAGCCGATCCCGACCTCCGGTGACATCTACCTCATCGGCGGCGGCGAGGACCGCCCGCAGCGGCTCGCGGCCGAGCGGCTGCGGCGCGACGGCCATCTGCACCGCGCGGTGGAGAACGGCGCGATCGTCTTCTCCGTCTGCGCCGGCTACCAGATCCTCGGCCACGAGTTCATCAACGACCTCGGCCAGCGCGAGCCGGGCCTCGGCCTGCTCGACGTGGTGTCGGTGCGCGGCGAGGGCGAGCGGTGCGTCGGCGACGTCCTCGCGGACATCGACCCGCGGCTCGGCCTGCCCCAGCTCACCGGCTTCGAGAACCACCAGGGCGTCACCCACCTCGGCTCCACCGCCCGCCCCTTCGCCCAGGTCCGCATGGGCCGGGGCAACGGCACCGGGGACGGCACGGAGGGCGCGTACAACGGGACGGTCTTCGGCACGTACATGCACGGGCCGGTCCTCGCCCGGAACCCGCTGATCGCCGACCTGCTGCTGAAGCTGGCGCTCGACGTGAACGCGCTGCCGCCGATCGACGACCGCTGGTACGAGGCGCTGCGCGACGAGCGCATCGCGGCTGCTCAGCAGTCCGCGTAAGCGTTTTTCCAGAGGTACTGGAGGGGTGCTGAAGCG
The DNA here is from genome assembly GCF_053592455.1 of Streptomyces sp. NPDC002676. Taxonomy (NCBI): domain Bacteria; kingdom Bacillati; phylum Actinomycetota; class Actinomycetes; order Kitasatosporales; family Streptomycetaceae; genus Streptomyces; species Streptomyces sp. NPDC002676. The sequence goes on along the minus strand of NZ_JBSFVT010000006.1, from coordinate 151,594 downwards.
CCCTTCCAGTGCCTTCCGGCAGGCTCGTGGCGGGCCCGCCTGACGGGCCGTCCGCTCACATGTGCGGGCGCGTCCAGCAGGCGGACGCCCGCTACGGAGCCACCCCCTCGCGCCGGTAGGGTGAGCGGGAATCCGCCGGACGACGTGGTCCGGTCTTCCGGCCCACGTTGAGAAGGTATTTCGGGCTATGCGCATTGGTGTCCTCACGTCCGGCGGCGACTGCCCCGGCCTGAACGCCGTCATCCGGTCCGTCGTGCACCGTGCCGTGGCCGACCACGGCGACGAGGTCATCGGCTTCCGGGACGGCTGGAAGGGCCTCCTGGAATGCGACTACACGAAGCTCGACCTGGATGCCGTGGGCGGCATCCTGGCGCGCGGCGGCACCATCCTCGGCTCCTCCCGGGTCCAGCCCTCGCACCTGCGGGACGGGGTTGAACGGGCCAAGGGCCATGTCGAGGAGCTGGGCCTGGACGCGATCATCCCGATCGGCGGCGAGGGCACACTGAAGGCGGCCCGGCTGATGTCGGACAACGGCCTGCCCGTCGTCGGCGTCCCGAAGACCATCGACAACGACATCGCTGTCACGGACGTCACGTTCGGCTTCGACACGGCGGTGGGCGTCGCCACCGAGGCGCTGGACCGGCTGAAGACCACCGCCGAGTCCCACCAGCGGGTGCTGGTCGTGGAGGTCATGGGCCGGCACACCGGCTGGATCGCGCTGCACTCCGGCATGGCGGCGGGCGCCCACGCCATCGTCGTACCGGAACGGCCCTTCGACATCGAGGAGTTGACGAGGCGGGTCGGCGAGCGGTTCGAGGCGGGCAAGCGGTTCGCCATCGTGGTCGCCGCCGAGGGCGCCAAGCCGCGCCCCGGCTCCATGGAGTTCGACGAGGGCGGCAAGGACATCTACGGCCATGAGCGCTTCGCGGGCATCGCCCGGCAGCTGTCGGTCGAGCTGGAGCACCGCCTCGGCAAGGAGGCGCGGCCGGTGATCCTGGGACACGTCCAGCGGGGCGGCACGCCGACGGCGTACGACCGGGTGCTGGCCACGCGCTTCGGGTGGCACGCGGTGGAGGCCGTGCACCGCGGGGAGTTCGGGATGATGACGGCCCTGCGCGGGACCGACATCGTCATGGTGTCGCTGGCCGAGGCGGTGGAGACCCTGAAGACGGTTCCCGCCCAGCGGTACGACGAGGCGGAGTGCGTGCTGTAGTTCCTACGAGAACAACCCGCCCCCGGTCACGGCCGTGGCCGGGGGCGGTTCTACTCTTGGGGGCGGACAGAAACCGTACAACCCCCACGAATCAGGAGCCGCCGGATGGATCACAGCGGGCACGGCATGACGATGGATCTGCCGCCGTTCACGCTGGGGCGGGGGCTCGAGTGGTCCGCCGACCCCTTCTTCCTCGTCGCCTGCCTGCTGGGGCTCGGCCTGTACGGGTGGGGGGTCGTGCGGCTGCGGCAGCGCGGGGACGCGTGGCCGGTGGGCCGCACCGTGTCGTACGTCACCGGCGTGCTGACCATCGGGCTGGTGATGTGCACCAAGCTGAACGACTACGGGATGGTCATGTTCAGCGTGCACATGGTGCAGCACATGGTGATCAGCATGCTGTCGCCGATCCTGATCCTGCTGGGCGCCCCGGTCACGCTGGCGCTGCGCGCGCTGCCGGCCGCGGGCAAGGGCCGCAAGGGGCTGCGTGAGCTGCTGCTGGCGCTGTTGCACAGCCGCTACATGCGGTTCGTCACGCACCCGGGGTTCACGATCCCGATGTTCATCGCGAGCCTGTACGCGCTGTACTTCACCCCGCTGTTCGACTTCCTGATGGGCTCGAAGGCCGGGCACGTCGCGATGATGGTGCACTTCCTCGCGGTCGGTGTCGCCTTCTTCTGGCCGATCATCGGCGTCGACCCGGGTCCGCGCCGGCCGGGTCATCTGATGCGGATGCTGGAGCTGTTCGCGGGCATGCCGTTCCACGCGTTCTTCGGCATCGCGCTGATGATGGCGTCGACGCCGATGGTGGAGACGTTCAAGAACCCGCCGGCCTCGCTCGGCATCGAGGCTCTGTCCGACCAGAGCGCGGCCGGCGGCATCGCCTGGGCCTTCAGCGAGATCCCGTCCGTACTGGTGCTGATCGCGCTGCTGTTCCAGTGGTACGGCTCCGAACAGCGGCAGGCCAAGCGCAAGGACCGCGCCGCCGACCGGGACGGCGACAAGGAGCTGGAGGCGTACAACGCCTACCTGGCCTCGCTGAGCACGCACGAGAACTAGCTCGCTCAACAGGCGCGGGGCACCATGGTGGAGGACGAACCACGAGGAGGGTGTCGCGATGCCCGGTTCCACGCACGGTTCCACCAAGGCGATGGGGGCGATGACGGTCGGCGGGCTCGTCGTCGTCACGGCCTACACCGTCGCGCTCGGCAGCAACGGGTGGCTCTGGTTCGGCTGGGTGGTGCTGGGGCTGCTGACCCTCGCCATGGTTCTCACGCAGCCGTAGAAGACCCCGCCATCCTGTCGTGAACGCCCTGCTGCGGGCAGGGCTTACAGTGCCCGCATGAACAGCAGGACCCCCTCGTTCGACGACCTCGACCGGAAGATCATCACCGCGTTGATGGCGAACGCCCGGACCAGTTTCGCCGAGATCGGCGCGGCCATCGGGCTGTCGTCCACCGCGGTCAAGCGGCGCGTGGACCGGCTCCGGGAGACCGGTGTGATCACCGGGTTCACGGCGACGGTCAAGCCGTCGGCGCTCGGCTGGCGCACGGAGGCGTACGTCGAGGTGTACTGCGAGGGGGCCGCCCCGCCGCGGCGCCTGGCGGAGGTCGTGCGCAACCATCCGGAGATCACGGCAGCCATGACGGTGACCGGCGGCGCCGACGCGCTGCTGCATGTGCGGGCGCGGGACGTGGAGCACTTCGAGGAGGTGCTGGAGCGGATCCGTGTCGAGCCGTTCATCCGGAAGACGATCAGCGTCATGGTGCTGTCCCACCTGCTCCCGGAGAGTCCCGAAGCGGGCGCCACCCTCGCCGCACCGGAGTGATCGGGTTCTAAACCTCGACCTACGCAGTGATCATGCGTTCTGCCTGATGAGAACGCAGTGATGCTGCGTATGCGCGCAGCTTTCGTTCCTTGTCGATCCTCTGTTTCGGTTTCTACCGTTGGTGCCACCCCTCAGTGACACACAGGAACCGGAGGAGACCCTCTGTGCCCGACAGCCGTGTGGCGCGCGCTCGGCGCTTCCTCGTCTGCGAACCCAGACACTTCGCCGTGCAGTACGCGATCAACCCCTGGATGCATCCCGACACACCCGTCGACGTGGATCTGGCCCAGGAGCAGTGGCAGGAACTGATCCGCGTCTACCGGGCCCACGGCCACACCGTCGAGACGGTCGATCCGGTCCCGGGCCTGCCCGACATGGTCTTCGCCGCGAACGCGGCGTTCGTGGTCGGCGGCCGGGTCTTCGGCTCCCTGTTCCACGCGCCGGAGCGGCGCCCCGAGTCGGACCACTACGACACCTGGTTCAAGGCGGCGGGCTACGCCGTCCACCGCCCGGAGTCGACCTCCGAGGGCGAGGGCGACCTGGTGTGGACGGGCCGGTACGTGCTGGCCGGCACCGGCTTCCGCACCACCCGCGAGGCGCACCGGGAGGTGCAGGAGTTCCTCGGCCACCCGGTGATCGGCCTGACGCTGGTGGACCCGTACTTCTACCACCTCGACACGGCGCTGTTCGTCCTCGACGACGACAACATCGCGTACTACCCGGAGGCGTTCTCGCCGGGCAGTCGGGAGGTGCTGGAGCGCCTGTACCCGGACGCGGTGCTCGCCACCCGCGACGACGCGATGACGTTCGGCCTGAACTCCGTCTCCGACGGCCGGCACGTCTTCATCGCCCCCCAGGCCGAGGCGCTGGCCGAGCGCCTCACCGACCACGGTTACGTCCCCGTCCCCGTCGACCTGTCCGAGTTCCACAAGGCCGGCGGAGGCATCAAGTGCTGCACCCAGGAGATCCGCTCATGACCGCGCCCGCCCGCACCCGTTCGTCCGCCGACCTGATCCGGGCGGAGGAGCCGGTCCTCGCGCACAACTACCACCCGCTGCCCGTGGTCGTGGCCGGCGCCGAGGGCACCTGGGTGGAGGACGTCGAGGGCCGCCGCTACCTCGACATGCTGGCCGGCTACTCGGCGCTCAACTTCGGCCACCGGCACCCGGCGCTGATCGAGGCCGCGCACCGCCAGCTCGACCGGCTCACCCTCACCTCGCGCGCCTTCCACAACGACCGGCTCGCCGAGTTCGCCGAGCGGCTCGCGGCGCTGACCGGCCTCGACATGGTGCTGCCGATGAACACCGGCGCCGAGGCGGTGGAGAGCGGCATCAAGGTGGCCCGCAAGTGGGCGTACGACGTGAAGGGCGTCCCCGCCGACCAGGCGACGATCGTCGTGGCGGCGGAGAACTTCCACGGCCGTACGACGACGATCGTCAGCTTCTCCACGGACGAGACCGCCCGCACCGGCTTCGGCCCGTTCACCCCCGGCTTCCGGATCGTGCCGTACAACGACCTGGCCGCGCTGGAGGAGGCGGTCGACGAGACGACGGCGGCGGTGCTGATCGAGCCCATCCAGGGCGAGGCGGGCGTCATCATCCCGGACGACGGCTACCTCGCCGGGGTGCGCGAGCTGACCCGCCGCAAGGGCTGCCTGTTCATCGCGGACGAGATCCAGTCCGGCCTCGGGCGCACCGGCCGCACCCTCGCCGTCGAGCACGAGGACGTCGTCCCGGACGTGCTGCTGCTCGGCAAGGCGCTGGGCGGCGGCATCGTGCCGGTGTCGGCGGTGGTGGGCCGGCGCGAGGTGCTGGGCGTGCTGCACCCGGGCGAGCACGGCTCCACGTTCGGCGGCAACCCGCTCGCGGCGGCGGTCGGCACGGCGGTGGTCGAGCTGCTGGAGACCGGCGAGTTCCAGCGCCGGGCGGCCGAGCTGGGCGAGATCCTGCGGGACGGGCTGGCCCAGCTGGTGGGCCGGGGCGTGACCGGCTTCCGTGCGCGCGGGCTGTGGGCGGGCGTCGACGTAGACCCGGCCCTCGGCACCGGGCGGGAGATCAGCGAGCGCCTGATGCGGGAGGGGATCCTCGCCAAGGACACCCACGGATCCACGATCCGGCTGGCGCCCCCGCTGACCATCACGGCCGAGGAACTGCGCTCCGCGCTGGGCGCGCTGGAGAAGGTGCTGGGCGAGTAGGACAACAGCGAGGGGCCGACCAGCCGGGTGGGCCCCTCGCTGTTGTGCCGGTGCGCCGCGCCCGTGCGGATGGCCTGGTCATGCGGGCCGGACTGCGACTTAATGTCAGGTGACGTCGCGGTTGAGCCGGAGTGAGGAGCGACCCCTTGTTCTACTACCTGCTCAAGTACGTGCTGCTGGGCCCCCTGCTCAGGCTGGTCTTCCGGCCCCGGATCGAAGGGCTGGAGAACGTACCGGAGTCGGGAGCGGCGATCGTCGCGGGCAACCATCTGTCCTTCTCCGACCACTTCCTGATGCCGGCGATCCTGAAACGCCGGATCACCTTCCTGGCCAAGGCGGAGTACTTCACCGGTCCGGGCCTCAAGGGCCGGCTCACCGCGTTCTTCTTCCGCAGCGCCGGGCAGATCCCGGTGGACCGCTCCGGCAAGGAGGCGGGCCAGGCGGCGATCCGCGAGGGGCTCGGCGTGCTGAGCAAGGGCGAGCTGCTGGGCATCTACCCGGAGGGCACCCGCTCGCACGACGGCCGGCTCTACAAGGGCAAGGTCGGCGTGGCCGTCATGGCGCTGAAGGCCGGGGTGCCGGTCGTGCCCTGTGCCATGATCGGCACGTTCGAGGCGCAGCCGCCCGGCAAGGTGATTCCGCACCTCCACCCCGTCGCCATCCGCTTCGGCAAGCCGCTCGACTTCTCCCGCTACGCGGGCATGGAGCACGAGAAGGCCGTCCTGCGGGCCATCACCGACGAGATCATGTACGCGATCCTGTCGCTGTCCGAGCAGGAGTACGTCGACGAGTACGCGGCCGTCGTCAAGGCGGAGCAGGCGGCGGCAGCGAAGGCCGAGAAGGGCCGCAAGTTCCCCCGGGCGCCGCTCAGCTGACGGCACGGCAAAGGGGCGGCCGGAGGTTCCGGCCGCCCCTTGTCGCCGTAGTGGAGCGGTTACGGCTTGGGCGTCGCGTGCGGCGCGCAGGTCACGTCGGAGCTGTCCAGCTTGCCGTCGATCAGGTAGGCGTCCACCCGGCTGTTGATGCACGGGTTGACCAGGCCGGTCACACCGTGGGAGCCCGCGTCCCTCTCGGTGATCAGGCGGGAGCCCTGGAAGCGGTTGTGCAGTTCGACGGCTCCCTGGTAGGGGGTCGCCGCGTCGCGCGTGGACTGCACGATCATCACCGGCGGCAGGCCGCGGTGGGTCCGGACGTCCGTCGGGGTCAGCTGCCTGGTCGGCCAGGTGGCGCAGGGCAGGTTCATCCAGGCGTTGGCCCAGGTCATGAACGGGTAGTCCTTGTTGAGCCGGGTGTTGTCCCGGTCCCACCTGTCCCAGCTGGTGGGCCACTTGGCGTCGGCGCACTCGACGGCGGTGTAGACGGCGTTGCCGTTCTCCGCGCTGATGTTGCCGGCCGTGTCCGACATGTCGGGGGCTGCGGCGTCGACGAGCGCCTGCGTGTCACCGGCGACGTACTTGCTGAAGACCGACGCGACCGGCACCCACGAGGAGTCGTAGTACGGGGCGCTCTGGAAGAAGGAGATCAGCTCGGCCGGGCCGACGACCCCGCCGATGGGGTTCTTCTTCGCGGTGGCGCGCAGTTCCAGCCACTTGGCCTGCACCGCGTCCCGCGTGGTGCCGAGGTGGAAGGCGGCGTCGTTCGCGGCGACCCAGTCCTCCCAGTCCTTCCAGCGGCCCTCGAAGGCGACGTCCTGCTCCAGGTTGGCCTGGTACCAGATGTTCTCGCGCGCGGGGTTGACCACGCTGTCGACGACCATGCGGCGCAGGTGGCCCGGGAAGAGGGTGCCGTAGACGGCGCCGAGGTAGGTGCCGTAGGAGACGCCGAGGTAGTTGAGCTTCTTCTCGCCCAGCGCGGCGCGGATGACATCCAGGTCGCGGGCGGTGTTCCGCGTGGTCATGTACGGCAGCATCTCGCCGCTGCGCTCGGCGCAGCCCTCGGCGTACGCGCGGGCGAGCCCCCGCTGCGCGGTCTTGTCCGCCTCGGTGTCGGGCACCGGGTCGGCCTTGGGCGCCTTGACGAACTCCTGCGGGTCGACGCAGGAGATGGGCGCGGAGTGGCCGACACCACGCGGGTCGAAGCCCACGAAGTCGTAGGCCTTGGAAACGTTCGCCCAGATCGGGTTCTTGGTGGTGACCCGGCGCGGGAAGCGCAGGCCGGAGCCGCCGGGACCGCCCGGGTTGTAGACGAGGGCGCCCTGGCGCTCCTGCGGGGTCCCGGTGTTGCCGATGTGGTCGACGGCGAGCTTGATCTGCTTTCCGTACGGATGCGCGTAGTCGAGCGGCACGCTGACCCAGCCGCACTGGATGGGCTTCTCCAGCCCCCAGTCGGCGGCGCAGTCCTGCCAGTCGATGCCGGCCTTGGCGGCACGGGCGGCGGCGATCTCGGCGCCCACGGCCTCGCGGTCGCGTGCCGGGCGGCTGTCGGCGCTGGCCGCGGGCGCCGACACCGCGCCGGCTATCAGAGTCGCCGTGACAAGCGCTCCGGCGGAACCGAGCGCGAGCAGACGGCCTTTCGGTCGGTTGTCCCTCAAGTTGGCCCTCCCCCTGTGTCTTTGAGTGGTCAGGCCGGGATCCTCCCGGCTGCGGACCGTCGAAGAACAGGGGTCGAAGCCCATCTTTACCAATCCGATAAACGGATGATCACGTCTCGCTGAGCGGAGTGCCGGCCTTTTGGGCTGAACGGAGCACCCGCCCTCACGCCAGCAGCGTCAGCGCTTCGTCCAGCAGTCGCCGCAGCCTGAGCGCGTCGGGGGCCACGGCGCTGACGAGGACGGCGGGCCCGGCGAGCGGCACCAGTGCGGCGCACTCCCCCAGTATCCGGGCGGCCACCGGCTGCTGGGCGAACTCGGGGCGTACGACCACGAGTTGACCGACCGATCGGTGCCCGGCGAGCACGGCGGGCCCGTCCCAGCCGCCCGGTGCCCCGGGCCCGCAGGACAGCTCCTGGTCCAGCACGGTCCGGCCCGCGATCCGTACGGTGAGCCGGCTGGTGAGCCGCCCGGGCTCCTCCCCCACCCGCCCGAGCACCTGCTCCTCGCGCAGCACGAGCCGTGCGCCGGCGCCGAGTTCGGCCCGGGTGGTGACGTACAGATCGCTGCCTCCGGCCGCGATCAGCTGCTCGGGCAGCCAGTGCAGCTCGGCGCCGTCGGCCACGTCGAGCCGTACGTCGTAGCGCGCCTCACCCTTCGCCTGGCCCGGCAGCGCGATGGTGGCGGCGGCCGACCCCACGTGCAGCCGGGCGCCCTCCTCCACGCTCGCCTGTACGGAGAAGCGGTCACCACCGAGCGGCCCGCTCATCGCGCCGACGACCATCACGCGCGCCTCGCCGCCGCTCCCCCTGGTCCGGCGGAGCGCGAGCGGGCCCTCGCCGTCCAGCACGGGCAGGGCCGTGCCGCCGCGTCCGTCGGCGCGGGCGACGATCCGCGCCTGCGCCCGGATCCCGGTCACCGCGGTCATGACGCCCACGCGGCGAGCCGCTCCCGCACCCACACGGCCACGTCCGCGACGCCGTCCCCGCCCCGCAACGACTGGAGGACGACCGGGAGTTCGGCCCGCTGTGCCTTCGCGTCGGCGGCCATGCGGGCGAGGTCGGAGCCGACGTACGGCGCGAGGTCGGTCTTGTTGACGACGAGCAGGTCGGCGGTGGTGACACCGGGCCCGCCCTTGCGCGGGATGTCGTCACCGCCGGCCACGTCGATGACGAAGATCTGCGCGTCCACGAGCCCCTTGGAGAAGGTCGCGGTGAGATTGTCCCCGCCCGACTCGACGAGGATCAGGTCCAGCGGCCCGACGGCCTCCTCCAGGTCCTCCACGGCTTCGAGGTTGGCGGAGATGTCGTCGCGGATCGCGGTGTGCGGGCAGGCCCCGGTCTCCACGGCCGTGATCCGCTCGGGCGGCAGCACGGCCTCCCGGAGCAGGAACTCGGCGTCTTCGCGGGTGTAGATGTCATTGGTGACGACGGCGAGGGACAGTTCGTCGCGCAACGCCCGGCACAGCGCGGCGACGGTCGCGGTCTTCCCGGACCCCACGGGCCCACCGAGCCCGATACGCAGGGCACGGCGCGAGCCGTCAGGGCGGTGCGCGTCGGCACTGAGGGCGGCGGGGCCGGGGTGGGTGTGATCGAGGTGCATACGGCGGCTCCAATTTCCAGCCGAGTCCGGCTGATTCCACGGGTAGGGGCGGCGGGGGCGAAACCCGCTAGGACGCGAACAACCGCACGGGCCAGGACGCATGCCACTCCGCCCCGGCCTCCAGCAACGGCCCGGACGCCGCAGGCAACGCATCGACACCCTCGTCGAGCACCCTGCCCGCCGCCTCCACCGCCGAGTCCGCAACGCGGTCCAACTCCGGCGCCAGCCGCGCCAGTACACCGGTCGCATCGAACGGATCAAGGCTCAGCAACCGCACCGTCGCAGTCGCCGGCCCGCTCACACTCTCGTACGCCGCGCAGTACGCGGCGTCCAGCGGCCCCAGTCCGGCCGCCCGAGCGGCAAGCCCCAGCACCACTGGTTGATGGGCCCCTTTGGGAAACTCCCGGGCCAGCGCGTCGAGTTCGGCGGACGGCCAGCTCGCCCGAGCGGCCCGCAGCAGCTGCCGGCCGAGCCTGCGTGCAGTGCCCCGCAGTGCGGGTGACGGCGTACGCGCGTCGGCGGCGGCGTCCAACTCCCGGGGTTCCACGCCGAGTACGGCGGCAGCCGCAAGCGCGCCCGCGACCAGCCCGGTGGTGTGCAGCCGCCCCCGGCAGAAGTCCTCCAGGCTCGCGGCGCAGGTGATCCGGCCCGCCTTGACGGCGGCCTCCGCCCCGCCGGAGTGCGCGTGCCCTCCGGCGGGGAAGCGGCCGTCGGCCAGGACGAGAAGTGCTGCCCGTACCATCACGACGCCATCAGAAGAGGAAGTAGCGCTGGGCCATGGGCAGTTCGGCGGCCGGTGTCGCCTCGACCAGCTCCCCGTCGATGTGCACGGCGAAGCTGTCGGGGTCGATCCGTACGTCGGGCCGGGCGTCGTTCTCGCGCATGTCGGCCTTGGTGACCCGACGCGTCGACTCGATCGCCGCGAACCGCTTGCCGAGCCGGAGCCGCTCCGGCAGCCCGTCCTCGATCGCCAAGGGGGCCACGAAGTTGACCGAGTTGGCGGCCGGGGCCCGGCCGATCGCCCCGTACATCGGGCGCGGCAGGATCGGCTGCGGGGTGGGGATGGAAGCGTTGGCGTCGCCCATCTGCGCGTACGCGATCTGCCCGCCCTTGAGTACGAGGAGCGGCTTGACCCCGAAGAACGCGGGCTCCCACAACACCAGGTCGGCGAGCTTGCCGGTCTCGACGGAGCCGATCTCGGCGGCGAGGCCCTGGGCGAGCGCGGGGTTGATCGTGTACTTGGCGACATAGCGGCGTACGCGGTGGTTGTCCGCGCGACCGTCGCCCGGCAGCGCGCCCCGCCGCCGCTTCATCACATGCGCGGTCTGCCAGGTCCGCAGTATCACCTCGCCCACCCGCCCCATGGCCTGGGAGTCGGAGGAGATGATCGAGATCGCGCCGAGGTCGTGGAGGATGTCCTCCGCGCCGATGGTGGACGGCCGGATCCGGGACTCGGCGAACGCCAGGTCCTCCGGGACCGCCGGGTTGAGGTGGTGGCACACCATCAGCATGTCGAGGTGTTCCTCGGCGGTGTTGACGGTGAACGGCCGGGTCGGGTTGGTCGAGCTGGGCAGCACGTGCGGCTCGGAGACCACGCTCATGATGTCCGGTGCGTGCCCGCCGCCCGCGCCCTCGGTGTGGTACGCGTGGATGCCCCGGCCCGCGACGGCGGCGAGGGTGTCGCCGACGAACCCGGCCTCGTTCAGCGTGTCCGTGTGGATGGCGACCTGGATGCCGGTGCGGTCGGCGACGGTGAGCGCGGCGTCGATGACGGCCGGGGTGGAGCCCCAGTCCTCGTGCAGCTTCAGGCCCGCCGCGCCGCCGCGGATCTGGGAGAGCATCGCCTCGTGGGAGACGGTGTTGCCCTTGCCCAGGAAGCCGACGTTGACCGGGTAGGCCTCCATCGCCTCGAACATCCGCGCAAGATGCCAGGGACCGGGTGTCACGGTCGTCGCCTTGGAGCCCTCGGCGGGTCCGGTGCCGCCGCCGACCAGGGTGGTGACGCCGGAGGCGAGCGCCTCGTCGGCGATCTGCGGGCAGATGAAGTGGACGTGCGCGTCGACGGCACCGGCGGTCAGGATCCGCCCGTTGCCCGCGACGACCTCGGTCTCCGGGCCGATGACCAGGTCGGGGTGTACGCCGTCCATGGTGTCGGGGTTGCCGGCCTTGCCGATGCCGGTGATCCGGCCGTCCCGGATGCCGACGTCGGCCTTGACGACACCCCAGTGGTCGACGATGACGACCCCGGTGATGACGGTGTCCGGGGTGCCGTCGGCCCGGGTGGCCCGGGACTGGCCCATGGACTCGCGGATGACCTTGCCGCCACCGAAGACCGCCTCGTCCCCGGCCTGCCCGGGGCCGCCGGAGCGGTCCTCCTCGATCTCGATCAGCAGGTCGGTGTCGGCGAGCCGGATGCGGTCGCCGGTGGTGGGCCCGAACAGGTCGGCGTACGCGCCGCGGGAGATCTCAGGCATCGAGGGCGCCTCCGGTCTCCCCGCGCAGCCCCGGCACGATCCGGGCGCCGGCGATGGGCACGAGTTCGACGGCGACGGGGATGCCGGGTTCGAAGCGCACGGCGGTGCCGGCGGCGATGTTCAGCCGCTTGCCGCGGGCGGCGGCACGGTCGAACTCCAGGCCGGGGTTGGCCTCGGCGAAGTGGTAGTGGGAGCCGACCTGGACGGGGCGGTCGGCGGCGTTGAGGACGGTGAGGGGCGTGACCTCGCGGCCCTCGTTGCAGACGATCGGGTCGTCCGCGAAGAGGATCTCTCCGGGAATCATCGCGGCCTCCCTCAGATGATCGGCTCGTGGACGGTGACGAGCTTGGTGCCGTCCGGGAAGGTGGCCTCGACCTGGACGTCGTGCATCATCTCGGGGATCCCGTCCATGACGTCGTCCCGGGTGAGGAGCTTGCGACCGGAGGACATCAGCTCGGCGACCGTACGGCCGTCCCGCGCGCCCTCGAGGATGTGCGAGGTGATGAGGGCGACCGCTTCCGGGTGGTTCAGCTTGAGCCCGCGGGCCCTGCGCTTCTCGGCGACGTCGGCTGCCACATGGATCAGCAGCCTCTCTTGCTCGTGCGGGGTCAGTTGCACGTCCCACCTCACAGTCCTTGCTCCGGACCGTGCGGGGTCCGGCTGCCGCAGCCACCGCGACGGGGAACAGGTGTAACACACAGACAAATGGCCCGGCCGTGGGCAACACGGACAGAAAAACCCCTGGTGGCGTGGATCGGCAGGCTAGTTTGCCGGAGTTTCAGCCACGTTAACCGGACCTTGATCAGCGTATGACCGCGCGATGGGTCCGCTGATACCCCGTCACGAGACGCCGGGCCCCCGGTGTTCGGCCGCGATCCCGAACCGCTGCTGCCGTTCGCGCGGAGCGGACGCCACCTCGCGCATCCGGGACACGGAGCTGATCACCTGCTCCTCGGCGGGGTCGTCAGCGGCGTCGAGGGCGTCCAGGGCATCGAGCCGCTCCAGGTCGGCGGCGGAGACCAGCGCGACCAGGGGCTTGCCGTGCCGGGTCACGACGACGCGCTCGCCGCCGTACACCACCCGATTGATCAGGTCGGCGAGCTCAGCCCTGGCTTGCGTCACCGGAATCTCGTAGGCCATACCCCCATCATAACGTCACGTACGTCCTGTACATTTTTTACAGAAGCCAGGCCGGAAGCCCGGCCGGCGAAGGCTCTGCCGCGAGGAGGGGTATGCCCATGACCCGACCGTCAGCCCGTCACGTCCTGCCTGAGTTCACCGAGCGCACCGGGACGGGCCACCGCACGCTCGATCCCTACGCCAAGCTCTTCGAGGACCGGGTGGTCTTCCTGGGGACACCGCTCGACGACACGGCGGCCAACGACGTGACGGCGCAGTTCATGTACCTCGAACACGCGGCCCCGGACCGGGAGATCACGCTGTACATCAACTCCCCGGGCGGCTCCTTCGGGGCGCTGGCGGCGATCTACGACACCATGCAGTACGTCAGTTGCCCGGTGGGGACCTACTGCCTGGGGCAGGCCGCCGGGACCGCCGCCGTCCTGCTCGCGGCCGGGGCCCCGGGCAGGCGGTTCACGCTGCCGGGAGCGCGGATGGTGATCGAACAGCCCGGTCTCGGCGAGCCGGTGCGGGGGATGCCCAGCGACCTCGTCATCCAGGCCCAGGAGTTGGAGCGGGTGCGCACCCTGACGGCGGAGATGCTCGCGCGGCACACCGGCCGTACGGAGGAGCAGGTCGACCGGGACCTGGAGCGGGATCTGATCCTGGACGCCACGGCAGCGCTGGAGTACGGACTGGTGGACGGCGTCGTCCCCAGCCGCAGGACCGTGCCCGGCGCGCCCGAGGCCGGGTGAGCCGCCGATGCTGCCGGACCTGCCTCCGCTGCCCGCGCTGACACGGGCCGAGGGCGAGTTGATAGACCGTTACCTGGAGACCGTCGATCTGCTGGGCCGGATCAACCCGGCGCACGACGGTGACACCTACCGCGGGCTGCGCGCGGCGCAGGCGCTGGTGCACAAGGCGTCCGAGCTGCGCGACGCGCTGGTGCTGATGCACCGTCGGGGTGAGACGGAGCTGCACGGGGACACGCTGGCACGGGCTTTGCGGGTGCTCGACGGTGAGCGCCGTACCGCTCGCGTCGCGCTCCCGCCCGACGGTGTCGGCTGATCCGGACACATATCCGAGACGCCGGGAACCGCGTGTCGAAGCCGCGCCCGGGCGGGAGTTGAAACGGCCCGAACGGCGGACCCACGGCCGGCGTATTCACGGATCCTTTTCCGGGCCCCCTCGGCTTGCGCACGGCGCTCGTCCGAGGGGGCCCGAACGCGCTCCGTCCCAGGTCCGGGGCCCTGTAAGGGAACTGACGGTGTCTCGAACGCACCCATGTCCACCCGAACGGGTGAGTGGTGAGTAACACCACAAATCCCCGATTCCATTGGGATTTTCGGACACCTGTGGGTGAAGATCCCTGTCCGACGACAAGCCCCCGCCACCGCGGCGGGGCGGTCCGGGCGGACGCCGAGTCCTGCCGCCGCCCGGACGACAGGTCGACAGGAGTGGATCGGCAGGAGTGGAGGACCCGAGCAAGGCGGGTCGCCGGAACGGAGGTTCGTCCGCACAGCGCGGACGGGCGGAGGTTCCGAGCAGGCCCTTGGGGTGAAGCCGCGGCAACGCGGCCGGGCAACTTCGCCAGCCCGAATCCGACAGGTCATCCTTCACAGGCGGCTGACGAAGGGTTGCGCATGACTGCGCTCAATCGTGTCCCGTCACTGATGGCCCGGGCCGGCACGGCCTCGGCACTCACTCTCGCCGCCGTGGGCGGCACGATCGCGGTCCCGGGTCTGGCCACCGAGGCCTCGGCCGCCACCACGGCCACGAAGGCGCTCCAGGTCGCGGCCTCCAAGAGGGGCGCCCCGTACCAGTGGGGCGCCAGCGGGCCGCGCAGGTTCGACTGCTCGGGGCTGACGCTCTATTCGTACAAGAAGGTGGGCAAGACCCTGCCGCGTACGGCCGCCCAGCAGTACAACAAGACGCACCACATCTCGGCCGGCAGCCGCAGGGCGGGCGACCTGGTGTTCTTCCACTCGGGTTCGAGCATCTACCACGTCGGCATCTACGCCGGACACGGGAAGATCTGGCACGCCCCGAAGACGGGTGACGTGGTGAAGCTGGAGAGGATCTGGACGCGGAGCGTCTGGTACGGCCGGGTCAGCTGAGGGCTCCTCACCCCGTGGACGGTCAGGGCTCCTGCTGGCCGGCCGCCGGCACCGGTTCGGCCGGGATCGTCCACGGGAGCTCGATGGAGACCGTCTTGCCGCCCTCGCGGGTGGGGCGGACGCGGAGTTTGCCGCCGCACTCGGCGGTGAGCCAGCGGATGATGACCATGCCGCGGCCGTTGTCCTGCTGGACCGCGGCGGGCAGTCTCTTCGGAAAGCGTGGATGACTGTCTGTGACGCCGATGCGCAGGTGTTCGTCACGGTGCAGCGCGATGTCGACCGTGAAGGTGGGTGACTGGCCGAAGGTGTGCTGTACGGCGTTCGTGGCGAGTTCGGAGACGATGAGTCGCACGGTGTCGGCCACGTCGGTGTCCGACGGCAGGCCCCACTCCGCGAGGGTGCCCACGACGTAGGAGCGGGCGACGGAGACCGAGGCCGGATCGCTCGGCAGAGTGACGGATGCTTCCAGATGGTCTGCCATGGCGAGGTCGTCCCTTTCCCACGGGACCGGAGTCCGACAAAGGAGCGGATGGTTCGAGTACGGTCCCGGACTGGTGCTTCTTCGCCAGACTGCCATTACCGGGCCGGTCAGGGGAGCGATCCACCAAGATATGCATATATCTGTCGCTCAAAGCGGTGAACTCTGCGACGGGAGCACGTATTTGGGCGGCCCGGAAGGAGTAAGGAGGAGCCCATGCAGAACGGTCCCGCGGTGCGCCGCCGCAAACTGGGCGCCGAACTGCGCACGCTGCGCGCCGAGGCTGGGCTCACGAGTGGCGAGGCCGCCCGGCTGGTGGGCTGGCACCAGTCGAAAGTGAGCCGTATCGAGACGGGTGCCAGCGGCGTGAAACCGGCCGATGTGCGCATACTCCTGGACGCGTACGCGGTTCGGGACGCCCAACTCCGTGAGTTACTACTGTTGTTGGCCGGTGCCGAGGAGAACGCGGTCGGCGCACGCAACCGCTGGTGGCATGCGTACCGCGGGGTATTGCCGCCGACCTATCGCGATTTCATCAGCCTCGAGTCACAGGCCAGTGGCATGCGCACCCTGGAGACCACGGTGGTCCCGGGTCTGCTCCAGACGCCCGAGTACGCCCGCGCGGTGACCCGGGCGGCCGTGAAGAGCCTGGACGAGGAGGCGCTGGACGCGTTAGTGGAAGTGCGTCTGGCCAGGCAGGACGTGCTCCACTCGGATCCGCCGCTGCACCTGGACGCCGTACTGGACGAGGCGGTGCTCCGGCGCGAGGTCGGCGGCCCGGAGGTGATGGCCCGGCAGCTGGAGCGGTTGCTGCAGGCGGCGCGGCTGCCCCAAGTACGGCTACAGGTACTTCCGTTCGGAGCCGGGGCACATGTCGGCCTCACGGGACCTTTCGTAATCTTCTCATTTCCGAGCACTTCTGATCTGGACGTGGTTGTTCTCGACCAATTGACGAGTAGCCTCTATCTGGAACGGAAAGAAGACCTCGTGGCTTACTCGGAGGCCTTCAACACCCTTCGCATCCACGCCCTTTCACCCGAGGAATCGTTGGATTACATCGCCGGGATAGGTGACGGCGCGTAAGGAGGCACCATGTCAGTACTGCCTCGGCACGTCCCGATCAGTACCGATCTGCACGATGCGCAATGGCTGCGCAGCAGCTACAGCACGGGAGCGAACAACTGCGTGGAGACGGCCCGGCCGCGCTCCGGCCCGCGGGCCGGACTGCTCGCCGTGCGCGACTCCAAGAACCCGGCCGGACCCGCGCTGCTCTTCTCCCCCGGGAGCTGGGCGGGGTTCGTGGCCGCGCTCCGGTGACCCGCGGATCCCGACCGACCCCGACCCCGACCCCGACCCTGACCCTGACCCCGACCAACCGCTACCGATCAGATCCGATCAGATGCGTGCGAAGCCCGGCCGTGTCACGCCGACTCATGGTCGCGCCTCGTCGATGACCCGTACAGCGCGTTCGATCTCGGACCCGGAGAGGTCCGCGCGGGCGGTCAGCCGCAGCCGCGAGATGCCGTCGGGCACGGAAGGAGGACGGAAGCAGCCCACGGCAAGACCGGCCGAACGGCAGTCGGCCGCCCAGCGCACGGCGCTCTCCGGGGACGGGGCCCGCACCGAGACCACCGCGGCGTCCGGACGCACCGCTTCCAGACCCGCGGCGGTCAGGCGTGCGTGCAGTTCCGCGGCCACCTCACGGGCCCGTGCCGCCCGCTCCGGCTCACGGCGCAGCAGCCGCAGCGCCGCCAGCGCCGCCCCCGCCGCGGCGGGGGCGAGGCCGGTGTCGAAGATGAACGTCCGGGCCGCGTTGACCAGGTGGTCGATCACCCGGGCCGGGCCCAGCACCACCCCGCCCTGGCTGCCCAGCGACTTGGACAGCGTGGCCGTGACGACCACGTCGTCCGCGCCCGCGAGCCCGGCCTCGTTCGGCGCTCCCCGGCCGCCGTCACCCAGCACGCCGAGCCCGTGGGCGTCGTCCACGACCAGCCCGGCGCCGTGCTCCCGGCACGCCGCGGCCAGTTCGGCCAGCGGGGCCGCGTCGCCGTCGACGGAGAACACGGTGTCGGAGACGACGATCGCCGGTCCCTCGTGCGTGCTCAGCGCCTTGCACACGGCCTCCGGGTCGGCGTGCCCGACCACCTGCGTGCTGCCCCGGGCGAGCCGGCAGCCGTCGATCAGCGAGGCGTGGTTGCCCGCGTCCGAGACGATCAGCGAGCCGTGCGGGCCCAGCGCGGTCACGGCGGCCAGGTTCGCGGCATAACCGGACGAAAAGACCAGAGCCGCCTCGAAGCCGCAGAACTCCGCCAGTTCGCGCTCCAGCTCGGTGTGGAGTTCGGTGGTGCCGGTGACCAGCCGGGAACCGGTGGAGCCGCCGCCCCACGCCCGGGCGGCCTGGGCGGCTCCCTCGGCGACGTCGGGGTGGTGGGCCAGGCCCAGGTAGTCGTTGCTCGCGAGGTCCAGCAGCGGCGAGTCGGCGGGGCGCGGGCGCAGCGTCCGTACGAGTCCGGCGCGGCGGCGCGCCTCGGCCTGCTCGTCGATCCAGCCGAACGCCATGGGTCCTCCGGGGCATTTGTAGGTAGCGGACAGACCCTAGCCGGACGCCGAGCCGCCCAGGGTGTGGCGATACCCACACGGTGAACCGTCCGCGTTGTTCAAACTCACATTGGCCCGGGGCGGTCGCGTAAGACAGGATCAGACCTCATGGACCTGCTGAACACGCTGGTGGAAAAGGGGCTTCGGCGCGAGCTGCCGACCCGCGAGGAAGCACTCGCCGTACTCGCCACCTCCGACGACGACCTGCTCGATGTGGTGGCCGCGGCCGGCAAGGTGCGCCGGCACTGGTTCGGCCGGCGCGTGAAACTCAACTACCTGGTCAACCTCAAGTCCGGCCTGTGCCCGGAGGACTGCTCCTACTGCTCCCAGCGGCTCGGCTCCGAGGCCGGCATCCTGAAGTACACCTGGCTCAAGCCGGACGAGGCCTCGCAGGCCGCCGCCGCGGGCCTGGCCGGCGGTGCCAAGCGGGTCTGCCTGGTGGCCAGCGGACGCGGTCCGACGGACCGCGACGTGGACCGGGTCTCCCGGACGATCAAGGCGATCAAGGACCAGAACGAGGGCGTCGAGGTGTGCGCGTGCCTCGGTCTGCTCTCCGACGGCCAGGCCGAGCGGCTGCGTGAGGCCGGTGCCGACGCCTACAACCACAACCTCAACACCTCCGAGGCCACGTACGGGGACATCACCACCACCCACACGTACGCCGATCGGGTGGACACGGTGCAGAAGGCGCACGCGGCCGGTCTGTCCGCCTGCTCCGGTCTGATCGCGGGCATGGGCGAGAGCGACGAGGACCTGGTGGACGTGGTCTACTCGCTGCGCGAGCTGGACCCGGACTCGGTGCCGGTCAACTTCCTGATCCCGTTCGAGGGCACCCCGCTGGCCAAGGAGTGGAACCTCACCCCGCAGCGCTGCCTGCGCATCCTCGCGATGGTCCGCTTCGTCTGCCCCGACGTGGAGGTGCGTATCGCGGGCGGCCGTGAGGTCCACCTGCGCTCGATGCAGCCCCTCGCCCTGAACCTGGCCAACTCGATCTTCCTCGGCGACTACCTGACCAGCGAGGGCCAGGCGGGCAAGGCCGACCTGGAGATGATCGCCGACGCCGGTTTCGAGGTGGAGGGCGCCGACCAGGTCACGCTGCCGAAGCACCGGGCCGACGTCCAGGGCGCCCGTGGCGGCTGCGGATCGCACGCCGAGGCGGGCTGCGGGTCGCACGAGGGCGGCGGCTGCGGGTCCGTGTGCGGCTCGCACGAGGGAGGGGACGTGTGCGGTACGGCGTCCGTGCCCGCATCCGCGCCTGCGGCTTCGGCGAACGAGCCGCGCACCGACCTCGTCGCCGTCCGCCGCCGGGGCGCCGGAACGGACATCGCGCCCAATGCCTGAGCTGGGCGTGCCCGAGCTGCTGGAGCTGGACCGGCGGCATGTGTGGCATCCGTACGGCCCGATGCCCGGACGTGCCGAACCGCTCGTCGTGGAGTCGGCGAGCGGGGTCCGGCTGAAGCTCGCGGACGGCTCGGGCGAACTCGTCGACGGGATGTCGTCCTGGTGGTCGGCGATCCACGGCTACAACCACCCGGTCCTCAACGAGGCCGTGCAGCGGCAGCTGGGCCGGATGAGCCATGTCATGTTCGGCGGGCTCACGCACGAGCCCGCCGTGCGGCTCGCGAAGCTCCTTGTCGACTTGTCGCCTGACGGTCTGGAGCATGTGTTCCTGGCCGACTCCGGGTCCGTGTCGGTCGAGGTCGCGGTGAAGATGTGCCTGCAGTACTGGCGCTCGCTCGGCCGCCCGCAGAAGCAGCGGCTGATGACCTGGCGGGGCGGCTACCACGGGGACACCTGGCAGCCGATGTCGGTGTGCGACCCCCAGGGCGGGATGCACGAGCTGTGGACCGGGGTGCTCCAGCGCCAGGTGTTCGCGGACGCGCCCCCGACGGAGTACCAGGAGTCGTACGCCGGGCATCTGCGGTCGCTGATCGAGGCCCACGCCCACGAACTGGCGGCGGTCATCGTGGAGCCGGTGGTGCAGGGCGCGGGCGGGATGCGCTTCCACTCCCCCGAGTATCTGCGGGTGCTGCGCGAGGCGTGCGACGCGCACGACGTGCTGCTGGTGTTCGACGAGATCGCCACCGGCTTCGGCCGCACCGGCGAGCTGTTCGCGGCCGGGCACGCGGGGGTCACCCCGGACGTGATGTGCGTGGGCAAGGCCCTGACCGGCGGCTATCTCACGATGGCGGCCACCTTGTGCACCGCGCGGGTGGCCGACGGCATCTCGCAGGGCGAGGTGCCGGTGCTGGCCCACGGGCCGACCTTCATGGGCAACCCGCTCGCCGCGGCCGTCGCCTGCGCCTCGATCGAGCTGCTGCTCGGCCAGGACTGGCAGTCCGAGGTGCGGCGGATCGAGGCGGGACTGCGGGAGGGCCTCGCACCCGCCGCCGAACTGCCCGGGGTGAAGGACGTCCGCGTCCTGGGTGCCATCGGGGTCGTCCAGCTCGACCACGAGGTCGACATGGCCGCCGCCACCCGGGCCGCCGTGCGGGAGGGCGTGTGGCTGCGCCCGTTCCGCGACATGGTCTACACGATGCCGCCCTACGTCAGCTCCGACGACGACGTGGCACGGATCGCGCGCGCGGTGTGCGCCGCGGCGCGGGAGGGTTGATATGCCGGTTCTGATCATCACGGGGACGGGCACGGAGATCGGCAAGACGGTCACGACCGCCGCCGTCGCCGCGGCGGCACTCGCGGCCGGCCGGTCGGTGGCCGTGCTGAAGGCCGCGCAGACGGGAGTGGGCCCCGACGAGCACGGGGACGCCGCCGAGGTCGCGCGGCTCGCGGGCCCGGTCACGGCCACCGAGCTGGCCCGTTACCCCGAGCCGCTGGCGCCGGGTACGGCGGCCCGGCGAGCCGGAATGGCGCCGGTGCACCCGCACGAGGTGGCCGAGGCCGCGGCCAAGCTGGCCGCCGAGCACGATCTGGTGCTGGTCGAGGGCGCGGGCGGGCTGCTCGTACGGTTCGACGCGGCGGGCGGCACCCTGGCGGACGCCGCCGAGGCGCTGCGCGCACCGGTAGTGGTGGTGGCCCCGGCCGGGCTCGGCACGCTGAACTCGACCGAGCTGACCGCGCGCGAACTGCGGGCACGCAAGGTCGAGTTGGCGGGTGTCGTGATCGGAAGCTGGTCAAAGGACGCCGACCTGGCGAGCCGCTGCAACGTGGCCGACCTGCCGGAGGTCGCGGGAGCCCCGCTGCTGGGCGCGCTTCCCGCCGGCGCGAGCCGCCTGGCCCCCGCCGACTTCCGTGCGGCGGCCCCGGGTTGGCTGGCACCGCGGCTGGACGGCACCTGGGACGCGGAGGCGTTCCGGGTGCGGGAGGCGCCGTAGCCTAGGCTCCGCGCACGCCGGGGGCGACGGCCGGGGTCGACCGGAGGTCCGGCTGGGGGGACACTCTTCCCAGGCGGTCCTGTCCGGGAGGTTCCCATGCGGCTGTTGTCCACCGGCTCCGGCAAGGAGGCGCGGAGCCCCGTCCACCACCCGTTGTTCGCCCGCTACTACGCCTGGCTGAGCGTGGGCGCCGAGACCCGGCTCGGGATGGCCGGGGTGCGCGAGCGGCTGCTCGCCGGGCTGTCCGGGCGGGTCATCGAGATCGGCGCGGGAAACGGGCTCAACTTCGCGCACTATCCGGGCACCGTCGCGGAGGTCGTCGCGATCGAACCCGAGCCGCTGCTCAGGAAGTTGGCGCTGGAGGCCGCCGTACGCGCGGAGGTGCCGGTCGACGTGGTGCCGGGCGCGGCGGAGGCACTGCCGGTCAAGAGCGAGGCCTTCGACGCGGTCGTGCTGTCGCTGGTGCTGTGCAGCGTGCGGGACGTGCCGCGGGCGCTGGCCGAGGCGCGGCGGGTGCTGCGGCCCGGCGGCGAAGTGCGGTTCTTCGAACACGGGAGCGGCGGCGGGCGGGTGATGCGGCTGGCCCAGCGGGCGCTGGACCGGACGGTGTGGCCCGTGCTGAACGGCGGTTGCCATCTGGGCCGCGATCCGGTCGCCGCGCTGCGTGAGGCCGGGTTCGAACTGGGGCCGCACCGGCGGATGCTGCTGCCGGAGAACGGGCCGAAGCTGCCCATGTCCTTCTGCACGCTGGGCACGGCCCACCGGCCGCGGCAGCCCGCAGAGTCCTGATCACAGGCTCCAGCGGCGCAGCTCCCGCGCGATGTCGTCCACGCTCGCCTCTCCGTCCTTCACCAGCCGGGCGAGGTCGCGGACCTGCTCGGGGGTGGTGACGGGCTTCAGGCCACTGGCGACCAGGTAGCCGTAGGCGACGGCCGAGGCGAACAGCGCGTTGGAGCGCTCCAGCGCCGGTATGTGGACGAGCAACTGGAGCAGGGCGGCGGCGCGGGCGTGCGGCGAGTCGTAGACGGGCACGCCGAATATGTCGGCCCGGTGCCGGGCGACGGCGGCGACCAGCGCGCCCCAGTCGGTGACCTGCGGATCCCCGGACGTCTTCTGTTCGGCGAGCATGAGCAGCCAGGCGAGGTCGATGCTGAGCTCGTTCAAGGGCTCAGCGGCGCCCGTCGCCGGTAGCGGTGCCGGTGCCGGTGCCGGAGCCGCGCGTCTCGGCGAACTCCTCGGCGAACACGGACTCGTACTGCTTCATGAAGTCGGCGGCGGCCTCCACGAACGTGCGGCCGGCTTCCCCCGCGTCCTGTCTGACCAGCTCTTCGATGTAGCGGTTGACGCTCATCCCGCGGGCCAGGGCGCGCTCGCGGGCCGCGCGGGCGGTGTCCTCGTCCACGCGCACGTTCAGCTGAGTCTTGGCCATGCCTCGAAGCTAGCGCCGGGACGCTAGCGGCAGCAAGGGAGTGCGGCAAGAGGAGGCCAATCCTGACGGGATTCCGGTTGTGCGACCGGTCAGAATAGGGTCGGCTCGGACCAAGGAGTCGGGACGTCGAGGCGACCGGGAGGCAGTCTTGTCCACAACAACTGCGGAGCAGGCCCCGGACCGCGCGCCGGGCGACACGATCGCGGCCCGCGCCCGTGGGCTGACCAAGGCGTACGGCTCGGGCGAGACGGCGGTGCTCGCCCTGGACTCGGTGGACGTCGACATCGCGCGCGGGCGCTTCACCGCGGTGATGGGTCCTTCGGGCTCTGGCAAGTCCACACTGATGCACTGCCTCGCCGGCCTCGACACGGTGTCGGCCGGTCAGGTGTGGCTGGGTGACACCGAGATCACGGGGCTGAAGGAACGGGAACTCACCCGGCTGCGGCGGGACCGGATCGGGTTCATGTTCCAGTCGTTCAACCTCATCCCGACGCTGAACGCGGCCGAGAACATCACCCTGCCGATGGACATCGCGGGCAAGAAGCCCGACCAGGCGTGGCTGGACCAGGTCATCGACACGCTCGGCCTGCGCGGGCGCCTGACCCACCGCCCGGCGCAGCTCTCCGGCGGCCAGCAGCAGCGCGTCGCCTGCGCGCGGGCGCTGGCCTCCCGGCCGGAGCTGATCTTCGCCGACGAACCGACCGGCAACCTGGACTCGCGGGCCGGTCTGGAGGTGCTGGGCTTCCTGCGCAGCTCGGTGGACGAGCTCGGGCAGACCGTCGTCATGGTCACCCACGACCCCGGCGCCGCTGCCCACTCCGACCTCGTGCTCTTCCTCGCCGACGGGCGGATCGTGGACCAGATGGAACGGCCCACGGCCGACGCCGTACTCGAACGGATGAAACGGTTCGACGTCGTACGCGAGCGGCTCGCCGACGACCTCACCGCCCAGGAGGGCTGACCCCGTGCTGAAGGCGACCCTGAGGAGTTTCCTCGCGCACAAGGGGCGGCTGGCCCTGTCCGCGCTGGCCGTGATCCTGTCCGTGGCGTTCGTCTCGGGCAGCCTCATCTTCTCCGACACCGTCACCCGCACCTTCGACCGGCTGTTCGCCTCCACCGCCGCCGATGTGACGGTGGAGCCGAAGGAGGAGCTGAAGTCCCGTGTGGCGAGCGGTGCGGCGCAGACCGTGCCCGCCGCGCTGCGGGACCAGGTGGCACAGGTCGACGGGGTCGCGGCGGCGCACGCGGACGTGTCGGTGCAGAACGTCGTGGTGGTCGACAGCCACAACAAGAACGTCGGCCCGACCACCGGCGCCCCCACCATCGCCACCGCCTGGTACGTCACCGACCGCAGCCCGGTGAAGCTGACCTCGGGCCATGCCCCGAACGGCGCCCACGAGGCGCTGCTGGACGCGGACACCGCGGACAAGAAGCACGTGCACATCGGCGACACGCTGACCCTCCAGGCGCAGCCCGGCACGGTCGAGGTGCGCGTGGTCGGCATCGCCACGTTCACCACGACCAACCCGGGCGCGGCCCTGGTGTACCTGGACCCGGCGGTGGCGGGCCGGGAGCTGCTCGGGTCCGCCGCGAAGGCCACCAGCATCTCGGTGGACGCGGCGAAGGGCGTCACCGACGCGGAGCTGAAGCGCCGTGTCGGCGCCGCGATCGGCACCGGTACCTACGACGTGAAGACCGCCGACGAGCAGGCCAAGTCGGCCGCGGCCTCCCTCGGCGGCTTCCTGGACGTGATCAAGTACGTGATGCTGGGCTTCGCCGGTGTCGCGGTGCTGGTCGGTGTCTTCCTCATCGTCAACACCTTCTCCATGCTGATCGCCCAGCGCACCCGCGAACTGGGCCTGATGCGGGCGCTGGGCGCGGACCGGCGGCAGGTGCGGCGCTCGGTGCTCACGGAGGCGCTGCTGCTCGGGCTCGTCGGCTCGACGCTGGGGCTCGCGGCCGGGATCGGGCTGGCGGCCGGTCTGATCCGGCTGATGGGTGCCTTCGGCATGAACCTGAAGGCCACGGAGATGGTGATCGGCTGGTCCACGCCCGTCGTGGCGTACGTCGTCGGCATCGGCGTCACCTTCGTCGCCGCGTATCTGCCCGCGCGGCGCGCGGCGGCCGTCTCGCCGATGGCGGCGCTCGCGGACGCCGAAGTCGCCGGGGTGGGCAAGCCCTTGAAGATGCGGGCGATCGCCGGGTCGGTGGTCGGGCTGGCCGGTGCGGCTGCGCTGGCCGGGTGCGCGGCGGCCACGAAGACCGCCTCGGCGGCCTCGCTGCTGGGTCTCGGTGTGGTCCTGACGCTGATCGCGACCGTGGTCGCCGGACCGCTGCTGGTGCGGCCGGTGATCCGCGTCCTGGGCGGGGCCTTCCCCGCGCTGTTCGGCTCGGTCGGCCGGATGAGCCAGCGCAACGCCCTGCGCAATCCGCGCCGTACCGGCGCCACGGCCGCCGCGCTGATGGTGGGCCTCGCCCTGGTCGGCGGGATGTCGGTGGCGAGCGCCTCCCTGTCGGCGTCGTTCGACCGGCAGATCGACAGGACGCTGGGCGCCGACTTCATCGTCCAGAACACCAACTTCACGCCGTTCACCAAGGAGATCACGGACAAGGTGGCCGCCACGGACGGCGTCGGCCTCGTCGTACGGCAGCGGTTCACCCCTGTCGCCGTACAGCTGCCGGACGGCTCGCGCGTGAAGACGGCCGCCGCCGGATACGGCACGCGGCTCGACGACGTCGTGCACCTCACGTACGCCCAGGGCGGCTCGGCGGCGGCGCTGGCGGACGGGCACATGGCGATGGACGTCGACTTCGCGAAGGACCACCATGTGCGGGTCGGCAGCGTGCTCCCGGTCGAGTTCCCCGGCGGACGCCACACCGAGCTGACGGTCGGTGCGCTCACCGACCAGGGCACCGCCGGCGGCTTCGGCACCCAGGGCGGCATGTTCTTCGGGCTCGCGACGGTCGAGAAGTACGTGCCCGGCGGGCAGGAGTCCTCGCTCTACGTCAACGCGGCCCCCGGCACGACGGCGCAGGACCTGCGCACCCGCCTGGAACGGGAACTCACGCCGTTCCCGCAGGTCCAGGTGCGCAACCAGGCCGACTACAAGAAGCTGGTGCACGACCAGATCGCCGTGCTGCTCTACCTCGTGTACGCCCTGCTGGGCCTCGCGATCGTCATCGCCGTGCTCGGCGTGGTCAACACCCTCGCCCTGTCGGTGGTGGAGCGCACCCGGGAGATCGGGCTGCTGCGCGCGATCGGGCTCGGCCGCCGGCAGCTGCGCCGGATGATCCGGCTGGAGTCGGTGGTGATCGCGGTGTTCGGCGCGGTCCTCGGTCTCGGGCTCGGCCTCGTGTGGGGCGTGTGCATGCAGCAGGTGCTCGCGCTGCGCGGCCTGACGGCGCTCGCGTTCCCCTGGGGGACGATCGTCGCGGTCGTGATCGGTTCGGCGGTGGTGGGCATCGTGGCGGCGCTGCTGCCGGCGCTGCGGGCCTCGCGGATGAACGTGCTGGCGGCGATCGCGCACGAGTGAGCCGCTGGGTCCTGTCGTCGAATTGGAGTGCGTGCCGGGCGTCGCAGTGCAGGCGGGAAATTGACGACAGGGCCTGGGCCCGGCGGCGGGTGCCGACAGTGCCCCACGAGCGAACTCGGTGGCGGCCGTCCGGGCGCGGTGATGGAATCGTGACGCACGATCAAGTCGGTCAAGTCGCCTTCCGCACAGGGGGATTCCATGCCGCGCCCGTTCCGCTTCGGGGTCAATCTGCTCACGCCCGCGCCCGCCTCCGAGTGGCGCGCCAAGTGCCGGCGTGCCGAGGAGCTGGGGTACGACGTGATCCTCGTCCCCGACCACCTCGGCATGCCGGCGCCGTTCCCGGCGCTGGTCGCGGCGGCCGAGGCCACCGAGCGGCCCCGGGTCGGCACGTTCGTGCTCAACGCGGGCTTCTGGAACTCCGCGCTGCTGGCCCGCGAGGTGGCCACCACGGACGCGCTGACCGGCGGCCGGCTCGAACTCGGCCTCGGCACCGGGTACGTACAGGCCGAGCACGAGACGGCGGGGCTGCCGTACGGCTCGCCGGGCGAGCGGGTCGACCATCTACGGCGCACGATCGAGGAACTGGACCGGCTGCTGGGGTCTGAGGAGCTCCCCCACTCTCGGGTTCCCTCGAGCGGGGGGACCTCCATGCCTCGCCCCGCCCAGTCCCGGGTGCCGCTGCTGATCGGTGCGAACGGCGACCGGATGCTGCGTCTGACCGCCGAGCACGCGGACATCGCGGCCTTCACGGGGGCCCGGCCGGGGAAGACCCCCGGCTCGCTCGAGCCGCTCACCGCGGACGAGCTGGACGGGCGGGTGGCCCTGTACCGGGAGCGGGCCGCGGGCCGGGCGGAACCGGCCGAGCTGAACCTGCTGCTGCAGCTCGTGGCCGTCACCGACGACCCCGAGCCCGTGCTCGAGCCGCTGCTTCGGCGCCAGCCGCAGCTGACGCTGAAGCAGGCGCTGGACCTGCCCATCGTGCTGGTCGGGCCCCTCGACGACCTCGTCGGGCAGGTACGGGCGCTGCGCGAGCGGTTCGGGTTCTCGTACCTGACGGTCCTGGAGCCGTCCATGGAGGCGTTCGCTCCGGTCATGGAGCGGCTGCGCGAGGAGTCCGCATAGCGTCCGCACGGCGAAAATCCTTGGCACCGCCACGGCCTCGCGTGCTGAGCTGAGTTCATGATCGAACTGCGCATACGCCCTGCCCTGCCGGACGACCTCGACGCCGTACTCGCCTTCTGGAAGACGGCCGCCGAGGGCACCAGCATCAGCGACGACCGCGAGGGGGTGGCGTGGCTGGTCGCCCGCGACCCCGAGGCGCTGATCCTCGCCGAACGGAACGGGGAGCTGGTCGGCACGGTGATCGCGGGCTTCGACGGCTGGCGGTGCCATCTGTACCGGCTCGCGGTGCATCCGCAGCGGCGCCGACAGGGCATCGGCTCGGCGCTGCTGGCCGCCGCCGAGGAGCGGTTCGTGCGGCTGGGCGGGCGGCGCGCGGACGCGATGGTGCTGGTGCGCAACGAGCGGGCGCAGCATGCGTGGCGTGCGGCCGGGTACGGGCCGCAGGAGCAGTGGAGGCGCTGGGTGAAGCCGCTGGCAGACTGACCCGCCCTGTCCGATCATGGGACAGGGGTGACCCGATGACCGAAGTGCTGCTCCTTCTGGTGGCGATCCTGCTGTCGCTCGCCTGCGGCGTGTTCGTGGCGGCGGAGTTCTCGCTGACCACGGTCGAGCGCGGTGAGCTGGAGCGGGCCGCCGAGCGTGGCGAGCGCGGTGCCCCGGGCGCCCTGAAGGCCGCACGGAACCTGACCTTCCAGCTGTCCGGCGCCCAGCTCGGTATCACCGTGACCAACCTGATCGTCGGCATGCTCGCCCAGCCGTCGATCGCCGCGCTGCTCGCCGGACCGTTCCGCGCGATGGGCCTGTCGCGCGGAGCGGCGAATTCGGTGGCGCTGGTGCTGGGCACGGGTCTGTCGACGGTGTTCCTGATGGTCGTCGGCGAGCTGGTGCCGAAGAACTGGGCGATCTCCTCGCCGCTGGCCGTGGCGAAGCGGGTCGGCAACGCCCAGCGCTGGTTCAGCGCGGCCTTCCGGCCTTTCATCACCCACCTCAACAACACGGCGAACCGTGCGGTGCGCGTGTTCGGCATCGAGCCCGCCGAGGAGCTGGCCTCCGCGCGCGGGCGGCAGGAGCTGGCGGCTGTCGCCCGGCACTCCGCCCGGGAGGGTGCCCTGGAGGCGGACACCGCCGAGCTGTTCGTGCGGACGCTGAAGCTGGCCGACCTGACCGCGGAGAACGTGATGACCCCGCGCGTCCAGATGGTCGCCCTGGACACCCAGGCGACCTGCGAGGACGTGGCCAACGCGACCCGGGCGACCGGCCTGTCCCGGTTCCCGGTCTACCGGGGCAGCCTGGACTCGGTCGTCGGCATCGCCCACATCAAGGACGTCGTGGCCCTGCACGCCGAGGACCGGCCCCGCCGCTCCGTAGCCCAGATCATGCGCGAACCCCTGCTCGTGCCGGAGTCCCTCACGGTCGACCGGCTGCTGGACCGGCTCTCCGGCAGGCGCACCATGGCCGTCGTCATCGACGAGTACGGCGGTACGGCGGGCGTCGCCACGCTGGAGGACATCGTCGAGGAGGTCGTCGGCGAGGTGCGCGACGAGCACGACCCGCACGAGACGCCCGACCTCGCCCCGGCCGGAGCCGACGAAGAGGGCCGCGCCCTGTACTCGGCGGACGGCGCCGCCCGCACCGACCAGCTGGAGCGGGTGGGTCTGCGCGTGCCGGAGGGGCCGTACGAGACGCTGGCCGGCCTCGTCGCCACCGAGCTGGGACGGATACCCCAGGTCGGGGACACCCTCGAGGTCGCCGGCTGGCGGCTGGACGTGGTGGACGCCGCGGGCCGCCGGGCGGCCCGCGTGGTGCTGCACGCGCCACTGGACGACGCGCGCGGCGACGAGCGGACGGAGGGGGCGCGATGACCGTCGTACAGCTGCTGATCGGCCTGGCGACGCTGGTCCTCAACGCCGTCTTCGTGGGCGCCGAGTTCGCGCTGATCTCGGTGCGCCGCTCCCAGATCGAGCCGCGCGCCGAGAAGGGCGACCTGCGCGCCAAGGCCGTGCTGTGGGGCCTGAAGCACGTCTCCGCGCTGCTGGCCGCCGCCCAGCTCGGCATCACCCTGTGCACGCTGGTCCTGGGCGTGGTCGCCGAGCCGGCCATCGCGCACCTGCTGGAGCCGGTCTTCCACGCGCTCGGCGTGTCCGAGAGCGCGGGCCACGCCGTGTCGTTCGTGATCGCGCTGGCCCTGGCCACGTACCTGCACATGCTGCTCGGCGAGATGGTGCCCAAGAACATCGCGCTGGCCGAACCGGTGCGCAGCGCGCTGCTGCTCGGACCTCCCCTGGTGACCCTCGCCCGTGCGCTGCGCCCGGTGATCTTCGCTGTCAACGCCTTCGCGAACGGGCTGCTGAAGCTGCTCAGGGTGGAGGCCAAGGGGGAGGTCGCGGCGACCTTCACGGACGCCCAGCTCATCGAGATCGTCAAGGACGCCAGTCTGGCGGGTCTGATCGACGACCGGGCGCAGGAGCGGTTGCACGACGCCCTGGAGCTGGGCAGCAGACCCGTACGCGACGTGGTGGTCCCGCTGGAGCGGGTGGTGTACGCGCGCGTGGGCGTCACCGCGGAACAGCTGGAGCGGCTGTCGGCGACCTCGGGCTACTCCCGGTTCCCGGTGGTCGACGAGGGGCGCCGGATCGTGGGCTACCTGCATGTGAAGGACGCGCTGGACGCCTTGCCGCGGGACCTGCCGTTCCGGCTGCGGGACATGCGGCCCATCGCGCGCGTGCGGGAGGCCACCCCGCTGGACGACGTGCTCACCGCGATGCGCGGCAGCCGTACGCACCTGGCGGCCGTGCTCGGCGACGACGGACGGCTGGCCGGCCTGGTGACGATGGAGGACGTGCTGCGGGAGCTGTTCGGCCAGCCTGCGTGAGGCGGTGGGCCGGGGCCGACCGACCGGCGGGTATGGGACCGGGATACGATCGCTCACGCCATGCAGACGAATCCCACAACTCCCACGCACACCAGCCTGGTCGCGGTCGGCGACTCGTTCACGGAGGGCATGTCGGACCTGCTGCCCGACGGCTCGTACCGGGGCTGGGCCGACCTGCTGGCCGCGCGGATGGCGGCCGGCACCCCCGGGTTCCGGTACGCCAACCTCGCCGTGCGCGGGAAGCTGATCGGGCAGATCGTGACCGAGCAGGTGGACGTGGCGGCGGCCATGAACGCCGACGTGGTCACGCTGGTCGGCGGCCTCAACGACACCCTGCGGCCCAACTGCGACATGGGCCGGGTGCGGGGGCTGCTGACCGAGGCGGTGGAGCGGCTGGCCCCGTCCTGCAAGCAGCTGGTGCTGATGCGCAGCCCCGGCCGGCAGGGCCCTGTGCTGGAGCGGTTCCGGCCGCGCATGGAGGAGCTGTTCGCCTGCGTGGACGAGCTGGCCGAGCGGCACGGCGCGCTGGTGGTCGACCTGTACGGGGCGCCCGCGCTGGGCGACCCCCGGCTGTGGGACGTGGACCGGCTGCATCTGACGGCCGAGGGACACCGCCGGGTCGCCGAGGCGGTGTGGCAGAGGCTCGGCTACGAGCCCGAGGACACCGAGTGGCGCACCCCGATGCCGGCCACGCCGCCTCCGGGCTGGGCGGCGCGGCGGGTCGCGGACGCACGGTTCGCCCGGCAGCACCTGCTGCCGTGGATAGGCCGCCGCCTCACCGGCCGCTCCTCCGGGGACGGCCGCGCGCCGAAGCGGCCGGAGCTGCTGCCGTACGAGGGCCAGGCGTAGCGACCCTGCGGCTTGCGCTTGTAGCTTCCGCCGAATGACCCCATGGCGCCGACCTGCACAAACCGCCAGTAGAATCTGGACACGTGACTTCAGCGCCCGCCAAGCCCCGCATCCCGAACGTCCTCGCCGGACGCTACGCCTCCGCCCAGCTCGCCACGCTCTGGTCGCCCGAGCAGAAGGTGAAGCTGGAGCGGCAGCTCTGGCTCGCCGTGCTGCGGGCCCAGAAGGACCTCGGCATCGAGGTGCCCGACGAGGCGATCGCCGACTACGAGCGTGTCCTCGACACCGTCGACCTGGCCTCGATCGCCGAGCGCGAGAAGGTCACCCGGCACGACGTGAAGGCGCGGATCGAGGAGTTCAACGACCTCGCCGGGCACGAGCACGTGCACAAGGGCATGACCTCGCGTGACCTGACGGAGAACGTCGAGCAGCTGCAGATCCGGCTCTCCCTGGAGCTGATGCGCGACCGCACGGTGGCCGTGCTCGCCCGTCTGGGCAAGCTGGCAGGGGAGTACGGCGAGCTGGTCATGGCCGGCCGCTCGCACAACGTCGCCGCACAGGCCACGACCCTCGGCAAGCGCTTCGCGACCGCCGCCGACGAGCTGCTCGTCGCCTACGGCCGTGTCGAGGAGCTGCTCGGCCGCTACCCGCTGCGCGGCATCAAGGGCCCGGTCGGCACCGCGCAGGACATGCTCGACCTGCTCGGCGGCGACGCCAC
Organism: Streptomyces sp. NPDC002676; assembly: GCF_053592455.1. Taxonomy (NCBI): domain Bacteria; kingdom Bacillati; phylum Actinomycetota; class Actinomycetes; order Kitasatosporales; family Streptomycetaceae; genus Streptomyces; species Streptomyces sp. NPDC002676. The sequence continues at coordinate 119,592 of NZ_JBSFVT010000006.1, read as the reverse complement.
GAAGCTCGCCGAGCTGGAGCACCGGATCGCCGGGCACCTGGGCTTCTCGCAGGCCTTCACCTCGGTCGGCCAGGTCTACCCGCGCTCGCTGGACTACGAGGTCGTCACCGCGCTGGTGCAGCTGGCCGCCGCCCCGTCCTCGCTGGCCAAGACGATCCGGCTGATGGCCGGGCACGAGCTGGTCACCGAGGGCTTCAAGCCGGGCCAGGTCGGCTCCTCGGCCATGCCGCACAAGATGAACACCCGCTCCTGCGAGCGCGTCAACGGCCTCATGGTCATCCTGCGCGGCTACGCCTCGATGACCGGCGAGCTGGCGGGCGACCAGTGGAACGAGGGCGACGTGTCCTGCTCGGTGGTGCGCCGGGTCGCGCTGCCGGACGCATTCTTCGCGCTGGACGGTCTGCTGGAGACCTTCCTGACGGTCCTCGACGAGTTCGGCGCCTTCCCGGCCGTCATCGCCCGCGAGCTGGACCGCTACCTGCCGTTCCTCGCCACCACCAAGGTGCTCATGGGCGCCGTGCGGGCCGGTGTGGGCCGCGAGGTCGGGCACGAGGCGATCAAGGAGAACGCCGTCGCCACCGCGCTCACGATGCGCGAGCAGGGTGCCGAGCGCAACGACCTGCTCGACAAGCTCGCCGCCGACGAGCGCCTCCCGCTCGACCGCGAGCAGCTCGCGGCCCTGATGGCCGACAAGCTCTCCTTCACGGGTGCGGCGGCCGACCAGGTCGGCGTCGTCGTCGGCCGCATCGAGGAGCTCGTCAAGCAGCACCCGGAGGCCGCCGGCTACACGCCCGGAGCGATCCTCTGACCCGCTTCACCCAGGCGGAACTGGAGGCCGCCCGCGACCGTCTCGTCCCGGACGTGGTCGCGGACGGCCTCCAGGTGCTGTTCTGCGGCATCAACCCGGGCCTGATGACGGCGGCGACGGGCCACCACTTCGCCCGGCCCGGCAACCGCTTCTGGCCGGTGCTGCACCTGTCCGGCTTCACCCCGAGGCTGATGAAACCCGCCGAGCAGGGGGAACTGCCGACGTACGGGCTGGGCATCACCAACGTGGTGGCGCGGGCGACCGCGCGCGCCGACGAGCTGAGCGCCGAGGAGTACGCCGAGGGCGGCCGGCTGCTGACGGCCAAGGTGACGCGGTGGCGGCCGAAGTGGCTCGCCGTGGTCGGCGTGACCGCGTACCGGGCCGCTTTCGCGGACCGCGGGGCGCAGGTGGGTCCGCAGGAGCGGACCATCGGCGAGACCCGGGTGTGGGTGCTGCCCAACCCGAGCGGGCTGAACGCGCACTGGACGGCGGCGACGATGGCGCAGGAGTTCGCCCGGCTGCGGGACGCCGCGCTCGCCTAGGGCGGGTCCGTCTCCGTGACCGTGGCCAGCAGCCGGATCTCGTCGGCACCGTCACGGTCGGCGACACCGAGGGCCACCCAGCGGCCGGCCTCCTCCGCCCGCCACACGTCGAGTTCGTCGGTGTGGAGGCTGAGGGTCGCCCAGGGCTCAGGTATCTCCTCGCCCCGGCCCATGCGCACCCGCACGGTCAACTGGCCCCAGGGGGGCTGTTCGCCCCAGCGGTCGTTCAGCCGCTGCGCGATCGCCTCCCGGTACGCGTGGAAGTCCTCGGCGGCCCGCTGCCGCACCCAGGCTTGGGCCGCGCGCATCCCATGGCTCGTCTCCAACACCGCCGTGCTGTATCCGGGCCCGGCCGTGCCCATGTCCGACTTGCAGTCCTCCCCCGGAAACTCGCGGGCGCACAGCAGGTCGATCACGACGAGATGCTTCGCGATGTCCATGTGGTCCAGTAAAGCGGGCCCCACTGACAATTGGCGGGCCGTCAGGCGTCCCGGCGCTGCACGCACCACGCTCCCGCGCTCAGCGCCGCCGCTGCCCACAGCGCGGTCACCCCGAGCCCGGTCCAGGGGCCGAGCGCGCCGTCCCAGGTGCTGTGCAGGGCCACTTGGCCGGCCCGGTCGGGCAGGAAGTCGGCGACTCCCCCGGACAGGTCACCGATGACGAAGGACACGATCAGCAGGAACGGGATCAGGACGGAGAGGGTCGCGACGCCGCTGCGCAGTACGCCCGCGAGTCCGGCGGCGAACAGTGCCATCAGCGTGAGGTGGAGGCCGCAGCCGAGCGCGCCGCGCAGTCCCTCGGTCCAGGTGGGACCGTCGGGGCCGAGGGCGGCCTTGCCGGCCAGCAGCGTCACCAGACCCGTGAGGAGGCCCACGGCCAGCACCGGCAGGGCGATCGCCGTGGCCTTCGCGGCGAACCAGCGGAGCCGGTCGGGCGCGGCGGCGAGCGTCAGCCGCAGCGCGCCGCCCCGGAACTCGGCCGCAACGGCCGTCGTGCCGAAGGCGATCGCGGCGATCTGTCCGAAGCTGATGCCGAAGAACACCGAGAACAACGGATCGGTGTCGTCGGCGTCGGCGGAGGCGAGCGCGGAGAACGCCACGGTGGTGACGAGGACCGCGGCCAGGCTGCCGATGAGCGAGCGCAGCGTACGGATCTTGATCCACTCGGCGCGCAGAACGGGGACGAAGGGCATGGTCAGGCCTCCTGGGGCTGGGCGGTGAACTCGGCCTCGGCCGCGGTCAGATCGAAGTAGGCCTGCTCCAGGGTGGCTTCCTGGGCGGCCAGTTCCAGTACGGGGATGCCCGCCTCGGACATGAGGCGGCCCAGCTCGTCGACGCGCGCGTGGCGCACGGTCCACGTTCCGTCCTCGTCCCGGGAGGCGTCGTGGCCGTGCCGGGCGAGCAGGTCGCCGAGCGCGGCGGCGTCGGTCGTACGGATCCTCACCTGGGGCCGTACGCGCGCGTGGATGAACTCCTGGACGGGGGTGTCGGCGAGGAGGCGGCCCCGGCCGAGGATCACGAGGTGGTCGGCGAAGGCGGCGGTCTCGTTCATCAAGTGGCTGGAGACCAGGACCGTACGGCCCTGTGCCGCGAGCCGGCGCAGCAGCGTGCGGATCCACACGATGCCCTCCGGGTCGAGGCCGTTGGCGGGTTCGTCCAGCAGGATCACCTCGGGGTCGCCGAGCAGCGCGGCGGCGATGCCGAGGCGCTGGCGCATGCCGAGGGAGTACGTCTTCACCCGGCGCCGGGCCACCGCGGCGAGTCCGGTCTCCTCCAGGACCGTGTCGACCCTGCGGTCCGGGATGCGGTTGCTCGCCGCCAGGGCCCGCAGATGGTCCCGCGCGGTGCGGGAGCCGTGCGCGGCCCGCGCGTCCAGCAGCGCGCCCACCCGGCGCAGGGGATCGGGGAGTTCGGCGTAGGCGTGGCCTCCGATGGTGGCGGTGCCGGAGGTCGGCCGGTCGAGGCCGAGGACGAGCCGCATGGTGGTGGACTTTCCGGCGCCGTTGGGGCCGAGGAAGCCGGTGACGCGGCCGGGGCGGACGCTGAAGGTGAGGTGGTCCACGGCCCGGCGGGTGCCGTACTCCTTGGTGAGGTCTCGTACGTCGATGCTGGTCATGGCACCAGCCTGGCCGGGCGTGCGGCTCGGTTCCTCCCCCGCCGGTGGAGTTCGTCTCCCCCGTGCGGGGGAGGTCCGTTGTCGGTGCTGCCTGCGACGATTCCTCCATGGCCCGCTTCCTGCGCCCGCTGCTGCGGGGGACGACGTACACGCGCCTGTTGCATCTGTGGGTGCCCATGCTGATCGTGAGCGTGTGGCTCTTCATCGACTTGTCGACTCCCTGGATGCCCGCGCTGCTGCTCGCTCCGGTCGGTCTCCTGCCCGCCGTGCGCATGGGAGAGGGCGTTCAGGCGCGGCTGCTGCTGACGCCCGGCGAGGAGGAGCCGGGCATCTCCGTGACGCCGTCGGCGACCTGGCGGGACCGGCTGCGCACGGTGCTCTGGCTGGAGCTGCGGATGGTCCTCGGTGCGACGGCCATGTTCGCCTCGGTGTGGCTGCCGGTGCTCACCTACGAGCTGGTGAAGTGCGCTTGGGGACAGGCGCCTTCCGGTGTTCCGCTGCTGGACCGGCTGCCGCCGGACCGGGCGTACGCCCTGCTGGCGCCGCTTCCGCTGCTCGCCCTGTACGGCGCCGTCGTCGGGCTCGGCGAGCTGATCACGGCGTGTGCGCGCCGGCTCCTCGGGCCGTCGGCCACGGAGCGGCTGGCGGCCCTGGAGGAGCGCACCGAGCAGCTGCTCGAACGCACCCGCATCGCACGGGAGTTGCACGACTCCATCGGGCATGCCCTGACGGTGGCGGTGGTGCAGGCGGGTGCCGCGCGGGCGGCGGGCGATCCGGCGTTCACCGACCGGGCGCTGGAGGCCATCGAGGAGACCGGCCGGGCCGCCCTCACGGACCTGGACCGAGTCCTCGGGGTGCTGCGCGAGTCCGAGCAGCCGGCGAGCGCCCGGCCGACGCTGGCCGACGCCGGCCGCCTCCTGGACTCCGCGCGCGCCTCCGGCGCCACGGTGGACGCCGAGGTGACGGGGCCCGTCGCGGCCGTGCCGGGGCTGGTCTCGCGGGAGGGGTACCGCATCCTGCAGGAGGCGCTGACCAATGTGCTGCGGCACGCGGGGGCCGTACCCGTGCGCGTCCGGGTGTCCGTGGCGGAGGGCGCCCTCGCCCTGGAGGTCCGTAATCCGCTTCCGGCCGCGATACCCGGGCCCGGGCGGGGCAGCGGGCTGCGCGGCGTACGGGAGCGGGCGGAACTGCTGGGGGGCAGTGCCCGCACCGGACCGGACGGGGGTGACTGGCAGGTGCGCGCGGAGCTGCCGCTCGGCTGATCTACGCTGGCCGGATGCCGGTCACCGTTCTCCTCGTCGACGACGAACCCCTGGTCCGCGCGGGTCTGCGCGCCGTGCTGGAGGCCCAGCCCGACATCGAGGTGGTGGGCGAGGCGGCCGACGGCGCGGCGGTCATCCCGCTGGTGCGCCAACTGCGGCCGGACGTGGTCGCGATGGACGTCCGCATGCCGCTGATGGACGGGATCGAGGCCACGCGCGCGGTGCTGCGCACCGTCGACGCACCGCCCAGGATCCTCGTCGTGACCACCTTCGAGGACGACGAGTTCGTGTACGAGGCGCTGCGCGCGGGTGCCGACGGGTTCCTCCTGAAGCGGGCCCGGCCGGCCGAGATCGTCCATGCGGTGCGGCTGGTGGCGGAGGGCGAGTCGCTGCTGTTCCCCGCGTCCGTACGCCGGCTCGCCGCCCGGTACGGCGGCGGCGAACCCGCGGCGCCTGCCCCGCTGGTGGAGGCCGGGCTGACGGAGCGGGAGGCGGAGGTGCTGCGGCTCATGGCGCGGGGGCTGTCGAACGCGGAGATCGCCGCCCGGCTGGTCGTCGGAACGGAGACCGTGAAGTCGCATGTGAGCGCCGTGCTGGCCAAGCTCGGGGCGCGCGACCGCACGCAGGCGGTGATCGCCGCCTACGAGTCGGGCTTCGTCGCGCCGGGCTGAGTCACGAGCGCTGCCGGGCCGGCGCAACCCGGCACTCGCCGGGGTGGGCCGGGCCGAGTACGATCCGCCCCAACACGCCCGCTAGCTGGGAGGACGGACGGTGGGGCAGCTGACCGGCGGCGATCCCTCGCTGCTGCGAAGGATCAATTCCGCGGTGGTGCTGCACGCGCTGCGTGCCACTGACTGTGCGACGCTCACCGAGATCACCCGGGTCACCGGACTGTCGCGGCCGACCGTCGAAGGGGTCGTCGAAGGCCTCATCGAGGCCGGGCTGGTCGTGGAGACGGCGGCCGACGAGGGCACCGCACGCCGCCAGGGGCGGCCCGCCCGCCGGTTCCGGTTCCGGGCCGAGGCGGGGCATCTGCTGGGCCTGGAGATCGGGGCGCACCGGGTCGCCGCGCTCCTGTCCGACCTGGACGGGCGGGTGCTGGGCGCGCAGGCCAAGGAGGTCGACGAGACGGCTCCGGCCGACGAGCGGCTGGAGCGGCTGCGCGGTGCGGTGGCGGAACTGCTGCGGCGGGCCGGGGTGGCGCGCGGCTCGCTGCGTGCGGTGGGCGTGGGCACGCCGGGCATCGTCGAGGCCGACGGCACGGTACGGCTGGGCACGGCCCTGCCCGAGTGGACGGGACTGAGGCTCGGCGAGCGGCTGAGCCGTTCCTTCAAGTGCCCGGTGCTGGTGGAGAACGACGCCAACGCGGCGGCCGTCGCCGAGCACTGGAAGGGCGCGGCGACCGAGTCGGACGACGTGGTGTTCGTGCTGGCCGGACTGAGCCCGGGGGCGGGTTCGCTGATCGGCGGGCGGCTGCACCGGGGTTACGGCGGGGCGGCCGGGGAGATCGGCGCGCTGCATCTGCTGGGCCGTGAGGAGACCCCGGAGACGCTGCTGTCCACCACGGACAAGCCGGTTCATCCGCTGGACGAGCAGGCGGTGGCCGAAGTGTTCGCGCTGGCCCGGGAGGGCGACCAGCGGGCGCTGGCGGCCGTCGAGCGGTTCATCCAGCGCCTCGTCCACGACGTGGCCGCACTGGTGCTGGCCCTCGACCCGGAGCTGGTCGTCATCGGCGGCTGGGCGGCCGGTCTGGACGGCGTACTGGAGCCGCTGCGCCGCGAACTCGCGCGCTACTGCCTGCGGCCCCCGCAGGTCGCCCTGTCCCTGCTGGGCGAGACGGCCGTGGCCACGGGGGCGCTGCGCTTGGCTTTGGACCACGTCGAGGAGCAGCTGTTCGCGGTGGAGGGCACGGTGACGGCCCGCCGCTGACCGGGGCGAGCGGCGGCGGCCCGGGCGGACAGGGTCTGCCCGCACAACGCGTCACGCCCCGGCGGAGTTCCGGGGCGTGCGGGGCCGTAGCCAGGCGTGGAGCGTGGGGTCGGGTCAGGACGCCTGCTGCGCCGGACCGTGGTGTATTTCCACGCCTGCCGAGTCGCCGAAGGTCAGCCGGCAGGTGTCGGCACGGTAGGTCGCGACGGACAGCGCCGCGGTGCGGCCCTCGGCGAAGAAGCGGGTGGTGACGACCAGGACGGGGGCGCCGGGGAGCCGGTCCAGTTCCTTGGCGTCGTCCGCGCGGGCCGAGCCCAGCTCGACGGCGCGGTCCTGGCCCTCCAGGCTCAGGTGCTGCAGCTCGCGCAGCACGGCACGCGCGCGTGCCGGGCCGGACGGGGCGTCGATCGCGCTGAGGTCGGGCACCGAGGCGGCCGGGACGTAGAGCAGTTCCGTGGCGACGTGCCGGCCGTGGGAGGTCCGGGAGCGGCGCACGGTGTGCACGGGCTCGCCGGAGCCGGTCTCCAGGGCGGCGGCGACGGCCGCGGGCGGCGCGGACTGGAGGACGTCGACGGGCTGCCAGGCGTCGTCTTCGGCTCCCGGCCAGGCCTGCTGCTCGGTGCCCACGGCCACACCCACGCGCGGGGGCGCGACGGTGGTGCCGACGCCGCGGCGGCGCTGGAGCCGGCCTTCCAGCTCCAGCTGTTCGAGTGCCTGACGGAGCGTGGCCCGGGCCACTCCGAAGCGGGCGGCGAGGTCGCGCTCGTTGGGCAGGATCTCACCGACCGAGAACTCGGAGTCAAGTGCCTCGCTGAGCACGGTCTTGAGGTGCCAGTACTTCGGTTCCGGCACCGATTCCAGCTGCGTGGTCCCCACCCTGTCCTCCGCAAGAGCCGTGGTCCGGCGGTTTTTAGCGCCCTTGTTTATTAAAGGTTGTTGCAGTTCTCTGCGACCATAGGGCGACCCTCACCCTTGGTCAAGACCAATCCTCGATTCCGAGGGCTACCCGCCGGTAGCGATTACTGACAAGCTGTCTACGGCGTCCGTCCGCAGCCAGACGAGGAGCAACGCATGCCCACCACCGTCGCCTTCGAGGTCCCGACCCCGCACGGCGCGAAGGAGGTGACCGTCACGTACGCGCGCGTGGGACGCGGTGAACCGCTGGTCCTGCTGCACGGCATCGGCCACCACCTGCAGGCCTGGGACCCGGTGGTGGACATCCTCGCCACCGAACGCGACGTGATCGCCGTGGACCTGCCCGGCTTCGGCGCGTCCCCGGGCCTGCCCGCCGGCCTCGCCTACGACCTGCCCACGACGAACACCGTCCTCGCCGCCCTGTTCGAGGCGCTGAAGCTGGACCGCCCGCACGTCGCGGGCAACTCGCTCGGCGGCCTGCTGGCCCTCGAACTGGGCCGGGAGAAGCTCGTACGGTCCGTCACCGCCCTCTCCCCGGCGGGCTTCTGGACGCAGGCCGAGCGGCGCTACGCCTTCGGTGTGCTGCTCGCGATGCGCGGCATCGCCCAGCAGCTCCCGCTGCCCCTCGTGACACGGCTGTCGCGCACCGCGGCCGGCCGTGCCGCGCTGACGAGCACCATCTACGGCCGTCCCGCCCGCCGCGATCCGGAGGCGGTGGTCGCCGAGACGCTGGCGCTCGCGGGTGCCACCGGATTCGACCAGACCCTCCGGGCGGGCGCCACGGTCCAGTTCACCGACAACCTGCCGGGCCTGCCGGTCACCGTGGCCTGGGGCACCCGGGACCGGGTGCTCGTACGCCGCCAGGGCGTCCGCGCCAAGCAGCTGATCCCGCACGCCCGCCTGGTTCGGCTGCCCGGCTGCGGCCACGTCCCCATGAACGACGACCCGGCACTGGTCGCCCGCGTCATCCTCGACGGCAGCCGCTGACATCCAAACCCGAAACTCCTTCTCATTGCCTGTCGTTCACTTTGAACTCATGTATCCGTTATGGCTCGCCAGTTAGGTGTGGATCCCTGCATTGGCCGGATCCCATCTCTGGAGGCACAGCCATGTCACACCGTCAGCTCCCCGGGCGCCGCAGCATCCTGCGCGGCTCCCTGGCCGCCTCCGCGGCCCTCACCCTGCCCGTGAGCCTCGGCGCGGCACCGGCGTTCGCCCGCTCCGGGCGTCCCCAGGCGGGCTGGGGCGTGCAGGCGGGCGACGTCACCACCGACTCCGGCCTGGTATGGGTGCGTTCGGACCGGCCGGCCCGGATGATCGTGGAGACCTCGGCCACCGAGTCGTTCCGCGACCCGCGCAGATGGCAGGGGCCGGTGCTGGGCCCGGACACGGACTTCACCGGCACCACCCGGCTGCACGGGCTGCCGTCCGGCGAGCAGATCCACTACCGCGTGCTGCTCGCGGACCCGGACGACCCGCGCGCGACCGGCGAGCCCGTGACCGGAACCTTCCGTACCGTCTCCCGGCGCCACCGCCAGGGTGTGAAGTTCCTGTGGTCGGGCGATCTGGCCGGCCAGGGCTGGGGCATCAACCCCGACCTCGGCGGCTACCGGATCTTCGACGCGATGGCGAAGCTGAACCCGGACTTCTTCCTGTGCAGCGGCGACAACGTCTACGCCGACGGCCCGATCCCCGCCACGCAGGCCCTGCCGGGCGGCGGCACCTGGCGCAACATCACCACCGAGGAGAAGTCGAAGGTCGCCGAGACCCTGGCCGAGTACCGGGGCAACTTCCGCTACAACCTGCTGGACGAGAACCTCCGCCGGTTCAACGCCCAGGTGCCCTCGGTCGTCCAGTGGGACGACCACGAGGTGCGCAACAACTGGTACCCGGGCGAGGTGATCGCCTCCACGGACGCCCGGTACACCGAGAAGAGCATCGACGTGCTGGCCGCGCGCGCCCAGCGGGCGTTCAGCGAGTACTTCCCGATCTCGACGCTGCAGCCCGGAGCGCAGGAGGGCCGGGTCTACCGCGTGCTGCACCAGGGCCCGCTGCTGGACGTCTTCGTCCTCGACATGCGCACGTACCGCAACGCCAACTCCCCCGACGACCAGACCGTCGACCCGCAGGGCATCCTCGGCCGCGAGCAGCTGGAGTGGCTCAAGCGGGAGCTGTCCCGGTCGCGGGCGGTGTGGAAGGTGATCGCCGCGGACATGCCGCTCGGCCTCGTCGTGCCCGACGGCATGGAGGGCAAGGCGAACTTCGAGGCGGTCGCGCAGGGCGACCCGGGCGCCCCGCTCGGCCGTGAACTGCAGATCGCCGAGCTGCTGCGCTTCATCAAGCACCGGCAGATCACCGGCACGCTGTGGCTGACCGCCGACGTCCACCACACCTCCGCCCAGCACTACCAGCCCTCGCGTGCCGCGTTCACCGACTTCGAGCCGTTCTGGGAGTTCGTGTCCGGTCCGCTGAACGCCGGCGCCTTCCCGGCGAGCGCGCTGGACAACACCTTCGGTCCGGAGCGGGTGTTCGTGAAGGCGCCGACCGTGGCGAACGTCTCCCCCGCCGGTGGCTATCAGTTCTTCGGCGAGGTCGACATCGACGCCGGCAGCAGCGAGCTGACGGTACGGCTGCGCGAGCAGGACGGCACGGTGCTGTTCACCAAGACGCTGCAGCCGGGCCGGGTCGGCCAGTAGGCATTCGCCGGCCCCGGGTCCCGTACTCTCGAAGCCGTGCCGCGCACCGGCGTCATCCCCCGGCACGCGGCACGGCCCCACACCGGCCGACTCCCCGCCCGAGCGAGTGTTCAGGCGCTGGAGCACCGGGACACGGGCTGGCCGGCCGATGTCGCGCAGCGGCTGGCCCAGCGGCCGGTGTCCGCGCGGGTGCCGTACGAGCTGATGGCGGGCCTGGCGAGCAGGTCGGGCGGTGAGGTGCCGGTGACGGACGCCTGTGTCATCGGCTGGATCCAGCACATCGGAGGCGGCTGGGGCCAGGGCCGCATCGTCGCAGAGCTGCGCCGCGAGCCGCAGCTGGTCCCGTTGGTCACCGGGCTCTTCGCCCTCGGGGACCTCGGTGAGGTCCGCTGGGTACTCGAAGACGGACCGGACTCCTGGCAGAGCGCCCTCGCGACCCTGGCCCAGGAGGGCTTCCTCGACCGGGCGTTCCTGGCCGACGCCTGCGTGGCCCGGCTGCTGCGCGGGGGCGGCCCCACGGACCACCGGATCTTCCTGCCGATGCTGACCCGGCTCGGCCTGACCCGCGCGGAGGAGCGCGAGCGGGTCGCCGACTGGACGGCGCTCGCCCGGGACGCGGTCTCCCCCGTGGCCGCCCACGCCCAGGCGGTGCTCGCCGCCCTCGCCCTGGACGGGGAACTGACCGCACGACAGCTGGCCGAGGCCTCCGAAGGACTCCTCTTCCGCAGCGAGAAGAAGCTGGTCCGGGCCCAACTCGTGCTGCTCGGCAAGGTGTTGTCCCGCGACATCGCCGCCGCGCCGGAGCTGCTTCCGGTCGTGGCCCAGGCGTTCGGCCACGAGGACACCCAGGTGCAGGAGCGCGCGCTGAAACTCGTCGAACGGCACGCCGGAAAGCTTGGCTCCGCCGACGTGCGCGATGAAGTCGCCGCGCTCGCCGACCGGTTGACCCCGGCACTGCGCGCACGGGCCTCCGTCGCGCTGGGCATCCCCGCGACGGACCGGATCCCTGAGACGTACGAGGAACTGCTGCCGCCCGCACCGGAGCCGGTCCGGCTCGCGCCCGCGCCCCGGACGGCGGTCGAAGTGGCCGAGGAGGCCGGCGCGCTGCTCGCGTCGGGCGGTGACGTGGCAGCGTTCGAGCGGGCGCTGGACGGTCTGGTGCGGCACACCTACCAGGACCCGGACCCACTGCGCGAGGCACTGGCACCGGTGATCGCGAACCGCTGGTGGTCCGGAGAGGACTACCCCGAATGGCCGCGCACCGACGACCTCTTCGGCAGCGCGCACTACGGCCTCCTCGACACCGCTCAGGGCCTCGATCTGCTCCTCGCAACCCTGCACGGCAAGGTGCGGACGGCCACGCTGCACGCGGCGGTACAGCGCGGGCCGGACGAGCACCCCTGCCCGCACAGCGGCCTCGCCCGCGCGTTCGACGCCCGGCTGCGCGAGGTGGCGTACCGCCTGCGCGCGGAACCGCTGCCCCTGCTGCTGGCCACACCCAGCTGGAGCACGGGCCTGCTGGAGCCGGACGAGTTGGTGGACCGCCTCGCGGAGTACCGGCGGCTGGACGCCCGGGTCGGCGCGGCCGACTTCGGCCAAGCCCTGCTGCGCGTGCGCCGGGACGACCGTGCGGCGGCCGAAGGGGCGGCCCGCACGGCGCGGGCACTCGGCACGCACGAGGGGGACCGGCTCGCCCGCCGGCTGACCGCCCCCGCTGCCGCGCAGTCCTCGACCAGTCGCCGGACCGAGGGCGCGCCGGTCCTCCTGGACCTGGGCGAAGTCCTGGAGTTCCAGGAGGGTTTCCCGCAGGCGTTCCACCGGCTGGGCCGGCCCGTCTCCGCCTCCGACGGCCGCTGGTACTGCTACCACCGGAGCGTGGCGCTGCGCCCGCACTGGCTCGCCGTACTGCCCGAGCGGCGGGAACTGGTCGCGGCCCGGCTGCTGCACGACCTGGCGGAGACGGCCGTGGCGGGCGGCCGGGGCGCCGCCGTCCTGCCGCTGCTCGCCGAGTCCGGCGGCGAGGCGGGCGAGGCGGTGCACCTGTGCATCGCGTACGGGCTGAGCGCCCGGCAGCAGGAGGACCGGCCGGCCGCCGTGGACGCTCTGCTGGTGCTCGCGGCGCGGGCGCAGCTGGACACGGAGCGGCTGGGGCTGGACCTCGGCGAGTTGGTGCGGCGCGGGGCGGTGAAGCCGCTGCGGCTGGCAGAGTCGGCGCGGACGGCGGCGGACACCGGGGCCAACGCGACGATCTGGGGCGCGCTCCGGCACACCCTGCCCCCGCTGCTCGCCGACCTCACGACCGCCCGGCCCGAGGCCGCCGCCGTGGCACCGCGGGGACCCGGGGAGCTGCTGGCCGTCGCGGCGGACTGTGCCGAGCGGACCGGGGCGCGCGAAGAGCTGCCCCACCTGACGGAGATCGCCTCGCGCAAGAGCGGCTCGCGCCTGGTGGCCGAGGCCCGGCGACTGCGGGACGCGCTGGAGGGGGCGCACAGCGTGACGGGAGGAGTACAGGCCGGAAGGAGAACACCCGGACAGTAGAAATCCCAATAAAAGGGGCGGAGCATGCTTAACCCATCGGTCACAAGCAGTTCGTGATCACGCAACACCGCTCGTCCACAGTGAGTGTATGACTCCAGACATGCCCGATGTGACCCGAGCGAAGCACGGCCGGCCCGTGCACCACTGGCGGCGGGACGTCGTCGAACTCGCCGCCCTGTTCACGGCGGTCGCGGTGGCCGACGCCGTGGCCAACGTTGTCGGGCACGGCCCCGGCGGCCCGGCGCTGCTGGTGATCTCGGCGGTCGTGCTGGCCGCGACGGCGGGCTTCCACATCTGGTGGGCACGCCGCCACGGGCACGCACCGCCGACGGAACATACCGGTGCCCGGCCGGCCGCTCGGACGCGGTCGGCCGGGCCGTCCGGAGCCCCAGAGGCGCAGGCCCCGGGCACGGACCGGGCGAGCGTGCTGTGGCGGATGCGGACGACCGTGAAGGACGCGCCGGGTTCGCTGGCCGCGCTGTGCACGGCCTTGGCCGCCGGGCAGGTCGACATCCTGAGCCTGCAGACGCACCCGCTGGCCGACGGCACGGTGGACGAGTTCCTGCTGCGGGCGCCGGACACGCTGACGGCGGCCGAGCTCACCCGGGTCGTCGCGGCGGCCGGAGGCACCTCGACGTGGACCGAGCGGGCCGACGCCCACGACCTGGTCGACGCCCCCACCCGGGTCCTCGGCCTGGCGGCCCGCACCGCGCTGGATCCCTCCGAACTTCCCCTGGCACTGCGGCAGTTGCTGGGCCGGTGCACGATCCGCTCGCTGCCCGGCACGCCGGCCGGCGGAGGCCGTGCGGCGGAGCAGGTGCCGGTCGAGGGCGTCCTGGACGACACCGTCATGCGGCTGCGGGCGCCGGAGGGCGGGGTGCTCACGGTGGAGCGGCCGTATCTGCCGTTCACACCGACCGAGTTCGCACGGGCCCGTGCACTGGTGGAGCTGGACAGCCGGCTCGGTCCGCGGATTCCGCGCGGCCAGGACGTCCTGACCCTGCCCGAGGGCAACGACATCACCGTGCGCCGGGTCGACACCGGCGATCTGGCGGCGGCCAAGGCGATGCACGAGCGGTGCTCGCCGCGCACGCTCGGCATGCGCTACCACGGGCCGGTCGGCAACACGGACCGTTATCTGAACCACCTGCTCAGCCCCCGCTTCGGGCGCACCCTGGCCGCGCAGACCACCTCGGGCCGCATCGTCGGTCTCGGGCATCTGCTGTGGGACGGCGACGAGACGGAGGTCGCGCTGCTCATCGAGGACGACTGGCAGCAGCGCGGTATCGGCACCGAACTGCTCGGCCGGCTGGTGGCGATGGCAGTGGAGGCCCACTGCGAGAGCGTGTACGCCGTGACGCAGGCCTCCAACACGGGCATGGTCGCCGCGATGCGCGGACTCGGGCTGCCCCTGGACTACCAGATCGAGGAGGGCACCCTGGTCATCACGGCCCGCCTGAACGCCACCCCGGTCGCCGCCCGGCCGCCGTACGAGACCCGGCAGGAGCAGCTCGGCGGCCCGGCCCGCAAGGACTGAGGGCCCTCACACGTGCACGACGGCCCGGCGGCATTCCGCCGGGCCGTACGCGTTGGGGAACGTCAGGTTCAGACCTTCGCCTCCTGGAGCGGCACCGGCGTCCGCACCCGCTCCCCGAGGGCGTTGTCCAGGTCCGCCCAGAGGTCGTCGACGTCCTCCAGGCCCACCGAGAGGCGCAGCAGGCGGTCGCTCACCCCAGCGCCGCGCCGGTCGTCGGCGTCGACGATGCGGTGGCTGATGGACGCGGGGTGCTGGATGAGCGTGTCGACGCTGCCGAGACTGACCGCCGGGGTGATCAGCCGGACCCGGGAGATGACCTCGTGCGGGTCTCCGTGCACCTCGAAGGCGATCATCGCGCCGCCGAGCCGCGGATAGTGGACGCGGGCCACGCGCGGGTCTCCGGCGAGCCGGCGCACGAGTTCGGCGGCGTTCGCCGAGGCCGCGCGCACCCGCACCGGGAGCGTGGAGAGCCCGCGCAGCAGCAGGTAGCCCGCCAGCGGGTGCAGGACACCACCAGTGGCGAAACGTATCTGCCGGAGCCGTCCCGCGAACTCCTCGTCGCAGGCCACCACGCCGGCCAGCACATCGCCGTGGCCGCCGAGGTACTTGGTGGCGCTGTGCAGCACCAGGCGGGCGCCGAGTTCCGCCGGGCGCTGCAGGACGGGCGTGGCGAAGGTGTTGTCGGCGAGCAGCGGGACCGAGCCGCAGGCGTGGGCGACGGCCCGCAGGTCGAGTTCGGCGAGGGTGGGGTTGGCCGGGGACTCGACCATCACCAGACCGGTGTCCGGACGGAGCGCGTCGGTGATGCCGGCCGGGTCGGTCCAGGTGACCTCCGTGCCGAGCAGCCCCGCGGTCAGCAGGTGGTCGCTGCAGCCGTACAGGGGCCGTACGGCGACGACGTGTCGCAGGCCCATGGCGGACCGGGCGAGGAGGACCGCGCTGAGCGCGGCCATGCCGCTGGCGAACGCGACCGCGGACTCGGTGCCCTCCAGGCGGGCCAGGGCGGTCTCGAAGCGGGCGACGGTCGGGTTGCCGAGGCGGCCGTAGACCGGCGGGCCCACCGGGTCGGCGCCGTCGGTGGCGAAGGCGTCGATGCGGGCGGCCTCGGCGCGGCTGTCGTAGGAGGGGTAGGTGGTGGACAGGTCGATCGGCGGGGCGTGCAGCCCCTGGCGGGCGAGGTCGTCGCGGCCGGCGTGCACGGCGTCGGTGGCCAGTGCTCTCGATGCGGTGCGTACGTCGTCGTACGCACCCATGCTCGCTGTGTCCATGGCGGGAAGGGTGAACACCGAACGGGTGACCGGATTCGTTCGCCGTGTTACGTTCGGCCAATGGCCGAATCTGTCGTACTGGATCCGGTGGACCTCCATCTGCTGCGGCTGCTGCAGAACGACGCCCGGACCACCTACCGCGACCTCGCCGCTCAGGTGGGCGTGGCTCCGTCGACGTGTCTGGACCGGGTGACCCGGCTGCGCCGCTCGGGCGTGATCCTGGGGCACCAGCTGCGGCTGGACCCGGCGAAGCTCGGTCGCGGCCTGGAGGCGCTGCTGTCGGTGCAGGTCCGGCCGCACCGGCGGGAGCTGGTGGGACCGTTCGTGGAGCGGATCCGGTCGCTGTCCGAGTCGCGCACGGTGTTCCATCTGACCGGGCCCGACGACTATCTCGTGCACGTGGCGGTGGCGGACATGGCCGATCTGCAGCGGCTGGTGCTGGACGAGTTCACCTCGCAGCGCGAAGTGGCCCGGGTGGAGACCCGGTTGATCTTCCAGCAGTGGGACTGCGGGCCGCTGCTGCCACCCGGGCACGCCCAGAGCTGAATCCCGCGATACACGGGTGACGCAGGCTTCCTCGCCGTATGAGGATGGTCGGCATGTCTGAGACCAAGAGCCCGCTGCCCCGTCAGGTGGCCGACGCATATGTGGACGACCTCATCGCCCTGGATCCGGTGACCGGTACCTACCTCGGTGTGCCGGACAGTTCGGGCAAGCTGCCCGACTACTCGCCCGCCGGTCAGGAAGCCCTCGCGGAGCTGGCGCGGGCCACGCTCGCGAAGCTGGACGAGGCCGAGCGGCAGCCCGGTGCGGACAGTGACGTGGAGCGCCGCTGCGGGCGGCTGCTGCGGGAACGGCTGACCGCCGAACTCGCCATGCACGAGGCTGACGAGCAGCTGCGCGCGGTCGGCAACATGCACACGCCCGGCCACTCGGTGCGGGACATCTTCACGGTGACGCCGACGCAGACCGAGGAGGACTGGGCGGCGATCGCCGAGCGGCTGCGCGCGGTGCCGGACGCACTCGCGGGCTACCGCGCGTCGCTGGCGCTGGGACTGGAGCGCAAGCTGTACGCGGCTCCGCGGCCGACCGCGACCTTCATCGGCCAGCTCACCGAGTGGACGGACACGGACGGCCAGGGACGCGGCTGGTACGAGGACTTCGTCTCCGCCGGACCGGACGCGCTGCGCGCCGAGCTGAACGCGGCGGCCCGTACGGCCACGGCGGCCACGGCGGAGCTGCGCGACTGGCTGCGCGACGTGTACGCGCCGGCGATCGAGGGCGCCCCGAACACGGTGGGCCGCGAGCGGTACGCGGTGTGCGCCCGCTACTTCAACGGCACCGACCTCGACCTGGACGAGGCGTACGCGTACGGCTGGGCGGAGTTCCACCGGCTCCTCGGCGAGATGAAGCAGGAGGCGGAGAAGATCCTGCCCGGCGCACAGACGCCGTGGGCGGCGCTCGCGCACCTGGACGAGCACGGCCGGCACATCGAGGGCGTGGAGGAGGTGCGGGAGTGGCTGCAGGGCCTGATGGACAAGGCCATCGAGGACCTGGACGGCACGCACTTCGAACTCGCCGAGCGGGTACGGAAGGTGGAGGCGATGATCGCCCCGCCCGGCGGTGCCGCGGCCCCGTACTACACGGCCCCCTCGGAGGACTTCTCGCGGCCCGGCCGCACCTGGCTGCCGACCATGGGCCAGACCCGGTTCCCGGCGTACGACCTGGTGTCGACCTGGTACCACGAGGGCGTGCCCGGCCACCACCTCCAGCTCGCGCAGTGGGCGCACGTGGCGGGGGACCTCTCCCGCTACCAGGCCACGGTCGGCGGGGTCAGCGCCAACGCGGAGGGCTGGGCGCTGTACGCGGAACGTCTGATGGACGAGCTGGGCTACCTCACGGACCCGGAGGAGCGGCTGGGCTACCTGGACGCGCAGATGATGCGCGCGGTCCGGGTGATCATCGACATCGGCATGCACCTGGAGCTGGAGATCCCGGCCGACTCGCCCTTCCACCCGGGTGAGCGCTGGACTCCGGAGCTGGCGCAGGAGTTCTTCGGCGCGCACAGCAGCCGCCCGGCGGACTTCGTGGAGAGCGAGCTGACCCGCTACCTGACCATGCCGGGCCAGGCGATCGGCTACAAGCTGGGCGAGCGGGCCTGGCTGCTGGGCCGGGAGAAGGCGCGCGAGCGGCACGGCGCCGGCTTCGACCTGAAGGCCTGGCACATGGCGGCCCTGTCCCAGGGCTCGCTGGGCCTGGACGACCTGGTGGACGAGCTGTCCCAGCTCTGATCCTTCGGGCCCGGCCGTTCCTTCACGTTCTTGGAGGGGTCAACTCCGAGGAAGCCTCTTCGGAGTTGACCCGTACGGCCGTCCCCCGGTTGCGGGAGCGGGGCGTACGGGGCTTGCTGATGCCGGGGCGATTCGGAGGAGGCGGGCCGCGTATGCCGGACAAAGGGCCTGGGCAGCAGGCGTTGCAGGCGCCGCGGGGCGCGGGACTGGCCGGGGTCGTCTTCGCGCTGCTGTTCGCGGCGGCGATCGTCCTGGTCCGGCTGGGGATTCCCGAGGGAACCGGGGCGGTCACGGCCAAGGGGTTCACCGACTCCGGGCAGCGCGCCGCACTGCGGACGGCCCTCGCCCTGGTGCCGTTCGCGGGCATCTTCTTCCTGTGGTTCATCGGTGCCGTACGGGCCCACCTCGGAGCGGCCGAGGACAAGTTCCTCGCCACCGTCTTTCTCGGCAGCGGGCTGGTCTTCACCGCCACGATGTTCGCCGCCGCCGCGGCGGCCGACGCCGTGCTCGCGGTCGAGCACCCCGCCGGTGCCGCTCCCGAGCTGCAGGCGTGGGACTTCGGCCGCCACTTCGCGTTCACCCTGCTGACGCAGTACACGGTGCGGATGGCGGCCGTCTTCGTGTGCTCCCTGTCGGTGATCGGGCACCGCCTCCACGTGCTGCCGCGCCCGCTCACGCTCCTGGGCTTCCTCACCGCCCTGACGCTGCTCTTCGTCGCGTCGTACATCCCCTGGGCGGAACTGCTCTTCCCCGCCTGGTCGCTGGTACTCGGCGTGTACATCCTCGTGGCAGGCGGCCGTACCGGGTCCCGCGCCACGGCGTCCCCGTGACCCGCCGGACGTCGCTCACCCGAACGGCGTGCCCCGGGGCGCGCGGCCCCCGCCCGGCTTCCATGCTGGCGAGCGGGACATGACCGCCGTCCGGAGCCGCCCGTGCAATGCGGTGACGCGCACCGGACCTGGCCACCGGAAGGGCGCGGCGTCGATGAGGCTCGTGGTCGATCTCAACAAGTGTCAGGGGTACGCGCAGTGCGCGTTCCTCGCGCCCGACGTCTTCGCCATGCACGGCGAGGAGTCGCTGGTCTACAACCCGCGGGCGCCTGAGGAGCAGCGGGAGCGGCTGGCGCGGGCCGTCGCCGCCTGCCCGGTGCAGGCGATCACGGCCGACGGGCTGGAGGACACGGGTGACCGGGCCGGGGACGGCCGGGAGGCGTCCCATGGACGCTGACTACATGGACCGGCTCCGGCGCGAGGGCCGGATCGTGATCGTGGGTGCCTCGCTGGCCGGCCTGCGGGCCGCCGAGACGCTGCGCGCCGAGGGCTTCGCCGGTTCGCTCACGATGATCGGCGACGAGCCGTACGAGCCCTACGACCGGCCGCCGCTGTCCAAGGCGGTACTGCTCGGCAGGGCGTCCCCGCTCCACACCGAGCTGCCCCAGCGCTGGGAGACCGACGCCAAGTGGCGGCTCGGCGTCGCGGCGACCGGCCTCGACCTGGCGGCCAAGCGCGTACGGCTCGCCGACGGGGACGAGGTGGAGTACGACCGGCTGCTCATCGCCACCGGCGTCCGGGCCCGCCCCTGGATCAAGGAGGACGAGGCCCGGCTGGACGGCGTCTGCCTGCTGCGCACGCGGGACGACGCGGCCGGGCTGTACCAGCGGCTGAAGGCCGGGCCGCGACGGGTGTTCATCATCGGTGCCGGGTTCGCCGGTTCGGAGGTCGCCTCGGCGTGCCGGGAGCTGGGCATCGCGGTCACCGTGGCGGAGCGCGCCGACGCCCCGCTGGTCGGTGCCCTCGGCGGGGTGATCGGCGCGGTCGCCGCCGAGCTGCAGACCGAGAACGGCGTGGACCTGCGCACTCATGTCACGGTGACCGCGCTGGAGGGCGACTCCGGCGGCCGGGTGCGGGCCGTTCATCTGTCCGACGGGAGCGTCGTCGAGGCCGACGTCGTGGTCGTCTCGCTGGGTTCGCTGCGCAACACGGAGTGGCTGACCGGGTCGGGGCTCGGGGCGGGGCCGCGGGGCATCGCCTGCGACGCGGGCTGCCGGGCCTTCGACTTCCGGGGCATCGTCACCGACGACGTCTTCGTCGCCGGTGACGTCGCACGGTCCCCGCACGCGCTGTTCGGCTACCAGTTCCTCTCGCTGGAGCACTGGGGCAACGCCGTCGCCCAGGCGGAGACCGCCGCGCACAACATGATCTGCCGGGGCGCCGACCGCCGCCCCCACCTGTGGATGCCGGCCTTCTGGTCCTCGCAGTTCGGGGTGAACATCAAGTCGGTCGGGGTGCCGCCCCTGGGCGACCAGCTCATGATCACGCAGGGGTCACTGGCCGAGCGGCGGTTCGTGGGCGTCTACGGCCACAAGGGCCGGATCGTGGCCGCCGTGTCCTTCGACAACACCCGGTGGCTGGAGTTCTACCAGCGGCAGATCGAGCGGGGTGCACCGTTCCCCGTGGAGTACCCGACGGTGGACCGGCGTCCCGAGGGGCGGCAGCCGGTGGATGCCGACTTCCCGGACCCGTCCCTGCCGACCCACGGCCCCATGGTGACCCTCACCGGTTACTCGCCGGCCGACCAGCAGCTGGTCTTCCACCCCGCCCGCCACTGACTGCCGCCCGGCCCGACGCTCCAAGGACCTGCCATGACGCAAGCCTCGATGATGCGCAAGATCACCGACTTCGCGAACCGCGCCAACCCGTATCCGGTGTACGAGGAACTCCGCAAGACACCGGTGCTCCACGACGAGGAGGACGGTCCCTACATCATCAGCTCGTACTACGACATCGAGGCCCTCCTCCACGACCCGCGGATCAGCTCCGACGCCACCAACCTGGCCGCCGCCGGGGCCGACCCGCTGGCCCAGGCGGAGGAGACGGGCGGACTGCCGCCGTCCTTCATCCGGCTCGACCCGCCGGAGCACGACCGGCTGCGGCGCATCGCCAACAGGGGCTTCGGGCCGCCGCACCAGCCGCGCCGGATCGAGAACATGCGCGGTGAACTGGGCGACATCGTCACCGCTCTGATCGACGGATTCGGGGACGCGCGGGAGATCGACCTGGTCGACCAGTTCGCCTACCCGTTCCCGGTGACGGTCATCTGCCGGCTGCTCGGCGTGCCGCGCGAGGACGAGCCACGCTTCCGCGCGTGGGTCGACCCGCTGGTCGCGAGCCTCGACCCCGAGACGCGCGAGGGCGCGGGCGGCGAATTCGCGAAGGCCGCGCAGGAAGCGCGGATGCAGCTCGGCATGTACCTGGCCGGACTGGTCGAGCAGCGCGCCAAGGAGCCGCAGGACGACCTGCTGTCCGACCTGGTGAACAGCAAGGGCCCGGACGGCTCGATGACGATGATGGAGGTGCTGGCCACCTCGGTGCTGCTGCTGATCGCCGGTCACGAGACGACGGTCAACCTGATCACCAACGGCATGCTCACCCTGCTGCGCCACCCCGAGTACCTCCAGCGCCTGCGGGAGGAACCGGGGCTGTCGGTGAAGATCGTGGAGGAGCTGCTCCGGTACGAGCCGCCGGTGCAGCTCGTACCGCAGCGCACCAGCATCGCCGACATCGAGCTGCGCGGGGTGACCATCCCGAAGGGCTCCCGCATCTGGCTGGTCCTCGCCGCGGGCAACCGGGACCCGGAGCGGTTCAAAGAACCCGACCGCTTCGACCCGGACCGCGGGGACATCCAGCACCTCGGCTTCGGCAGCGGCATCCACAGCTGCTTCGGCGCACCGCTGGCCCGGTTGGAGACCCAGATCGCCCTGTCCGAACTGGCCCGGCGGCTGGAGAATCCCCGCCTGGTCGAGGACCCGCCGCCGTACCGGCAGAACGCGGTGCTCCGTGGCCCGCGCCATCTGAACATCGCGTTCGACGGCCTGCGTTGAGGTCTGCCCCGGGTCTCCCCTCTCGGGTGACCCCGGTCAGTCCGCGAGCCGCCTGAGCTGGACCAGACCGACCCAGGTCTCGGGTCCCGGCTGGGCGTAGGCGGCGCGCACCGCGTACGTGCCCGCGTCCAGGGGGACGCGCAGGTGTTCGGTGCGGTCCGCCGTCCCGCCCGGCCAGGCCGAGTCGAACAGCAGCACCGAGCCGGGCACCTCCCAGTGGATCTCGGGCGCCCATGCCGCCGAGGCCAGGGCGGCGGGAACGCCGGCGAGCAGTTCCTCCTCCGAGTCGGCGGCGGCCCACCGTACGAAGGTGCCGTGGTCCGGCAGGTAGGAGGTCGAGGCGGGGTCGTCGCCGAACACCAGCGCCGCGCTGTCGCCGACCGGGAGCAGACCGACGTACCCGTCGACCTCGCACGCCCGGTCGTAGTCCGAGTCGGGTTCGGCGCTGTCCGCGCCCGCCCAGAACGGCAGCACCGTCTCCGGTATCGCTATCAGCGGGCCGCCGCCCGACTCCACCCACTCCAGCGTGCCTGGATCCGCGTATCGCGCCATGGTCAGAACCTACACGGAACCAAGGGATCCGGTTCACTTCTCAGGATTTTCTCCGGTCTCAGCAACCGCATTCGCCCTCGACCGGCGCGGTCAGCGGGTCGGCTTCGCGGCGGGCGGGGCCCTGCCAGGTCTCGTACGCGAAGCCCTCGCGGGCCCAGTACTCGAAGCCGCCGAGCAACTCCTTGACCTGGTAGCCGAGTTCGGCAAGGGCGAGGGCGGCGCGGGTGGCGCCGTTGCAGCCGGGGCCCCAGCAGTACGTCACCACCGGCACGGACCTGTCGAGGAGTTGGCCGGCCTGCTCGGGGATGAGCGCGGTCGGCAGGTGGACGGCGCCGGGGATGTGGCCCTGGTCCCAGGACTCGGTGGAGCGGGAGTCCAGCACGACGAAGCCGGGGTCGCCGCCGGCCGCGAGCGCCGCGGCCACGTCGGAGACGTCGGCATGGAAGGCGAGGCTCGCGCGGAAGTAGGCGGCGGCCTCGGCCGGGGCGGCGGGGGCGACGCGGAGGACGGGGTTCTCGGAAGTCGTGGTGATCATGACCGAAAATCTACGGTCCGCGACTCGCTCCCTGAAGGGGAGATCCACCGGCTCACCCTTGCCTGGCCGGGGATTCCCCTGCTATTCATCCGGGATGACCGTGTATTCCCCGGACGCCACCGACTGGCGCATCCTAGAGGCCCTGCAGCGCGACGGACGGGCCAGCTATGCCGAGCTGGCGCGCGCGGTGTCCATGTCGCCGAGTGCCGTCACCGAACGTGTCCGGCGCCTGGAGGAGGCGGGCGTGATCCAGGGATACGCGGCGGTCGTGGACCCCGAGCGGCTCGGCCTGCCGATCCTGGCGTTCGTGCGGCTCAGGTACCCGAACGGCAACTACAAGCCGTTCCACGACCTGGTGGCCGCGACACCGGAGATCCTGGAGGCGCACCACGTCACGGGTGACGACTGCTTCGTCATCAAGGTCGCCGCGCGGTCCATGTCCCACCTGGAGGAGGTCTCGGGCAGGATCGGCTCACTGGGCTCGGTGACCACGAGCGTCGTGTACTCGTCCCCGCTGCCCCGGCGCGCCCTCGGCCGCTAGGCCCTGGCGGCCTGACCGACTCCCCGCTGCCGCAGCGACGAGCCCGACCGTCCCTTGACGACCTCCAACTGAGCGTGGATCCGGCGGCGAAGGTCGGCGACGTGGCTGACGATGCCGACGCTTCGGTCGCGTTCGCGCAGCGAGTCGAGGACGTCGAGGACCTCGTCGAGGGTCTGGTCGTCGAGGCTGCCGAAGCCCTCGTCGATGAAGAGCGTGTCGAGGCTGACGCCTCCGGCCTCGTCCGTGACGACATCCGCGAGGCCGAGGGCGAGCGCGAGGGAGGCGAAGAAGGTCTCGCCGCCGGACAGGGTGGCGGTGTCACGTTCGCGGCCGGTCCAGGCGTCGACCACGTGCAGCCCGAGCCCGCTGCGCCCGCGTCCGGCGCGGTCGTCGGAGTGGACGAGGGTGTAGCGGCCCGCGGACATGCGCTGGAGGCGTACGGTCGCGGCTGCGGCGACCTGCTCCAGGCGGGCCGCCAGGACGTACGACTCCAGGCGCATCTTGCGGTCGTTGTCGGCCGAGGTGCCCGCGGTGAGGGAGGCCATACGGGCCACCCGGTCGTACTCGGCGCGCAGCGGCGCGAGGTGTCGTACGCCGTCGGTGGCGCGGGCGGAGAGCCGGTCCAGCTCGGTGCAGCAGCGGGCGGCGGCGTCGCGCGCGGAGGCGGCCTCGCGCAGCCGTCGCTCCGCCTCGGCCGCGGCCCGTTCCGCGGTGGCGAGGCCGGCGGGCGGCTGCTGGGCCGCGGCGGCCGTGTCGGCCTCGGCGAGCACCGCGCGTACGGCGGCCTCCTCCGTCTGCCAGGCGTCGAGGCGGTGCTGCAGCTCGCGGTGGGCGGCGGCGTCGAGGAGGGCGCCAGCCGCGGCCTGCGGGGTGTCGAAGCCCGCGCGGTAGGCGGCGTCGGCGAGGCGGGCGTCGGCGTCCTTCAGGCGCTGGGCGGCGTCCTCGGCGGCACGCGCGGCGTCGGCCGCGTCGGTGAGGAGCGCCGTCTGCCTCTCCAGTTGCGCGGCACGCGCGGCCACGCTGTCGGCGGTTCCGCGGGCTTCGGCCAACTCCCGCTGCAAGGTGGCCTGTTCACGGTCCAGGGTGTCGCGCCGGGCCAGGCGTGAGGCGGCGCGCACGGCGGCCTGCTGGCGGTCGGCCAGCCGCTGTTCCCGCTCGTGCTCGGCGCGCCGCAGTTCTTCCCGGACGGCGTGCAGGGCGGAGCCCTCGCGGCGCGCGCGGGCGTACTCCTGTTCCAGTTCGTCGGCCTCGGCGGCGAGCCGGTCGGTGGGGGTGTCGCCCGCCTCGGCGGTGGCGGCGGCCAGGGCTTCGCGGACGACGCCGAGGCGTCGCTCGTCCTCGGCGTGCTGCTCCTCGGCCCGCTGGTGGGCGGCGAGGGCGCGTTCCTCGGCGTCGCGGTCGACATGTCCGGCGACCTTGCGGGCGGGCGCGGGGTGTTCGGTGGCTCCGCAGACGGCGCAGGGTTCGCCGTCGGTGAGGTGCGCTGCCAGCTCGGCCGCGATGCCGTTCAGGCGCGCTTCCTTGAGGTCGAGCCAGTGGGTACGGGCGTCCAGGGCGCCCTGCCGGGAGGTGTGCGCGCGCTGCTGGGCCTGCTCCAGGTCTGAGGCCAACCGGTCGCGCGTACGGGCCGCGCCCAGCCGCCCCCGCGCGGGTTCGCGCCGGACGGCGAGCTGTTCGGCGCGGGTGGCGGCCTCCTGGGCCGACTCGGCGCGGGACCGGAGGGCCGCGCGGGTGCTCTCCCAGTCGGCGAGCCAGGCGTCCGCCTCGCGCAGGACCTCCTCGTCGGCGCGCTCCTGCCGGTCGAGCCCGGCCCGCTCCTCGGCCAGTGCGGCGAGCCGCTGCTCGGCGCGCCGGGCCGCCTCCAGGCCGCCCAGCTCCTCGGCGAGGCGGCGGGCGGCGGCGGCCAGACCCGCCGGGCCGGCGTCGGCGAAGGAGCCGGGCAGCATCCCGCGCGCGCGTGCCTCGGCGCGCGCGGCCCCCACGTGCTCGCTCTCGGCGGCCTCCCGCAGCTCCAGCGCGGGGGCCACCGCCTCCGCCTTCCGGGACCGCTCCATGCGCTCCTGGGCCGCACGATGCGCACCGGCCCGCTCCTGGAGGCGCTCGGCGCGCTGCCGGGCCTCGGCGAACCGGCTCTGCAGCCGGGCGAGTTCGCGTACGTCGTCCAGGGTCCTCTGGGCGGCGGCGCGGTGGGACTCGGCGGCGGCGAGGCGGCTGTGGGCGAGGGTGAGGCGTTCGCGGGCGGTGCTGCGGGCGACGGCGGCGGCGCCGAGCACGGCCTCGGCCAGGCCTGGGTCGCCCGGGGCCAGGTCGGGCAGCTCCATGGCGTCGCCCGCCTCCTGCTGCATGCGGTGCGCGTCGGCGAGCAGCGCGGCGTCCCCGTCCCGCACCCGGGCCTCGGTGGCGCGGCGGCGCTCGGCGAGCCGCTTCTCGACGTCGGCGAAGCGCTGGGTGTCGAAGAGGCGGCCCAGCAGCCGGCCGCGGGCCTCGGCGTCGGCGCGCAGGAAGCGCGCGAAGTCGCCCTGCGGCAGCAGGACGACCTGGCAGAACTGCTCGCGGCTCATGCCGAGGAGCTGCTCGAACTCGTTGCCGATCTCCTGGTGGGAGCGGCTGCGGTCCTTCCAGGCGCCGGCCGTGGCGTCGTACTCGCGCAGCCAGGTCTGGGCCTTGTCGACCGTGGTGCCCTTGCCGCGCAGTTTGCGGCGCTCCCAGGGCGGCTGCCGGGTGACCTCCAAACGGCGTCCGGCGACGGTCAGTTCGAGGCGGACCTCGGTGCGGGTGGCGGGGTCGGCGTGGTCGCTGCGCAGGTGCATCCCCTGGCCGCTCTGCCGGGCGCCGGGCACGGTGCCGTAGAGGGCGTAGCAGACGGCGTCCAGGACGGAGGTCTTGCCCGCGCCGGTCGGACCGTGCAGCAGGAACAGGCCGGCGGCGCAGAGCGCGTCGAAGTCGACGGTCTGCGAGCCGCCGAAGGGGCCGAAGGCGGTGATGTCGAGCCGGTGCAGCCTCACCGGGCCACCTCCCGTACGGCGTCGTCGGCGCGCACCGCGTCGAAGGCCTCGCGGAGCACGGCCGTCTCCTGCTCGTCGGGCACGGCGCCGCGCACATGGGCGACGAAGTCCTGGGCGATCTCCTGGTCGCTGCGGCCCGCGAGCCGCCGGGCATAGGACACCGCGGGGTCGTCGGGGGCACGCTCGGGAGCGAAGACCAGGCTGAGGGTGTGCGGGAAGCGCTCGGTGAGCCGGGCCATGGGGTCGGCGGGGCGGACCGGGTCGGTGAGGGTGGCCTCGACCCAGGCGTCCTCGTGGCGGCTCAGCTCCGGGTCGGCGAGCAGACCCTCCAGGGTGCCGCGGATCCGGGCGAGGGGGCGCGGGACCGGGCAGTCGACACGCTCGGCAGTGACGGCACCGTCGGCGTCCAGGTCCACGAGCCACATGCTCTTGCGGTGGTCGGCCTCGGAGAAGGAGTAGGCGAGCGGGGAGCCCGAGTAGCGGACGCGCTCGGTGAGGCTCTGGCAGCCATGCAGATGCCCGAGAGCCACGTACTCGACGCCGTCGAAGACTCCGGCCGGTACGGCGGCCACCCCGCCGACGGTGATGTCCCGCTCGCTGTCGCTGGCCTGGCCGCCGGTGACGAAGGCGTGGGCGAGGACGACGGAGCGGGTGCCCCGCGCGCGCGTGGCGAGGTCGGCGCGGACCCGGTCCATGGCTGCGCCGAGCACGGCCTCGTGGCCCGCCTTCTCCACCGCGAACTCGTCCTTCACCAGGGCGGGTTCGAGATACGGCAGCCCGTAGAAGGCCACGTCGCCGTGGTCGTCGGCGAGCACGACCGGCGTACCGACGGCGGCCGGTTCGGTGCGCAGATGGATGCCCGCGCGGTCGATGAGTCCGGCGCCGACGCCGAGCCTGCGGGCCGAGTCGTGGTTCCCGGAGATCATCACCGTGGGTACGCCGAGGTCGGCGAGCCGGTGCAGGACGTCGTCGAACAGCTCGACCGCGGCGAGCGGGGGCACCGCGCGGTCGTACACGTCGCCCGACACGACCACCGCGTCCACCGCGCGCTCGCGCACGGTGGTGACGAGGTGACCGATGAACTCGGCCTGGGCCCCGAGCATGTTCACCCGGTGGAAGGCCCGGCCGAGATGCCAGTCGGACGTGTGCAGGAGTCTCATGATCCCCGAGAGTATCGGCGGGGTCTGACATCACGGGCGGTTACTCCCGTATCGGCCAGACATACCCCGCGCCTTGATTGTTCGTTCCGCGCGATCAGTGGCAGATGTCAGGCATCTCCATAGGCTTCGCCGCCCAGTTCGAACGACGCCGTTCCGGCCGTGGCGTCGGCCAGCCACGCGCGGAAGGCGTCCACGTCGGCGTCCGGCAGGCCGAGCTCGATCGTGACCGCCTCGCCGTAGCGGACGTCCCGCACCTCGCGCCCCGTGGACCGCAGGTCGTTCTGCACCTTGCCCGCGCGCTGGTGGTCGACGGTCACCGTGGCCAGCCGGAAGCGGCGCCGGGTGAGCGTGCCGAGCGTGTCCAGGGCCTCGCCGACGGCGCCGCCGTAGGCACGGATGAGCCCGCCCGCGCCGAGCTTGACGCCGCCGTAGTACCGGGTGACGACGGCGACGACGTACCGCATGTCGCGGCGCAGCAGCATCTGGAGCATGGGGACACCGGCGGTGCCGCCCGGCTCGCCGTCGTCGCTGGCCTTCTGGACGGCCGCGTCGGCGCCGATGACGTAGGCCCAGCAGTTGTGGGTGGCGTCGGCGTGCTCCTTGCGGACGGAGGCGATGAACTCCTGCGCCTCCTGCTCGGTGGCCGCCGGGGCGAGCGCGCACAGGAAGCGGGAGCGGTTGACCTCGGTCTCGTGCACGCCCGCGCGGGCGACTGTGCGGTACTCGTCCTGCATCCCGCCAGCCTATGCGCAGCGGCGGGCCCGCCGGTCCGGGCCGCCCCTTCCACCCCTTGTCCTTACTTCTGGCCGCGCGGCACGGTGAACGACGTCAGCAGGGCCACACCCGGGGCGAGAGCCGGCCAGCCGGTGCCGCGCCAGGACAGTACGGCGATCCCGGAGGTGGGGAACTTCACCCGCAACCGGTCCAGCGCATCGTCCAGGCCGTCCCCGGCCAGCTCCAGGACCAGCTCCTCCAGACCGGGGTTGTGGCCGACCACCAGCAGCGTCTCTACCTCGGCCGGTGTCTCGCGCACGACCTGCAGCAGCTCGTCCGCGTCGGCGCCGTAGAGCCGCCGGTCGTAGCGGACCTCGGGCGGGGTGCCCCACTGGGCGGAGGCCAGCTCCCAGGTACGGCGGGCGCGTACGGCGGGGGAACACAGGGCGAGGTCGGGAAGGCAGTCGGCCTCGGCGAGGGCGCGCCCGGCGGCCGGGGCGTCCCTGAGGCCGCGCGCCGCCAGCGGGCGGCGGTGGTCCTCGACACCCTCGGGCCAGGCGGACTTGGCGTGCCGAAGCACGACCAGGCGGCGCAGCGGGCCCGAACCCGCCCGCTCGATCATGCGAGGCTCCCGAGGTCCCGGGCGAGGTCGAGGGCGAGCAGCCGGTCGGCGTAGGCGTACGTCTCGAAGCGGGCGCCGTCCGCCAGCCCGGGCTCGCTCGCCACGTCCCGCAGGACGCCGAGCACCGCGGGCACGTCCAGATCGTCCTCCCAGGCGGCGCGCAGCCGCGCCCGCACCTCGTCGGGCACCGGCCGCGAGCGCTGCCGCGCCCATCGGGCGACATCCCGCCGCCACCCGGCGAGAGTGCGCGCGGCATCGTCCAGGAGGGCCGCGTCCAACCGCACGGGCTCCCGCCGCGGGACGGAGAGCAGGGCGAGCCGAAGGGCGGCGGGGTCCGCGCCGGCGTCAGCGAGGAAGGCCGCGGGCTCCGGGAGAGATCCGGGACGAGAGGCGAGGCCGGGTTCGGGGTGGGGCGCCGGGAGGGATTCGGCTGGGGGCGCGGGACGGGTTGCGGGATCCGCCGGGGCGCCCGGAGCCCGGCGGGGCTGCCCCGGGGCCCGGTCCGGCCCGTCGAGGCCCCGGTCTCCCCCGTCCGGAGCCCGGTCCGGCCCGACCAGCCCGTCCGCAGCCCTGCCCGGAGCGCCCGGAGCGCCCTCCAGCCCGCCCGTGGCTCCGGCCGACCCGTCGCGCCGCTCCCCCTGCCACACCACCGGCGCCACCGACACCACCGGCCCTGCGCCGGGCGTGTCCCCATAGTCCCGTTCCGTCACATGGATCACCTGGGCCTCGCCGAGGCCGGGCGCGAGGTCGTGGGCGTTCTCGAAGGGCCGGATGGACAGGGTGGTGGCCGCTCGGCGGAGTTCGGGCTGGTCATGGGGGGCGGTGAGCATCGTCCACACGGGGGTGCCGCCGAGTTCCAGCGCGCGGGCGAGGAGGTCGGCGGTGAGCAGCACGCGCAGGGACGTCGGGTCGAGGCCGGAGGCGCGCGCCTCGACACGGGTCAGGCCGCGCCGGGCGGGCGCGGCGGTGACGGGCTCACCGGTTCGGGCGTCGAGGATGCGCAGCACGCAGCGAGCGTAGGCGGGAAAGCAGCCGTATGCAGCCACCTTGCCCCGATTCCGGACCCCGTGGCGGCCCCGATCCGGACACCCTGGCGGGAATCAGCCGCGGCGTGGGGCCGTTGCCGCGACGACAGGACCCAGCAGCCCGAGGAGGCGGCCGTGTACGGCGACTACGGCAACTACGGCGACGAAGCGACGATCCGCAGGATCCTGACCGAGCTGGGTGACACCTGGGCCGTGGTCGGCCTGTCCTCGAACCCTCGGCGGGCCGCGTTCGGCGTCGCCCGGGTGCTGCAGCGGTTCGGCAAGCGGATCGTGCCGGTGCACCCGAGGGCGGAGACGGTGCACGGCGAGCGGGGCTACGCCTCCCTCGCGGACATCCCGTTCGAGGTTGACGTGGTCGACGTGTTCGTCAACAGCTCCCTGGCCGGAGCGGTGGCCGACGAGGCCGCGGCGAAGGGGGCGAAGGCGGTGTGGTTCCAGCTCGACGTCGTCGACGAGGCCGCCTATGAACGGACCCGGAACGCCGGACTTGACATGGTCATGGACCGCTGCCCCGCGATCGAAATTCCCCTCCTGAACTACTGAATCTTTCCTTCTACTCACAATTCGCCGATGAATATTGACATTCCGAGCGACCATCTGACCTGTAACAACCCTGTGACTGAGCGTGCGCCCAAGACAGCTAAGATCCCAGGTCAAGTTTTGGTTAACAGTCTTTTGCTCGCTCGGAAGCCATCTCTATTCTCTGGCCTCATTGCCCGTTAAAACTGCGTAAGCGATCTGAGAGGCCACTTACATGGCGAAAGTCGACCTGGCTCCACCGGCAGCCAAAAGCGACACCGGTGGGCTGCGACGCGACGTCGGACTCATCGGTCTGATGTGGGCCTCGGTGGGCTCCATCATCGGCTCCGGCTGGCTGTTCGGTGCCGAGAAGGCAGTGACGGTGGCAGGCCCCGCGGCGATCATCTCGTGGGTGATCGGCGCAGTGGCGATCGTGCTGCTCGCCCTGGTGCACGCCGAACTCGGCGGCATGTTCCCGGTGGCCGGCGGCACCGCCCGCTACCCGCACTACGCGTTCGGCGGCCTGGCCGGCATGTCGTTCGGCTGGTTCTCGTGGCTGCAGGCCGCGACGGTGGCCCCGATCGAGGTCGAGGCCATGATCGGCTACGCCAAGCACTGGCAGTGGGCCGACGGATTCCAGCGCGCCAACGGCACGCTCACGCCCAGCGGCATCGCCGTCGCGGTCGTCCTCATGGCGCTCTTCGTCGCGGTGAACTTCCTCGGCGTCCGCGTCCTCGCACACACCAACAGCGCCGCCACCTGGTGGAAGATCGCCGTCCCGCTCGCCGCGATCTTCGTCATCGCCATCGGCAACTTCCACCCCGGCAACTTCACCTCCGAGGGCTTCGCACCGTTCGGCGCCAAGGGCGTCCTCACCGCGATCAGCTCCAGCGGCATCATCTTCGCGCTGCTCGGCTTCGAGCAGGCGATCCAGCTGGCCGGCGAGAGCCGCAACCCGAAGCGTGACCTGCCCCGCGCGACCCTCGGTTCGGTCGCGATCGGCTCCGTGATCTACATCCTGCTCCAGGTCGTGTTCATCATCGCGCTGCCGCACAACACCTTCGCGCACGGCTGGGCGAAGCTCGACTTCCCCGGCATCAGCGGCCCCTGGGCCGGTCTCGCCACGCTGGTGGGCCTCGGCTGGCTGAGCTTCGTGCTGTTCGCCGACGCGATCATCTCTCCCGGTGGCACCGGCCTGATCTACACCACCGCCACCTCCCGGATCTCCTACGGCCTGGCCAAGAACGGCTACGCCCCGAAGCTGTTCGCCAAGACCGACTCGCGCGGTGTTCCGTGGTTCGGCCTCGCGGTCTCCTTCGTGACCGGCGTGATCTGCTTCCTGCCCTTCCCCAGCTGGCAGACGCTGGTCAGCTTCATCACCTCGGCGAGCGTGCTGATGTACGCGGGCGCCCCGCTGGCGTACGGCGTCTTCAAGGACCGGCTGCCGCACCACGAGCGCCCGTACCGGCTGCCGTTCGGCAAGTTCATCGCGCCCCTGTCGTTCGCGGTCGCCAACCTGATCATCTTCTGGTCCGGCTGGGACACCCTGTGGCGCCTGGGCTGCGCGATCCTGATCGGCTACCTGCTGCTGGGCTCCTACGCCGCGTACGCCATCCGCAAGGGCCTCCCCGACGCCCCGCGGCTGGACTTCAAGGCCGCGCAGTGGCTGCTCCCCTACCTGCTGGGCATCGGCCTGATCTCCGGGCTGAGCACCTTCGGCGGCACCGGTGACCTGCCGCTGTGGTGGGACATGGTGGTCGTCTCGGCGTTCTCGCTCGGCATCTACTACTGGGCCAAGGCCACCGCGTCGAAGCCCGAGGCGATCGAGCAGAGCATCGAGGAGGTCGTGGTCACGGACGCCCCGGCGCACTGACCCTCCCCGCTCACCGAGCTCCCTCCCCCGGTGTCCCGTCAGCCGATCAGTGGCTGACGGGACACCGTCATAATGCGGGGGTGACGCACCCCTCCCCCGAACTCGACTCCGCGCCCGAGGAAGGCCGTACGGTCGTCATCGTGGGCGCCGGGCCCGCCGGGCTCACCATCGGCAGCATCCTGCGGGCCGCCTCCGTGGACTGCGTGGTCCTGGAGACCGAGAGCAGACAGTTCATCGAAACCCGGCCCAGAGCCGGGATCATCGAGGAGTGGGCGGTCCGCGCCCTCGAACAACGCGGCCTGGCAAAGAACCTGCTGGACCGCACCGAGACGCACACCGCCTGCGAGTTCCGCTTCGACGGCGAGCGCCACCGGTTCACGTACGCCGATCTCACGGACCGCCGCCACCACGTCTATCCGCAGCCGCTGCTGGTCACGGACCTGGTGCGGGAGTACGCGGACGTTCGCGGCGGCGACATCCGCTTCGGCGTGCGGGACGTACGCCTGCACGACCTGGACACGGACCGGCCCGCGGTGTCGTACCACTGCCCGGACACGGGTCGGCGGCGGGTGCTGCGCGCCGAGTTCGTCGCGGGCTGTGACGGGGCGCGCGGGGTGACGCGGGACGCGCTGGTGCCGGAGCGGGCGCGGATCGCGCGGCAGGACGACGGCATCAGCTGGCTGGCGCTGCTCGCCGAGGCGCCGCCCTCCTCGGACTGCGTGCTGTTCGGCATCCATCCGCGCGGCTTCGCCGGGCACATGCCCCGCAGTCCCGAGGTCACCCGCTACTACCTCCAGTGCCCGCCGGGCGAGGACCCGGAGGACTGGTCGCACGAGCGGGTCTGGGCCGAGCTGCGGGAACGGCTCGGGGCGGCCGGGGCGCCGGCGCTCAAGGAGGGCAAGCTGATCGAGAAGCGGGTCCTGGACATGCACCACTACGTGGTCGAACCCATGGCCCACGGGCGGCTGTTCCTCGCCGGCGACGCCGGTCACCTGGTCGCACCGATCGCGGCGAAGGGCATGAACCTCGCCCTCAGCGACGCCTTCCTGCTCGGCGACGCGCTCGTCGCGTACGTCACCGAGGGCGACGGCAGCCGGCTGGAGGGGTACTCGGAGGCGTCGCTGCGCCGCGTGTGGGACTACCAGGAGTTCTCACAGTGGCTGTCGGACATCTACCACGGGGTCGCCTCGGGCGATCCGTTCCGCGCGGGCACCACGCTGGCCCGGCTGCGCCGTCTGTTCACCTCGCCCGCCGCGGCGGCGGCCTTCGTCGAGCAGTACCTCGGAACGGCCGCCGCGTTCTGACATCAAGGCCCAGTCTCGGCTCGCCGCTCGGCCAGCCGGTGGTCGGCCACGTTCAGCGCCTCGTCGACCAGCCGGCGCAGGTGTCCGTCGCTGAGCGAGTAGACCACCCGGCGGCCCTCCTTGCGGGTCTGCACCAGTCCCGCGAGGCGCAGCCGGGCCAGATGCTGGCTGACGGCGGGCCGGGCCGCACCGCACGCCTCGGTGAGCGTGGTGACATCGGCCTCCGCCGCCGCCAGGGCGTGCAGCAGGGTCAGGCGGGTGCGGTCGCCGAGCAGGGCGAGCAGCTCGGCCGCGAGGGTGAACTGCCCTTCGCCCGGCGTGTGCGTATGCGCATGATGCGCAGGTGATAGGTGCATGCGTGCGCTCATACGCACATAATGGCGGTGTGGGCGCCGCGCGTCCACACCCACGCACCGGAAGGGGATGAACGTGAGCGACCGGCACCCGCACCACGACGGGCACGAACACCACCACGGGCATGAGCACCACGACGGGCACCAGCACGACCACGAGCCCGAGCACGGCCACGCCCACGAGCATCCGCACCGGCACCGGCACGGCGGTCGCGCCGCCGTCCTGCGCCACCGACTGGCCCATGTGCTCACCCCGCACTCCCACGAGAGTGCCGACAAGCTCGACCCCGCCCTGGAGTCCTCGGCGCGCGGGATGCGGGCGCTGTGGGTGTCGCTGGCCGTGCTCGGGGTGACCGCGGCGGCGCAGGCGGTCGTGGTGGCGCTCTCCGGGTCGGTGGCGCTGCTCGGGGACAGCGTGCACAACGCGGCCGACGCGCTGACCGCCGTACCGCTGGGCATCGCCTTCGTGCTGGGCCGCCGCGCGGCGACCCGGCGTTTCACCTACGGCTTCGGGCGGGCCGAGGATCTGGCGGGGCTGGTGATCGTGCTGACCATCGCCGGGTCCGCGGCCTTCGCCGCGTGGGCGGCCGTCGGGCGGCTGCTCGACCCGCGGCCGGTGGGCCATCTGCCCGCGGTGGCCGTGGCCGCGCTGGTCGGGTTCGCGGGCAACGAGTGGGTGGCCCGGTACCGGATCCGCGTGGGCCGGGAGATCGGCTCGGCCGCGCTCGTCGCCGACGGGCTGCACGCGCGCACCGACGGCTTCACCTCGCTGGCCGTGCTGCTGGGCGCCGGCGGCTCGGCCCTGGGCTGGCAACTGGCCGACCCGATCGTGGGGTTGGCGATCACGGCCGCGATCGCGCTGGTACTGCGGGACGCGGCCCGGGAGGTCTTCCGGCGGGTCATGGACGCCGTCGACCCGGCGCTGGTGGACCGGGCCGAGCAGGCGGTGCGGGCGGTGCCGGGCGTGCGCGCGGTGGGCGAGCTGCGGCTGCGCTGGATCGGGCACCGGCTGCGGGCCGAACTCGCGGTGGTGGTGGACGGCGAGGCGACGGTACGGCAGGCGCACGCGATTGCCGTCGAGGCCGAACACGCCCTGCTGCACGCCGTACCGAGGCTGATGGCGGCCCTGGTGCACGCCGACCCGGCGCCGGTCCCGGGCGAGACGGACCCGCACCTGGCGCTGGCCCACCACGCGGCGGCCTGACGCGTCAGGCGCCCTGGCGCTGTGACGTCGGGGCGCCCTGACGGCCCGGCTCAGGCGAGCCCGAGCCCCTCCAGCACCACGGCCCCCGGCAGCTCCGCGAACACCTTGCCCGGCACAAGCAGTTTGCCGCGCCGGCGTCCACTGCCGACCAGGACGTAGGGCAGGTCGACGACGGCCGCGTCCACCAACACGGGCCAGCCGTCGGGCAGTCCGACCGGGGTGATGCCGCCGTACTCCATGCCGGTCTCCCCCGTCGCGAGGTCCATCGACGCGAACGAGGCCTTGCGGGCGCCGAGGTGGCGGCGTACGACACCGTTGACGTCGACCCGGGTGGTGGAGAGCACGAGGCACGCGGCAAGCGTGGTCTCGCCGCCCCGCTTGCCCGCGACCACCACGCAGTTCGCGGACTGCTCCAGCAGCTCGCGCCCGTAGTGCTCCACGAAGACGGCGGTGTCCGCCCACTGCGGCTCGGTGTCGACGTACAGCACCTGGTCGGCGGGGACGCTGCCGCGCCAGTGGCGTACGGCGTCGGCGACCGGGCCGGTCAGTTCGTCGAGGCAGTCGGGAGCGGGCGTGGCGGTGTCGAAGTCTCCGATGGGTGCGCGCATGACCGCACGCTAACAGCCCCGCAGAGCCCCGGGCCGACCGCTCAGCGCACGGGCGGGACCGAGACCGCCATCACCATGTCCATCGGTACGTCGCCGTGATTGCCGTACGTGTGCGGCGTACTGGCCTCGAAGGAGGCGCTCGCGCCGGTGGGGACGAGGTACTCCACGCCGTCGACGGTGAGGGTCAGCTCCCCCGCCGTGACGTGGACCAGCTCGACCGTGCCGGGCGGGTGCGGGTCGGAGGGGCTGTCCTGGCCCGGCATCAGTCGCCAGTCCCACAACTCGAGCGGGCCGGGGGCCTCCGTGCCCGCGAGGAGCCGGTTGTAGCTGCCGGCGTCCGTATGCCAGAGGCGTACGGCCTGCTCGGCGGGGACGATCCGGACCTTCGGGCCCTGCTCGTAGTCGAGCAGGGTGGTGATGCTGATGCCGAGCGCGTCGCCGATCTTGACCACCGTGCCGAGGCTCGGGTTGGTGCGGGCCTGCTCGATCTGGATGAGCATGCCGCGGCTGACTCCTGCCCGGGCGGCCAGCGTGTCCAGGGTGAAGCCGCGCTCGGTGCGCCAGCGCTTGACGTTGCGCGCCAGGGACTGGGTCAGCAGGTCGAGGTCCGACACATTACGTCCAATATTCTGGATGACAGAGTTCAATTTACTGAACTACGGTGTGGTGCACCCGATCGTTCACCGAACTGTACTGCGAGGCGACCCGTGACAGCATTCTTCGCCCTGGCCACCAGTCTCCTGTGGGGCCTGGCCGACTTCGGCGGCGGGCTGCTGACCAGGCGCATGCCGGCGCTGACGGTGGTGGTCGTCTCGCAGGCGATCGCGGCGGCCGTCCTGGGCGCGATCGTGGTGGCGACCGGGGGCTGGAGCGAGGCCGGCCCGCGGCTGTGGTTCGCCTTCGCGGCGGGCCTGGTCGGGCCGGTCGCCCTGCTCTCCTTCTACAAGGCGCTCGCCCTGGGCCCGATGGGCGTGGTCTCCCCGCTCGCCACGCTCAGCGTGGCCGTCCCCGTCGGCGTCGGGCTGTTCCTCGGCGAGCGTCCGGGGCTGGTGCAGTTCGCGGGCATCGCCGTCGCCGTCACCGGTGTCGTCCTCGCGGGCGGACCGCAGCTCAGGGGCGCCCCGGTGCAGCGGCAGACGATCCTGCTCACGCTGGTCGCGGCGCTCGGCTTCGGCACCGTGTTCGCCCTCATCACCGAGGCCTCGACCAGCGTCACCGGCCTGTTCCTCTCGCTGTTCGTGCAGCGCGTGACCAATGTCGCGGCAGGCGGTGCCGCGCTGTACGTCTCGGTCCGGCGGGGCGCTCCCGCCCTCCCGGAGGGCGGCTTCCCGTGGCCGTCGCTGTCGGCGCTGGCCTTCGTCGGCCTCGCGGACGTCGCGGCGAACGGCACGTACGCGGTCGCCGCCCAGCACGGCCCGGTCACCGTGGCCGCCGTGCTCGCCTCGCTCTACCCGGTGGTGACCGCCCTGGCCGCGCGCGGCTTCCTCAGCGAGCGGCTGCGCGCCGTCCAGGCGGCAGGCGCGGGCCTCGCCCTGCTGGGGACGCTGTTGCTGGCGACCGGCTGACTCAGCCGTCCGCCTCCAGCCGGGCCAACCGCTCCACGCCCTCCTCGTCGAGGTCGGCGAGCGCCCGCAGCTGCTCCGGCGTGACCCCTTCCGGGGGCGGCACCGGCGCCGGGGTCCGAAGCGGTGGCTGCCAGCCCTCGTCGGGCGTCCAGCGCCGTACGACCCGCGCCGGTGCCCCCGCGACGACGGCGTGGTCGGGCACGGTCCCGCGCACCACCGCACCGGCGGCCACGACCACGTTCCGGCCGATCCGGGCGCCCGGCAGGATCACCGCGCCGGTGCCGATCCAGCATCCGGGGCCGATCTCCACGGGCTCCATCCGCGGCCACTGCCTGCCGATGGGCTCGTGCGGGTCGTCGTAGGAGTGGTTGGTGGAGGTGACGTAGACGTACGGCCCGAAGTAGCAGTCGCGGCCGATGGTCACCGTGGTGTCGGCGATGACATGGCTGCCCCGGCCGAGGACCACGCCGTCGCCGATGCGCAGGATCGGCTCGGGGCCGAGGTCCAGGTCCGGCATCAGGCCGGCCGTGAGCGTGACCTGCTCGCCGATGATGCAGTGGGAGCCGAGGTGGATCCAGGGCTCGCCGAAGACGGTGCCGAGCGGGAAGGCGAGGCGGGTGGCTTCGCCGATCGAGCCGAAGCGGAACTTCGCCGGGTGCTCGGCAGTGACGGAGCCCTTGCGCTGGGCCCACGACCAGACCGCGTGCACGGCGCGCTGGGCGAGGTGGTCCCGCCAGGATGGGAACGTGTTCTTGCGCTTCGGCACGGGGTCACGTTACTCATCGGTTGCCTTGGGGAGAGAGGGCGGGCTGCTGTGATCTTCACCCCATGCGGTGTCGTACCGTGCGTCGTACTACGGACATGACACGGACATGAGGTGACGGTGATGACGCACAAGGCGCTGATCGTGGGCATCGGCGGCAAGGAGCCCCAGCTCGACCCGGAGGCGTTCGTGGCGCCGACGGCATCGGTGATCGGCGACGTCACGCTGCACGCGGGGGCGAGCGTCTGGTACGGCGCCGTGGTGCGCGGGGACGTCGAGCGGATCACCGTGGGCGCCGATGCCAACGTGCAGGACAACGTCACGCTGCACGCCGACCCCGGGTTCCCGGTGAACGTCGGGGAGCGGGTGTCCATCGGGCACAACGCCGTGGTGCACGGAGCGACGGTCGAGGACGACTGCCTGATCGGGATGGGGGCGACCGTGCTGAACGGGGCGGTGATCGGGGCGGGTTCGCTGGTTGCCGCGCAGGCCTTGGTGCCGCAGGGGATGGTGGTGCCGCCGGGGTCTTTGGTGGCGGGGGTGCCGGCGAAGGTCCGGCGGGAACTGTCCGAGGAGGAGCAGCAGGGGGTGACCCTCAACGGCACGCTGTATGCGGAGCTGGCCAAGGCGCACCGCGAGGTGCACGGGTAGGGGACTTCAGTCCCCGGCGGTCACAGGCTCTGCTTCCCGCTGTGCCGCCTGGGCCTTCTTCGCCTTGCGCTTCACGATCAGCATGGAGGCCAGGCCGATCAGCACGGCAGCCACCAGGCCCAGCCACGAGAACTTCTTCAGCCAGCCCTCGGCGACCACGCCCACGTAGTAGATGACGGCCGTGGTGCCGCCCGCCCAGCAGATGCCGCCGAGGACGTTGGCGGTCAGGAACTTCCAGTACGGCATCTGCAGGACGCCCGCCAGCGGGCCGGCGAAGATGCGGAGAAGGGCGACGAAGCGGCCGAAGAAGACCGCCCACATGCCCCACTTCTCGAAGGACCGCTCGGCGGTGGCGACATGGCCCTCGCTGAAGTGCTTGGGGAACTTCTTGCCCGCCCAGGCCAGCAGTGGCCGTCCGCCCTTGCGGCCGATCGCGTAGCCGATGGAGTCGCCGACGACGGCACCGGCGGTCGCGCACACGCCGAGGAGGATCGGGTTGATGCCGGAGTGCTGCGAGGACATCAGGGCCGCCGAGACGAGGACGATCTCGCCCGGCAGCGGGATGCCCAGGCTCTCCACGCCGATCACCAGGGCCACCAGGGCGTAGACAGCGCCCGGAGGCACCGTGTCGAGCCATTCCTGCACGTGCACCGCTGGGTTCCTCCCCGTTGCTTAACTTGCCTTTATAGGGCGCTGCATGTAAAGAGCGCCCCAAGGGAAGGCTACCTGGTCGGCTGTGACCGGCGGCTTTCGCGCGTGCGCGCGAGGCACCGTCCCGCCCTCGCTCCTTCGGTTTTCGGACATCCCGGTGTCACGCGGGAGGGGAAGGCTCTCCGCGGTTCGCCCGGCCCGCCTCCCCCCGGCCCCGCCCCAGGGCCCGCCGCGGAAGGACGACATCCCCGTGTCCTCACCCCTGCCCTCCCCGCTCTCGCTGTCCTCGCGCTCCAGTCCCCCGCCGGACGCTCCGGCCCGTCCGCCGTCCCGGCTGTCCGCCCGGCCCGTACGGCTCGCCCTGTGTCTGGCTCCCCTGCTGCTCGCCGGCGGCTGGGCCGTGGCCCACCGGCCCCTGCTGTGCGACGGGGTGCGGCGGCTGGTCGCCGCCGATCCGCTGTGGCTGCTGGCAGGGGCCGGCTGCACCTGTCTGACGTGGGTGGCGGCCTCGTGCGCCCGGCAGGGCGCGCTGCCGGACCGGCTGCCGGCGGGGCAGCTGCTGGCCTCGCAGTTCGCCGCCGGTGCCGCCAACCACGCGCTGCCCGGCGGTCTCGGCGCGCACGCCGTGACGCTGCGGTTCCTGCGCGGGCGGGGTGTGCCGCTGGAGCGGGCGACCGCATCGATCGGCCTGTACTCGCTGGCGAAATCCACCGCGAAGCCGCTCGTACTGCTGGTGTTCCTGGGCCTCTCCCCCAGCTGGCGGCGCCTCGGCGAACTGGTCCCGGACGGGCGGCTGCTGCTGCCGGCCGGTGCCCTCGCGGCCGGGGCGCTCACGGTGGCCGGGGCGCTGCTGACGGTCGTACGGCCGTTGCGGCGCCCGGTGACGAGGCTGGTGCGGTCCGCCCTGGCCGATGCCCGGGAGGTGCACACGCGGCCCTGCCGGGTGCTCGCCCTGTGGGGCGGGGCCGCCGCACTGCCGCTGGTGCAGGCGAGCACCCTCGCGTGCGTCGGGGACTCGCTCGGGCTGGGGCTGCCCTGGGAGCAGATCGTCCTCGCCTACCTGGCGGCGGGCACTGCGGTGGGGGCGGTCCCGTCGCCCGGCGGATTCGCGGTGGACGCGGCGCTGGTGTGGACGCTGGTCGCCTTCGGCGCCCTGCCGGCGGTGGCCACCGCGACCGTGATCGGCTACCGGGTGCTGACCGACTGGCTGCCGCTGGTGCCGGGCGCCCTGGTGCTGTCGGCGCTGATCCGCGCCGAGGTCCTGTGAGGTCCGTCCACTCACGTCACTCTTGTCACTCACGTCGTCATTCGCGCCCCTCGTCTCACTCGCGGCGGGCGACCAGGCGGTAGGCGTTGGCCAGGCCGAGGCGGTGGGCCAGGGGGCGTACCGCGAACCGGTCGAGGAGGGTGGCGGTGAGGAGCGCGGGTACGCCCGTGAGCAGCACGGCGGTGCGCAGGGCTCGGCGCACGGCACCGGGCGGCTCGGGCAGCCAGGGCGCGTCGTCGCGTGGGGCGGTGTGGTCGAGGGCCAGCCAGACGGCGGCGAGCAGGTCGACCGGGTCGTGCGGTTCGGCGTGCTGTTCGGCGACGACGGTGAAGCCCAGTTCGGTGAGCCGGCGGCGCAGGTTGGCGACGGGCATGAAGTGCAGGTGCTGCGGCTGGAGCCAGGGCAGCCACCAGCGGCCGAGCAGCCGGGCGTACCGGCTCTCCGGGTCCGGGACTTCGATGAGCAGATGGCCGCCGGGGCGTACGACCTGGTGCGCGGCCCGCAGTTCGCGGTCGGGGTCGGTGCTGTGCTCCAGGTAGTGGAACATGCTCACCACGTCGTAGCCGGCGGCCAGTTCGGGCGCGAGCTCGGGGAAGGCGCCTCGGTAGGCCTGCGCCACGCGGCCTTCGCGGGCGGCGAGTTCGACGCTGTCGGTGAAGTCGAGCCCGTCGAAGGCGGTGTCGGGCAGGACGGTCCGGGCGGTCGCGCAGAAGTGGCCGTGGCCGGTGCCGACGTCGAGCCAGGTCTTCGGGGCCAGGTCGTGCGGCAGCATCGCCTCGGCGCGGCCCCGGTACATGGCGGTACGACCGCCGAAGGTGCCGCTCATCCGCTGCTCGCCGAGGCCGTCGTAGAAGTCTCGGTAGTAGAACGCCAGTCCCTCGTCGGTGAGTTGGGGATTCTGGAAGGTGTGGCCGCAGTCCACGCAGCGGTCGAGGGTGAAGCGCCCCGGCTTGTGCTGGAGGAGGTCGGTGGTGCGCAGGCGGGTCACGAGCCGGCCGGAGGCGCACCAGGGGCAGGTGGTGCGCCGGGGGGCGAAGAAGCGGTCCGTGCCGTCGGCCAGGTCGGCCCGGTAGGCGGGGCGGAGGGCGGCGATACGCGCGGTGCGGTCGGTGTCCTTGGTCCGGTCGCTCATCGGGTCTCCGTAGCTGCCAGTCGTTCCAGACGGTCCGCCGCGGCCCCGGCCCCGCCCGCGGCGCGGAAGGCGGCGCCGACCCGGGCGGCGGCGGCCCGGTGGGCGGGGTCGTGCAGGACGGTGTCGAGGGCTGTGCCGAGCCGGGGTGCGGTGACCCGGCCGAAGCGGACGCGGACGCCGGCGCCCGCGTCCACGACCTGCGCGGCCACCAGGGGCTGGTCGTCGCGGATCGGCGCCACGACGAGCGGCACACCGTGCCAGAGCGCCTCGCACACCGTGTTGTGCCCGGCATGGCAGACGACCGCGTCCATCCGCTCCAGCAGCGGGAGTTGAGGGACGGACGGAAGGATCAGTACGTCCTTGTCTGCAGGGCCGCAAGGGTCGGCAGGGCCGGCCCGGTCGGCGGACAGGGTGCCGCCCGGGTCCACGAGCACCGCCTGCACCCGGTCGGCGCGTTCGCGCAGCGCGGTGACGCACTCGGCGAGGAAGCGTCCGCCGGCGTCGGCGTTGGCGGTGCCCAGGGTGACCAGGACCTTGGCGCGCCCGGAGTCCAGCCAGGCCCAGGGGAAGCCCGGCCCGGCGGGCCGGTCGGCCAGGGACGGGCCGACGTAGTGGATGTGGGGCGCCAACGGGGCCTGGGGGCCGATCAGTTCGGGTGTGCTGAACACGAGCAGGAGATGGGGCGAGTAGCGCGGGTCGGCGGTGCCGGCCGGGTCGCCGAGGCGGGCGCGAAGCTCGGCCAGGCGCCCGCGCAGCCAGTCGGCGACCTTGGGCAGGCCGTCGTAGGCGCCGGTGAACTCCGCGGTGGTGGTCGCGGAGGTCGCCCAGGGCAGACCGAGGCGTTCGGCCACGAGGGCGCCGGCGAAGGCCTGTTGGTCGGCGACGACCACGTCCGGGCGGAACTCCTCGACGGCCCCCCGCACTCCGGGCACCATCGCGTCGGCGAGCGGCACCAGGTACCGCTCCCACAGGAACTTCAGCGCCTCGGCGCCGCGCAACTCCGGTGGCCGTACGGCACCTTCGGCGCCCGGCACGGGGCCCGCGCAGCCGAACACCAGGGCGTCGGCTCCCGCGAGCCGCCGCACCAGGCCCGGGTCGGCGCACGCCCAGGCGACCCGGTGGCCGCGGGCGGCGAGCCGGGCCGCCACGCCGACGGCCGGGTTGACGTGCCCGACCAGGGCCGGGACGACGAACAGGAAGCCGCTCACCGGACGCTCGCCGCCGTGCCGAGGCCGCGTGTGCGGCGGCCGATGAGGTCCAGGACGTGCCCGCCGACGGCTCCGGCCGCCTCGACCAGCACCGAGTGCGCATGCCCCGGCAGCACCACCGTGCGGAAGTCCGTGAGCAGCGCCTTCTTCAGCGGGACCAGGTCCACCAGGTCCGAGTCACCGCCGTACACGCCGAGGACGGGGCAGCGTACGGCGCCGATCTCGGCCTCGGTCAGCACCCGGCTGGCGGGGATGTCCCGGCCGAGGGTGGTCTCGCGGGCGAGCCGGGCCGCGCCCTTGGCGAGGCGGGCCGTGTTGTGGCCGCGGTGGGCGGTGATCCAGGCGAGGGCGTCGGGTTCGTTGTGCGCGAGGTCGGTCACCACCCGGCGCAGGATGCCGCCGAGTTTCGCGGCCCAGGCGGCGGTCGCGGGTTCGGATTCGATGAGGGTGAGGGTGGCGGCGCGCTCCGGGTGTCGGGCCGCGTAGCCGAAGGCGATGGTGCCGCCGTAGGAGTTGCCGACGAGGTGGACGGGCCCGGTGATGTCCAGCCGGCCGAGGAGGGCCTCCAGGTCGTCGATGTTGTGGTCGAGCGTGTAGCCGTCCGGCGGGCGCTCGCTGCGGCCGTGCCCGCGCAGGTCGTACATGACGACGTCGAGTCCGGCCGCCGCGAAGGCTGGTGCGACGGTGAAGTAGTAGCTGGCCAGGCTGTCGGTGAGCAGCCCGTGCACCAGGACGACCGTGGCGCGCGGGGGTCGGCCGGACGTGGGGCCCATGCGCTGGACGTGCAGCCGGATGCCGCCGGCGTCGAGCATCGCCATGGCTCAGCCCGCCTGCGTGGTCTTCAGGCTCCACACGACGTACTCCACGAGCCGGCCGACGGTCAGCTCGATGATCTCCTCGAACTCCATCCCGGCGAGGAACTCGGCGAGGTTGACCCGCTTCCCGTACCGCTCCTCCAGCAGGCCCGCCAGCGTGACGAGGTCGATGCTCTCCAGCTCCAGGTCGTGATTGAAGGTGGTGGACATGCCGATCAGCACGTCGTCGTCGCCGTACTCGGCGAGGACCGTGCGGAGCATGGCGGACACGTCGGCGAGCACCGTGCCGACGGGGTCCTGCGCGGGGGCGGGCTGCGCGGGGGCGGGCTGCGCAGGGGCCGGCTGTATGGGCTTCATCGGGGGTACTCCTCGGCTGTCTGGTCGTGTGGTCCTTCGTCGGCCCCGGTTCCGGTCGTCCAGGCCACGACATAGGAGCGGCGCGGCAGGGCGGGCGGGTTGGCCGCCGGCGCGCAGTGCACGGTGTAGGCGCGTTGCAGACGCCCGGAGACCACCAGTCGGCTGCCGTCCGGGGCTGCCTCCAGCACCGCGAAGTCCCTGGGGAGCCCACCGAGCCCGGTGCCCTCGGCCTTGGCGACCGCCTCCTTCGCGGCCCAGAAGCGGGTGAACCACAGCTCTTCCGGGTCACCGCCGGACCGGGCGTGCAGCAGCCGCAGTTCGTCGGGGCCGAGGGCGGTGGCGAGGGTCGCCGGGTCGCGGGCGGTGACCTCTTCGATGTCGATACCGATACCGAT
Source organism: Streptomyces sp. NPDC002676 (assembly GCF_053592455.1). Lineage (NCBI taxonomy): Bacteria > Bacillati > Actinomycetota > Actinomycetes > Kitasatosporales > Streptomycetaceae > Streptomyces > Streptomyces sp. NPDC002676. The sequence goes on along the minus strand of NZ_JBSFVT010000006.1, from coordinate 74,971 downwards.
ACCGAGACCGGGACCGGCGCTGGGGTCGGGGCCGGGACGCGGGGTGTGCGGCCGTACGATCGCCACGCCCGCCTCGGCGCGGTGGGCGAGCGAGACGTCCAGTGGCGGCAGGACGCGGCCGTGCACCCCGGTGACGTACGGGCGGCCGACTTCGTCGTTGCGGACCTGGAGTTCCGCCGGGAACACGGGACCCTCGCCCTGCTGCCAGAGCCACTGCCGTACCGCGTCCTTGACCGCGATCCGGCCGAGCAGCCACTGGCGGCGGCCCCGGGGCGGGCGCTCGGCGTACTCGGCGCGTTCGGCGCTGCCGAGGGAGTTGCGCATGATCAGCTCGCGGGAGGCGAGGTCGGGCCACCGCTCGTGCACCAGCGTCCAGCCGCCCGGACGGGCCTCGGAGAGGGTGTGGCGCTCGGGGAAGCGTTCGACGGGCCGGGTCGTCGGGTCGTTGTCGAAGCGGCGGTCCTGCCAGCCGGTGAGCACGGCCCACACCCGGCCGCCGACGGTCAGCTCCGCGTCCGCCTCCAGCACGGTGTCCGTGAGCGAGGTGATCCGCAGCAGACAGGTGACCTCGGTCCCGGGGACCGGGTGCGGTCCGTGGAAGCGCAGGTCACGCAGTTGCACGGGGAACACGACGGTCCGTTCGGTGCGGGTCGCCATGATCCAGTAGCCGAGGAGCTGACCCACGTTGTCGAGCAGCGCGCCCGGCGCGGGCGGCGTGGTGATCAACCCGCGGATGTGCCGCTCGCCGATCGCGGTGAGTTCGGTCAGGCCCTGGAAGGCCGGGCCGTGGAACATCCAGCGGTCGCGGTAGAGCTGGGCGGCGGTGTGGTCGGGGGTGCGTTCGTGGGCTTCCGGGAAGCCGCGCGGCGCGGGCGGTGCGGGGTGGCGTGGGGCGAGTTCGATCACGGCGCGGGCCGTGGGGCCGAAGGTGACGGCGACGCGGTCCGGGTGGCCGGGATCGGGGCTGACGGTGACCGGGACGTCGACGGGCGGGGTGGCGGTGAGCCACCGGTCGAAGCGGGCACCGTGCACGGCGACCGCGCGCAGACCGGGGTTCGCGGCCTCCGCCGCGTCCATCATGTGCCGGACGATCGTGGTGGCCGGCACCACCGGCCAACGGTCTTTCACATCGGGCCAGTTGGGGCGCTGCGGGAAGAAGCAGTGGTCGAGGAGGTGGGGCATGGTGTGCGGGGAGACGTGGACGGTTGTGGTGGAGGGGGAGGGTTGGAGGGTGGTGGCGGTCGTCGGGGTGGAGCGGGGCCGTGAGGGGCGGCCGGTTGCGAGCAGTTCGGCGGCCGTGTCGGCGGTGTCCCGCAGCAGGGCGCGCAGTTCGGCGGCGGCGGGGATGTGCGTGGCGAGGTCGTCCAAGGGGGACGGCCCGGTGCGGAGCGACCGCGGCCGCAACTCGGACCGCAGTACGTCAAGGGTGCGGGGGTCCAGCGACACCAGGGCGCCGTTGAGGTCGAGAGGGACAGGTGGGCGCTTCGAGGTGGGGGGCGCCGAGGTACGAGTGGGGGACACGCTCGGGGCCACGGCAGCCCCTGCTGTCCACAATGCCGTTGCCACGCACCGGAGTTGGGACATCCCTGTGCGGTGAGGTGAGTTGGCGGCGACGGCGAGGTGGTCGCGGTCGCCGAGGGTGTCGTCGATGAGGGAGGCGAGCCGGCCCGGCCCGGTCTGGACGAAGGCGCGGTGGCCTGCCGCGTACAGCGCCTCGGTCAGCTCCCGGAAGCGGACCGGCTCCAGCAGGTGCCGTACGAACAACTCGCGTACGGCCGACTCGGCTTGCGGGAAGGGAGCGGCGGTGGTCCCCGACCACACCGGTACGGTCGGCGGGTGGAGCCGGAAACGCTCGGCGGCCTCCTTGATGGGCGCCACGTACGGTTCGAGCATCGGCGTGTGGAAGCCCGACCGGAACGGCAGCACCTGACACAGGACGCCCTGGGCGCGGAAGGCCCGTACGAACCCCTCTACGGCGCCGTCCGGTCCGCAGACCATCGACTGCCGGGGCGCGTTGTCGTGGGAGAGCACGAGCCCGGAGTCCGCCCAGGCCTCGGCGAGCGCGGCGCGGACCCGGTCGGCTGAGGCGCCCACGGCGGCAAAGGCGAGCCCCGGGACGGTCAGGGTGTCCGGGTCGAACTTCACCATGAAGGCGTCGACTTGGTCGGCCGAGTACAGCCCGGCCACCGCCATGGCCGTCCACTCGCCGACGCTGTGCCCGGCGACCGCGTCCGGGGCGATGCCCATACGGCGCAGCGCCGCGTCGAGCAGCCGGCCCACGCCGACGACCTCGAACCCGTGCCGGCCGACGTCACCGGCTCGTGCCTCCGCACCGGTGCGGGTGAGCGGGGGCAGGCCGAAGTGGGCGGCGATGTCGTCGGTGCGGGGTGTGAACTCGCCTTCCAGGCCGGGGAAGACGAACGCCAGCCTGCCGCCGGCGGGCCCGAGCAGCGGGGCGGGCCGGAACCAGACCTCGCCCCGGCCGTGCCAGGCCCGGCCCTTCGCCACCGCGCGGCGGGCCAGGGCGAGCCGCTTGGCGGTGGGATCCACGATCCCGAGCCGCACCGGACCGGCCTCGGGATGCGACTGCCCGGGGTCGAGGCCCGCGGCGAGGACGGCAGCGTCGTCGGCGTCGAGCGAGACGGCCAGCTGACCGGCGCTGTCGGCGGCGAGCAGGAGGACGCGTTCGGGCTCATTGACGTGCACCGCGGCCGGAGCGGAGGCGGCCGGGCGAGTGGCTCGTGCGGCCGGGGACTCCTCCAGGAGGACGTGGGCGTTGATCCCGCCGAAGCCGAAGGCGTTCACGGCCGCGCGGCGGACGGGCTGTTCGGGGTGGGGTTCCCAGGGGCGCGCCCGGTCCAGCGTGCGGAAGCGGGTGGCGTCCAGGGCCGGGTGCGGGTCGTCGCAGTGGAGGGTGGGCAGGAGGGTGCGGTGGTGCAGCGCGAGGGCGGCCTTGACCAGGCCCGCCACTCCGGCGGCCGGCATGGTGTGGCCGATCATCGACTTCACCGAGCCGAGCACCGGACGCCGGTCGTCGTCACCGTAGCCATGCGCGGGCCCGAACACCTCGGCCAGGGTGGCCAGTTCGGCGGCGTCGCCCGTCGGTGTGGCGGTGCCGTGCGCCTCCAGCAGGCCGATCGAGTGCGGCGCGGCGGGGTCGAGTCCGGCGGCCCGCCAGGCCTGGCGCACGGCTCGGGCCTGACCGCCCGGATCGGGGGTGACGAGCCCGGCCGTACGACCGTCACTGGCCACGCCCGTCCCGCGGATCACCGCGTACACGCGGTCGCCGTCCCGCTGGGCGTCGGCGAGGCGTTTCAGTACGACGACTCCGGTGCCCTCGCCGATGAGCAGGCCGTCGGCCTCGCGATGGAAGGGGCGGATCCGCTGCGTCGGAGACAGGGCTCGAAGCTGGGAGAAGACGCTCCACAGGGTGATGTCGTGGCAGTGGTGCACTCCCCCGGCCAGCATCAGGTCACAGCGGCCGGTGCTGAGCTCGGTGACCGCTTGGTCGACGGCGACGAGCGAGGAGGCGCAGGCGGCGTCGACCGTGTAGGCGGGGCCGCGCAGATCGAGCCGGTTGGCGATGCGGGAGGCCGCGAGGTTGGGGACCAGGCCGATTGCGGACTCGGGGCTGTCCGCACCGAGCCGCTCGGTGAACGCCGCCCGCACCCGGTCCAGTTGGCCGGAGTCCAGATCGGGCAGCAACTCACCCAGTGTCCGGACGAGTTGGCCCGCCGTACGCACCCGCTGGTCCAGCCTGACCAGACCGGGGGTGAGATAGCCGCCGCGACCGAGGGCCACGCCGATCCGGTGCCGCTCGGGCAGCCGTTCCGCGCCACCCGCGTCGGCAAGCGCGGCGGCGGCCACGTCGAGGGCGATGAGCTGGTCCGGCTCGGTGCCGGGCACCGACGCGGGCATGATGCCGTACCGGGTGACCTCGACCCGGGCCAGTGTGTCCACGAATCCGCCGCGCCGGCAGTACACCTGGTCGGCGACGGCCGGTCCGGCGGCCGAGTCCGGCCGGTAGTAGTCGGCGTCCCAGCGGCCCGAGGGCACGTCGCCGATCGCGTCCACGCCCTCCCGCAGGTTGCGCCAGTAGGCGTCGAGGCCGTCGGCACCGGGCAGCAGCACCGCCATGCCCACGATGGCGACGGGTGTCTGACGCAACTCACCCGTCTGACGAATCCGATGTTCCGTCATGTCACCAGCCCGAGGCGGTGTAGACGACGGCGCGGGCCGTCGGGTCGCCCCAGGCGAGTTCCCGGAGCAGGGCCGCGCACCCCTCGTCCGGGTCGATCAGGCTGACCCCGCGGCGGGCGTACTCTCGGCCGAGTTCCGCGCTGACCATGCCGGTGTGCATGCCGGACGGCGCCCAGGGCCCCCAGTGGACGGTGAGCGTACGGTGGCCCGTGCGGGCGGCCCAGTCGGCGCCGAGCCGTTCGAGGGCGTCGTTCGCGGCGGCGTAGTCGGCCTGGCCGCGATTGCCGAGGACGGCGGCGATGCTGCCGAACAGCACGGTGAATCCGGGCCCGTGCGGCAGGTCCTCCAGCGCGGCGAGCAGCGCGGCGGCCCCGGCCGTCTTGGTGCCGTAGACCCGCTGGAAGGACTCGGGGGTCTTCTCGGCGATCAGCCGGTCCTCGATCACGCCGGCCGCGAAGACGACACCGTCGAGCCGGCCGTGTTCGGCGTGGATCTCCTTGACCGTCTGGAGCACGGCGTCCCGTTCCCGGAAGTCCACCGAGCGGTAGCGGGCCGCGCTGCCGACGGCGTCGAGTTCGGCGCGGGTGGCGGTGATCTCCCGCTGGGCGAGAATCAGTTCGGCGGCCCGGTTGAGCTCGGCGGGCTGCACCGGGCCGAGCGTGGCGGCGAGAGCGGCCCGCAGTTCGGCGGGGGTGCGGGCGGCGGCGGTCTCCGGGGCTTCGGGTCCGGTCGGCGCGGGGGTGCGGCCCAGCAGTTCGATCCGGCACCGACAGGCGGCGGCCAACGAGGTCGCGAACCTCGCGGTGATGCCCCGGGCGCCCCCGACCAGCAGCACCACGGAGTCCCGGTCGAGACCGAGGGCGGCGGCCTCGGCGGCACCGTCTGCGGCGGGTCCGGCACCGGTGGTGGCGAGGGGGCCCAGGGGGGCGGGCACCAGCTCAAACCTGTGCCGACGATCCTCTTGCGTGCGCAGTACGACCGGTTCCGGATCCGGTGCCAGCAGCTCGGCGACCAGGGCGTCGGCCACGGCCGCAGGGCTCGTGTCGGGGACGGCCACGACACGCGCGAGCAGGTCCGGGTACTCGCGGGCGATGCTGCGGAACAGGCCGTCGAGCCCGGCCGACCGCAGCACACCGGCACCCTCGGCGGGCCGCACGCCCAGCAGCCGGCGCGGCCCGCGGGCCAGGGCGGCGCGGAGCACGGGGAACGCGTCCGGCAGCACGGGCAGGTCCGGGCCGGAGAGCGCGCCCAGGTAGAGGACGCCGTCGATAGCGCCCTCCCCCTGGCCGATGAGGTGCCCCTGGTCGAGCGTCACCGCGTCCGCGCCGTGCGCGGCGAGCCGCGCCACGACTTCGGCCGCCGCCCCACCGCCGTCGCCGAGAAGGACGAAACGTGAGCCGGACATGACAGCGACAGGGTCGGTGGGACGTTCGTGTTGCGACAGGAGCACGGGACGCAGCTCACAGCGCTTGGGGGCCTCGCCGAGTGGGCTTCCCGGGCCCTCGGGTTCAGCGGGCGACGCGGACGGCCGAGCGGTGGGACCACGCCCGACCCGCGCCTCGAGCCACCCCGTCACCGCAGCCGCCGTACGCGCCTTGGCCAGCTCCTCCAGCTCAGCGTCGTCCAGGACGGCCGCGCCGCCCGCGATGCCCAGGCGCTTGGCGAGTTCGCCCGCGATCTCGGCCCGCTTGATCGAGTCGATGCTCAGATCCGCCTCCAGATCGAGGTCGGGCTCGATCATGTCGACGGGGTAGCCGGTGCGCTCGCTGATGATCTCCAGGACGACGCGCGCCACGTCGTCCGCCGGAGCGGCTTGCGGCGACTCCTTTGCGGCCGGGGCAAGTTCGGCAAACGGCTCCGATACGTGTACGGCCGGCGCCGCTGGTGTCACCGCAGGTGCCGTGCCGAAGTACGCGAGCAGCACATCACGCTGCGCCGCGACCAACTCCCGGCTGGTGCGCAGGAATTCGGAGATCAGGGCGTCCTGATCGGCGGGGCCGGTGCCCTGCGAGTGGTGCGGTGTCGTCGTCACGGTCGTCTCCACGACTCGTCGGGCCGGTGCGAGAGCACCGGCAAGGAGTGCTCCGTCGGCGGTGCGCACGAGGTGTCCGTCGACCGTCCAGCCGGGCCGCTTCGGCGGCGGCGTCCGCAGGGCGTCGACGGCGTCGCGGCCCTGGAAGAGCCAGGCGGTGCGTACCGGCAGCCCCGCGACGGCGAGTTGGGCGAGGGCGTCGAGCCAGCCGGGCAGGCCGCTGTCGGCGCGCGGCTCGCAGGCGACCGTGCGGTGCGGGCGGTCGCCGAGGATCTGTCCGACGAGCCGGGTGAGGACCTGGCCCGGCCCTGCCTCGACGAAGATCCGCGCGCCCGCTTCGTACATCGCCTCGATCTGCGCGGCGAAGGCAACGGGGGCACCGATCTGCGCGGCGAGTTCGGCGCGCACGCCGTCGGCATCCCGCGGGTAGGGCTTGGCCGTGCGGTTGGCCCAGACGGGGAACTCGGGTGCGCGCACCGCCTTGTCGGCGAGGGCCACGGCGAACGGCTCCACCGCGGCAGCCACCAGCGGACTGTGGAAGGCACAGGCCACGGGGATGCGCCGGGCGCCGAAGCCGGCCTCGCGCAGCAGGCGTACGGCGGACTCGACGTCCGCTGTGGGACCGGAGATCACGGTCTGCTCCGGGGAGTTGAGGTTGGCGACGACAACCGACTCCGGCGCCCTGGCCGTGCGCAGGGTGTGCGCCACGTCGTCGGCGGGGGCGCCGACCGCGGCCATGGTGCCGGGTTCGTCACCGGCGGCGGCCAGGATCGCCGAGGCGCGCTCGGTGCTCAGCTCCAGGAGGGTTTCGGCGTCCAGGGCGCCGGCCGCGCTCAGGGCGACCAGTTCGCCGTAGCTGTGCCCGGCGGCCAGGTCCGGCTGGACGCCCGCGGAGGTGAGGAAGGCGTGTGCGGCGAGGCCGGTGATGCCGAGGGCGGGCTGCGCGGCCCGGGTGTCGGTGAGGGCGGCCCGGCGGCGTTCGCGCGCGGTGTCGTCGAAACCGGCGGGCGGGTAGAGGACGTCGGCGTGGGCGCGGCCGAGGTGCAGGTAGTGCCGCAGCTCGGGCAGGGTGACCAGGAGGTCGGCGAGCATGCCGGGCCGCTGGCTGCCCTGCCCGGGGAAGAGGAACGCGACCTTTTCGTCGGCGCCGAGCCGCGTCCCCTCCCCATGTCTGACCCCGGCCGCCGGTTCGGGCTCCCCGCTCAGGATCCCCCGTAACTGCCGCGTCAGTTCGGGCACATCCCGCGCCACCACTGCCACCCGCACCGGCTCGTGGGAGGTGTCCGCGCGGTGCGCCGCGGCGAGGGCGAGGTCGCGCAGGCGCCAGGGGTGGCCGTCGGACTCGGCGGCCCGGAGGAGGTCCTCGGCCTGCCGGTGGGCCGCCGCCGTGTCCTTGCCCCGGAAGAGGAACAGCTCGGCGGGCCAGGCGTCCAGCGTTTTCGGCGGGGGCGCGGTGGCACCGTAAGCGCTCAACACCGCATGGAAGTTGGTGCCACCGAAGCCGAACGCGCTGACCCCGGCGATGCGTTCTGCCGCCGGTGCCGCCCAGGGCTGGGCCCGGGTGTGGAAGGCGAACGGGCTGGTGTCCTCCGCCCAGGCCGGGTTGGGCCGGTCCAGGTGCAGGGTGGGCGGCCGGACGCCGGTGTAGAGAGCGAGGGTGGTCTTGATCAGACCCGCGAGTCCGGCAGCGCATTTGGTGTGCCCGATCTGCGACTTGACCGAGCCGAGGGCGCAGCTGCCGCCGGCAGCCCCCGCTTCGGTGAACACCTCTGCGAGCACGGTGAGTTCGGTGCGGTCGCCCACGACGGTCCCGGTGCCGTGCGCCTCGATCAGGCCGACCTGGGCCGGTGAGACGCCCGCGTTGCGATAGGCGCGCTCCAGCGCGGCCCGCTGTCCTTCGGGCCGGGGTGCGGTCAGGCCCAGGGAGCGGCCGTCGCTCGCGGAGCCGAGGCCCTTGATCACGCCGTAGACGCGGTCGCCGTCGCGTTCGGCGTCGGCGAGCCGTTTGAGGGCCACGCAGGCCACCCCCTCGCCGAGCGCGATGCCGTCGGCGGAGGAGTCGAAGGCGCGGGAGCGGCCGGTCGGGGAGAGCGCGTGCACCGAGGAGAACAGGACGTAGTCGTTGATGCCGTTGTGCAGATCGGCTCCCCCGCACAGCACGAGGTCGCTGGTGCCGGCGACGAGTTCCTTGCAGGCCACGTCGAGGGCGGCGAGGGAGGAGGCGCAGGCGGCGTCGACGGTGAAGTTGGAGCCGCCCAGGTCGAGTCGGTTGGCGATCCGGCCGGAGATGACGTTGGCCAGCATGCCGGGGAAGGAGTCCTCGGTGAGCCGGGGCAGTTGCTCCTCCAGCGCTGCGGGAACCTCGCCGTAGTACGACGGGAGCACGGCGCGCAGGGTGACGGCGTTGGAGAGGTCGCTGCCCGCCTCCGCGCCGAAGAAGACGGAGGTGCGAGCCCGGTCGAACTCCCGCCCGCGCTCGCCGTATCCGGCGTCGTCGAGTGCCCGGCGGGCGGCCTCCAGCGACAGCAGCTGGACCGGTTCGATGCTGCCGAGGGAGGCGGGCGGGATGCCGTAGCGCAGCGGGTCGAAGGGGATGCGGGGCAGGAAGCCGCCCCAGCGGGAGGCGGTGGTGCCCGCGGTGTGGTGCAGGTCCGGGTCCCAGCGGTCGGGCGGGACCTCGGTGACCGCGTCGTGGCCCGCGACGACGTTCGCCCAGAAGGCGGCCAGGTCGGGCGCGTCCGGGAACATGCAGGCCATGCCGACGACGGCGATGTCGAGCGGTGCGGGCGGCTCCGGTTCGGGCCGGGGCTCTGGGCTCGGGTGTTCGGCGCGCGCCGGGCGGAACTCGGCGGCGCCTTCGGTCACGGCGCGGTGCAGATCGGCGACGGTGGTGGTCGCCGAGCGCAGGACAGCGACCTCGCCCGCCATGAACATTCCGTCGGCGAAATGGCGTTCCTCGTCGACTACGCGCAACTCGCCGTCGAAGGCGCGCTCCACGCCCTTGCTGGCGATGCGCAGCCGTCCCACGTTGAGGCGCTCCAGGGTTTCCCAGGCCTCCCGGTCGGGCACGCCGTTCGCCCGTAACTCGGCTTCTCGGTCGCGGTAGTTGCCGGTGAACGGGCTGGGCAAGCAGCGGGTCGCGTGGCCCGGGGCGGTCTCCAGGAGCGTGGTCGCGGTGGCGTCGAGCACCTGCCGTTGGAACAGGGGGCGGATCGCGCCGTCGCGCACCGCTTCCTCTGTGAACAGGTAGGCGGTGCCCATGAGGACGCCGACGGCGGCGCCCCGGGCGGTCAGCGGCGCGGCGAGCGCGGCGACCATCGCCGCCGACCGCTCGTCGTGGATGCCGCCCGCGAAGAACACCTCCAGTCGCTCAGCGGTGCCGTCATCGCCGTCGTCCAGGAAGTCCTCCAGGACGGCCAGTTGGGCCTCCCACAGCGGGAAGGAGGCGCGCGGCCCGACGTGTCCGCCGCACTCGGAGCCCTCGAACACGAACCTGCGGGCGCCGGCGTCCAGGAACTGCCGCAGCAGCCCCGGCGAGGGCACATGCAGGAAGGTGCGGATCCCGGCCCGTTCCAGCGCCTCGGCCTGAGCGGGCCGGCCGCCCGCGACGATCGCGTGCGTGGGCCCGAGTTCCCGTACGACGTCCAGCTGGGCGTTCCTGATCTCCTCGGGTGCGAAGCCGAGCACGCCCACGCCCCAGGGCCGCCCGTCCAGCACGGCACGGGCCTCGGTGAGCAACTCCCGTGACCGCTCGCCGTCGGCCAGGGCCAGCGCCAGGAAGGGCAGCGCCCCGTCCGCGGCAACGGCGGCGGCGAACCCGGCCTGGTCGCTGACCCGCGTCATCGGGCCCTGCGCGACGGGCAGCCGGGTCCCGAGCGCCCGGCTCATCGCCGAGCCGGGCCGCAGGGCCTGGGCGAACGCACCGCCTGCACCGCCGGGCCCCAACTCGCTCATGGCTGACGTGATTTCACGCAGCGTCCGCCGGACATCCCCCCACCGCTCGGCGAAGCGTGTGGCGAGGAAGCCGTCCTGGCCGACCGGCAACAGCTGACTACGCAGGTCCCCAGCGCCCAGCAGGGACGCGACGGCAGCAGGATCGTCGACGGGCGGACGCGGGGCGTCCGGTCCGCGGCGGCGCAGCACCCGGTGCCCGCCCAGCACCACGGTCTCCGAGCCGTCCAGTGACCGCAGCACGGCCCGGGTCGCCTCGGAAAGCCGGGCCTCGGCGAGCAGTGCCAGTTGGGTGTCGAGGACGACACCAAAGGCCCCGCCCGCCACGGCGGCAGCCGCCGTACGCGGCCCGATACCTCCGCAGGCCCAGATCGGGGTACCGCCCAACTCCTCATGGGCGAGGAGCTGTTGGAGTAGAACGAAGGTGCTCAGCTCGCCGACGCGGCCACCGCTCTCGCTGCCTCGCGCGATGACCCCGTGCGCTCCGGCGCGGACGGCCGCACACGCCTCGGCAAGGTCGGTGACCTCCGCCAACACCCGGTGACGGACGGCAACTTCGGCCAAGCTCCAGGGGGCGTCGGCCGCGCGGACCACGATGTCCGGGACGCAGCCGAGTTCGTCCAGGCGCAGGGCGCAGCGACCCGTCACCCGTACGCCGAAGGGGCCCGGCGACGCCCGCGAGAGCCGGGTCAGCTCGTCGCGTGCTCTGCGGTCTCCGGTACCCAGATCGAGAACGCCGAGCCCGCCGGCGGCACAGGCGGCAGCGGCGAGCCCGGCGTCGGGCTCGCCGAACGGGGTGATGCACAGGATCAGTTCGTGGGCGCGCACAGGAGTGGTCATGATGCTCCGACCAATCGTCGAGACAGCACGGTGGGGGGTTTGTGCGGCAGAACGCTCTTAAGCGGTTCGGGGCCCCCGGAACGTAGCGAGTACTTACTGATGGGTCAACAACGCCGCGTCCTTTTCCTGAGCGGTGGCACCGATTCAGCCAGCGCGCCCAATTCCCCACAGAACTGTCAAAGCACCCGAAGCCTCCCCCTCAGTCCGCGCCGGTCACCCGCACGCTCGTCCGCAGCCGCAGGTCACGCGAGGACGCGCCGACCCAGACCGTGCGCGGCCCGGTGCCGAGCACCCAGCCGTGCCGGCGCGCGTCCCACGACGACAGCGAGCGCGGCGTCACCCGGACGGTCACCCGGCGCCGCTCCCCCGCCGCCAGCGCGATCCGCCGGTAGCCGCCCAACGCCCTTACGACCTGGTCGAGTTGGAGGTCGGGGGAGCGTCCGACGTACACCTGGGGCACGTCGATGCCGTCACGCCGGCCGGTGTTGTGCACGGTGAAGGCCACGTCCAGCGCGTGACCCGTCCACCGGGCCGACAGGTCCGAGTAGGCGAAGGAGGTGTACGACAGCCCGTACCCGAAGGGGAACAGCGGGCGCCCGCCGTGGGCGTCGTACCAGCGGTAGCCGAGGTGGATGCCCTCGGAGTACTCCTCCTCGCCGTCGATGCCGGGGTAGCGGTGCGGGTCGCCCGCGACCGGATGGTGGTCGTCGTCGACCGGGAAGGACTGGGTCAGCCGGCCGCCGGGGTCGCAGTCGCCGAACAGGACGGCGGCGGTGGCTGCGGCGCCCTCCTGGCCCGGGTAGTACATCTGGAGCACCGCGCCGGTGCGCCGCAGCCAGGGCATCGAGGTGGCCGAGGAGGTGTTGAGAACCACGGTCGTCCGCGGGTTGGCCGCGGTCACCGCCTCGATCAGGGCCTCCTGGTGGCCGGGCAGGGCGAGGGTGGTGCGGTCCAGGCCCTCGGTGGCGTCCTCGTAGGCGAAGAGCACGACGTGCCGCGCGGCCCGGGCCGCGGTGACGGCCTCGGCCACGTCGGCGGCCCGGGTGGCGCCGGTGATGCGGCGCAGCCGGAACAACTGGCCCTGGTCACCGCCCTGCGCGGTGATGCGCAGGGTGTGCGCACCCTTGGTCAGGCGGAGCGTCTTGCGGCGCACGGCGAGCCGGTCGGGGGCGACGGAGACCAGGCCGCCGAACAGGATGTACTCGTCGTATCCGGGAGCGAGCGGGAACAGTTCCTGTCCGTCGAGGAGCACCTTGGGCCGGAGGGCGGGGGTGCCCGAGTAGTGGATGAGCAGGGTCCACTCGTCGTCCTCGGGGACGGTGAGCGTGCCCTCGTAACTCCAGGTGGCCCCGGCGGCGACGCGCTGCGCCTCGGTGTCGAGGCGCGGGGCGAGGGCGTCGGGCGGGAGGGCCTTGCCGTACAGGTCCTCACCCAGGGCGTGGACGACGTCGGCGCCGGACCGCTCGCGGATCGCGTCGAGGGGGCTGGCCGCCGCGTCCGGGACGACGTGCGCGCTGCCGCCGCCGCTGACGAACGGCAGAGCTCCGGTCGGCCCGATCACCGCGATGCGGCCGGCATCGAGGGGCAGGGTGCGGTGTTCGTTGCGGAGCAGCGTCGCGCCCGCCTTGGCGACCTCCAGTGCGACGGCCGCCCCGGCCTTGGGGTCGCGGGCGGGGCGCGGTGGCGGGCTGCCGTCGAGCAGCCCGAACCGGTCGATGACGGAGAGCACCCTGCGCACGGCCCGGTCGACGTACCGCTCCGGTACGCTGCCGTCGCGTACGGCCGTCTTCAGCGCCGTACCGAAGTAGGTGTCGTCGGGCATCTCCATGTCGAGCCCGGCGGTCAGCGCGGCGGCCGTGCTGTGCGCAGCGAACCAGTCGGTCATCACCCAGCCCGTGAAGCCCCACTGCTCGCGCAGGATGTCGGTGAGCAGCGTCCTGTTCTCGCAGGCGTAGGTGCCGTTGACCTTGTTGTAGGCACCCATGACGGCGCCGGTGCCGGCCCGGACGGCGGCTTCGAAGCCGCGCAACTCCAGTTCGTGCATGGTCTGTTCGTCGGCTCGTACGTCGATGGACGTGCGGTTCTTCTCCTGGTTGTTCAGGGCGAAGTGCTTGACGGTCGCGATGAGTCCCTCGCCCTGGATGCCCTCGATCTCGGCGGCGACCAGGTCGGCGGCGAGCAGCGGATCCTCGCCGAAGGTCTCGAAGTTGCGGCCCGCGTACGGGGTGCGGATGAGGTTGACCATCGGGGAGAGCAGCACGTCCTGGCCCAGGGCTCGGCCCTCGCGGCCGATGACGCTGCCGTAGCGGCGGGCCAGCTCCGGGTCGAAGGCGGAGGCGAGCAGCACCGGGGCGGGCAGGGCGGTGGCGTGCCGGGTGATGCGGACCCCGGCGGGCCCGTCGGCCAGCCGCAGCGGCGGAATGCCCAGGCGGGGCACGCCGGGCACGTACCCGGCCTGGCCGAGCGAGTCCGGGTCGGTGGCGCCGTGCAGGAGGGAGATCTTCTCGTCGAGGGTGAGCTTCGCGATCAGCCCCTCGACGCGGGGGCCGGCTCCGGCCTCGGTCCTGCCCCTCGCGAAGGCGGGACGGGCGGGGACGAACGAGCCGGCGGCGGTCGCGGCGACGACGATCGCGGCGGCGGTCAGACGCAGGGTGGAACGCCGGGAGACGGGTGCGGGCATGGGCCGTCACTCCTTCGGTGAGCGGGCACTACGTTGTGAACCGCTGTGCACCCGCGCCCCCCGAATCGTGTTCAGCCCCTGAACGCATCACGTGCCCCAAGGACCTGACGCCCCATGGGACATCACGGGTGCGCCCGAAAACTAGAACCATTGATGACTCGTGTCAACGAGACGAACGGAAATCGGGGTCATGCCGACAAGAACCGAAGGGAAGACGGGAGAGGGGCCCCTCCGCTCCCGGCCGGGCCCCTCTCGTGCGACGTGTCAGTCCATGTGCGACATACGACGCGTCAGTCCTTGTTGTTGGGCCGGAGCGTCCAGATCACTTCCATCTCCGTCGTGACGGCGCCGTCCTCCCGCTGGATGGCGACGGTCACCGGGAACTCGGGGCGCTTGCCCGCGTCGAGTTCGGCGACGACGTCGGCGATCGGCCGGCCGAGGGTCGCGGTGGCCTTCACCGGACCCAGGGCGATCTTCTTGAAGGCGATCTGCGCGGTGACCGGCAGCGGCACGGCACGCGAGAGCTGGTCACCGAAGGCCGCGAGGACGATCGCACCGCTCGCGGACTCACCGAGGGTGAACATCGCGCCGGCGTGCGGCCCGCCGACGTGGTTGCGGTACTCGCTCTGGTCCGGCAGCGACAGGACGGCCCGCTCCGGAGTGGTCTCCAGGTACTCCAGGTTCAGGGTCTTCACCATCGGAACCGTGGCGGCGAGCAGCTCGCCGATCGACATCTGGTCTTCGCTCATGGCCGCGATGTTACTAACGAGTAGGTCCGGCTGGCCAGGCTCTCCGGCACCTTGCTCCGCTCCTGGTACGTGCCTGACAAGATCCGGTGACCGAATCGTGTCCACGACACGGCTAGGGTTACTCCCCATGTGGCCAGGAGAGCAGCCGCCCGGGGGCGCGCAGAACCCGCAGAACAACCCGTACCAACAGCCGGGTTACCAGCAGCCGAATCCGTACCAGCAGCCCGGCTACCAGCAGTACCCGCAGGCGAACCCGTACGGCCAGCAGCAGCAGTGGGGCCAGCAGCAGCCCCCGACCACCCCCCTGCCCACGCCCCCGCGGGGCGGCGGCGGACGGACGAAGCTGATCGCGATCCTCGCGGCGGCGGCCGTCGTGATCGCCGCCGGGGTGACCGGATACGTGATCCTGGGCGACTCGAAGGACGACGAGGCGAGCAGCGGGAAGGGCAAGCAGAGCCAGTCCCCTACGACCGCTTCGACGCCGACGTCGTCCGCCACGGACGACCCGCGCGGCAGCGAGACGGAGAAGCCGACGATCCCCGGCTGGAAGGTCGTGGTGAACCCCAAGTGGGGCATAGCCTTCGACGTGCCCGCCGAGTGGGAGGTCGAGGCCCCGGGCGTGCCCTATTCCTTCAAGTTCCCGAAGGAGAAGGACAAGGGCATCACCATGTCGGGCATCGCCGAGTACCAGTCCAAGTGGTGCACCTCGGACGACGACAAGGACGGCCGCACCGAGGACACCCCGCTGGCCGTCGTGGGGTCCAAGGGCGCGAGCGGTGCCAAGAACGCCGACGAGATCGCGGTCAACACGCCGGCCTGGTGGGTCTTCGGCGGCTACACGATGCCCGACAAGAAGAGCATCACCTTCGACAAGAAGGGCACGCCGTTCACGACCGCCTCGGGCATCGCGGGCAGCTACGGCTGGGCGCACTCGACGAACACGCCCGCCAAGGGCAAGTGCGCGAGCGACGGCAAGGCACTCACGTTCGGCTTCAAGAACTCCAACGACGACTTCGTGTCCGTCAACTTCTTCGGGGCCAAGGGCGTGCACGACGAGGTTCCCGACGCAACCGTCCTGAAGGTCCTCAGCACGGTCCGGCTTCACGGCACTCCGACGAGCGACTGAGCCGGCAGGCGCTTCGGCCCGCCTCGACGCGGCGGGCCGGAACACCGTGGGGCCTCAGCCCCTCAGGTAGCCGCGGTAGACCCAGTGGCCCCACACGGTGGGGGTCCCGTTGTCGGAGACCTGGCAGTCCTTGATGCACTCCCAGAGGGTGCCACCGTTGTTGCACTCGTACTTGGAGACCACCTGCTGGCCCTTGTACACGTGGCCGATCACCGTGCCGCGCGCGCTCGGCGTCTTGTGGACGGCGGCCTTCGTCGCGGTCACGACGTAGCGGTGGGCGGCGGGGCGGCAGCTGAGCGTCGAGGCCGAGGCGGGCGCCGCGACGAGGGCGGGCACGGCGGCGCCGATGAGCGCGGCCGTGCCGATCAGGGCTGCAGCATGCTTGCGCATGAGAGTCCTTTCTTCTTGATCTTCTGCAAACGAGTGTTCTCGCGCAAATGAGCCCATGTCCTGACAATTCGTCATAAACATGACTTGAGTACTGTAGGAGGCGCCATCGCCCCGGTCAAAACAGCTCGGGGCACGCCGAGTTGAGCCCGGGCGTTCGCCACCGGAAACCGTTTGCAACCTCGGCACGCGCAAGTGACAGTCGGCCGGTGAAGACAGCCGTGCCCAGCCTCGGCGCCAACGGCTCGCTCATCGCAGCCGCGTTCGCGGTGCTGGGCGCGGGCGGCGACGGCGGGGCGTGGGACTGGTGGCCGCGTCCCGCACCCTTCCCTCTGGTGGTGTTCCTGCTCACCGCGTTGGGCGGCACCGGGCAGGCGTTCTTCGGCCCGGCGGCCGAGGGCATGCTGATGTCCTGCGTGGAGGGCGAGGAGGCGGGCCGGGCGTTCGCCGCCCTCCGCATGGCCACCCAGGGCGCGGCCCTCGCCGGAGCTGCGCTCGGCGGCGCGCTGGTCGCGGCGTTCGGCCCCGGCTGGGTGCCCGCGCTGGACGCGGCGGCCTTCGCGATCGCCGGGGCGCTGCGCGCGTTCCTCGACGTCGGCCACATCCCCCCGGCGCGTGCCGGGCGGCGGCCTGCTCGCCGATCTCCAGGACGGCTGGCGGGAGTTCATCGGACGGCCCTGGCTGTGGGGCATCGTCGTGCAGTTCTCCGTCGCCAACGCTGTCGTGGGCGCGGCCGACGCCGTCTACGGTCCGCTCGTCGCCCGGGACAGCCTGGGCGGCGCGGGCCCCTGGGGTCTGGCGCTGGCCGCGTTCGGCGCGGGCACGGTCTGCGGGGCGCTGCTGATGACCCGCTGGAAGCCCCGCCGCTTCCTGCTCGCCGGCACCTTCTGCGTGTTCCCGCTCGCGCTGCCGTCCGCCGCGCCGGCCGTTTCGGTGCCGGTGGGCGTGCTGTACGCCGTCATGTTCCTCGCCGGTACGACGGTGGTGTTCGGCGTCTCTGGATAACCGCGGTCAACCAGCGCATGCCCACGGGCACTCGACTCCTTTCCGGTCCGAGCCAGTTAGTCGGCCAGAGGCAAGGCGGCCGCGATCTCGTTCCGCTCCTTGCGGCCGACCCGGGGGGAAGAATGCTCGTCGGCTCGTGACCGCCTCATAGACGTCCAGGATCACCTACCTCCCTCATCTGCTCCGTGTGACCACTCGCGGACAGTCGTGGGCACAAGAAGTCGCACCAGATCGCGCCCTGCGCAGGTGACCAGGCAGTGGGCACCGCGCCCGGAACGGAAAGCCCAGTCCACCCACCGGCACCGGCGCGTCCAACGCTGTGCGCCTGCGGTCGAATGATGCGACGTCCGCCGGCAGGTCCCACCCGAGAGCCGCGCCGCACCGCCGATGCAGCAGGCGTCGAGCCCGGCGGCGCGCAAGGCGGGCAGTTGGCGAGGTGGGCGACGGGGTGGCTCTTTGCGGTCTGCACACCTCAGAGGGTGCGAGCGGGTCAGGAGAGCCAGTCGGTGTAGCGGGTGGGGGCGAGGTGGGCGTGCTCGTCGGTGAGGACGTCGCCCTTGACGACGGCGAACATGCCGGCGGTGGGGTCGGTGACGACCGTGCGGCTGTCGCCCTTGTGGGACAGGGTGATGCGGCCCAACTCGTCCAGGGAGAAGATCTCGGGGCCGGCGATGTTGCGAATGCTGTTCAGCGGGGCGCCTGCGGCGACCTGCGCCACCGCGTCGGCCACGTCCTTGGCGGCGATCGGCTGGATCGGCGTGGCGGGCAACCGGACAGTGTCGCCGTCGGCGGTCCAGGACAGGACGGCGTCCATGAACTCCATGAACTGCGTCGCCCGGACGATCGAGTAGGGGATCGGCCCGGCCGCGAGGACCTGCTCCTGGAGCACCTTGGCCTTGTAGTAGTCCAGCTCCGGCACCTGGTCCGCCCCGACGATCGAGAGGATGACGAAGTGACCGACACCGCCCTTGTGGGCCGCGGCCAGGAGGTTGTCCATCGAGGTCTGGAAGAAGGCCAGGGAGGCTTCGTCGAAGGTCGGGGAGTTCGTCAGGTTGACGACGACGTCAGCTCCCGCCACCGCCTCGTCCAGTCCCTGGCCGCTGATGACGTCGACCCCGGTGGACTTCGAGTGGGGTACCGCCTCGTGCCCGGCGGCGTTCAGGTCTGTGACGACCTGTGATCCGATCAGCCCGGTACCACCGACGACTGCGATCTTCATAAGGCGCCTTTCCTCGAGATTACGTGGGCAAATATGACATATAGGACACTGTGCGGGTGCGGCAACATGCACCTCAATCGGCTGAGGAGGCGCGGCGTCAGAGACCTCGACGAAGATGACCTGGGTGAGCTCGTCCGGGGATGACAGGACTTCCGCGACGGCCTTGTGAAACGGGCGCCCTAGCGCTGCTCACCGAAGGTGGATCGGCGCTCGCGGTAGGGGGACTTCAGTGCCGGTGGGTACTGCTCGTACTCCGGCTCGTCCCAGGGGTCGCCTGCGGCAAGGCGCTCGCCGGCGCGCTTCTTGATCTCGGCCGACGGCACGCCTGTCACCGCGTAGGTGTGCCAAGGCTGGAGCTTCGCCGCGGACGGCGCCCAAGCCACGGCGGACACCACGCGCTCCAGCACCTCCCTCGGGACATCCCGGTCGGTGAATGCGCGCACCGCCCGTCGGCCCCCAGGCAGACGCTCCCGAAGCCCTCGCCGACGCCGTGCTCACCGACCTACTCACACCCGGCGGCGCCACCGGCGACACCGCCCTGGCCATCGTGCGCCCATGAACCCAGCCCGCCGCTCCCGTGCGCTCGGTCAGACCTCACCGACGACAGTGCAGTGCTCGGTCTACGAATGACGGCGCGTCACCGTGCCCGGGGCAGACCTGGGGCCGTATCAGGCAACGTTTGCCCTGTTGTGATGTGACGCGTGTCGATCTCGCGGTCAGCCTTCGGAGGGACGCGGGGCGCGCAGGTGCGCCCGTTCCTTCAGCTCCTCCTCGTCGACCACCGTGAGCATCGGCTGACCCGGCGCGCACACCATGGTCACCACAAACTTGGTCGGTGCGTCCGACAGGGCGTTGCCGTCCTGATAGTGGATCACGTCACCGCCTGGCTCCCAGAACGTCCCGCCGGCCTCGACCACACGCTCCGGCTCACCCTCGAGCTCGAACCGGAGCGCGCCCTCCATCACGTAGCCGAACGACGGGCCCGAGTGGCGATGCGGAGGGAGCCCGGGGTGACCGGGAGGCCACTCGACGAGAATGGTCATTCCCGAACCACCTTCGGGAAAAAAGGGCGGAGTGACTTCCTGGAGCAACTTGACTTCGGACGGCAAGGTGACCTCGGTGGCGGTCCCGTGCTCTGGGTTCTTCCCTGACATGCACCACACCTCCGTAAGCCTGTCCGGAATGGACGATCTTGGGTTGGTCACCGTATTCCGGACCGGTGTACCGACCTACTCGTTCGGCGGTGACCGAGGTCGCCGGTTCCCGGCTCACACGACTCGCTTCGTGATGAGGGCAAGCCACGGCCCGTATCCGTGACAGGCCGTGTGCCTTCTGCCTCGCCCGAACGGTCTCGAGACCACCCTGCCTCCCGTCGGCGGCCGCCACAATCCGGGAGCTGGCGGCATCGAGACCGCATCGCAGCGGGTGGCAGAGCGTGTGCGGGTGTCCTGGCGGCCATGGCCGCCCTCCTCGCGCCACAGGTGCGCAACCTGCGTGCCGAGGCTGACAGACGCTCTGGCGCAGCATCTTCAGCTGAGGCAGCGGAGCATCAGGTTGGTAGGGAAGCGGCGGGCTGAATCACGCGATGAGCACCGAGCTGAGCGACTCGCGCGTGTCGGCGTACGACTGGTTCGGCTCGGTCTCTCTGCTGCCGCTCGCCACGGCCCTGGCCGGCCCCGCCGAGTCGGCCTTCGGCCGTACGGCGGCGCACTGGGGCTGCGCGGGCCTCGTCGTGCTGGTCACGGCCCTGGTCCTACTGGTCCCGGACGTCCGCGAACTGACCCGCCGCCCGCAGCGGATCGCCGGCGACGACGCGATGTCACCCGACCCTGTCCCGGCAGGCGAGGTGTCAGCCGATGCCGAACGCGCCGTCGGGGGGCTCGGGTGAGGGCACGGCGTCGGCGTCCGCAACCGGCTGCGCCGAGCCGATGAAGTCCCGCAGCGCCGGGCCGTGTTCGACGCGGGCCGGGAAGGCGTCGGCCGCGGTGCGGCGGGCCAGCGCGGCTGTGTCGAGGGGCCGGTGGGCGGCGACGAGCACGCCGTTGCCGAACCGGCGCCCGCGCAGCACGCCCGGCTCGGCGATCAGCGCCAGTTCCGCGAACACGGCGGCGAACGTGGCGAGTTGGGAACGCAGGAAGGCGAACGGCGCCCCGTCGGCGAGGTTCGCCATATAGACCCCGCCGGGCCGCAGGACGCGCTCCGCCTCCCGTGCGTAGGCGAGGGACGTGAGGTGCGCCGGGATGCGGGAGCCGCCGAAGACGTCCGCGATCAGCACGTCGGCGGAGTCGTCCGGGGCGGCTTCGAGCCAGGCCCGGGCGTCGGCGGTGTGCAGCACGACGCCCGAGGCCGCGGGCAGCGGCAGATGCTCGGCGACCAGCGCCAGCAGCCCCCGGTCGGCCTCCACCACGTCCTGCCGGGACCCGGGCCGGGTGGCGGCCACGTACCGCGGGAGCGTCAGCGCGCCCCCGCCGAGATGCAGCACGTCCAGCGGCAGCCCGGGTTCGGCCAGGATGTCCAGCACATACCCGAGCCGCCGCGCGTACTCGAACTCCAGATACGTGGGCTCGTCCAGGTCGACGTACGACTGCGGGGCCCCGTCGACCGTGAGCAGCCAGGCCCGCTCACGGTCGACGTCCGGCATCAGCTTGGCGGTGCCGTGGTCGACGGCTCGGGTGACGGGTATGGCTTCGTTCACCTCTCCATTGTGCGGCGATCCGCCGTGCGCTCAGTCCACGGAGACGACCGTGCCCGCGCCGACCGTCCTGCCGCCCTCGCGGATGGCGAAGCCGAGCCCCGGCTCCAGCGGGACCTCCCGCCCCAGCTCGACGGTCATCTCGACCGTGTCCCCGGGCCGGGCGACCGCCGCCTCGCCCAGGTCGACGTCCCCGACCACGTCCGCCGTGCGGATGTAGAACTGCGGCCGGTACCCCGTGGAGACGGGCGTCGTACGACCACCCTCGCGCGCGGACAGCACGTACACCCGCGCCGAGAACCGCCGGCCGGGCACCACGCTCCCCGGCGCCGCCACCACGTGCCCCCGCCGCACCGCGTCCCGCGGCACACCGCGCAGCAGCACGGCCACGTTGTCCCCGGCCTGCGCCTCCGCCATGGGCTTGCCGAAGGTCTCCAGGCCGGTGACGACGGTCTCCAGGCCGACCCCGAGCACCTCGACCCGGTCCCCCACCCGCAGGGTCCCGCGCTCCACGGCACCCGTGACGACGGTGCCGCGGCCGGTGATGGTGAGCACGTTCTCCACGGGCAGCAGGAAGGGCGCGTCCAGGTAGCGCTCGGGCATGGGTACGTAGGTGTCGACCGCGTCGAGCAGCGCCTCGATGGACGCGGTCCAGCGCGGGTCTCCTTCCAGTGCCTTCAGCCCGGAGACGCGTACGACGGGTACGGCGTCCCCCGGATACCCCTGCGCGGTGAGCAGCTCGCGGACCTCCAGCTCGACCAGGTCGCTCAGCTCCTCGTCACCCGCGTCGGCCTTGTTGAGGGCGACGACGATGTGGTCGACGCCCACCTGCCGGGCGAGCAGCACGTGCTCCGCGGTCTGCGGCATGATCCCGTCGAGCGCGGAGACGACGAGGATGGCCCCGTCGAGCTGCGCGGCGCCGGTGACCATGTTCTTGACGTAGTCGGCGTGGCCCGGCATGTCGACATGGGCGTAGTGCCGGGTGTCGGTCTCGTACTCGACGTGCGCGATGTTGATGGTGATGCCCCGGGCGGCCTCCTCCGGGGCCCGGTCGATGCGGTCGAACGGCACGAACGTGCCGGTGCCGCGCTCGGCCAGGACCTTGGTGATGGCGGCGGTCAGGGTGGTCTTGCCGTGGTCGACATGGCCCATCGTGCCGATGTTCAGGTGCGGCTTGGTGCGCACGTATGCCGTTTTGGACATGGCTGTACCTCGAAGTCTCTCCGGTGATACGGGAATGCGGGACCCCAAGGACTGGCCGACCCTCCCCCTGCGGGGTCCGCCGGACGATCCGGAGAGGGTCAGCTTCGGGCGCCGTCGACAGCGGCCACGACGATCGGGACGGCAGCCTTCGGGGCACCCGCGACGGCGGGTGCTGCGAGGAGGAAGGCGTGCCGGAACATGGCATCGATCATCGCCGACGGTTTGTCCGGCGTCGAATGGTTTTTCGCCTACGCGATCCGGCCCGTACGGCGATCAGACACGCTCGTCGGTTAATGTCACCGGATGCTCGATGCCAACCGCTCTGGCACCGCCACGGCCCTTCCCCGGGCGCTCCTGTCGCCGTACGCCCGCCTGTCCCTGCTGGTGGCGCTGCTCGCGGCGGCCGGGGTCTGTGTGCTGCTCTTCGAACCGCAGCGGCTGCTCACGCACGGCTGGCCGCCGCAGCTCGGCGGTGCCGCGGCAGCGCTGGTGTTCTCGGTTGCGTACGGGCTGTGCTCGGTGGCGTTCGTACCGCGCCCCCTGCTCAACCTGGCGGCGGGCGCGCTGTTCGGCTCCCAGCTGGGGCTCGGCACCGCGCTGGCGGGGACGGTGCTCGGGGCCGGGGTGTCGTTCGGTCTGGGCCGGGTGCTCGGGCAGGACGCGCTGCGCCCGCTGCTGCGCGGACGCTGGCTGAAGGCGGTCGACGGCCAGCTCAGCCGGCACGGCTTCCGGTCGATGCTGGCGGCCCGCCTCTTCCCCGGGATTCCGTTCTGGGTGGCGAACTACTGTGCGGCGGTCTCCCGGATGGGGTGGGTGGCCTTTCTCCTGGCGACGGCGCTCGGCTCCGTCCCGAACACCGCCGCCTACGTCGTCGCCGGGGCGCGTGCCTCGGCACCGACCTCGCCCGCTTTCCTGATCGCGATGGCCGCCATCGCCGTACCGGCGCTCGCGGGCGGTGTGGTGGCCTGGCGCAAGCGCCACCACCTGCGCGCCCGTTGATCACTCGGCAGTCAGTGATCCGTCAGGCCCTTTCCAGGATCATGGCGTTGGCGAGTCCGCCCGCCTCGCACATGGTCTGCAGGGCGTAGCGGGCGCCGCGCTCGCGCATGGCGTGCACGAGGGTGGTGGTCAGCCGGGTGCCGCTGGCGCCGAGCGGGTGTCCGAGGGCGATGGCGCCGCCGTGCACGTTGACCCTGGCGAGGTCGGCGCCGGTCTCCTGCTGCCAGGCCAGGACCACGCTGGAGAAGGCCTCGTTGACCTCGAACAGGTCGATGTCGTCGAGGCTCAGGCCCGCCCGGCGCAGCACCTTCTCGGTGGCCGGGATGACCCCGGTGAGCATGAGCAGCGGGTCGGAGCCGGTGACGGCGAAGCTGTGCAGGCGGGCGATCGGGCGCAGGCCGAGGCGGGCCGCGGTCTCGCTGGAGGTGATCAGAACGGCGGAGGCTCCGTCGTTGACCGGGCTCGCGTTGCCCGCGGTGACGTTCCACTCGATCTGCGGGAAGCGCTCGGCGAACGTGGGGTCGTAGTAGGCGGGCTTGAGGCCGGCGAGGATCTCCGGGGTGCTGCCGGGCCGTACGCATTCGTCGCGGGTGACGCCGTCCAGGGGCGCGACCTCGGCGTCGAAGAGGCCGTTCGCCCAGGCCCGGGCCGCCTTGTGGTGCGAGGAGACGGCGAACTCGTCCATCCGCGCGCGCGTGAGGGACCACTTGGCGGCGATCAGTTCGGCGCTGATGCCCTGCGGGACCAGGCCCTCCGGGTAGCGCTCGGCGACGCCCGGCCCGAACGGGTCCTTGCCCGCGGGCACGTTGGACCACATCGGCACCCTGCTCATCGACTCCACACCGCAGGCGACGACGAGGTCGTACGCGCCCGAGATGACGCCCTGCGCGGCGAAGTGCACGGCCTGCTGGGAGGAGCCGCACTGGCGGTCCACCGTGGTCGCCGGGACCGACTCGGGGAAGCCCGCCGCGAGGACGGCGTACCGGGTGGTGTTCATGGCCTGCTCGCCGACCTGGTCGACGGTGCCGCCGATGACGTCGTCGATCAGCGCCGGGTCGACACCGGAGCGCTCGACCAGCGTGCTCAGGGTGTGGGCGAGGAGTTGTACGGGGTGGACGTGCGCGAGGGAGCCGTTGGGCTTGCCCTTGCCGATGGGGGTGCGTACGGCTTCGACGATGACTGCGTCTCGCATGGTGCGGCCTCCTGCGACTACTGGTGAGTAGGAAATCCAAACTCACCATAGCTCGGCAGGTTGGAAAATCAAACCCTCTACTAGACTGCACTGCATGGCCGCCCGGAAAAGCACGCAAGACCCGCGCCCCTGCTCCATCGCCGACGCCCTCGCAGTGGTCGGCGAGAAGTACTCCCTGCTCGTTCTGCGGGAGGTGTGCCTGGGCAACGGCCGCTTCGATCAGCTCGTGCGCAACATCGGCGCCCCGCGCGACATCCTGGCCACCCGGCTGCGCCGGCTCGTGGACGCCGGGATCCTCACCAAGCGCGCCTACAGCGAGCGCCCGCCGCGCTTCGAGTACCGGCCCACGCAGGCGGGCCTGGAGCTGGAGCCGGTCCTGATGACCCTCAAGGAGTGGGGCGACCGGCATCTGCGCAAGGGAGCCGACCTCCCCATGGCCGTCGAGCACAGCTGCGGCAACGAACTGGTCCCGGTCGTCACCTGCCGGGCCTGTGGCGACGAGGTACGCCACGAGGACCTGACGGCCCACCCCCAGGTCCCCGGCTGGACGGTCGCCGGCCCCACGGCCGCGTAGGACGCCGGATGCCGCCGGCACACGTCGAGCCGCACGCGGCAAAGTCGCCGAGCTGACGCCACCGGCGGCGCCGTTTCGGACATCTTCCCGGCCCTGCGTGCCCGCCTCCGAGCGGCCCTGCAGACCGGCGTGACCGGGCACTTCACCTGCGCGCAACACGTCGTGCCGCGCCGCCTGTGACCGACCGCGTGCGGTCTGTGTAGCCACGCGGTAGCGCAGTGTCAGTGCTTGCCCCTAGGCTTGCCCGCATGTCCCCCGAATCCATGCCCCTTGGCTCCGTGCGGTCCGCCGCCGAGGTGAACGAGCGCATCCGGGCGCTGTGGCTGCGTGCGGGCGGCACCCTGTCGGCCCAGGAGCGCGAGGAGTACGAGCTGTTGGTGGTCGAATGGGCCGAGGCGATCCGCGGAGAGATCATCAAGGCGGCCTGAGCCGACCGGGGTTGGCCTACGCCCGCAGATGCGCGAGCAGTTCCTCGGCCACCGGGTACGGCCGCTCCTGAGGCAGCAGCTCCGTCGCCTTCTCCGACTCACCTGCCCGCACCAGGGCGTGGATCTCCGTCGCGAGCGGGGTCACGTCCTCGATGCCGGTGATCCACTCGTCGGCGTACCGTGCCGCCGCCTGACCGGAGAGCCCCAGCTGCAACGACCGGTACGGCAGCGGGTTGTGGTGCAGATCCCGCTCGGGGTCCCACTGGACGCGGGCCGGCGACTGCCGCAACTCCCCTTTCCAGGCGGCCTGGTCCGCGTGCAGCCCGGACACGTAGTGCGACAGGCACGCGTTCCGCAGGGCCCACTCGAAGCCGTCGCGGCTGATCTCGACGGCGAGGACGGTCTCCTGGCCCTCCTTGGTACCCCAGCCGCAGCGGTACATCATCCACAGGAAGGACGGCTTGATCCAGGTCATCCGGTCCCGCTTCCAGGCGGACGGGAAGCGTCCGGTGCGGGCCGCCGGGCCGCCTATCTCCGGGCGGTAGGCCTGGTAGACGGTGATCGTGGACTCCGTGTGGAGGGCCCGGATCCGGAATTTCGGCTCGTCTTCGACTGACTGTTCGTTCACGGGGACAGCGTCGCGGACCTCCGGTGGCCCGGACCACCGAATATCGCCCACGCCTCTTGGCTCCGCGCTCCCCATGCCCAACACTGTGCCGATGACGCAGCGCGTGGAGCTAGCGACCGTAATGGCCCGACTGGCCGTGGACGAGCTGATCACCGCGTACGCGGTGGCGGTGGACGACGGCGACTGGGCGGCGTACCGGAGACTGTTCACGACGGACGGACGGGCCGACTACCGGTCCGCGGGCGGCATCGAGGGCGACGCGGGCCAGGTCGCCGGGTGGCTCGCCGCAAGCCTGGAGCTGTTCTCGATGCGGCAGCATCTGATCGTCAACCGCCTGGTGCGCTTCGGCATCCTGGACCACGACACGGGGGACACCGCCCGGGTGCGGGCCGACTATCTCAACCCCATGCGGTTCGCGGGCGACGGTGACGGCACGGCTCCGGACCTGGTGTGCGGCGGCCGGTACGACTTCGGGGTGCTTCGCACGGCGGAGGGGTGGCGGCTGCGCCAGGTGGTGGTGCACGAGAAGTGGCGCCGCCTGCCCGAGCGCAGCCCGGCGGCCGTGCCGGACTGACCCGGTCCGACCGCTCCGGCCTGCGGGTTCGAGGCCCTCTGTCGGAGATCGCTGCGGGCGCGCACACTGGAGCCAGCGGCTGCTAGGGAGGCTCCGTATGACGACGTTCGACCGCTGGCTGACCTCCCCGTGGCGACGCTCGTCGGTGGCCGCTCTGGCGGGCGCCCTGCCCGTCCTCGCCTTCCCGGCGCCGTCACTGTGGTGGTTCGCCTACGTCGCCATGGTTCCCTGGATCCTGTTGGCCCGCGCGGCGCCGACCGGCCGGCGTGCCGCGTACGACGGCTGGTGCGGCGGCTTCGGGTTCATGGTGGCGGTGCACCACTGGCTGCTGCCGAGCCTGCACGTGTTCATCTTCCTGATAGCCGCGCTGCTCGGCGTGCTCTGGGCGCCCTGGGGCTGGCTGGTCCGCAGGTTCCTCGGCGGGGTGCCCTCGGCCGCGCGGGGCGCCGCCGCGCTGCTCGTGCTGCCCTCGGCGTGGCTGATGGTGGAGCTGGTCCGCTCCTGGCAGGGGCTCGGCGGGCCCTGGGGCATGCTCGGCGCCAGCCAGTGGCAGGTGGCGCCGGCGCTGCGGCTCGCCTCGGTCGGCGGGGTGTGGCTGGTCAGCTTCCTGGTGGTCGCGGTGAACGTGGCGGTGGCGGCGCTGGTTGCCGTGCGCGAGTCCCGGATGCCCGCCCTGGCCTCCCTGGTGGCGACGGCCGCCGCGACCTCGGCCGCCTGGGTCTGGGCGCCCCGCCCGCAGGTGGACGGGCAGGTGCGGATCGCCGTCGTGCAGCCGGGAATCATGGACGGCGGCGACAAGCGGTTCGACCGCGAGGAGCAGCTGACCCGGCAGCTGGCCGGGCAGCACGTCGACCTGGTCGTTTGGGGCGAGTCCAGCGTCGGCTTCGATCTGGGCGACCGGCCCGATCTGACGCGGCGGATCGCCGCGCTGTCCCGCACGGTCGGCGCCGATGTGCTGGTGAACGTGGACGCCCGCCGCTCCGACCGGCCCGGCATCTACAAGAGTTCGGTGCTGGTCGGCCCGAGCGGCGTGACCGGCTACCGGTACGACAAGATGCGGCTCGTGCCCTTCGGCGAGTACATACCCGCCCGCTCACTGCTCGGCTGGGCCACCTCGGTCGGCAAGGCCGCCGGCGAGGACCGCAGGCGCGGCACCGAACAGGTCGTGATGAACGTCGGACACGGGCTGCGTATCGGCCCGCTGATCTGCTTCGAGACCGCGTTCCCCGACATGAGCCGGCACCTCGCCGAGGACGGCGCCGACGTCCTGCTCGGCCAGTCCGCGACCTCGACCTTCCAGCACAGCTGGGCCCCCGAGCAGCACGCCTCGCTGGCCGCGCTGCGCGCCGCCGAGACCGGCCGCCCGATGGTGCACGCCACCCTGACCGGCGTGTCGGCCGTGTACGGCCCGAGCGGGCAGCGGCTCGGCCCGTGGCTGGGCACCGGCGCGAGCGCCACGCGCGTCTACGAGGTACCGCTCGCGCACGGCATCACGCCGTACGTCCGCTACGGCGACTGGCCGGTGCACGGCGCACTGCTGGTGCTGGCCGTGCTGGGCGCGGGCGAGGGGGTGCGGGCGCTCAGGCTGCGCCGGAGCGCTCCAGCACCGCTCGTACCACCCGCTCGCAGAGTTCATGGGTCGCCAGCGCGTCACGGGCGCTGAGCACCTTGCCCGCGCGCACGGCGTCGAGGAACGTGAGGACGGCCTGCTCGATGCCGCGCTGCCGGGCCACCGACACCCAGTCGCCGCGCCGGCGCACGGTCGGCTGCCCCTTGTGATCGATCACCTCGGCGAGGTTGAGCACCTGGCGCTTGGTGTCCTGCCCGGAGACCTCCAGGATCTCCTCGACGGAGCCGCTGAGCCGGTTCATCACGCCGAGCGCGGTGAAGCCCTCCCCGGCGAGCTGGAGCACGACGTGGTGGAGCAGCCCGGCCTCGGTGCGGGCACGGACGGTCACGTCGTCGACCGGGCCCGGCACCAGAAAGCGCAGGGTGTCCACGACGTGGATGAAGTCGTCCAGGACCATCGAGCGCGGTTCCTCGGGCAGGCCGATCCGGTTCTTCTGCATGAGGATCAGCTCGCGCGGGTGCTCCAGGCACTGCGCGTACCCGGG
Organism: Streptomyces sp. NPDC002676; assembly: GCF_053592455.1. Lineage (NCBI taxonomy): Bacteria > Bacillati > Actinomycetota > Actinomycetes > Kitasatosporales > Streptomycetaceae > Streptomyces > Streptomyces sp. NPDC002676. The sequence continues at coordinate 46,378 of NZ_JBSFVT010000006.1, read as the reverse complement.
GGCGTAGCGGCGGTTGAAGCCGACGAAGAGCGAGACGCCGCGCCGCTCGGCCAGCTCCACCAGCCGCTCGGAGTCGGCGAGTTCGTAGGCGAGCGGCTTGTCGACGTACGTCGGTACGCCCGCCTCCAGCAGCCGGGTGACGAGCTCGGGGTGGACGACGGTGGGCGCGTGCACGAAGGCCGCGTCGAGGCCGGCGGCGAGCAGGGAGTCCAGGGTCGCGTGACGCCGGCCGGCGGGCAGGTGCAGGGAGTCGGCGACGCGGTCGAGGGTGGCGGGCGTGCGGGTGTGCAGGTGGAGGTCGATCCCCGGCTGGGTGCTCAGCACCGGCAGGTAGGCCTTCTGAGCGATGTCCCCGAGTCCGATGCAGCCGACCTTCACGTGCGCTCCCCTGCCGTGTGCCTGCGTGTGTCTTCCCGGCAGCATACGGCGGTCGTCAGCCGGTGATCCCGTGGGAATACCCACTGGTGATACCCGGCGCGGTGTTGCGAGGATGCGGGCATGACGATCAAGCGGGACGAGCCCGCTCTCGACGCCGACGAACGCACCATGCTGGAGGGGTGGCTGGACTATCACCGGCAGACTCTCGCCTGGAAGTGCGACGGCCTGACCGAGGTCCAGCTGCGGACCGCCTCCATCGAGCCCTCCGAGCTGTCGCTGCTGGGCCTGGTGCGGCACATGGCGGAGGTCGAGCGATTCTGGTTCCACGAGATACTGCGGGGCGAGGACCCCGGGGTTCTGTACTGCACCGAGGAAGACCCGGACGGCGACTTCCACTTCACCGAGGCCGACACCTGGGACGAGGCGTACGCCACCTGGCAGGCCGAGATCGAGACGGCTCGCCGCAACACCGCCGGCCTCACGCTCGACGACTTCTCCAAGGGGCGGAGCAGGTCCAGCGACAAGCCCTTCAACCTCCGCTGGATCTACACCCACATGATCGAGGAGTACGCCCGGCACAACGGCCACGCCGACCTGATCCGGGAGCGGATCGACGGCGCCACCGGCGACTGAACGTCACCCGCCGCGCCTCGAAGCCCTCCGTACGGGGCACGAGATCACCCGTGCGGGGCATCAACCTCAGGTTGGCGGTGCGGGGCCGGGGGCCGACCCAGCAGAGTGGCGCGGGTGCATCGAACGACGACCACCGCAGCGCTCCTGTTCACCGTGGCCGTCTCGGCCCTCTCCGGCTGTGTGACGGTTCCGGGACCGGCAACTCCCGGTCCCCCGCCGGACACCGTGCCCTCACAGCCGACGGCGCCCCGGCCGGACGGCAGCGCGGAGCCCCGGGTGGTGCAGGCACCGGCCCGCGAGGCGCTGGAGATGGTCGGCCCGCCCCGGCACCCGGAACGCCCCGCGCCGACCGCCGCGCACCGGCCCACGGCCGCGCCGCCGGTCACGCGCCGCCCGCCGGCCCCGCCCGCACCGCCGCGCCCGGACCACCCCCGGCGGACGCCCGTCCAGGCCCCGGACCTGCCGCAGCCGGCGCCGAAGGCCCCGGACGTGTGCGCCCTCGGCACGAAGTACGGCGGCTGGCAGAAGGACAGCCCCGAGGCGGTCATCTGCCGGCAGACGTACGGGCATTGAGGCCGGTGGGACGGACGGGACGCCCCGTGCGGCCCGCTCTCAGCTGGGCCGCTGCCGCGGCGGCCCCCAGTTGTCGCCGCTCAGGGGGCCGTCCTCGCTCAGGCGCAGCTCCAGGCGGTCGATCGCGGCCCGGACGCCGTTGCCGTAGCCGTCGTCGGGCAGGGAGTCCGAGGCGCGGCGGGCGCGGTGCAGATGGCTGCGGGCGGCGTCCAGGCGGCCGAGCTTCACGTAGTCGGCGGCGAGGTTGAGGTGCAGGGAGGGGTAGAAGCCCCGGACGGTCAGCGGGTCGTCGCCGCGGCCGTCGTCAAGTTCCTCCGCCGCTGACAACGCCCGCAGGTCCCAGGCGAGTTCGTCCCCCGGGTCGTCCTGGGTGTCGGCGAGATAGTGGGCCAGCGTGGAGCGGTGCAGCGGGGCGCCCTCCTCGCCGATCTCGGCCCACAGTTCGAGGAAGCGGCGCCGGGCCTCCTCGCGGTCGCCGCCGTGGTGCAGCATCACGACCTGTCCGATGCGCGTCAGCACGTCGTCCAGTGCCGCCTGCTCCTGTCGCTCCGCCACCGCGTCCTCCGGGCCGTCGTCAGCAGTAATCGGCCGTCTCGCCGACTGTGTCACCCGACGCTAACCGGCGGCACCGGCAAACCCGGGCAGGCGGCCCCGTACGAAACGAGGCCGCCGCGGGCCGGTCAGCCCAGGTTCGGGATGCGCCAGTCCACCGGGTCGTGGCCCTGCTGGGCGATCGCCTCGTTGATCTGCGTGAACGGGCGGGAGCCGAAGAACTTCTTCGCGGACAGCGGCGAGGGGTGCGCACCCTTGACCACGACATGACGGGTCTCGTCGATCAGCGGGAGCTTCTTCTGCGCGTAGTTCCCCCACAGCACGAAGACCGCCGGGTCCGGCCGGGAGGCCACCGCGCGGATCACCGCGTCCGTGAACTTCTCCCAGCCCTTGCCCTTGTGCGAGTTGGCCTCGCCGGCCCGGACGGTGAGCACCGCGTTGAGCAGCAGCACGCCCTGCTCGGCCCACGGCATCAGATAGCCGTTGTCCGGCACGGGCAGGCCCAGCTCCTCCTGCATCTCCTTGTAGATGTTCCGCAGGGAGGGCGGGGTCTTCACACCGGGGCGCACCGAGAAGCAAAGGCCGTGGCCCTGGCCCTCGCCGTGGTACGGGTCCTGGCCGAGGACCAGGACCTTGACCTTGTCGTACGGCGTCGCCTCCAGCGCGGCGAAGACCTCCTCGCGCGGCGGGTAGACGGGTCCCTTCGCCCGCTCCTCCTCGACGAACTCGGTCAGCTCCTTGAAGTAGGGCTGCTGCAGTTCGTCGCCCAGAACTCCGCGCCAGGACTCGGGCAGCATGGCGATGTCGGTCACGTCAACGTCCTCACGGTGTCGATCAACTACGGCGTGCGGTCACTTCCAGGGTTCAGAACCTACAGGCGACCACTGACAACGCGTACCGGACGGGCGGCTCACCAACTGGTCTTGCGGTGCAGCGTCCACATCATCATGATCGTCGACGGGTCGAGGGCCTGCTCGCCGCCGGAGATGTCGTCGCTGGCCGCGATGTACTGCCGGCCCTGCCACAGCGGGATCAGCCGGGCGTCGTTCACCATGATCTGCTGGGCCGCCTCCAGGTCGTTCACGACCTTGGCGCGGTCGCTCTCGCTGCGCGAGTGGGGCAGCAGGTGGTCGGTGATCTCCTTGGACGGGTAGGGCGTGCCGAGCGCGTTGCTCTGGCCGACGAACGGCGCGATGAAGTTGTCCGCGTCGGGGTAGTCCGGGAACCAGCCGCGGCCGAACACCGGGTACTCGCCCTTCTGGTAGCCGACCACGTACGTCTTCCAGGGACGGCTCTCGAGGGTGATCGTGAACAGTCCGGAGCCGTCCAGCTCCCGCTTCAGCTCCTTGAACATCTCGCCCGTCTCGGAGCCGTAGCGGTCGGTGGTGTACCAGAAGGTGAGCGGGACGCGCTGGGTGATGCCCGCGTCGGAGAGGATCTTGCGGGCCTTGGGGACGCTCGGGTCGCCGTAGTCGTCGAAGAAGCCGGTGGTGTGCCCGGTCAGCCCCTTGGGGACCATCGAGTACAGCGGGTCCACGGTGTCCTCGTAGACCTTGTGGGCGATCGCGCCCCGGTCCACGAGCTGGGCGACCGCCTTGCGCACGGCGGGCCGCGCGGCCCACGGGTCCTTGGGGTTGAAGACCAGGTAGCTGATGTCGGTGCCCACGCCGTCGACCAGTTGCAGATCGCTGTTGCCGTGCCGCTGGAGGGCGATGATGTCGTTGGCGGCCAGACCGCGGTAGGTGAGGTCGATCTGCTTGGCGCGCAGCGCGCTGACCATGCTGGCCGAGTCCTGGAAGTAGCGGATGACCACGCCCTTGTTCTGCCGGTCGGCGAAGCCCTGGTAGTTGTCGTTGCGGGCCAGGACGGCCTGCTTGCCCTCCGTGTACGCCTGCAGCGTGTACGGCCCGGAGCCGAACACCTTGCCGTCCTTGCGCAGGGCGTGCGCGGGGTAGTCGTCCGGGTCGACGATCGACATGGCCGGGGTGGCCAGCACGAAGGGGAAGGTGGCGTCGGACTTGTTGAGGTGGAAGACCACCTCGCGGTCCCCGATCGTCTGCACGCTGTCCAGGCTGCCGAGCAGCCCGGCGGGGCCGCCGGGGGCGTTGATGGCGCGGATGCGGTCGATGGAGTACTTGACGGCCTTGGCGTCCAGCGGGTCGCCGTCGGCGAACTTCATGCCGTCGCGCAGCTTGCAGTGGTAGGTGCGGCTGTCGGCGTCGGTGAAGGAGCAGCTCTTTGCGGCGTCGGGCTGGGGGGTGGTGGCGCCGTTCGGGTAGGCGAGGAGCGTCTGGTAGATGTTGCGGAACAGCTCCCAGGAACCGTCCCAGGACGCGGCCGGGTCGAGCGTGCTGGGGGCGCTGGTGGTCCCCACGACGATCGTTCCCTTGTTGCCGGAGTCGCCGTCCGACAGCAAGCTGCATCCGGTCACCAGGGATATGGACGCGATCGCCGCGACTCTCCGCAGGAATCGGTTCCGGTTGAACACGCGCACGCTCCTCGATCTGCCGTACCAAGGGTCGGCAGACCATACCGCAGCGTCCGGCCCCCTGAACCTCCCCTGGGACAGGGGTTCTTGATCGATTTCGCAATGACGACGTTGTCATCGTGCTGTCGTTCCGCCGTGTGGATCTTGTACGGCTCTCCGGGCGCCGTTCCGCCGGAAACGGCGCCCGGAAACCGACGATCAGGGCGGACGATCAGCCCACGCCCGCGTTGAGGAAGAGCCCGCCGTCCACGACGAGCGTCTGACCGGTGATCCAGTCGGACTGCGACGAGGTGAGGAAGGCCGCGGCCCCGCCGATGTCGGAGGGCACGCCGAGGCGGCCCAGCGGGTAGGCGGCGGCTGCCTCCTCCTCGCGGTTCTCGTACAGGGCCTGCGCGAACTTGGTCTTCACGACGGCCGGGGCGATCGCGTTGACCCGCACCTTCGGCGCGAACTCGTGCGCGAGCTGCTGGGTCAGGTTGATCATCGCGGCCTTGCTGACGCCGTAGGCGCCGATGAACGGCGAGGGCGCGAGGCCCGCGATCGAGGCGATGTTGACGATCGCGCCGCCGTTCTCCTTCTGCCAGGCGTGCCAGGTCTTCTGGGCGAGGCCGAGCGCCGAGATCACGTTGGTCTCGAACACCTTGCGCGCCACGTTCAGGTCGAGGTCGGCGATCGGCCCGAAGACCGGGTTGGTGCCCGCGTTGTTGACCAGGAAGTCGACCCGGCCGAAGGCCTCCATGGTGCGCTCGACGGCCTCGGCCTGGTGGCCGAGGTCGTGGGCCTTGCCGGCCACGCCGATGACGCGCTCGGCGCCGAGCTTGTCGACGGCCTCCTTGAGGGCGTCCTCGTTGCGGCCGGTGATGCACACGCGGTCGCCGCGGGCGACCAGGGCCTCGGCGACGCCGTAGCCGATGCCGCGGCTCGCGCCCGTGACGAGCGCGACCTTGCCGGACAGCTCCGGGAGTTCAGTCATGTCGGTGTTTCCCCAGGATCCCTAGTTGAGCGGTCCGCCGGCGACGTACAGCACCTGGCCGGAGACGAAGCCGGCCGCCTCGCCGGTGAAAAAGGCGACGGCGTTGGCGATGTCCTCGGGCTCGCCGACGCGCTGCACCGGGATCTGGGTCGCGGCGGCCTTCTTGAAGTCGTCGAAGCCCATGCCGACGCGGTCGGCGGTGGCCTTGGTCATCTCGGTGGCGATGAAGCCCGGGGCGACGGCGTTGGCGGTGACGCCGAACTTGCCCAGCTCGATGGCGAGCGTCTTGGTGAAGCCCTGGAGGCCCGCCTTGGCGGCCGAGTAGTTGGCCTGGCCGCGGTTGCCGAGCGCCGAGGAGGAGGACAGGTTGACGATCCGGCCGAAGCCCGCGTCGACCATGTGCTTCTGGACGGCCTTGGCCATCAGGAAGGAGCCGCGCAGGTGCACGTTCATGACGGTGTCCCAGTCGGAGACGCTCATCTTGAACAGCAGGTTGTCGCGCAGCACGCCCGCGTTGTTGACGAGGATGGTCGGGGCGCCCAGCTCCTCGACGATCCGCGCGACGGCCGCCTCGACCTGCGCCTCGTCGGAGACGTCGGCGCCGACCGCGATGGCCTTGCCGCCGGCCGCGGTGATCTTCTCGACGGTGTCCTTGCAGGCGGCCTCGTCCAGGTCGATCACGGCGACCGCGCGACCCTCGGCGGCCAGTCGTACGGCGGTGGCGGCGCCGATGCCGCGCGCCGCGCCGGTGACTACCGCGACCCGCTGTTCAGTGGTGGACATTGCTGCTTCTCCTCGCCCTAGAGAGAACCTGTCGTGGTCCTTGGGTGGACCCGATGTGCGGTGAGCGACCGCTTAGTACCTTCAGCACACGTGACGCTAGAAGCCCTGGCACCCGGTGTCAACGGCACCACCAGGCGTTGTGATCCATTACCTCACCAGGAGGTCCAGCAGACGCTCCGTCTCGGCCGCCGGGTCGGTGGTGAGTCCGGTGTGCACGGGTCCGGGCTGGACGATGGTGGAGCGTGGCGCGACCAGCCAGCGGTAGCGGCGCCCCGCGTCGTCGCCGGCCGCCTGCCCGGCCTCCTCCCCGCCCGCGCAGTGCCGCTCGATGGCCCCGAGCGCGGCACGTACCCCGGCCACGTCCGCCGCCGGGTCCAGGGCGAGCAGCCGGGCCTCGTCCAGGTGGGTGCGGACGCCGACGTAGCCGCGGGCGCGGCAGTAGACGACCACGCCCGCGTTGATGCACTCCCCGCGCTCCACGCGCGGTACGACGCGCAGCATGGCGTACTCGAACACGTCCCGGTCGCCGCCCTGGCCGGCCCGGGTGATGTGGCGCTCGGCGACATGTCCGGCCATGTGGATGTGGGTCTCGCTCACTTGCCCTCCTCGATGCCGGTGATGCGCTCGGCGATGACGGCCGCCCGCGCGAGCAGGGGCCGCGCATAGGCCCGCCGCAGTTCGTCCGGTGTGTCGAAGCCGGGCTCGTCGGCGAGCCAGGCGTCGGGGATCTCGGCGGTGACCTCGGCGAGCAGGTCCCTGGTGACCCGGGGCGCCAGATCGGCCGCGGCGGCGGCGATGTCCGGGGCGAAGCGGGCGAGGGCGTGGTCGGAGGCGTCGTAGGGGCGGGCCGCGGAGGCCTCGGCGGAGGGCCAGTTGTGGTGCCAGATCATCGTGGCGCCATGGTCGATGAGCCACAGCTCGCCGCGGTGCACGAGGAGGTTGGGGTTGCGCCAGGAGCGGTCGACGTTGTTGATGAGCGCGTCGAACCAGACGATCCGCCCGGCCTCCTCGGGGCTCACCGGGAAGGCGAGCGGGTCGAAGCCCAGGGCTCCGGAGAGGAAGTCCATGCCGAGGTTGGTGCCGCCGCTGGACCGCAGCAACTCCTGCACCTGCTGCTCGGGCTCGCCCAGGCCGAGCACGGAGTCCAGCTGGATGGTGACCAGCCGGGGCATCCGGAATCCGAGGCGGCGGGCGAGTTCGCCGCAGACGACCTCGGCGACGAGCGTCTTGCGGCCCTGTCCGGCGCCGGTGAACTTCATGACGTAGGTCCCGAAGTCGTCGGCCTCGACGAGCCCCGGCAGCGAGCCGCCCTCCCGCAGGGGCGTGATGTAGCGGGTCGCGGTGACTTCCTTGAGCATCGCCCCAGGTTACTGGCGGGGGCGGGGTGCGGCCGACGACCGACCGTGACAGCTCGCCCACAGCCTCGGCTTACGGCCGTCCGACCGCCGCCCGGCAAGGATCCGGGTGCCCGTCCGGACGGGCGGGTTGAACGGGCGGCGGCCCGCGACCGTACCCCTTGACGGATTGACGGATCACGAAACGCCCGGCGGAAGGGACCCCCTCATGACCAGCGCATCGCTCAATCCCGAAGCGGGACCGGCCCGTCGTACCGTCGTGGCGGCGGCCGGGGCGGCGGGGCTCGCCGCCGCGCTCACCGCCTGCGGGTCGGGCGACGACTCGTCGAACTCGGTGGGCAGTGGCTCCGGTTCCTCCGGGAGCGCGCTCGCCAAGACCTCGGACATCCCGGAGGGCGGCGGAAAGATCTTCAAGGACCAGGGTGTGGTCGTCACCCAGCCGACGGCGGGCACGTTCAAGGCGTTCTCGTCCAAGTGCACCCACCGGGGCTGCGCGGTGGGCAGCGTGGCGGACGGCGCGATCGTCTGCCCGTGCCATGGCAGCCACTTCTCCGTCGTGGACGGCAGCGTGCAGCACGGTCCGGCGACCATGCCGCTGCCCGTGGCGAAGATCACCGTCTCCGGTGACGAGATCAAGCTCGCCTGAGCCGGGTCAGGGTCGCCCGCGCGGCCGTTCGAGACAGCCGAGCACCTCGTCGGTGGTGGTGATCGTGGCGACCAGGGCGAGCGTGTGGCGGATCATCGCGGGCGTGTAGTCGGCGGGCACCCCGGCGATGGCGTCGGCCGGGACGACAGCGGTGTAGCCGAGGTTGACGGCGTCGAACACCGCGTTGGGCACGGCCACGTTGGCCGAGACGCCGGTGACGATCAGGGTGCGGCAGCCGAGGTTGCGCAGCAGGGCGTCGACGTCGGTGCCGTGGACCGGGGACAGCCCGTGCAGCCGCCGTACGACGAAGTCCTCCTCGGTGACCTCGATCGGCGGGGCCACCCGTGTCGCCGTGGTGCCGGTCAGCTGCTGGACGGGGAGCCGCTCGGCGGCGCGGAACAGGCGGGCGTTGCCGTTCGCTCCGCGCCCGTCCGGGCGGCGCTCGGCGATCGCGTGGATCACCTGTACGCCCCTGTCGTGCGCGGCGGCGACCAGCCGCGCCACGTTGTGCAGGGCACCGGACGAACGCGCCTCGCGGGCGAGTTCGGGCAGCGCGCTGTCGGGTCCGACGACACCCTGCTGGCACTCCACGGTGAGCAGCACGGTGGTCGCGGGGTCGAGGATCTCGCTGAGCTGCTCGCGCGACGGCATGACGCCTCCCAGAGCCCGTTCCCTTTTCTGACGTGATGTCAGAGGATCACCACGACACGATAGTTCTCTGACATGACGTGAGAGAAGAGGATCCGCATGACCGTCACTCAGCGCCGGGGCCGGAAGATCATGATGACCCCCGGCGAGCTGGACGTTTTCCTAACGACCCAGCGCACCTGCCGGGTCGCGACCGTCTCGGCGGACGGCGCACCGCATGTGAGCGCGCTGTGGTTCGCCTGGGACGGCACCTCGCTGTGGCTGTACTCGGTGGTGCGCAGCAGGCGTTGGACCCAGCTGCGCCGCGATCCGCGGATCGCCGTCGTGGTCGACTCGGGCGAGGAGTACGACCAGCTGCGCGGGGTCGAGCTGTCCGGGCGGGTGGAGTTCGTGGGCGAGGCACCGCGCACCGGCGAGCTGTGCGCCGAACTCGACACGGTGGAGACGCTGTTCGCGCGCAAGAACTTCGGCATCGACGAGCTGCCGCACGACGGCCGACACGCCTGGGTACGGCTGACCCCGGAGAAGGTCGTCTCCTGGGACTTCCGCAAGCTGGGCTCGCTGTAAGGCGGTTCAGCCCACCGATACCGCCGCCTCCCGAAGGGCCTCGACCGCCGCACGGATCGAGGGGCGGCGGTCGGCGTCGGCGCGCCAGACGACGTACACATGGCGGCGTACGCGCTGCTTGAGCGGGACCATGACGACCCCCTCGGGCACCGGACGGCGGCCCAGCACCGGAGCGATGCACACGCCCAACCCCGCGGCGACCAGCCCGAGTTGGGTGTGGGTCTCGGCGGCTCGGTGCCCGACGATCGGCTCGATGCCACGCGAGCGCAGCGTGAACATCAGCCACTCGTGACAGAACTCGCCCTCGCCCCAGGTGATCCACTCGTCCTCGGCGAACTCCCCGAGGTCCACCTCGTCCCGGTGCGCGAGCCGGTGGCCAACCGGCATCGCCACGTCGGCGGGATCGTCCAGCAGGGGTGCCTTGACGAGGCCGTCCGGGACCGGCATCGGCTTGTTGTACCAGTCGAGGACGACCGCGAGGTCGAGGTCGCCGCGCACGACTCCGGCGATGCCGTTCTCCGGCTCCAGCTCGCTGGAGCGCACGCGCAGCGCCGGATGCCGGGCCCGCAGGGCCGCCAGAGCGGTGGGGAACAGGCCACGGGCGGCCGTGGGGAAGGCGGACAGCCGCAGCTCGCCGACCACCTGCCCGCGGTGCGCCTCCAGATCCGACTGGGCGAGCTCCACCTGGGAGAGGATCCGCGCGGCGTGCTCGGACAGCAGCCGTCCGGCGTCCGTGAGCCGCACCCCCCGCCCGTTCTTGGCGAGCAGCTGCTGACCGACCTCCCGCTCCAGCTTGCCCAGCTGCTGTGAGACCGCCGACGTGGTGACGTGCAGCGCGTCGGCGGCGGCGCTGACGGAGCCGTGCCGGGCGAGGGCGTCCAGGGTGCGCAGGCGCTCCAGATTCAACATGTAAGTGATTCTACGAGGTACTAGGTGATAAGTCTCGATTGTGCTACGAGGTTGCATCTATCATTGTTGAAACCATGAGCACCGTCACCTCACCCCGGACCCAGTCCCCTGCCGCGCCCACCAGCCCAGGCACCCGTCCCCGCCTCGACTGGCGGCTCCGCTTCGGCGCGCTGTCCCTGATCTGGGGCTTCAGCTTCCTGCTGATCAAGGTGGGCACGGAGGGGTACGCGCCCTTCCAGGTCACTCTCGGGCGGCTGGTGTTCGGTACGGCGGTCCTGGTGGCGGCGATGGCCGTGAAGCGGGAGCGGCTGCCGCGCGGGGCCCGCCTGTGGGGCCACATGGCGGTCGCTGCGTTCTTCCTCAACGCCCTGCCGTTCTCCCTCTTCGCCTACTCGGAGCTGACGATCCCGTCCACGCTGGCCGGCATCTGCAACGCCACGTCTCCCCTGTGGGGCATGGCTCTGTCCCTGGTCGCCCTCTCCGAGGACCGGCCGACCCGGGTGCGCGTCGCCGGACTCGGCCTGGGCTTCCTCGGGGTGCTCACGGTGCTCGGCGCCTGGCAGGGGTTTCACGGGCTGGACGCCACGGGTACGGCGATGGCGCTGCTGGCCTCGCTGAGCTACCCCATCGGCTGGATCTACGTCCGGCGCACGCTGGCCGGTACGGGCAACTCCCATCTCTCGATGACGGGCGGGCAGTTGCTGCTCGCCACGGTGCAACTGGCCGTGGTGACCCCGCTGTTCGCCGGTTTCCCCACACATGTCTCGCTCGTTCCGCTGCTGGCGATCGCCGCGCTGGGGGCGCTGGGAACCGGTCTGGCGGTGCTCGTCCAGTACGGGCTGGTCGCCGAAGTCGGGCCGACCACCGCCCAGATGGTCACGTACTTCATCCCGGTCATCGCCACGGCGGCGGGCGTGGCGATTCTCGGGGAGACGCTGCGCTGGACGACGCCGGTGGGAGCGGTGATCGTGCTCGCGGGGGCAGCCCTCACCCAGGTGAAGCCGAAGGCTTCCTAGGCCCTGTCGTCAAACTCCCGCCTGCCCCGCGACGCCATGCACGCACTCTCGCCGCACCGGGCCCCGGCCCAAGTACATCCAGTACGAGGGCCAGGACCCGGCACGCCGAGAGCACGCACCTGACGCCGCGAGGCCCGCCCTCCGGGCGGACGACGGGAGTTTGACGACAGGACCTAGCCGTACGTCCGCGCCGGAGACGGCCTCACCGCCGCCGCCACCGCCTCCGCCAGAGCCGCGATGTCCTCCGGGGTGAGCGTCGAGACCGTGATGCGGACGCCCGGTGGGCTGCTGATACGGAAGCGGGCCCCTGGGGCCACCGCCCAGCCCGACTGGAGGAGGCGGGCCAGGGCTCCCGTTTCGTCGGGGACGGGGATCCAGACGTTCATGCCGCTGCGGCCGTGGGCGGCGACGCCGTGGTCCGCGAGGGCGTCGATCAGGGCCTGCCTGCGGGAGCGGTACGCGGCGGCCACCGCCGCGCGGTCCACCGCACCGTCGGCCCACAGCCGGACCACCGCGCGCTGGAGCAGCCGGCTCACCCAGCCCGGGCCCAGGCGCTGGCGGCCCCGCACCCGGTCGACCGTGACGGGGTCGCCGGTGAGGACAGCGAGCCGCAGGTCGGGGCCGTAGGCCTTGGCGGCCGAGCGGACGAGGGCCCAGTGGCGGGTGACGCCCGCGAGGGGGTGGAGCGGCAGGTCGACGATGCCGTGGCCGTGGTCGTCCTCGATCAGCAGGGTATGCGGGTGCTCGCGCAGCACCGCGCGCAGGGCACGCGCGCGCGTCGCACTGACAGAGGCGCCGGTGGGGTTCTGCGCGCGGTCGGTGACGATCACGGCGCGGGCGCCGGACTCCAGGGCGCGGCGCAGGTCGTCGGCGCGGGGCCCCTCGTCGTCGACGCCCACCGGGACCGTGCGCAGCCCCAGCGCGGGGACGAGGTCCAGGGCGCTGCCCCAGCCGGGGTCCTCGACGGCGACCGCGTCGCCCGGTTTGAGGTGGGCCAGCAGGAGCCGCTCGATGGCGTCGAGGGAGCCTGAGGTGACGGCCAGCGGCCCCACCGGGACGCCGTCGGCGTCGAGGTCGGCGCGCGCGAGGCGGGCGAGGTCCGGGTCGACCGGGTCGTCGCCGTAGAGGACGGGCTCCCGGTCCCCGGCCTGTGCCGCCGCGGCGAAGGCGGGGGCCAGGCGGGGCAGCAGGGCGGGGTCGGGGTTGCCGGCCGACAGGTCCCGCCCGCCGGCGGGGACCTCCACGTGCAGCTCCTCGCGCCCGGTGGTGGCCGGTTTGGGCCTGACCCGGCTGCCCCGGCGCCCGGCGGTCTCGATGACCCCGCGCTCGCGCAGGGTGCGATAGGCAGCCGCGACCGTATTGGGATTCACCCCGAGCCGATCCGCCAACTCCCGCATGGGAGGCAGCGGTTGGCCCGGCCACAGCTCACCGCTGCCGACCGCACGCTCCACGCTGGCCGCAATCTCCGCTGCGCCACGCCCCTGAATCGGATACTCTCCTAGCACAAAATCCATTATGCACTAGTGCAATAAAGATCGCCAGGAGACACCATGCAGGGGACCAGGGAGACCAGCGCGACGCAGCCGGAGTCCGCCGCCTACACCCCGACCGACCGCACCGTTCCGACGCGCTCGGCGGAACGGGCGTCGTACGACCGGGAGTTGGTGCACGCGATACTGGACGAGGGCTACGTCTGCCACCTCGGCTTCGTGCGCGACGGCGCCCCCGTGGTGCTGCCGACCCTGTACGGCCGGGTCGGCGAGCGGCTCTACGTCCACGGGTCCACGGGCTCGCGCCCGCTGCGGATGACCGGCCAGGCCGACCCCGGCCTGCCGGTGTGCCTGACGGTCACCCACGTGGACGGGCTGGTGCTGGCGCGTTCCGCCTTCCACCACTCGATCAACTACCGCTCGGTCGTGGTGCACGGCATCGCTCACGAGGTCACCGACGCCGAGGAGCGGCGGCTGGCCCTGGACGCGTTGGTGGACCACGTCATACCGGGCCGGGCCGCCGACTCCAGGCCCGCGAACAAGAAGGAGCTGGCCGCCACCGCGGTGATCCGCCTGGACCTGGACGAGGTCTCCGCCAAGCTGCGCACGGGCGGCGCGAACGACGAGCCCGAGGACCTCTCCCTGCCGTACTGGGCCGGTGTCGTCCCGCTCCGCAAGGGGTACGACGCCCCAGTCGCCAACGCCGACCTGGCGCCCGGGGTCGGGCTCCCGGACTACCTGCGGTGACCCGGTAAGGAGCTACACGGGAACCGGCGCCCGGTGTCCGCCTCCGCGGGCCTCGCTCACGGCGAGGCCCGCGACCGCGCCCAGCATCAGCAGGGTGCCGGTCAGGGTGGCCGTGGTGAGGTGTTCGCCGAGCAGGGCGACGGCGAGCACGGCGGCGGTCACCGGCTCCAGCAGCATGATCACGGAGACGGTGGCCGACCGTACGACGGCGGCTCCGGCGAAGTACAGGGCGTACGCGAGGGCCGTCGGCACCGCCGCGATGTACACGACGAGCCACAGCAGCCGGGCCGGGTGGGCGGTGTGCGGGAGCAGCCCTTCGTGCAGGGCGAGCGGCAGCACGAAGAGGCCCGTCACCGCGAAGGCCCAGACGGTGGTGTCGGAGGCGTCGGCCGAGCCGTCGCGGCCCCACCAGCGGGTGAGCAGGGTCATCGCGCAGTATCCGGCCGCCGAGAGCAGAGCCAGGAGCACGCCCGCCGGGCGGACGGACGCGCCCGAGCCACCGAAGGTGAGCACGACCAGCCCGGCGAGCGCCCCGGCGATCGCGAGGACACCGCCGAGGCCCAGCCGCTCCCCCAGCAGCAGCCGGGCGCCGAGCGCGATCAGTACAGGACCGGCGCCGAGGGTGACGACGGTGGCCACGGCGAGGCCGGTCGACCCCACGGCCGCGAAGTAGGCAGTCTGGAAGACGGCCAGGGCGAGGCCGGTGGCGACGGCCTTCGCGGCCCTGCGGCGCAGGGGTCCGGCCGCTGCCGGTCGGACGCGCGGGCGCAGCCCGCGGCCGGCCAGCAGCAGGACGAGTCCGATGGCGCAGCGCCAGAACGAGAGCGTGAACGCCCCCATGTCACTGGTCCGGTAGACCAGGGAGGCGGCGGCGCCGGCGGTGCCCCAGGCGGCACCGGTGATGATCAGGTAGAGCAGGCCGCGCCCGACGGGCAGGCCTGAAACAGCGTTCGACAAAGGAATCTCTCCGCAGAGGCGCACAGAAGGGCGGAAGTTCGAGGGCGACCCGCTGTGGCGGGGCGCGCGGACTTCATCTGCGGGCAGCACCGTCCGGCCGGGCGCGTGCGCGCCAGGCATGTGGTTCCGGAGGCCCGCCTCAGGCGGCCGGGGGCGGAAGGACGAGTGCGTGCAAAGCCATGAGCAGCACCTTATGCGGCGGTGTCCTGGGCGGACAACTGGCCGCTACTGGACCGCTCCCGGTCCGGGCCGCCCGTCGCGACGGGCTCCGCGGCGGACTTGGCGGGGGTCGAGGACTGGGCGATGAACGCGCCGACCAGCACGACCACGCCACCGGCCACCTGCGGCGCGGACAGGTGCTCGCCGAGCAGCACCCAGGCGAGCACGGTCGCGATGACCGCCTCCAGGCAGGCGACGACACCGGCGACTTGCGGAGACAGCCGCCGTACGGAGAGCACGCCGGTGATGTACGCGATGACCGTGGCGACGAGGACGATCCAGGCGAGCAGCGCGAACGCCGGGACGGCGGTGCCGTTCATGTCCGCGGAGCCGGTCAGCACCGACCAGTGCATGGTCCAGGGGCGGGCGACGACCGTGAGCACGGCGGCGCCGACGAGCAGGCCGTAGGCGATGACGCCGCGCGGGTCCGGCGCCCGGTGGCCCCCATCGCTGCCCTGGTCGGACAGGACGAAGTAGCCGACCTGGCAGCAGGCGGCGCCCAGCGCGAGCAGCAGGCCCAGCGCGTCGAAACTCAGCCCCGACCACACCTCCACCACGCAGGCCAGACCGCCGGCCGCGAGGACGACACCGAGCGCGGCGGCGCGCGTCACGGGCCGGCGCTGTACGAACCGCACCCAGCCGAGCACCAGGGCGGGGGCCAGGTACTCGATGAGCAGCGCCACGCCGACCGGGATGCGGGAGAGCGCGGCGAAGTAGCAGGCCTGGACACCGCCCACGGCGAACAGTCCGAACCCGGCGAGCAGCGCCGGGCGTTCGCGCAGCAGGGCGCGGTGCCGTACGGCGAGCGGAAGCATGATCACGGCGGCGCCGGTCACCCGCAGCCACACCACGTGCAGTGGGTCGAGCCCCGCCTCGATCAGCGGCTTGGCCGCCACCCCGGACCCACCGAAGGCCAGCGCCGAGGCGACCGCGAGACCGAGCCCGACGCCCTTCCCGCTGCTGCCCTGACTGCTCTCATCCATACGCACCGGCACATGATGACAGGCGATGACATGAGCGTCACCCCCCATTGCCCCTGTCTCAGAGGCTGGACTGAATCGGGGCGTCCTCGGCAGGCTTCAGGGGTGCCTCAGGGGATGGACGGGACGCGGACGCCGACGCGTTCGAGGACCTCCACGGCCCGGGCCTGCGGGTCCGCGACGAGGGCGGCGAGCAGGTCGGTGCCGTTGGCACGGGTCTCGCCACGCTGCCGGGCACGCCCGAGGGCGTAGGCCAGGGCGGCTGCGGCGACGGGGGACCAGCCCGCGTCAGGTGCCGCCACCGCGAGCGCGCCGGAGTCCTCCACACTGCCCTGCCAGCGCAGACCGTAGCCGATGCTGCGCTGCACGAGATAGCCGAGCAGCCGGGCGAGTTGGGCGGTGTCTCCGACGGCGGCGCGGGCCTCGAGGTCGTGTTCGAGGAGGGAGTGGAGCAGGTGGGCGGTGTCGATCTGCCGGTCCCCGTCCCGCACGGCCCTCCGGCGGGCACCGGCGAGCACCGCTGCCAGCTCGGCACTGAGCCCGGCATCGTCGTCCATGTCCATTCGCACGTCCGTCGCTTCGCGGGTCACGTCGTGGTTCGCGTCGTGGGCGGGCCGGCGGGCTATACGGGATTGCACAATCCCTACCTCATCAGCCACAACAGGCCGGGGCATCC
Source organism: Streptomyces sp. NPDC002676 (assembly GCF_053592455.1). Lineage (NCBI taxonomy): Bacteria > Bacillati > Actinomycetota > Actinomycetes > Kitasatosporales > Streptomycetaceae > Streptomyces > Streptomyces sp. NPDC002676. The sequence goes on along the minus strand of NZ_JBSFVT010000006.1, from coordinate 29,788 downwards.
GCGAGTGGAACCATTTGCGCGTCCCACACAGAGTGGACATCACCGCCCCCGATCTCATCCTTACGGAGGAGATCCGGCCGAACTCCCGCCAGGGGCGCGCGCCGCCTTGCCACGCACCCCGCGGGCAACCACGGCTGCTCCGCAGGACGCGCTGCTCGCCGACCCGTATCTGATGGTTCATCAGTATTGAATGTTTGCGGCCCTGCGGCTACGTTCCGCGACACCGTAGCCCGATCCGAAGGGGTGGTCGCATGGCCGAAGTCAGCGCGGAGGCACGCATCCAGGCGCCGGCCGAGAAGGTGTGGGCCCAGCTCACCGACTGGTCGTCGTACGGGGAGTGGAACGCGACCCACACGAGCTTTCCCAAGGGCGGCCCGGAGACCCTGGCGGTGGGCGGCACGTTCCAGGAGAACATGAAGCTGATGGGCTTCCCGGCGGAGGTCGACTGGACCATCGAGGAGCTGGAGCCGGCCCGGGTGTTCGCGATCCGCGGCAAGGGCCCGATGGCGGTGAACGTCGCCACCCGCTACACGCTCACACCCGACGGGGAGGCCACGACGGTCCGCATCGACGGCGAGTTCACCGGCGCGGCGGTGTCACTGATGGCGGGCAAGCTCAGGGACTCGGCAACGGCCGCGCTGAACGAGTCGCTGCGCAAGCTGGGCGGGTTGGTGACCTGAGCCCGGAATCGACGAGGAAGACGGATCCAGACACGGGAAGGCGCCCTGCGGAGGGATTCCACAGGGCGCCTTCGCCGCCGTCGCGGAGAGCTCAGTGCTCGTCGGCGAGGATGAGGTACAGCTTCTTGCGGGCCTCGTTGATGACGGCGAGGGCCTTCTCACGCTGCTCCTTCGTGCCGGTCTTCCAGACCTGCCCGAAGGCCTCCATCAGGCCGAAGCCGGCCTGCCGGATCTCGCCGAGGGCCTCCCAGTCGACCCCGCGCGAGGCTTCCTCCCAGGGGGCGTCCGGCCCCTCGTCGGCGGCGGCACGGCCGCTCTCGGTGAGCGCGAACAGCTTCTTGCCACCCTCGCTCTCGCTGGCGATCAGGCCCTCGTCCTCCAGCAGCTGGAGGGTGGGGTAGACCGAGCCGGGGCTGGGCTTCCACGCGCCGCCGCTGCGCTCGGCGATCTCCTGGATCATCTCGTAGCCGTGCATCGGCCGGTCCTTGAGCAGGGCCAGGATCGAGGCGCGTACGTCACCGCGCCGCGCCCTCCCCCTCGGACCGCCGCGCCCTCGCGGCCCCCAGTGCCCCGGACCGAAGCCGGGCCCACCGGGACCGAAGCCGCCGGGCCCGCCCGGGCCGAAGGGCCCGAAGGCAGCGCGTCGCCCCTCGAAGCCGCCGAAGCCACCGGAACCGCCCCGGCCGTGCCGGCCCGGGCCGCAGTCATCATGTCCACGCTCGAATCCGTGGGTACGCATTGCACTCACTCCATTCCATCGCTGATCAGTCACGTATCACTCGCGTTCCTTACGCGATGCCTCAACGATATATCGGAACCGATCGTCCGACAACCCTCCGTCGACTGCGACCTGACCCGGATCGCGGTTGCGGACTGCCGCGGGGAAACGGTCCAGGCATCGGGAATTGGCCTTGGCCCCGCGGCGCGTCGCGGCTCTAGCGTCGGCGCCATGCGCATCCGAATCGTCGACGCCTTCACCGACCGCCCCTTCGCCGGCAACCCGGCCGGAGTCCTGCTCCTGGACGACGGCTTCCCGGAGGACGACTGGCTCCAGAATGTCGCCATGGAGGTGAACCACGCCGAGACCGCGTTCGCGCACCAGCTGCCCCGGGGCGGCGAGGCCGACTGGGCACTGCGCTGGTTCACGCCGGTCGCCGAGGTCGCGATGTGCGGCCACGCCACGCTCGCCACCGCCCACGTCCTGCACACCAGCGGCGCCCACGAGGGACCGGTGCGGTTCGCCACGCGCAGCGGCGTGCTCATCGCGACGCCCGGCGCGGACGGCTCGATCACCCTGGACTTCCCGACCGCCCCACTCACCCCCGTGGAGGCCCCGGACGGAGTCGCCCAAGCGCTGGGCGCCGAGCCGGTCGCCGCCTTCGACACCGGAGCGAACGTCGGCGACCTGCTCGTGGACCTGGCCGACGAGAAGACGGTGCTCGGCCTCACCCCGGACCTCAAGTCCCTGGGCGCCTACTCCTCGCGGGGCATCATCGCCACCGCGTGCGCCGAAGACCCTTCACAGGGCTACGACTTCGTCTCCCGCTGCTTCTTCCCGAACGTCGGCATCGACGAGGATCCGGTCACGGGCAGCGCGCACACTGCGCTCGCCCCCCACTGGTCCGCCCGCCTCGGCCGCGAGAACCTCACCGGGCTCCAGGCGTCGCGCCGCGGCGGACTTGTCCGTACCGGCCTGCGCGGCGACCGCACCCTGCTGACCGGCCGCGCGGTCACGACGATCGAGGGCGAACTGCTGCCCTGAGCGAGCGGGCGGGGTTCAGTGCCCAGGGGTGGGCAGCCACCCGACCTTGCCCGCGAGCAGGGCGTAGCCGACGAAGGCTCCGATGTCGAGCAGCGAGTGCGCGACGACGAGGGGGCCGACCCGGCCCCAGCGGCGGTACAGCCAGACGAAGACCACACCCATCACCATGTTGCCGAGGAAGCCGCCGACGCCTTGGTAGAGGTGGTACGAGCCACGCAGGACCGCGCTGGCCGTCAGCGCGGTCCCCGGGGTCCAGCCCAACTGCCCGAGCCGGCGCAGCAGATAGCCGACGACGATCACCTCTTCGAGGATCGCGTTCTGCAGCGCGCTCAGGATCAGCACGGGGTATTTCCACCACACGCCGGGCAGCGCCTCGGGCACCACCGTGAGGTTGAAGCCGAGGCCGCGGGCGGCGAGGTAGAAGGCGATGCCGGTGCTGCCGATCACGGCCGCGATCGCGGCTCCCCGGGCGAGGTCGGGCCAGGGCCGGGTGCGGTCGAAGCCCAGCGTCCGCAGGCTCGCCCCTTCCCGCAGCAGCAGGTGGGCGACCAGGGCGACGGGGACCAGCGCGGTGGCGATCCCGAAGAGCTGCCAGGCGAGGTCGAGCCAGGGACGGCCGGGCGCGGCGGAGGCGTTCAGGGTGGCGGCCTGGTCCTTGAGGCCGCCGGGCTTGGTGACCGAGCCGATGAAGCTGATGAGCGCGGACACCCCGCTGGCGCCCAGCGAGACCCCGAGCACCAGCAGCGTCTCGTCCCGCAGAACCCGCCGCGGCTCCCGCTCCCGCGCCAGGGAATCCGCCACCGAGTCAGCCTCCACCGGCACTCCACCCTCCAGCCACCGCACAAACCCACAAGGCACCTACGCCCGCAAGGATCGCAGAAGCGCCACCGGCGACCGCGCACCGGGCTGGTGGGGCGTGGGGCGAGGCGGTGAGGGCGGGTGTGAAGAGGACGGCGCCGTATCTCAGGCCCTCACCCCAACGGCACCGGCTCCGGCAACCCCACCGGCCAGGTGTGCACCGGCTCGCCCGCATGCATCAGCTCCGCGTAGCGGCGGGTCGTCGCGGCCAGGGCCGCGTCGCGGGACAGCCCCTGTTCCAGGGCGCGGTGGAAGGTGGCCGCCTGCCAGGACGCCCCGTTGACCCGGCGCCGGCAGCGCTCCTCGATCACGCCGAGGTAGAGGTCCCGGTCGGCGGCCTCGACGCCCCACGCGTCCAGCCCCGCGGAGGCCAGCGGCAGCAGCTCGTCGCGGACCAGCGCGACGGCGTCGACCTCGGCCGTGCCGCCGTACCGGCCCCGCCGCGGCCAGACGAACCGCGCGTCGATGCCGTACCGGCACGCGGCGTCGAAGTTCGCCTCGGCCGCGGCGAAGGGGAGCCGGGTCCACACCGGTCGCGACTCCTCGGCGAGCGCCCGCACCAGGCCGTAGTAGAACGCCGCGTTGGCGATCACATCGGTGACGGTCGGGCCGGCCGGCAGCACCCGGTTCTCCACCCGCAGGTGCGGGACGCCGTCCGCGATGCCGTACACCGGCCGGTTCCAGCGGTACACCGTGCCGTTGTGCAGGACGAGTTCGGCGAGGCGCGGTACGCCGCCGGCGTCCAGCACCGCCAGCGGGTCCTCGTCGTCGCAGATCGGCAGCAGCGCCGGGAAGAAGCGCAGGTTCTCCTCGAACAGCTCGTACGCGGAGGAGATCCAGCGTTCGCCGAACCACGTGCGCGGCCGCACTCCCTGCGCCTGGAGTTCCGGCGGGCGCGTGTCGGTCGCCTGCAGGAACAACGGCGGCCGGGACTCGCGCCACAGCTCGTGCCCGAAGAGGAACGGCGAGTTGGCGCCGAGGGCGATCTGCGCGGCGCACGCCGCCTGGGCCGCGTTCCACACGTCGGCGAACCGGGCCGGGGTGACCTGGAGATGGAGCTGCACAGAGGTGCACGCCGCCTCGGGGACGATGGACTTCGAGGTGCAGATGAGGCGCTCGACGCCCTCGATGTCGAGCAGGAAGTCCTCGCCGCGGGCGGCCACGATCTGGTCGTTGAGCAGGGTGTAGCGGTCGACCTCGGAGAGATTGGCGGAGACCAGGTCGTCCGGCTCCAGCGTGGGCAGAATGCCGATCATGACGATCCCGGCGGCCACCTCGGCGGCCTTGCGGTCGGCGTACGCCAGGGACGTGCGCAGTTCCTCGGCGAGCCGGTCGAATACCCGCCCGCCCAAGCGGTGTGGCGCGATGTTCACTTCCAGATTGAACATGGCGAGTTCCGTTTGGAAATCACGGCTCGCGATGCGCTGCAGTACTTGACCGTTCAGCATTTTCGGCGTGCCGTCGGGCCCCGCGAGATTCAACTCGATCTCCACCCCCATGAGGTTCTTGGGGCGATCGAATCTCCTCTCCAGCAGCAGTCGCTCCAGTCCCGCCAGACACTCACGCAGCTTTGCGCGGTAGCGCAGGCGATCGGACAGGTCGAACTGCCCCGCAACGACCTTCTCCCCCATCGAAGTGTCCCTCCTCGGATGGGCAGGCCGTTCAACCGGCCGCCGGGTCCCGGGTCAGGGGGGATGATGCCCAGCCGAAGTGATTGATAACGCCCCGCGCGGGCCCGGCGCCCGCTACTCTTTCGAAAGGTTCCCCGCGGCACATTCACGGGGCATGCCGCAGCGCGCAACTTCGGGTTTTCCTGGTCGCCTGGTGAAAAACACCGACGACATTCGGCCGACCCCGGCCGTGCGGTATTCCGAGGTCAGCGGCGCGGACCCGGGCCGGAAATCGGGATGATTCCCGCAAAACGGCGACCGAATGGCGACCCGATAGCGCCTTGCCCGGCCTGCCGGAATCGGTTAGGCGAAACTCCACATGAACACGCGTCGTATAAACTCGGTGGACAAGGCGTAAGGTGGACGCCCCGGTCTGGTTCCGCCCGTGATCCTGCCGTCGTTGCGACGGCCGGGAGGCCCAGCACCGCACCCTCGTTCATCGAACCGGGCACCACCATTCTCGCCACACCCGTGAGCAGACAGCGCCGTCCGCCCCACCCTCCTCGCGCCGCCGCGCCTGTCGAATGAGAGGCGACCCACATGCCGCTGCACATTCCCCCTGCCCCCGCGCCCGCCCTGCGCTCGGTTCTCACCGCCCTCGGTTCCCCCACCGCGGTGCGTGAGGCCAAAACCCCCTCCCTGCGCGCCGCCCAGGGTCCAGCGACACCCGAACTCCCGCTTCCCGTACACGTGTTGGACAGAATCACCGCGCAGGGCCTGTCCGCGACCCGACTGGCCGGCTGGCGCTTCCTGATCCACTGCGGGGAGCGCGCGGTGGCCGCGGCCGAGACCATGCTGACTCCAGACGGATGGGCCTTCTCGCACTTCTTCGAAGGGCCGTACGTCGCCGCCACCCAACGCGCCCTGCAACAGGCCGAGGCGTTGCAACATCCGTACCAGGCACGCCTGCTGTCCGTACCGGGGCTGTACATGCTCACCCTGTGGCTGCACGGCGACTGTGCCGCCGACGGCGCCGACGGACATCCGGCCGCCACCGACCTGCTCGTCCCGCTGGCCCCGGCACCGCCCGGCATCTCCGCGCACCGCCCGCACCGGGTCGCCGAGTTGCTCCCGGTGCTGACCCATCGGGCGACCCCCGTCCCGACGGTCCCGCTGCTCGGCTCGCCCGCCTGAAGCACGGCCACGCGTACCCCGCATCCCGGAAGGGAAGCGGGGTACGCCTGTTTTTCCTGAGTCATCCGCCGTCATCCGTTGTAATCCGTTGTAATCCGCTGTCACCCGTTGTCATCCGTTTCCCCGGGGCCTGGCGCGAGCGATAATGCTCGTACGAGCAATTCCTCGCTCCTACGAGCTGAAAAGGATCTTTCCCGGATCTCCCCGGTGATCTCTACGACCGGACTAGTCCCATCCGGCCACCCAGAACCACCCAAAAGGACAGTGGAGTTGGAATGAACCGTCCGCGCGGGTGACGCGTCATGAACCTTTGAGTAGCGGTGCTGCGAAATCCCTGCGGATTGACGCCGAGAGGGCAACACTGGGTTCCGACCGACTTATCACAACGGGGGACGGACATGACCACGACAGAGCGAAAGATCCCATCCATGTGCCAGCACCAGCCGCCGTGCCCCACAGCAGAGTCCGCCGACCGGGAGTCCGCCCGCCTCGTGGCGCATCACCCGGAACAGGGGTGGAGCCTGCTGTGCAACGGCGTCCTGCTCTTCGAGGACACCGGTGAACTGCTGCCCGACGGCCGCGTCATCGCTCCGCACCGCCCGCTCGGCGCGGAGCACGTGATGACCGCCGCCTGAGCGCAGCACAGTGACTTAGGGGCCGGCCGCACACACCCGAGTGCGTACCGGCCCCGACGTGTGTCCGGGCGCGGCTACTGTCCGTAGCGGCACGTCAGCCCTTCGAGATAGATGATCCTCATCGGCAGCCCGAGGACCGCCTGCGGCAGGAGCTCGCCCAGCGGGTTGTCCAGCAGATGCATCGAGCGCAGGTCCGCAGGCGATCCGGCCGCCAGGTCGTCAGGGACCTGCCAGGAAATCCGCCCTCCGCTGGTCGGATCGCCCGCTCAGGAGTGGGATGGGAGAGAGGCCTTCGTCTGCGGGGCCCACCCACGGGCATCCGCGAGAAACGGTGGAGTCATGTCCGGTAACGACCCCTCGTCGGCCCGTCGTGTGGTGGTCGGCGTGAGCGGCTCTCTGGGCAGTGTCACGGCCCTGCGCCGGGCGACCGCGCTGGCCCGCACCTTGCGCGCCGAGCTGTGGCCGGCGCTCGCCTGGGAACCGCCGGGCGGCGATCCCGCCGCACGCCGGTCGCCGGCCGCCGGTCTGCTGGCGTCGGAGTGGGAGCGGCTGGCGCAGCAGCGGCTGGCCTCGGTACTCGAAGAGATCTTCGGCGAGGAGGGACCCGGCGTGAAGATGCACGCCGTCGTCGTCCGCGGCGCCCCGGGCCGGGCGCTGGTGTCTCTCGCGGACCGCGAGAACGACCTCCTGGTCGTGGGCGCCGGACGGCGTGGCCTGCAGCGCGCCTTCTCGGGCCGGGTCTCCCGGCACTGTCTGGCCCACGCCCGCTGCCCGGTCCTCGCCGTACCCCCTTCTCCCCTGGAGTCCGAGCTGGTGGCCGTCCACCGGCGCAACGCCTGGCATCTGCGGATCGACACGCGGGGCCTGTGAGAACAGGGGCCGACGGCCGGAGCATCAAGGAGGTGTCGTACGCGATGACGCTCGGTGTCCGGGGGGCGGCCGACACGGGTCCGGGAGGGGGTCGGACGAGGCACCTCCCTCATACAGCCCAACACTCACGGCCAACGCCCCCGCCTCCGCGTCTTGATGCGCGACCGGCGGTGGGCGGGTCATTCTTAACGCAAGATTGACGCCCTCGGACCCGGGATCCGTGGGCCCGGACGTCACTCTCTGCTTACGCTGGTGCGGCCGTCCGCGTGATGGCCGGAAACCGCTGAGCCGCACACCAGGAGCACGCCGATGGCCACCACCGAACACCCCCCTCCCAGTCGCCTGCGCGCCTGGATGCTGGAGGGGCTGTCCGATATGGGCAAGCATGGCCACGCCGCCCCCGAGGCCGCACCGGAGGCCGCGCACAAGGGCCAGCGCTGGTGGCGCGTGATGTGCCTGACCGGTGTCGACTACTTCTCGACCCTGGGCTACCAGCCCGGCATCGCGGCCCTGGCCGCCGGCCTCCTCTCCCCCATCGCGACGATCGTCCTCGTCATAGTCACCCTGGCCGGCGCCCTGCCGGTCTACCGCCGGGTGGCCGAGGAGAGCCCGCACGGTGAGGGCTCCATCGCGATGCTGGAGCGGCTGCTGTCGTTCTGGAAGGGCAAGCTGTTCGTCCTGACCCTGCTGGGCTTCGCGGCCACCGACTTCCTCATCACCATCACCCTGTCGGCCGCCGACGCCTCCACCCATCTCGTGGAGAACCCGCACCTGACGGACGTCCTGCACGGCCAGCAGATGGTGATCACGCTGGCTCTGGTGGCGCTGCTCGGCGCGGTGTTCCTCAAGGGCTTCCTGGAGGCGATCGGCGTCGCGGTCGCCCTGGTCGGCATCTACCTCGTGCTGAACACCGTCGTCGTGATCGTCGGCCTGTGGCACGTCATGACCGCCGGGCACGTGGTCACCGACTGGACCAGCGCCCTGACCGCCGAGCACGGCAACATCTTCGCCATGATCGGCGTGTCGCTGCTGGTCTTCCCGAAGCTCGCGCTCGGTCTGTCCGGCTTCGAGACCGGTGTCGCCGTCATGCCGCACGTCGAGGGCGACCCGGACGACACCGAGGAGAACCCGAAGGGTCGCATCCGGGACACCAAGAAGCTGCTGACGGCCGCCGCACTGATCATGAGCGTCTTCCTGATCGCCACGAGTTTCATCACGACGGTGCTCATCCCGGCGGACGAGTTCAAGGACGGCGGCAAGGCCAACGGCCGCGCGCTGGCGTACCTCTCGCACGAGTACCTCGGCGGCGCCTTCGGCACGGTCTACGACCTCTCGACCATCGCCATCCTGTGGTTCGCCGGCGCCTCCGCCATGGCCGGCCTGCTCAACCTGATGCCGCGCTACCTGCCCCGCTACGGCATGGCCCCGCACTGGGCCCGCGCCGTCCGCCCGATGGTGATCGTCTTCACCCTGGTCGCCTTCCTGGTCACCTGGCTCTTCGACGCCAACGTCGACGCGCAGGGCGGCGCCTACGCCACCGGCGTGCTGGTCCTCATGTCCTCCGCGGCGATCGCGGTGACCATCGCCGCCCGCAGGGCCGGGCAGCGCAACTGGACCATCGGCTTCGCGGTCGTCTCGGCCGTCCTGCTCTACGTCACTGTCGCCAATGTCATCGAGCGTCCGGACGGTGTGAAGATCGGTGCCTGCTTCATCGCGGGCATCATCCTGGTCTCGTTCCTGTCCCGGCTGGCCCGCGCCTTCGAGCTCCGCGTGACCAGCGTGACGCTCGACCCGATGGCGGAACGATTCATCCGAGACATGGCCAGCCGCAAGATGCGGTTCATCGCCAACGAGCCGGGCAGCCGGGACAAGGCCGAGTACCGGGACAAGATCGAGCAGATCCGCGCCGACAACGACATGCCCGAGCAGGAGGACTTCGTCTTCGTCGAGGTCACGGTCACCGACCCCTCCGAGTTCGAGGCGAGCCTGACCGTGCGCGGCGATGTCCTGCACGACCGCTACCGGGTGCTGACGCTGGAGCACTCCTCCATCTCCAACGCCCTGGCGGCCTTCCTCCTGCACGCCCGGGACATGACGGGCTGCACGCCGCACATCTACTTCGAGTGGACCGAGGGCAACCCGTTCGCCAACTTCCTGCGCTTCTTCCTCTTCGGACAGGGCGAGGTCGCCCCGGTCACCCGCGAGGTGCTCCGCGAGGCCGAACCGAACCGGGTACGCCGGCCGAGGGTGCACACGGGCTGAGTCCGGCCGCACGGTGAGACTGAGGGGGGCGATCCTGGATCGCTCCCCTCAGGCCGTTTCGCCCTTCCTCCCGAACCGCCGCCGCGCCGGACGCACCACCACCTGGCCGTAGCTCATCCGGCCGCGTATCTCCACGCGCAGTACGACCGGCGTCCGGGCGTCTTTGGCGCTACGGGTCTTGACCTGGCCGTAGTCGATCACCAGCGAGTCGGTGTCCACGACCACACCCGGACGCGTGAGCAGCCGCAGGGCGCCGGCGTGCAGGGACAGCTCGACGGTCAGAGTGTCGTGTGTGATCACCGCCCGGGAGAAGTCGAGCGTCACATCGCCCCAGGACGAGTCGATCTCCAGGCGCCGGGGCACGACCCAGCCGTCGGCACGCACCGTGGAGCTGGCCTTCTGCTCGATACGCGCGACGTCCCGCACCGGCGCGACGGCGGAGCCGTCGGGGAGGTCCGCCGTCAGCACGGCCAGCTCCCCGAGCGTGCGCGCGCAGAGCGCGGCGGCGACACGCTCGTCCAGTTCCTCGGCGGTGATCCGGCCGTCCCCCGCGGCACCCGACAGCACATCCACCACCCGGTCCCGGTCCGCGTGCGAGGCCCGCAGCCCGGACGGCTCGCCCGCACCCAGCAGTTCCACCGACATACCCTCACCCCGATCCAGACGCCCTCAGCAGGAGCACCAACGCACACTAAAGCTATATCGCGTTATACCCAACGGCCAACCCCATGTCCACGGTTCCCGGTTCTTGGTCCTATCGTGACCGGCATGCAGTCCTACACGATCGGCCAGGCGGCGCGGCTGCTCGGCGTGAGCCCGGACACCGCCCGACGCTGGGCCGACGCGGGCCGGGTGGCCACGCATCGCGACGAGGCCGGGCGACGGCTCATCGACGGCAAGGCCCTGGCCGCCTTCTCGGTCGAGCTGGCCAAGGCGGGCGGCGGCGAGGAGGACGCCTCCCACACCTCCGTCCGCAACGCCTTCCCCGGCATCGTCACCGCCATCAAGCTGGGCGACGTGGCCGCCCAGGTGGAGATCCAGGCGGGCCCGCACCGGCTGGTCTCCCTGCTGACCCGGGAGGCCGTGGAGGAACTGGGCCTGGAGGTCGGCATGGAGGCCACCGCGCGCGTGAAGTCCACGAACGTGCACATCGACCGCGCCTGAGCCGACCCACGCGATCGGCCCGAGGGGCGCCAAGTCGATGAGCGAGACCCCTTCAACCCCGTCGCCCCGGCCCTGACCCGACGCCCTGCGGGACGCGGCGGGCGTGCGGTTCACGGAGCTGCCGCTGACGCGCGCCCGGGTGTGGCCGGCGCTGCACCGCCGAAGCGGTAGCGCCCGTCCACCCGGATCGCCGTGATGCCGCTGATGTGGCGGGCCCCGCACCGGTCCTGAGGCAGCACCAGCTGGGGTCCGGCCGCGTCCAGCGCGGCGCCGTCCATGGTCACCGCGAGCAGGACCGGCGCGTGCGCGAAGTCCGGATCGATCTCGGCCCAGGACAGCACCGCGTGATGGCCGTCGATGCCGGTGACGGCAATGAGGAAGCGCAGCCGGTCCTTGCGCCGGGCCGGGTCGAACCCGGGTCCTGCGTCGGCGAGCACGTCGTACAGGCGCGGGCCGGCGAACCGGTGGTGCTGCATGCCGCTGGTCGCGCACTCGAAGCTGACGTCCACGCCGTGCTGCGGCCAGTGGAGCAGGTCCGGCACGGTCAGCCGGGCCGGCCGGGCCAGATCACCGGTGAGGGCGAGTTCCGCGAGTGTCATCTGGGACCACCTCCCGCAGCACCGTACCCCCGGCGGCACGCCGCACAAACGCACATGCAAGCTACAAGTCACAGTTCCGCAGCTCATGCGAAGTGACAAGAGACTTCCGCCTGGCAAATGCGGCAGTATCATCGCCGCATGGCCGGATCCCGGCCATGACAGGGCGCGACCGTTGTTCCACAGAACTTTGAGGAGTAGATCCGTGATGACCCGTTCCGCGCGCCGCACTCGGCGAATGCTGCAGCTGGCCGGTGCGGGAGCCGCCGCCCTGATGGCACTGAGCGCCTGCTCCTCGTCCGACAAGGCCGACAAGTCCGATGCGCCCAGCTCGTCCGCGAAGTCGGACGACTCGGCTGCCCCGAAGCTGTCCGGCACGGTCACCGTGTTCGCGGCGGCCTCCCTCAAGGAGAGCTTCACGACCCTCGGCCAGGAGTTCGAGAAGCAGCACCCGGGCACCAAGGTCAGCTTCAACTTCGGCGGCAGCGACACCCTGGCCGCGAACATCACCGGCGGTGCCCCGGCGGACGTCTTCGCCGCCGCGAGCCCCAAGACCATGAAGATCGTGACGGACAAGAGCGACGCGGTCGGCACCCCGACCACGTTCGTCCGCAACCAGCTGGAGATCGCCACCGTGCCGGGCAACCCGCACAAGGTGGCCTCGCTGAAGGACCTCACCAAGTCCGGCCTCAAGGTCGTCCTGTGCGACAAGACCGTGCCGTGCGGCGCCGCCGCGCAGAAGGCCCTGGACGCGAGCAAGCTCAAGCTGACCCCGGCCTCCTACGAGCAGGACGTCAAGAGCGCCCTGACGAAGGTGGAGCTGAAGGAGGCCGACGCCGCCGTCGTCTACAAGACCGATGTGAAGGCGGCGGGTGACAAGGTCCAGGGCGTGGAGTTCCCCGAGTCGGCCAACGCCATCAACGCCTACCCGATCGCCCAGCTGAAGAACGGACAGAACGCTGAGGCCGCCAAGGCGTTCATCGCACTCGTGCAGTCCCCGGCGGGCCAGAAGGTGCTGAGCGCGGCCGGATTCCTCAAGCCGTGACCTCGCTCCACAAGACGGGCGCCGCAGCCGACCCCCGCACGGGTCGGCCGCGGCGCCGCCGCGTCGGCACGGGGGGCCGGCGCGGCGTACCACTCCCGCTGCTGCTGCCCGGCGTGCTGGCCCTGGCGTTCCTGCTCCTGCCGCTCGTCGCGCTGCTGATCCGCGCCCCGTGGCGCAGCCTGCCGGACCAGCTGACCAGCACCGAGGTGTGGCAGGCGCTCCAGCTGTCCCTGGTCAGCGCCACGGCCGCGACCGCCGTGAGCCTTGTCCTGGGCGTGCCGCTGGCCTGGCTGCTGGCCCGCACCGATTTCCCCGGCCGGGGACTCGTGCGCGCCCTGGTGACCCTGCCGCTCGTGCTGCCGCCGGTGGTCGGCGGTGTGGCCCTGCTGCTGGCCCTCGGCCGCAACGGGGTCGTCGGCAAGTGGCTCGACTCCTGGTTCGGGATCACGCTGCCGTTCACCACCACCGGGGTCGTCGTCGCGGAGGCGTTCGTCGCGATGCCGTTCCTGGTCATCAGCGTCGAGGGCACCCTGCGCGCCGCCGACCCTCGCTACGAGGAGGCGGCCACGACGCTCGGCGCCTCCCGCTTCACCGCGTTCCGCCGCGTCACCCTGCCGCTGATCGCGCCCGGCGTGGCGGCGGGCGCCGTACTGGCCTGGGCTCGTGCGCTCGGCGAGTTCGGCGCGACGATCACGTTCGCGGGCAACTTCCCCGGCCGCACCCAGACCATGCCACTCGCGGTCTACCTCGCCCTGCAGAACGACCCCGAGGCGGCGATCTCCCTCAGCCTGGTCCTGCTGGCCGTGTCGATCGCGGTGCTGGCGGGGCTCAGGGACCGCTGGATGACGGGGGCGTGACGATGGCAGCCACCCCTGGGCGTGTGCGAACGTACGGACCCATGACCGACATCGACGCCCCCGAAGCCGATCGCCAGTCGGTGGGCGAAGAGGGGCTCCACGCCCGGCTCGTCGTCGAGCGCGGCTCGTTCCGGCTGGATGTGACGCTGACGGCCGCCCCCGGGGACGTGGTCGCGCTGCTCGGCCCGAACGGTGCCGGCAAGACCACCGCCCTGCGCGCCCTTGCCGGTCTGGCCCCGCTGACCGACGGCCATCTGCGACTCGACGGCACATCGCTGGAGCGCACCCCGCCGGAGTCCCGCCCGGTCGGCGTGGTCTTCCAGGACTACCTGCTCTTCCCGCATCTGTCCGCCCTGGACAACATCGCCTTCGGTCCGCGCTGCCAGGGGGTCGCCAAGGCCGAGGCCCGCGCCCAGGCCGCCGCGTGGCTGGACCGCATGGGCCTGGCCGAGCACGCGCACGCCAGGCCCCGGAGGCTCTCCGGCGGCCAGGCCCAGCGCGTCGCCCTCGCCCGCGCCCTGGCCACCCGGCCCCGGCTGCTGCTCCTGGACGAGCCGCTCGCGGCCCTGGACGCCCGTACCCGCCTGGAGGTCCGGGCCCAGCTCCGCCGCCACCTGGCCGAGTTCGAGGCGGTCGCCGTCCTGGTGACGCACGACCCGCTGGACGCCATGGTGCTCGCCGACCGGCTGGTGGTCATAGAGCACGGCCAAGTCGTGCAGGAGGGCAGCCCGTCCGGCATCGCCCGCCGTCCGCGCACCGACTACATCGCCCGGCTCGTCGGCCTCAACCTGTACCGGGGGCAGGCCGAGGGGCACACGGTACGGCTGGACGCCGGGCCCTCGATCACGACCACCGAGGAGCTGTCCGGGCCCGCCTTCGTCGCGTTTCCGCCCTCCGCGGTCACCCTGTTCCGGGACCGGCCCACCGGTGCCAGCGCCCGCAACCTGTGGCGTTGCGAGGTCGCGGGCCTGGAGATCCACGGCGACCAGATCCGCGCCGACCTCACCGGTGAACTCCCACTCGCCGCCGACCTCACCACGGTCGCCGCGGCCGAGCTGGACCTGCACCCGGGCGCAGCTGTCTGGGCGACGGTGAAGGCGACGCAGACCCACGCATACCCGGCCTGACCGGACATGCGCCCTACGGTGGGTGCCCATGACACTGAGCATCCGCAACCAGCTCCCCGGGACCGTCACCGGGGTCCAGGCCGGCGAGGTCATGGCCACGGTCAGGATCCGCCTGGACGGCGGGCAGGACCTCATGGCGGCCATCACCCTGGAGGCCGCCGAGCAGCTCGGCCTCGCCCCGGGCTCCCCCGTCCGCGCGCTGGTGAAGTCGACGGAGATCTCGCTCGCCACGAGCCGGCCCGAGGGCCTGTCGATCCGCAACCAGCTTCCCGGCGCGATCACCCGTCTCACGCACGGCGCGGCCATGACCTCGGTGAAGATCTCCGTGGCCGGGGGCGAACTCACGGCCGTGATCACCAAGGACGCGGCCACCGAGCTCGGGCTCTTCGTGGGCTCCGACGTGATCGCCCTGATCAAGTCGACCGAGGTGGCGCTGGCGGCGGCGTGAGAGTGCGGTCGTCGGCGACGGCACGAGAAACGGGAGAGCCCCGCCCGAATGCACGGGCGGGGCTCTCACTCACCGGGACTCGCTCAGTCCTCGTACGCGTCCAGCGGCGGGCAGGAGCAGACCAGGTTGCGGTCACCGAAGGCCTGGTCGATGCGGCGCACCGGCGGCCAGTACTTGTCGGCGGCCGAGACACCGGCCGGGAAGACGGCCTCGTCGCGGCTGTAGGCGTGCTTCCACTCCCCGCCGAGCGCGGCGGCGGTGTGCGGGGCGCCGTGGAGCGGGTTGTCCTCCGCGGGCCACTCGCCGGCGCCGACCTTCTCGATCTCCGCGCGGATGGCGATCATCGCGTCGCAGAAACGGTCGAGCTCGGTGATGTCCTCGGACTCGGTCGGCTCGATCATCAGCGTGCCGGCCACCGGGAAGGACATCGTCGGCGCGTGGAAGCCGTAGTCGATGAGGCGCTTGGCCACGTCGTCCACGGTGACGCCCGTCGCCTTGGTCAGCGGGCGCAGGTCGATGATGCACTCGTGCGCGACCAGGCCGCCGGGGCCGGTGTAGAGCACCGGGTAGTGCGGCTCCAGGCGCTTGGCGACGTAGTTGGCGGAGAGCACGGCCACCTGCGTGGCCCGCTTCAGACCCTCGCCGCCCATCAGGCGGACGTACGCCCAGGAGATGGGCAGGATGCCCGCGGAGCCCCACGGCGCCGCCGAGATCGGCCCGACGCCCGTCTCCGGACCGGCGGCCGGCTGGAGCGGGTGGTTGGGCAGGTACGGCGCCAGGTGCGAGCGGACCGCGACCGGGCCGACGCCGGGGCCGCCGCCGCCGTGCGGGATGCAGAAGGTCTTGTGCAGGTTCAGGTGCGAGACGTCACCGCCGAAGTGGCCCGGCTTGGCGAGGCCGACCAGGGCGTTGAGGTTCGCGCCGTCGACGTACACCTGGCCGCCCGCCTCGTGGACCTGGGCGCAGATGTCGGCGACGTGCTCCTCGAACACGCCGTGCGTGGACGGGTAGGTGATCATGAGCACGGCCAGCTCGTCGCGGTACTGCTCGATCTTGGCGCGCAGGTCCTCGACGTCGACCTCGCCGTCCTCGGCGGTCTTGACGACGACGACCTTCATGCCCGCCATCACGGCGCTGGCGGCGTTGGTGCCGTGCGCGGAGGACGGAATCAGGCAGATGGTGCGCTGCTCGTCGCCGTTCGCGCGGTGGTAGCCGCGCACCGCGAGCAGACCGGCCAGCTCGCCCTGCGAACCGGCGTTCGGCTGGAGGGAGACCTTGTCGTAGCCGGTGACCTCGGCGAGACGTTCCTCCAGCTCACGGATGAGCGTGAGGTAGCCCGCGGCCTGCTCGGCCGGCGCGAAGGGGTGCAGCTGGCCGAACTCGGGCCAGGTGACCGGCTCCATCTCCGTGGTCGCGTTGAGCTTCATGGTGCAGGAGCCCAGCGGGATCATGCCGCGGTCGAGCGCGTAGTCGCGGTCGGACAGCTTGCGCAGGTAGCGCAGCATCGCGGTCTCGGAGCGGTGCTGCTGGAAGACCGGGTGGGTCAGGTAGTCGTCGGTGCGCAGCAGCGCCCCGGGCAGCGTGTCCACGGCCGCCGCGTCCAGCGCCTCGACGTCGCCGTCGATACCGAAGGCGGCCCAGACGGCACCCAGCTGGGCGCGCGTGGTGGTCTCGTCGCAGGCCATGGAGACGTGGTCGGCGTCGACCAGGCGCAGGTTGACACCGTTCCGCTCGGCGGCGGCGACGACCTCGGCGGCCTTGCCGGGCACGCGCGCGGTGAGGGTGTCGAAGTAGGCGCCGTGCACGAGCTCGACACCGCCGGCCGTCAGGCCCGCGGCCAGGACGGTGGCGTAGCGGTGGGTGCGGCGCGCGATGGTCTTCAGGCCCTCCGGGCCGTGGTAGACGGCGTACATGCCGGCCATCACGGCGAGCAGCACCTGCGCGGTGCAGATGTTGCTCGTGGCCTTCTCTCGGCGGATGTGCTGCTCACGGGTCTGCAGGGCCAGGCGGTAGGCCTTGTTGCCGTCGGCGTCGACGGAGACACCCACGAGGCGGCCGGGCAGGCTGCGCGCGAACTTCTCCTGCACGGCCATGTAGCCCGCGTGCGGACCGCCGAAGCCCATCGGGACACCGAAGCGCTGGGTGGTGCCGACCGCGATGTCCGCGCCCAGCTCGCCGGGCGAGGTCAGCAGGGTCAGCGCGAGCAGGTCGGCGGCGACGGTGACGAGAGCGCCCAGCTCGTGCGCCTGGTCGATGACCGGCTTGATGTCCCGTACGGCACCGGAGGCGCCCGGGTACTGGATGAGGACGCCGTTGATC
Organism: Streptomyces sp. NPDC002676; assembly: GCF_053592455.1. Classification (NCBI taxonomy): domain Bacteria; kingdom Bacillati; phylum Actinomycetota; class Actinomycetes; order Kitasatosporales; family Streptomycetaceae; genus Streptomyces; species Streptomyces sp. NPDC002676. The sequence goes on along the minus strand of NZ_JBSFVT010000006.1, from coordinate 12,361 downwards.
TCGCGGTCGGCGATGTCGGCCGGGATGCCCTCGCTCAGGTCGGCGACGACGACCTCGATGCCGGTCGGCTCGGCGCGCGTCTCGATGACGGCGATCGTCTGCGGCAGCGCGTCCGCGTCGACCAGGAACAGGCCCTTCTTGTTCTTGCCCATGCGCCGGGAGAGCGCCAGCGCCTCGGCGGCGGCGGTGCCCTCGTCCAGGAGGGAGGCGCCGGAGGTCGGCAGGCCGGTGAGTTCGGCGACCACCGTCTGGAAGTTCAGCAGGGCCTCCAGGCGGCCCTGGGAGATCTCCGGCTGGTACGGCGTGTACGCCGTGTACCAGGCCGGGTTCTCCATGACGTTGCGCAGGATGACGGGGGGCGTGAAGGTGCCGTAGTAGCCCAGGCCGATCATGGAGCCGAGAACCTGGTTGCGGTCGGCGAGCTCACGCAGCTCGGCGAGCACCTCGGCCTCGGTCCGGGCCTCCGGCAGATCCAGGGCTTCGGCGTTCTTGATCACATCCGGCACCGCGGCGGCGGTCAGCTCGTCGAGGGAACCGTAGCCGACCTGCGCGAGCATCTTGGCCCGCGCCTCCTGGTCGGGCCCGATGTGACGCTGCTCGAAGGGGATACCCGCTTCGAGCTCGGACAGCGGAACGTGGTGGGCGGTCATTGCGGAGGCCTCCTGGTCTGACGCGACCTTCGAGGGCACCACGACACGGGTGCCCGGACGGCCTCCCCCTCTGTCATCTCAACCTGAGAGCTTCACCGGGCGCCCGAGGACGCCGGCTTTCACCGTCGGTGAGGGCGGATACCGTGGGCATCCGCCCTGCTTTCCAGAGTGACCTCGTCCGTGCGGTACGTGAGCCTGAGAGATTCCGGGGAGGATTTGCTCCTTCGGCGCCTCCGACGTGGTCGGAGGACTCTCCCGCGCGGGGTCAGCAGCCGCTGTCAGCGTACCAGCGAGGTCAACGCCCGGGCCTTCGAGTGGCCGCCTCGTTGAATGTGCTCTTTTGTAGTGCTTACGGATGAGTTGCGACCAAGTGGAGGGAGAGGGACCGTGCAGACCGATATCGATCCGCGCAACCTGATCGGCCGCAAGGCGTTCGACCGAAATGGGACCAAAATCGGCACCGTCGACGAGGTGTATCTCGACGACGCGACGGGCGTGCCCGAGTGGGCTGCCATACGAACAGGCCTGTTCTCCAGGGATGCGTTCGTCCCGCTGGAGCCGAGCGAGCTGGTCGAGGGCACGCTTCAGGTGCCGTTCGAACGGAGCCTGATCAAGGACGCCCCCGACTTCGGCGTGGGCCGCCACCTCTCCCCCGAACAGGAACTCCAGCTCTACCACCACTACGGTCTGGATGTAGGGGCGCCTCCGGCGCTTCCCGACCACGACTTCGGAAAGCTGGCCGGCTCGGAGGAGGCCTGAGGTTGCGTGTGCCGCTCCGTCTGCTTCTCCGAGTGCTTCTCCATGTGCTTGTCCGTCTGTCTCTCCTGTCTCTCCTGTCTCTCCTGTCTCTCCGCGTCCCCAATTTCCGGCACCAGCGGCAGCGGGTCCGCCGGTTCCAGATCGAGGTCGTCGACCCGGAAGGTCCGCACGCGGCCCGGCTCCGAGTACGGCGTCTCGAAACGTACGGTGACCCGCCCCAGGCCGCTGCCCTGCACCCAGCCGTGGCCGTAGGCGGCGTGCCGTATGTCGTGCCCGGCGCTCCAGTGCCGCTCGGCGGGCTCCGGCTCCTCCTCGGCGGCCTCGGGCGCGGCCTGTTCCGGAGCCTCGGCGGCCAGCTCGCCCGCGGCCTGGGCGAACAGGTCCTCCTGGGTGTAGTCGGCGAGCCCGGACACACCGACCCCCAGCAGCCGTACACCGCCCGTGGTGTCCACGGACTCCAGCAGCCGCGCCGCCGCCTCCCGGATCACGGCAGGGTCGTCCGTGGGCCCCCTGAGCGTCTCGGAGCGGGTCAGCGTCGAGAAGTCGTACCGCCGCACCTTCAGCACGATGGTCCGCCCCGACAGCCCGGCCCCGCGCAGCCGCCCCACACACCGGTCGGCGAGCCGCCGCACTTCCAGGCCGACCCGCAGCCGGTCGTGGATGTCCACGTCATAGGTGTCCTCCACCGACACCGACTTGGTCTCCCGCTCGGCGACGACGGGCCGGTCGTCGCGCGCCAGCGCCATGGCGTACAACGCGTGCCCGTGGGCCTTGCCCAGCAGCCGTACGAGTTCGTCCTCGCCCGCCTCGGCCAGTTCCTCGACCGTGGTGATCCCGGCGCGCCGCAGATGGTCCCCGGTGGCCGGCCCGACCCCTGGCAGGGTCCGCACCGACATCGGCCCGAGGAGCGCGCGTTCCGACCCCGGCTCGATGAGCACGAGCCCGTCGGGCTTGGCCTGCTCGGAGGCGATCTTCGCGAGCATCTTGGAGGCGGCGAGTCCCACCGAGCCGGTCAGCCCCGTGACCGCCCGGATGTCCGCGCGCAGCTTCGCTCCGGCCAGCCGCGCCGACTCCTCGTCCCAGGCCGCTCCCCCGGCCTCCAGGTCCACGAACGCCTCGTCCAGGCTCAGCGGCTCCACCAGCGGCGAGAGCTCCCGCAGCAGGGCCATCACCTGGTCGCTGACCGACCGGTAGAGGCCGAAGCGCGGCACGAGATACGCCGCGTTCGGCGCCAGCCGGCGGGCCTGGGCCATGGGCATCGCCGAGTGCACCCCGAAGACCCGGGCCTCGTACGACGCGGTGGCCACCACCCCGCGCGGCCCGAGCCCGCCCACGATCACGGCTTTCCCGCGCAGGCTCGGCTTGGAGGCCTGCTCCACCGAGGCGAAGAAGGCATCCATGTCGAGATGCAGGATCGTGGGCGCGTTTCTCACAACTCCGATGCTGCACCACGGCACTGACAACGCCATGGCGCCGGAGGGCTCCGCCGCGGACCCCGGGGCTCAGACCGCCCGGTTGCGGCGCCGCGCCAGCTCGTCCGCGGGGTTGTGGCCGACGAGGGTCTCGCCGGTGTCGATGCGCTCCCCGTGCAGCTGGGAGAGCGCGCTCTCCACATCCCGCCACACCACGCCCACGGCGATGCCGAAGATGCCCTGACCGCCCTGGAGCAGGGCGTGGACCTCGTCCGGCGAGGTGCACTCGTACACCGTGGCACCGTCGCTCATCAGGGTCATGCGCTCAAGGTCCCGGAAACCGCGCTCCCGGAGGTGCTGGACGGCCGTACGGATGTTCTGCAGCGACACCCCGGTGTCCAGGAACCGCTTGACGATCTTCAGAACGACGACGTCCCGGAAGCTGTACAGACGCTGCGTACCCGACCCGTGGGCGGGCCGCACGCTCGGCTCGACCAGGCCGGTGCGGGCCCAGTAGTCGAGCTGCCGATACGTGATGCCGGCCGCCGCGCAGGCCGTGGGCCCGCGGTAGCCGATCTGCTCGGACTCGGAAGACATGGACGCCACCCCTCCGCCGCTCAGCACCGCTGTCGGCCGCTGCGGAGCGTGATCGACCGCGCTGTCGGGCTGGGGGTACCCCCTGCTCGAACGCAGCTGAGAGCTTGGGGGAGGGTACGGACCGCTCTCCCCGAAACCGCGTCCGGGGGCACCCCCAGCCGTACCGTCGCCGCTGGTTCTCACGCCGACCTCCGTCCTTGACCTGCCTTCTCGACGGTAGGCAGTCACCAGGGGTGCGTCAACGATCGCCACACTCGGCACGCCGAGTGATAATCACCCTAGGAGTGGTTTCCCGTGTCCCACCGCGGGGAAAGGCTAGCCGAATGCCTGCGCGGGTATCCGTAGGACGCTCTCAATGGCCGGTGGCAATTGCCACGACTCCGGCCGCGGCAGCCTTCTTCGACCGGCCCGCGAACTCGCTGGTCCGGCGGGCCGGCCGCGGGTCTCACTGGGTGGTGCCGAAGTCCTCGGGCGAGATCTGGTCGAGGAACTCGCGGAACTTCTCCACCTCGTCCTCCTGCTCGTCCGGAATCGCGATGCCCGCGTCGTCCAGCACCGTGTCACTGCCGTAGATCGGCGTTCCGGTGCGCAGGGCCAGTGCTATGGCATCGGAGGGACGGGCGCTCACCTCGACTCCGCTGGCGAAGACCAGCTCCGCGTAGAAGACGCCTTCGCGCAGATCGGTGATCCGTACTTCGGTCAGCTCCTGGCCGACGGCCTCCAGCACGTCCTTGAACAGGTCGTGGGTCAGCGGTCGCGCGGGGGCCATGCCCTGCTGAGCGAAGGCGATCGCCGTCGCCTCCCCCGGCCCGATCCAGATGGGGAGGTAGCGGTCGCCCCCCACTTCGCGCAGGAGCACGATCGGTTGGTTAGAGGGCATTTCGACCCGGACACCTACGACATCGAGCTCGTTCACACAGCAACCCTAGGCCGTGCCCGGGACGTTTGGGTAGTCGGGCCGGGAACAGGTGCCCGATCGGGAGGCCGGGACGCCCCGCCGCTCAGGGCAGCCGCAGCCCGAGAGCGGTCTGCACGAGGGCCGTGTGCAGCCTGACGGTGAGCGCCGCCAGCTCCTTCGCGCGGGCCTCGGCATGGGCCCTGGTCTGCGGGTTCCGGTGGCGCTTCAGCGGGGCCACCACCTGATCGACGAGCCCCGCCTCCCGGTCGGCGGCGGCCTTCATCACCCGCAGATGGCGCGGCCCGATCCCGAAACGGCCCAGTTCCGCCACGAGGGACGCCACGGTGACGGCCTCGGCGTCGTACGCCCCGTCGGCGAGCGGAGCGATGAGCCCGTACGCCTCCCACTCCTCGAGGTCGCCCTCCTCGATCTCCGCCGCCGCCAGCAGCTGGGCCCGCCCGACCCGGGCAACGGTGGGCCCCTCGGCCGGCTCCCCCGGATCGTCCTTGGTGCGCTGGCGTCCCACCAGAGGCAGCGAGACGTCCTCGCCGCGCTCCATGGCCTCCAGGTACTCACGGATGACCTTGAGCGGCAGATAGTGGTCCCGCTGCATCCTCAGAACGTGGCCGAGGCGCTCGACGTCCCCGGCGCTGAACTTGCGGTACCCGGACGGGGTCCGCTGCGGCTCGATGAGCCCCTCCGACTCCAGGAAGCGGATCTTGGAGATGGTGACTTCGGGGAACTCGTCGCGCAGCGCGTGCAGCACCGCGCCGATGCTCATCAGCCCACTGTCCGTGGCGGCGGTACCGCTCCCGGTACCGCCGCTCGGTGTTTGAAGCATGGACCTTCCCTGGGGTCCCCCCGGACAGGGTCCGGAGGAGGTCAGATGCTCTGCCGGCTCGCGTAGAACACCAGCCGGTACTTGCCGATCTGCACCTCGTCACCGTTCGACAGAGCGACCTGGTCGATCCGCTCCCGGTTGACGTAGGTGCCGTTCAGGCTGCCCACGTCGGCCACCGTGAACGAGCCGTCCGGAGAGCGACGGAACTCCACGTGCCGACGGGAGACCGTGACGTCGTCCAGGAAGATGTCGCTCTGCGGGTGACGGCCGGCCGTGGTCAGGTCGGCGTCCAGCAGGAAGCGGCTGCCCGAGTTCGGCCCCCGGCGCACCACCAGCAGCGCCGAGCCCAGCGGCAGCGCGTCGACCGCGGCCTGCGCCTCGGGCGACAGCATCGGCAGCGGCGTCTGGCCGGTCACCTCCGCGTCGTAGGCCTCGATGCCGGAGATGGAGATCGTGGACGTCGTCTCGGAGGCACGCTCCGGCGCCACTCCGGGGCGCAGCGGCGCACCGCAGTTGGAACAGAACCGGGCGTTCTCCGCGTTGCGGTTACCGCACCTCGTACACACCAGGACCGACATGGACGGATCCTCCTGCGGCTGCCCCGCCGGGGCGTTGGACGCGTACGGGTTGGGGGCAAACCCTCCACCCGCACTTGAGGTTGACGGTTGCCCGAAACCTATGCCGCCGGACTGGGCAGGGTCAACAGACGCCGCGCCCTGACCTCCCGAAATGTCACCACCCGGACCAGCGACCTGGTCCCGGAACAGCGGGCGCTGGCCCTCCACGTCTGGCTGGGCGCGATGGCGAGCGGTCGCGTTGGCGTTGCCCTCTCGCGCACTCTTGCCGAACAACTTCGCAAACAACTTCACGGGCGATTCCCCTTGACCGAAACAGACCCGCCCGTGGGGCAGGACGAACCCTGATTGCCTACACCGGCCGAACCGGACACCTTCACAACGTCCGTATCCGCCAAACAGTTTCCACCACGCACCACTCCTTCGGTGCGCCGACCCCCCGCAACCTCATGCCCCTGCAGGATCGCCCCCATGCACCGTCGGTTCACTAGGAGGACGACCGAGCGTAGTCAGGCCGCTTCGCCTGTCGCAAGGCGTCCACGACGATCTTGCTCGACTGCTCGACGGTCACCGTGGCCTGCTCCTTCTCCAGAGTCTGCACCACGCCTCCAGGGATGTTCAGCGCCGGCTCCAGGTCCTGCGGCTTGCCGATGACCTTGAAACGATAGGGGGCGCTGATCCTGTTCCCGTCGACGCTCACACTCTTGCCCGAGTCCGCGAAGTAGGTGTTCGCGGCCACCCGCACGCCGTTCACCTGGATCGCCTCCGCGCCGGCCGCGCGCAGTTCCTGGATCGCGTCGAGCAGCATGTCCGCCTGAACCGTCCCCTTCGTGTCCTCGATCGTCATCGTGATGCCGGAACCCTGCGCCGCCACGGTGCCCGCCAGAATGCCGAGTTGTCTCTCCTTCTCGGCGGTCTGCTTGCGAGCCTCCGCTGCCTGGTCGGAGCTGGTCTGCAGCTCCGACCGCTGCTTGTCGAGTCCCTGCTTCTCGTCCTGAAGACGCTGAGTACGCGAATCCAGTTCATCGAGAATGCGCACAAGATCTTCCTGCCGGGCGCCGCGCAGCGCGCTGCCGCTGTCGCTGTTCGACGCCACCTGCACGGCCAGGCCGAAACCGAGGCCGAACAGCAGCAGGGCGACGATGAGTTGGGCCCGCGTCACACGCGGCGGCCACAAACCCTTGACCAGCCGCTGCCGGCCGGTCAGCGTCTCCTGCCGCGTGTCCTGCGACGGCTCCCCGGCTCCCGGGACGGGCGCGGGCACCTCGTCGGGCAGCTCCTTGCGCAGCCTGTTCTCGGGGCGCTCGCTCTGCTCGGGCCGCTCGTTCATCTCGGGCCGCTCGTTCATCTCGGGCCGCTCGTCGCTCTCGGGCCGCTCGTTCTCGTCGCTCATCGTTCTCACGCCCGGAACACGTGCCGCCGGATCGCGGCGGCGTTGGAGAAGATCCGGATACCCAGGACCACCACGACACCCGTGGACAGTTGCGCGCCCACGCCCAACTTGTCACCGAGGAACACGATCAGCGCCGCCACGACCACGTTCGACAGGAACGACACCACGAAGACCTTGTCGTCGAAGATGCCGTCGAGCATGGCCCGCAGGCCACCGAAGACCGCGTCCAGCGCCGCGACGACGGCGATGGGCAGATACGGCTCGACGACCGCCGGAACCTCCGGGCGGACCAACAGGCCGGCCACGACTCCCACGACGAGGCCCAGTACGGCGATCACGATGTGCCCTTCTCAGATTTCTCGGTGGTCGGCTGTGCTGTACGTACGATCAGACTCGGTGCGGCGGGCAGCTCGACGTCGCCCTGCGTGGAGATGGTGGCGCGGATGCCGAAGTTCTCCTCAAGGGCATGCAGATACAGGCCGTCGGCGCTGTTCTGGAACGTGGTGCTCAGCCTCTCCCCGTCCCCCACCGCCAGGACCGTGTACGGCGGCACCAGCGGCTTGTTGTCGACCAGTATCGCGTCACCCGCCGCCCTGATCGCGGACAGGGACGTCAGCCGCTGTCCGTTGATGGAGACGGCCTCGGCGCCGGAGGACCACAGCCCGTTGACCACGCGCTGCATGTCACGGTCGCGCACCCGCCCGTTGTCGGAGAACCCGGAGGTCTCGCGCGGGTTGGTACCGTCGCCGCCCGTGCTGGCTTCCTTGGCGTCGTTCACGACCAGCTTCACGCCGGGGCCGTGCACCGCCGCGGCACCCGACAGCACGTCCACCAGGCTCGCGTTCCCGCCGCTGCGCTTCAGGGCCGCCCGCTGCCGCGCGGCGACATCGTCACGCAGCTTGTCCACGGTGGATTCGAGCTTGTCCGCGCCCGAGGTCTGGCGGTCGATGCGGTCGATCAGCTCCTGGCGCTCCTTGGCCACCACAGGCGCCGCCACATGCGCCTGGGCCGCACCCACCGTGACGACCAGTGCCGTGAGGACCAGGCCGGCCGCAAGGCCCAGCTTCGCCCTGAGCGTCTTCGGCATGCCGCCTTCGCCCTGGGACTGCCTCCGGGCGGCTGCCTGGGCATACCCGTCGTCGAGGCTGTGATCCATGACGTTGGTGATCAACGACATGGAGGCGTCCGGACGCGGCCGGCCGGGGCTGCTCCGAACGGGGGGTTGCTGCGGCATGCCGCACATCGTCGCATGTCGCGGGCAGTACCTCCGAATGGCCCCACCGGCGTGCCGGACAGGCCCCCTCGGGGGTCACATGTCCGGCACGCACGCGTGCAGTGGGTTTTACCGTCCGGCGCTGTCCACGACGGACGACCACTCGTCCAGCAAGGCCTGCGCGGAGGCGTCGTCGGGCCCCTCCGCCCACAGGTGCGTGACCGCCTCGGCCGGGTCGGGCAGCACCAGCGCCCAGCGCCCGTCGGTCTCCACGACCCGCACCCCGTCGGTCGTGTCGACAAAGCGATCTCCGGCGGCCTCGACCACCCGCCGCATCACCAGCCCCTTGACGGCCCACGGCGTCGCCAGATCCCGCTTGAGGACGTGCGCCCGCGGAATCCGGGCATCGATCTGGCTCAGCGTGAGCTGCGTCCGCGTGACCAGCCCTATCAGCCGTACGAAGGCCGCCGTGCCGTCGTAGACGCTGCTGAACTCGGGGACGATGAACCCGCCCATGCCGTCGCCGCCGAAGATGGTCCCTTCCTCACGCCCCACCCGCGTCAGGTCGTCCGGTGAGGTGGTGGTCCACTCGACCTGGGTGCCGTGATAGGCGGCCACCTGCTCGGCGATCCGGGTCGTGGTCACCGGCAGCGCCACGCGCCCGCTGCGCCGCTCGGCGGCCACCAAGTCCAGCATCACGAGCAGCGCCCGGTCGTCCTCGATGATCCGGCCCTTCTCGTCCACGAGCGACAGCCGCTCGCCCACGGGGTCGAACCGGACACCGAACGCGGCCCCGGAGGACGCCACGATCTCACCGAGCCGTACCAGCCCCTTGCGGCGCATCTCGGCCGTCTCCGTGGGCCTGGCCTCGTCCAGACCGGGGTTGATGGTCAGCGAGTCCACCCCGAGCTTGCCGAGCAGGCTGGGCAGGACCAGTCCGGCGCTGCCGTTGGAGGCGTCCACGACGACCTTCAGGCCGGATTCGGCGATGCCCGTCGTGTCGACGTTCCGCAGCAGCGATCCGGTGTACGAGTCGAAGACGCTCGCCGGGAAGTACAGGTCGCCGATCTCACCGGGGAACGCCCGCCGGTACTCCTGGCGCGCGAACACCCGGTCCAGCTTCCGCTGGCTGCCCTGCGACAGGTCCGCTCCCTGCCCGTCGAAGAACATGATGTCGACCGAGTCCGGGACACCCGGGGAGGTCCGGATCATGATGCCGCCGGCACTGCCCCGCGCCGTCTGCTGCCGCGCCACGGGCAGTGGCACGTTCTCCAGGTCCCGTACGTCGATGGCGCTGGCCTGGAGCGCGGAGATGACCGCCCGCTTGAGCGCACGGGCGCCTCGGGAGTGGTCACGGGCGGTGGTGACGGTGGAGCCCTTCTTCAGGGTCGTCGCGTAGGCCCCGGCCAGCCGCACGGCCAGCTCGGGCGTGATCTCCACGTTCAGGATCCCACTCACGCCACGGGCTCCGAAGAGATGCGCCTGCCCTCTGGATTCCCAGATGACCGAGGTGTTGACGAAGGCACCGGCCTCGATGGTCTTGAACGGATAGACCCGGACATTGCCCTGAACGATCGATTCTTCACCGATCAGGCACTCGTCACCGATGACGGCGCCGTCCTCGATCCGGGCGGCGCGCATGATGTCGGTGTTCTTCCCGACCACGCAGCCGCGCAGATTGCTGTGCTGCCCGACATACACGTTGTCGTGCACGACGGCCTTGTGCAGGAACGCACCGGTCTTGACGACGACGTTGGACCCGACGACGGTGTGTTCCCGGATTTCCGCCCCGGCCTCGACCTTCGCGTAGTCGCCGATGTAGAGCGGTCCCCGCAGCACCGCGTCCGGATGCACCTCGGCGCCCTCGGCAACCCAGACGCCAGGGGATATCTCGAATCCCTCGATATCGACGTTGACCTTGCCTTCGAGGACGTCCGCCTGGGCCTTCACGTAGCTCTCGTGGGTACCTACGTCCTCCCAGTAGCCCTCGGCGACATAGCCGTAGATGGGTTTGCCTTCCTTCATCAACTGCGGGAAGACATCGCCGGACCAGTCGACGGGGACATCCGCTTCGACGTAGTTGAAGACTTCGGGCTCCATGACGTAGATGCCCGTGTTGACCGTGTCGGAGAAGACCTGCCCCCAGGTCGGTTTCTCCAGAAAACGCTCGACCTTGCCTTCTTCGTCGACGATCGTGATGCCGAACTCCAGCGGATTGGGTACGCGGGTCAGACAGACCGTGACCAGCGCGCCCTTCTCCTTGTGGAAATTGATCAGGTCGGTGAGGTCGAAGTCGGTCAGGGCATCACCGGAGATGACGAGAAAAGCATCGTCCTTCAACGCCTCTTCGGCGTTCTTCACACTTCCGGCGGTACCGAGTGGCTTCTCCTCATTGGCATATGTGAGCTCCATTCCGAGCTCCTCGCCATCGCCGAAGTAGTTCTTGACGAGCGATGCCAGGAACTGCACGGTGACAACGGTCTCGGTGAGCCCGTGCCTTTTGAGCAGCCTTAGCACGTGCTCCATGATCGGGCGGTTCGCCACGGGCAGGAGCGGCTTGGGCATGCTAGAGGTCATGGGGCGCAGGCGTGTGCCTTCGCCTCCGGCCATCACGACGGCCTTCATGTCGGAAGCGTCCTCCTCCAAGAGACGACGGTCCAGCCGACTTCACCCGTCCAGATTGTCCCGCACTTTTCCAGCGAGGGCCATCGAAGCGCTACGTCCGGACATTCGCCAGGCTCAATCGGCCATGGTGTCCGCACGAACCAAACGGCGGACTTGCACCACGTAGAGCACTCCTGCCCACCAGTAGAGGGTTGTACCCCATCCAGCGAACGCCCATCCGAAAACAGCGGCGAGTGACGCGATCCAACCACTTCCGTCGCTGAGGAGCAGGAGCGGGAAGGCATACATCAAGTTGAAGGTAGCGGCTTTCCCCAGGAAGTTCACCTGGGGCGGCGGATATCCGTGCCGCCTGAGGATACCCACCATCACCAGCAGAACCAGCTCCCTCAGGAGCAGTGCGGCGGTCAACCAGATCGGCAGGATCTCTCGCCATGTGAGACCAACCAGGGTGGAAAGCACGTACAGCCGGTCCGCCGCCGGATCGAGCAGCCGGCCGAGACTGCTGATCTGATTCCAGCGCCGGGCGAGCTTGCCGTCCAGATAGTCACTGACCCCGCTCAACGCCAGCACGAGAAGAGCCCAGCCATCGCTGTTGGGGCCCCCGAACTCGGGCCTGAGGATCAACCACAGGAACAGGGGTACGCCGGCGAGCCGGGCCATGCTGAGGATGTTGGGGATGGTGAGGACCCGGTCTGTCTGGACACGGGTCTCCTGGACCTCCACCCGGGGGCCTCCTGTGCGAAACGATCCAACGATGCCCCCTGACCTTACCTCAACGCAAAAAAGCTCCGGCTCCTGGGCTGAGTGCCCAAGAGCCGGAGCTTTAAAAGGAGTTCGGCGGCGTCCTACTCTCCCACAGGGTCCCCCCTGCAGTACCATCGGCGCTGTGAGGCTTAGCTTCCGGGTTCGGAATGTAACCGGGCGTTTCCCTCACGCTATGACCACCGAAACACTATGAAACTGTGAACGCCGCACCATGTGTGGCACATGGGGCTGTTCGTGGTTTCAGAACCAACACAGTGGACGCGAGCAACTGAGGACAAGCCCTCGGCCTATTAGTACCAGTCAACTCCACCCGTTACCGGGCTTCCATATCTGGCCTATCAACCCAGTCGTCTACTGGGAGCCTTACCCTCTCAAGGAGGTGGGAATACTCATCTCGAAGCAGGCTTCCCGCTTAGATGCTTTCAGCGGTTATCCCTCCCGAACGTAGCCAACCAGCCATGCCCTTGGCAGAACAACTGGCACACCAGAGGTTCGTCCGTCCCGGTCCTCTCGTACTAGGGACAGCCCTTCTCAATATTCCTACGCGCACAGCGGATAGGGACCGAACTGTCTCACGACGTTCTAAACCCAGCTCGCGTACCGCTTTAATGGGCGAACAGCCCAACCCTTGGG